>CBFHRX010000007.1:0-62273 GCA_965658355.1 Flavobacteriaceae bacterium | reverse complement strand
CTAGAAGAGGTGAATTGGTTCGCCAATTTGGAAACAAGCTTAGAGAAAAGAAAGAGGCTTTAGGAGCCTTGGTTTCTTATGAGATGGGAAAATCGTATCAAGAAGGCTTGGGTGAGGTTCAAGAGATGATTGATATTTGTGATTTTGCTGTAGGGCTTTCTCGCCAATTGCACGGTTTTACCATGCATTCAGAAAGACCCGAACACCGAATGTATGAACAATATCATCCGTTGGGGGTAGTGGGAATAATTTCAGCCTTTAATTTTCCAGTAGCCGTTTGGAGCTGGAATGTCGCCTTGGCTTGGGTATGTGGTAATGTATGTGTTTGGAAACCCAGTGAAAAGACCCCTTATTGTAGCGTCGCCTGTCAAAATTTAATTCGTGAGGTACTCGAGGAGAATGATATTCCAAATGGAGTTTCATGCCTACTAAATGGGGGTGCTGAAGTAGGCAAATGGCTGGCCGAAGATCCACGTGTTGCGCTTGTATCTGCAACAGGCTCTACCGCTATGGGGAAAAGTGTGGCACAAACGGTAGCTGCCCGTTTGGGAAAATATCTTTTGGAATTAGGAGGAAACAATGCCATTATCGTCACCCCAGACGCCAATTTAGAAATGACCCTAATGGGCACTGTCTTTGGTGCCGTAGGTACCTGTGGCCAACGTTGTACCTCTACTCGACGCTTAATAGTACACGAGGCTATTTATGAGCAAGTTGTTCAAAGTCTGCAAAAAGCATACAAACAACTTAAAATTGGAAACCCACTTGAAGAAAGCAATCACGTTGGACCTCTTATTGATTCGGTAGCTGTATCCCATTTTGTGACAGCCTTGAAGGAAGTTGAAAAACAAGGGGGAAAATGGATTGTAAAAGGGGGTGTTCTAAGTGGAAAAGGCTACGAAAGTGGGTGCTATGTGGCCCCTGCAATTGCAGCTGTAACTGCCGAAACTCCTATCGTACAGACGGAAACGTTTGCCCCTCTACTATATGTTATTCCCTATTCAGGAACTGTTGAAAATGCCATCGCTATTCAAAACAATGTGCCTCAAGGCCTTTCTTCTGCTATTATGACTCAAAATATTGGAGAAGCCGAAACCTTTCTTTCGCATTGGGGAAGTGATTGTGGTATTGCCAATGTCAATATTGGCACCTCTGGAGCTGAGATTGGAGGCGCCTTTGGTGGCGAAAAAGAAACTGGGGGTGGAAGAGAGAGTGGATCAGATGCCTGGAAAGCTTATATGAGAAGACAAACAAATACGCTAAACTATTCTGCTAATTTACCGCTGGCACAAGGAATAAAATTTGAACTTTAACCAAAAGAAATATCTTTGTAACAAACACATAAAATTATGTACGCTATCCTTAAAAATGTCCATTCTTATTGGGCTTATCTTGTTTTACTAATCCTTGTTTTGGCGATTGCCAATGCCTTCATGGGTAGGGTAAATTCTAAAGGATTCGAAGCGAGAGATCTACGTATTTCTCTTTTTGGATTGATTTTTTCCCACATCCAATTATTGATAGGTTTGCTCCTTTATTTTGTGTCCCCTTGGTTTGATCAATGGGCTGCTCTAGGAATGGGTGGGGTTATGAAAAATGCTGAAGCCCGCTTGTATTTAGTAGAGCATCCTGTAACCAATATAATAGCCATTGTTTTGATCACTATGGGTTGGTCCATGCACAAAAGACAAACTGAAGACTCAAAAAAATTCTTGCGAATTGGTTTGTTTTACTCGCTTGGATTGTTGCTGTTAGTAAGCAGAATTCCTTGGCAAACTTGGCTGGCGTAAGTATTAAAATAGCTCCTTATTGACCTTGAAAATAAAAACCCATTCCCCTATTGCTGTTTTTGGTGGTGGTAGTTGGGGTACCGCGCTTGTCAAAATACTCACTGACAATGGCCATCACGTATATTGGTACATACGGGATCAAGCGGTCATTGACGCTATTGAAAAAACAGGAAAGAACCCCAACTATATTGCTACCGCATCACTCACTACTGAAAATATTACAATGGATACCCGTGCAGAATGGGTTCTTCAAAATTCAGTTAGTGTTATTCTAGCAATTCCCGCGGCTTTCATAGACGCTGTCCTAAAACCATTAGCTGCTCTCTTAAAAACCAAAACCATACTATCGGCTGTTAAAGGAATTGTACCAGAAACTCAACTTGTATTAGGAGCGCATTTAGCGACTCTGGGAGTCCCCACAAAACAAATTGGTGTTATTGGCGGACCCAGTCATGCTGAGGAAGTAGCAAAACAAAAACAGTCCTACCTCACCGTCGCTTTTACAAGAAAAAAAACAGCTCAAAATTGGGCTGAAATAATAGGCAATGACTATATCCATACAAAAGCTTCGGTCGATGTAATCGGGATCGAATATGCCGCAATGCTTAAAAATATTTATGCCATGGCAGCAGGGATTTCAAAAGGCCTCGAGTATGGCGATAATTTTAATAGTGTTCTTATCAGCAGTTCGGTTCGAGAAATGAAGCGGTTTTTGAGAGTCGTCTACGGAACAAAAAGAAATATCAATCACTCAGCTTATCTCGGTGATTTATTGGTAACTGCGTATTCAGAATACAGTCGGAATCGAAATTTTGGGGAGTTAATCGGAAAAGGGCTTACTGTACTTGAAACTCAAAAGCAACTAAAAATGGTTGCGGAAGGATATTATGCTGTCAACTCAGCCATACAGATCAATGATGGCATGACCCCTATTCCCATTATTGAGTCTGTGTACAAGATTTTGTATTTGAACGAAGATCCAGTAGATGTATATGCAGAGCTCAGTACTATACTGTCTTAAAGACTTCCCTTAAACTGCTTTAAAAAACGAATATCGTTTTCAAAAAACATACGAATGTCTCCGATTTGGTACAGCAACATGGCAATACGCTCAATCCCCATTCCAAAAGCATAGCCAGAGTATTTTTCCGAGTCAATTCCACAATTGTCAAGGACATTGGGGTCCACCATACCGCACCCCATGATTTCTAACCAACCCGTCCCTTTGGTGATACGGTAATCTGTCTCTGTTTCCAAACCCCAATAGATATCCACTTCAGCACTGGGCTCTGTAAATGGAAAATAGGAAGGACGCAAGCGGATTTTGGATTTTCCAAAAAGAGATTTGGTAAAATAAAGCAGCATTTGTTTTAAATCAGCAAAGGAGACTTTCTCGTCTATATACAGGCCTTCAATTTGATGAAAAATACAATGTGCCCGAGCCGATATTGCCTCATTTCTAAAAACACGCCCTGGTGAAAGTGTCCGTATCGGCGGTTTGTTGTTTTCCATATAGCGAACTTGAACAGAAGAAGTATGTGTTCGCAATAAAATATCGGGATTTGTTTGAATAAAGAAAGTGTCTTGCATATCCCGAGCAGGGTGGTACTCAGGCAAATTTAAGGCGGTAAAATTATGCCAATCGTCCTCTATTTCAGGACCTTCTGAAATTGAAAACCCTACCTGAGAAAAAATTTCCACGATACGATTACGCACCAATGACAAAGGATGCCTGCTGCCAATTTCAACTGGAAAAGCCGGTCTAAATGGATCTTCTACAGTTCCTTTTTGCTTGGCTTGAGAAGTAGCGGCTTGTAAGTGCTTTACTTTATCCGCAACAGCTTGCTTGAGTTGATTCAATAACTGCCCGTATTCTTTTTTCTCCTCAGGAGGCACCTCTCTAAAAGAGGCAAAAAGAGCATTGAGAATTCCTTTTTTCCCTGCGTATTCAATTCGAAACGCTTCTACGGCTTCCGCAGTATCGGCTTCAAAAGTATGCACCGATTGTAGATGTTGTTGCACCAGGTCTATCATGCTGCAAAAATAAAGGTTTTATTCAATCAAACCACGCTCTAAGAAATAATCCACGATAGCCGATTTTAGGAGGACTCCTTGTTCCCCTGCTTTTAGATTGGGTAGATTTTCAAGCAATTCAAAATGGGGCCAACCGTCGGCATCGTAATGATCAAAACGATAGTATCCATAAGGCTCTAGAACACGGCAAATACCTATGTGTATCAAATTGACATTGTCATCTTTTTTAAAGCGCTTGTGCAATTGTCCAAGCTCTTGCAAGCCTATCAAGTATAAGATTCCTTCAACATCTAAGCTTTCACCATCGGAAAAGCGATCTGTTAATACGGTAACAAGCTTGTCCCATCTTTGCTTTGCCAAACTATTTTGTGAAGTTTTTGCCATTGGAATACGAAGATACTCCTTTCCCTTTTATTGTAGAATATCAAAAAAAGTAGCACCTTGCTGCTTATGGCTGTCAATCCAATCGATTTGATTTTAGGTCTTTGTTTAGGCTACGGTTGTATTCAAGGATTTCGAAAGGGCTTATTACTCGAAGTGGCTTCATTAATTGCGCTTGTTTTAGGTCTTTGGGGTGCTTTCTTATTTGCCGACCTCGCCAAAAGTCAACTCGAAATTTACACTACTCTCAACCCCGTACTTCTCAACACCGTCTCGTATATACTTGTTTTCATTTGCATCGTATTTGGCATTTCTTTTATAGCTAAAGTACTGACAAAAGTCATCAAGCTTGTCGCATTGGGCTTGCTAAATCGAATCCTAGGAGCTGTCTTTGGCGCCTTAAAAATTGGGGTCTTTTTAAGTGCTATTTTACTCGCAATTGAACAAATCAACTTTATGATTACTCTTTTGGATTCCGAGATGATCGCAGCTTCTTTGCTCTATACTCCTATATTGGAAATAGGGGGTTTTCTTTTTGATTGGATCTTTGATTCAAAAGAAACGTATTTTCCAAATTCGATTGTGTAAGCCCTTATAATATTTTTATATCGGCGCCGGAAACCCATCCTTCTGCACCGTTAGCGATTCTGATTTTTTGCCAGTTTTCGAAGACTTCTACAATTTGAACTTTGGTCCCTTCGTGGAGTGTAAACTGTATCTCTGATCTGGTATTGGGTTCATTGTTTACGTCCATTCTTTCCGAGAAAACGATCCCATACTGCTGAGATTCTAGCAGTGTGTTTTTCTGAGAAGCTATCACAAAAGAGAAGCCTCCCATAAGCCCAAATAAGAGAGCGCTAACAAATAAACGCTTTTTTACTTTTGAAGACTGCATCCATAAATACGCTATAAATAACAAAGCGAATAACCATATTAGAACAAGTGTAAGCCACGACCACTGTGTCATACTTAAAGCTGCCAGTATTTGATTTTGGAATTGTTTTACTTGGGTTTGCGGCAATTCTTCTATCGCATCAACCGTCATGTTTTTCGCAAACAATATGTTGTTGTTAAGATCTGGATCGCTAGGAGCCAATACCAATCCTTTTTCAAAATAGTAGATACTTTCAGCAACCTGATTTAATCGGTAATAAGAGCTGCCTAGATTATGATAAAGGGCAGCGCTGTGCTGACCTGTTTCAAGCGCCTTTTCATAGGCCTCTATCGCCTGTTTATAAGCAGCGTTTGTATAAGCCGTATTCCCTTTTTTAAACCATTCTTCGGCCGTCTGCGCGAACAGTGGGTCCGCGTTAAAGGGCAGCAGTAAAAAACACAAGAAAATCAAGCTTCTATTCATACCATTCTGTCCATTTGGGTTATTATTTTAACTGCTGCCTCGTAATCATTTTGAATTTGAACTTCTGTAGAAGGGGCATATCGAGCCTGCTCGCAATTCTGCAACAATCCTACAAACTCAGCAACCAAGCTTTTATCAATGTTTTTCTCTTCTAATAAAGCCTGAATTCGTTGCTTGTTAAAATCAGTAGTTTCAATTTTGAGTTTTGATTTTAAAAAATGGTGCAAGGCGGCTTCTAATGCTTCGTAGAATTTTGTTTTATCCGAACTGTGTTTTTTGGCTGCTACTAGGAATTTTCGTGCTCTTCGACTGGCTGCTTTTTGCTTACGCGTTTGTAGATCAGGCACCGAATTTTTTCTCCAACGCCGAAGGGGAAGCATTAGTAACACTAAAATTAATGGGCTCACCAGTCCTGCAAAAAAGCGCTTACTTCCCCAAAAAGGGTCCGAAACAATGGCTTGCCAATTTGATGTGAGCTTGATGAATTTAAAATTAGCATTGGGAGCCGATATTATATTGGAAGGGCTTGCACTAGGCTTAGCAACTGTGTTGGCTATCGGACCTTCAAAAACATCAACAATGAAATTCTTAGAACTTCGTTTTTCGTATTGACCGGTTTTGGGGTTAAAATAACTGAAAACGAGTGCCGAGATTGGATATTTACCTTGGTATTGTGGCACTACAGTATAGGTGTCTTGGATAGTGCCCTGCATCCCTCTTAGGTTTACCTTCACCTCTTCTTTGTGTTCGGGTTCGTAGACCTCTAGAGTATTGGGCATTTTGAGCTTCGGCAGCTCAAATAAAGTCAGATTTCCTGTTCCATTCACTTTGACACGAACTTGAAAAGATTCTGAGGCTTTTAATGTTTCTTTGTTTACTAATACATCAAAATCAAACTCCCCAACTGCGCCGTTGAAATCTTCTGGCTTCCCTGCCTCAGGAAGTGGCTTTACTTGTAAAGTCGTTTCCCCTGCTGTTACCACTCTATTTACTTGACGCATAATCCGATCACCAAAAAAATCTCTGCGGTTGGTCGGTAATTCTGCTAGGACATTTAAAGTCAAGGGTTCTAAAACAAGCTTCCCGGTCTTTTGAGGATACAAAACCGTTTTTCGCCATACCACAACATTATAAGCTTCTCCTTTATAGGTCGCTTGTTCTATTTTTAGCTGAGGAATTTTTATGTTTTGACTCCAAAAGTCAACAAACTTTGGACTTTCTAGCTCTCGTGGCGCCTCTGATATCTTAACAGGATTTCTAAAATACAATTTATAGAGTACCGTTACACGCTCGTTTAAATAGGGATTCCGTTTTGAGAGTTCGGCTACCAAATGCATATTTTGATCAGCCAAGTATTCAACACTATTGGGATCTTTGGGAACGGCAACTGCTTCTGTTACTTGAACTTGAATGGGGCTCGTTTTATAGGTCTCCCCCTCTATGTCTACAGTCGCTTGCGGAATGGTCAAACGCCCCTTGCGCATCGGAGATAAAAAGTAGGTGAAGGATTTCGAAAAACTACGTTTCCCATTGACATATGAATTACTGATAGATTGATTCGGTCCTCCCAATACCCGGAAGCCTTCAAAAGTAGGAGGCGAAAAATTATCTCCATTTTCATTCATCACAAAATCAACTCGTAAGCGCTCATTAAGCCCTAATTTCTTTTTACTTACTCTGGCATCAAAAGTGACCTGTCCCCAGGATTGGGGAACGATTGCCAAAAAAAGGAGGCACTGAAAGAAGAAACGATACGAAGCTACTTTGGTCATATTACCAATCTTTTTTTCCTTTTACCGGGGTTCCTTTTACCTTTTTTGCCTTGATTTTATCTTGGACTTTTTTCTCCTGATTGTTCATGGCTTCCAACAAGCTTTTTACTTGTTGGGGAGAGAGCTGTCCTTCTTTTGGCTTTGGTGGGCTTTGGGGTTTTGGCTGCTCTTTTTTAGTATCGTCTTGCTGGTCAGAGTCCTTTTTGTCATCCCCCTCGTCCTTGTTTTTATCTTGGTCTTGCTCCCCTTTTTCATCCCCTTCATCACCCTCTTCCTTTTGATCTCCTTGGTCTTTGTCTTGATCGCCTTCCTTTTGGTCTTGATCTTTGTCTTGGTTCTGCTCTTTATTCTGGTCCTGGTTTTGATCTTGATTCTGATCTTGCTGCTGTTTTTCTTTTTCTAACAATTCTTTTGCCAACGCATAATTATAGCGTGTTTCTTCATCAGCTGGATTATTTCGAAGCGCATTTTTATAGGCCTCAACAGCTTTGGCGTAGTCTTTTTGTTCCATATTCACATTTCCCATATTGTGAAATGCTTTGTGGCGCTCTGCGCGACTATTTGTTTTCTTTTGAGTTTCAAAATAGCGCTGTGCGGCTTCGTCAAAATCTCCTTCCTGGTAATGATTATTCCCCAAATTATACAATGCTTCTACACGACTTGGGTTTTTAGACAGGGCTTTTCGGTATTCCATTTCAGATCCGACACCCTCTTTATTCTTCAATAAGTCGTTGGCTTCAGCTATCGTATTCGACACTTCTGAGTTCTGAGCCCAGAGCCCATTAACTGTTAAAAAAAGAACCAACCAAAATTTCATATCTGTCTTTTATTTTGATTTTTCATTAAACAAGTTCAATCGCTGAATCCATTTTGTACCCGTGGAAAATACCATTCTATCCACCAAAATTAGCAGGAATGCTCCAAAAAGAAAAGCCTGGAACTGGTCTTTGTAACTGACAAATTTCTTGGCTTCAAATTCTTTTTTGTCCATGGACTTAAGTTGTTCAATTACAAAATCCAATACCTGCTGGGTGTTGTTCCCATCTTGATAACTTCCCCCTGTTGCTTGGGCAATTTGAGCGAGCATCTCTGAATTTCTTTTGGTGACGACCACCTCTCCTTCGAGGTCTTTTTTATAGCTTTCAACAACACCATTTTTTTTCAGCGGTATGGGCGATCCTGCTTCTGTACCTACTCCTAAGGTAAAGATAGTAATCCCCGCAGCTGCTGCTCTATTGGCTGCAGTAAGACCTTCTTCGGAATGGTCTTCTCCATCTGTTATAAGAAAGACCACTTTATTTGTTTGGGCAGCGTCATCAAAGAAAGTGGCAGACAAATCCAAGGCAGCATCAAGAGCCGTTCCCTGCGAGGAAAGCATTTCTGTATTAAGTCCTTGAAGAAACATTTTCGCTGCACCATAGTCTGTCGTGATAGGAAGCTGGGGGACGGCTTGTGCGGCATACGCGATAATTCCTACTCGGTCACTAGCCAAACGATTGATGATGGCTGAGACAAGACGTTTTGATTTTTCTAACCTGTTAGGGGCTATGTCTTCCGCTAACATACTTTTAGAAACATCAACCGCAAAAACCAAATCCACTCCCTCACGAGTAACCGTTTCCAACTCAGTTCCTATCTTAGGGTTCACCAATCCACCGATAAGACTCATGATCGCCAGACTCAATAACAAGAGCTTAAGACGGGATTTAAAAGGAGACCTATTGGGGCTTAATTGATCCAATAATTCACTGCTCCCTAACGCTGCTTGCCGCTTTCTTTGCCAGGCAGCATAAGTCATCTCCCCAAGCCATATTGCGGGTAGCAAGGCCAATGCATATAAATAAATAGGCAAATCAAGTTGATACATCTATATAAAACTTTTAAATAGTGTTTTTCGCAACAACCATTCCAACACCAAAAGCACCAATGCCAAGAGGGCTAGCGGACGGAATTTCTCTTCGAAATTGTAATACTTAAACTCTTCAATTTCTGTTTTTTCTAACTTATTTATCTCTTCATAAATCTCCACCAAACGTTGATTGTCAGTCGCTCTAAAATAAAGCCCTCCCGTTGTTTTAGCGATGGTGCGTAACAGCTCTTCATCTATTTCTACTTTGGTCAAACCATATTGAAACTTACCATTCGGTAAAATGCCTACTGGTGCTCTTGCTGTTCCATTGCTTCCCAAACCGATAGTATAGGTCTTTATGTTGTATTCCACAGCTAATTCTGCCGCGATTCTGGGATCGATGAATCCAGAATTATTCACCCCATCCGTTAATAGAATGATCACTTTGCTTTTGGCACGGCTGTCTTTAAGCCTGTTTACAGAAGTTGCCAAGCCCATTCCAATGGCTGTTCCATCTTCTATCAAGCCTTCAAAATTGATTTCTTCTAAACTGTTTTTGACGATATTTTTATCACTGGTTATGGGGGTTTTTGTATAGCTTTCGCCAGCATATACAACCAAACCAATTCGATCGCTTAATCGATTTCCAATAAAATCACTAGCAACCCTTTTCAAGGCAGTCAATCGGTTTGGTTTTAAGTCTTGCGCCAGCATACTTGATGAAACATCAATTGCCATTACAATATCAATACCGCTATTGGTTACCGTTCGAGTAGAGACGTCTTTTGTTTGGGGACGTGCTATTGCTAGAATAAGTGCTGCCAATGTTAAAAATCGAAACCCAATTAAGGCAAAACGGAACCGAGCCAGTCCACGATGCTTTTTATCAAAGCCTCCCAATGACGACCATTTTAGATGGGGCTGTGATTGGGTCCGCGTAAGGTATTCCCATACCAGCCATAAAGGCAAACATAAAAACAACCAGAGGTAGTTGGGATTCGCAAAATAAATTCCGTCTAACACCTTTTACAATTCTTTTATAAGTTCAATACTGTCCACTATTCTTTTTTCCAAACTACTCCCATAGCGATCGTCTTTTTGATACAAGACAACAAGCTCAATTTTTCCTTCTTTAAAATCAAAAATTACATTGGTGAAATTTTTCCGCACTGGTTTATTGGCGCTTGGACTATTGAAGTCTAAACTTCCGTAGAGTCGCAGTGCCGGTATCCCAGAAGCCGTTTCGATAACCTCAGAATTGATGAGAATATTGGCAGCGCCAAGAGATTGATAGTTTTCAATAGCCTCATCAACGATCGCTTGTACCTCTTTTTCAGTAGCTACATTTGGCTGCTGGTCTTCTTCTGAAGTTGATTCTTTTGGTTTTTCACTAAACTTTAGGGCCACAAAAAAAGCGTCATCAGGGGTCCCCATAACAAAATGCTTAAACACATTTTCATCAAGAGACTCCACCCGTTTAAGTACCTCTGGGGTATTGATACGAATGGGAGGCATTCCATACATACTGCTGACCCATTCGTTGTTTTCAAGTTTCTTAGTCGGATATCCCAATAAAGTATCTCTCACGGGGTAGTACCCAAACCAAAGGATAGAACTCACTAAACTGATAGTGAGTACACCCAAACTGCTATACACTGCAATCCGCAGTCTTTTCTTTTGTCTTTGCTTGCGAAGCAACTTTTGATACGCTGCTTTCTGTTGCATCTCTTCAAGGGTGGGTTCTGGTAAGCCTTTCTGAGTGTCTTCTACCACTTCTTGAACCAATTCTCGGTCGACAGAGACACTCCCAGGATCGGGCAGTGATCGGGCAAACTTAACCAAGTCAGCCGTTTGCAAAACATGCTTTAAGTTTTTTAATGTCGCTGTTTCCAGGTTGATTTTACCAGCATCCTGAAGGAGCTCAAGCTTGCCTAGGAGTTCTTCTGAGGTACTTTCCATAGCATCGACTTTAGCTTCTTCTTCTAGGTAGCGACGAACAATATCAGTCAGCCTGGAATAATACAATTTAAACTCCTCTTGATTCTGAGGTACTTTATCTTCAAGGGATTTTAAATCTGCAAGAGCTTGATCAAAAGGGGGAAGCGCTTGGGCTTTTTCGGATTTCCGCTTTTGAAACCTAAAATAGGCATAGACCCCTGCCAAACATAGAATGAGAATGCCCAATGCCATCAAGCCGTTTTGAATCCATCTGTCATAGTTATGCGCGACCTCTATAATGGGCTTTATCTCGAACATCTTCTGCTTGAGGGTGTCTACAAGTACGTCGCGAACTTCAATCTCTATGGAATCCGAAAGAAGGGTATTCCCATTGACAATAACCCGCTGTTGGGGCAACCAGTAGCGCCCTGAATCAAACTGTATCAGCGCATATTTTTTGGTGAACAGATAATGACTTTGTGCGCGAAACGTATCCAATGGAAAGTCTTCAATAATCTCAAAAGGCAAAAAGGAAGTTCGCTCTGGGAATACGACTTGATCCGTACTATCGGCTTTGAGCTGTAGGGTATAATTAAGTTGGGCACCAATGAGGACAGAAAGAGAGTCAACAGCTGTATTTAATTCAGCTGTGGCTTTTTGGGACCAGCCCCATTGGAGGCTTATAAGTAGTAGCATTGGAACACATCTTCTCATCATATTCGCGCCTTGAAATACCCCAAAAGTTTAGTAACGTAGCTCTCATTAACAGAACAACCGATGGTACCCGCCCCGTTTTTTTGATGCAGGCTTTCAAATGCTTGTGTCTGTTCTCGATATTGCGTCGCATAGGCCTGTCGCAATCGACGAGATTGTGTACTAATCCATTGCATTTTCCCGGTTTCACTATCTCGCATAGGCACCAAACCTAAGTTGGGGATTGTAGCTTCCCTGGGGTCGTATAATCGGATACTCGTTAAATCGTGTTTTTTCGCTGCTATCCTGAGATTTTTCTCATACTCTAATGGTGCTATAAAATCCGAAAGCACAAATACAATCGCTTTCTTTTTGAGAACAGCCGAAATAAATTCAAATGCTTTGCTGATCGAAGTCCCTTTGTGTTGGGGTTGAAACTCTAGCATTTCCCGTATGATTCTAAGAATATGAGAACGCCCCTTTTTGGGAGGGATGTAAAGTTCTATTTCCTCTGAAAATAAAATCAGACCCACCTTGTCGTTATTTTGCAGCGCTGAAAAAGCGAGTGTCGCGGCAATCTCCGTCAACACTTCTTTTTTGAATTGCGATTGGGTACCAAAAAAAGCAGATCCGCTGATGTCTACTGCCAATAATAATGTCAACTCGCGTTCTTCTTCAAACACCTTAACAAAGGGCTCTTGATAGCGTGCTGTTACATTCCAATCAATCGCCCGAACGTCATCTCCATATTGGTATTGACGGACCTCGCTAAAGGTCATACCACGCCCTTTGAAAGTACTGTGATACTCTCCTCCAAAGACGTTATCACTCAAACGCCGGGTTTTAATTTCAATCTTTCGAACCTTTTTTAAAAGTTCCTTGGTATCCATAAATTATAATGCTGTTGGTCGTGTACCTAAGGTACTTCTACCTCATTGATGATTTGATCAATCAAATCTTCACTCGTAATATTTTCGGCTTCAGCCTCGTATGTTAGGCCTATTCTATGGCGCAGTACATCTAGTACGACCGCTCGAACATCTTCTGGAATAACATACCCACGGTGCTTTAAAAAAGCATTACATTTTGCTGCTACGGCGAGATTTATACTCCCCCTTGGGGAGGCACCGAAATTAATTAAGGGTTTTATTTTTTCCAATCCATAACGTTCTGGATAGCGGGTTGCGAAAATAATATCGAGAATGTATTTTTCAATTTTCTCATCCATATACACCTCTCGAACCGTCTGCTGTGCTGTCAATATCTGCTTTGGTGTTACAACCGCTTTGACTTTTTCATTAGCCGATGAAAGGTTGGATCGAATAATCAATTGTTCGTCGTCAAGTTTTGGATAATCTATAACCGTTTTGAGCATAAACCGGTCTACTTGCGCTTCGGGTAGTGGGTAGGTTCCTTCTTGTTCTACAGGGTTTTGTGTGGCCATCACCAAAAAGGGTTTGGGAAGCGGAAAAGTCGTGTCTCCAATGGTAACTTGTTTCTCCTGCATGGCTTCTAGTAAAGCCGATTGTACTTTCGCTGGGGCTCGGTTGATTTCATCTGCCAAGACAAAATTGGCAAAAACGGGGCCTTTTTTAATGGAAAAATCATTGTCCTTGACATTGTAGATCATGGTACCGACGACATCGGCAGGCAATAAATCTGGGGTAAACTGAATGCGACTAAACTGCCCTTTTACAGCCTGGCTTAATGTGTTAATGGCTAGTGTTTTAGCGAGTCCGGGTACCCCTTCTAACAAAATGTGTCCTTGCCCTATCAACCCAATTAAGAGTCTTTCGACCATGTCTTTTTGACCGACAATTACCTTGTTAATCTCCATCGTTAGTAGGTCGATAAAGGCGCTTTCTTTTTGAATTTTTTCATTTAAGGCCGTCATGTCAACGGCTTGTTTTGTCTCACTCATAGCGTATCCTTTATTTTAGGAGTCCAAAAATGCTAAATATATTCAGTTGCAGTTGTTAATAATTGGTTAAAAAAACCCTTGTAAGCCTTTTAGCTAGGGGCTATTTGTCATTATTTTAGGTCAAAATATAACAACCAATCGGAATGGACTTTAAATATTCAAGAATAATTTCGGGAACGATGACCTGGGGAAGCTGGGGAGCGCAACTGTCAACAGCAGAAATGGCGGCTCGTATTGACGCTATTGTCGAATTGGGAATTACGCATTTTGATCATGCCGATATTTACGGAGGGTATACGACTGAGGCTGAATTTGGGGCTGCTTTTGCCCAGAGTAGTGTCTCGCGTGAGGCGCTTACTTACATCACCAAATGTGGCATTCAATACCCCAGTGAAGCTCGTCCATTGGCTGTCAAACACTATGATTACAGCCCCGAGCATATTCGGTTTTCTGTAGAGAATTCGTTGCGAAATCTACAGACTGACTATCTGGATATACTGCTGCTCCATCGTCCGAGCCCCTTGATGAATCCTGCCGATATTATTCCAACTATCCAATCGCTTCAGCAAGAAGGAAAAATAAAAGCATTTGGAGTTTCTAATTTTACTCCTTCCCAAATAGAACTTCTGAGCAGCGAAATTAAAATCCAATGGAATCAAATTCAATGCAGTTTAACCCATACCGATCCCTTGACCAATGGGGACTTGGATTATTGTCAGGCCCATTCTATTGGAGTCATGGCCTGGAGCCCTTTGGGTAGTTATTTTAAAGAAGAAGAGGCTAAAAAACAACGCCTTCAGCCCCTGATAGAGGAATTGCAAAAAACCTATGACGCTAGTGAAGATCAAATACTACTAGCCTGGTTGCTACAACACCCTGCTGCTATTCATCCGGTACTTGGAACCACAAAACCCGAGCGATTACAAAAAGCACTGGATGCTTTCGATATAACCCTTGACATCCAAGATTGGTTCCGTCTCTACGAAGCCAGTCGTGGACATCGAGTCGCATAAATACTATGAAAAAAACAATTTTAATTACAGGAGCTAGTAGTGGAATAGGCTGGGCTACAGCTGAGAAAATGGCCGATTTGGGGCACCGCCTCGTGCTTTGTGGTCGCCGTCAAGAGCGACTGGAAGAATTGGCTGAGAAAGTAAATACGGATACTCATATTCTTTGCTTTGATGTTCGAAAAAGAGAGGCTGTTTTTTTGGCCATATCTAGCTTGCCTCCAGAATTTGAAAAAATTGATGTGTTGGTTAACAATGCAGGGAATGCCCATGGATTAGACTTTTCACATGAGGCTCATTTAGATGATTGGGACGCCATGATTGATGGAAATGTAAAAGGCTTGTTGTATACCACCAAAGCCCTTTTGCCACAAATGATTGCGCGTAAAAGTGGGCATATTATAAATGTGGGATCCATTGCAGGAAAAGAAGCCTATCCCAGAGGAAATGTTTACTGCGCGAGTAAAGCAGCCGTTGATAGCTTCACACAAGGGCTACGGCTGGATACAAACCCCTATGGGTTGCGAGTAGGAGCCGTACATCCTGGTTTGGTTGAAACAGAATTTTCTGAGGTGCGTTTTAAGGGAGATCAAAATCGAGCAGAAAATGTGTACAATACGCTGACTCCCCTAACAGCAGAAGATGTGGCAGATGCTATCGCCTATATGGTGGCGGCACCTCCTCATGTAACCTTAGCAGACATTACGCTGCTTCCTACAGATCAAGCGAGCGCGTATGTCATTAACCGCCAGTCATGATCAACAAGCGGCTGCTCATCAAGGCCCTTTTGGCCCATAATGATGAAAACAGCTTCTATGACAAAAAGCTCCAAATCAACCTTGGTAGCAAAGAAGGAAAAGCCAAATTCTTAAAACATATTTGTGCCCTTTCCAATAGCAATCCAGCTAATGACTCTTTTATCATAATCGGGGTTTCTGACAAGCAAAGTAAAATAGTAGGTGTTGATTTCTTTGACGATAGCAAGCTTCAAAACCTCATCAATGCCTATCTAGACAATCCACCAAGAGTCATCTATGAGAATATTCCTTTTCCGCACCTCCCTATAGGCAAGGTGGTGGGTTTGGTTACTATTTACCCCAACGATCAACTTACTTCTTTGCGCAAAAATATCTGGAAATATTACGGAGGCAGTGTCTTTATCCGAGAGGGTAGTATCTCACAACCGAAGGTATTTGGGGTTATTCTCGAGGATACTAATTCATCCCTTGTTAAAACCATTCAGAAAAAAGCCCAAAATAACATACAGCTGACACTAGATGGGGTGGTGGATTTTTTACAGCAACACCAGGGAGACCAGATGCAAGCCAACTACCATGTGTTTAAAGAAACCTTTATTGTCTGTTGGGCGGGTATTAAAAAAAAGGTGAAAGAGACTACCTACTACTCGCGTGTCGATATTGAATTGATTAACGAACAAGTAAAACTATTTTATTCCAATCTAGACGAAGTAGAAATCGTCTGGACACCAAATGCATTTAAGATCATCGAATATGTTCAACTGGGTATTCAAGACAGGCTTCGCTTTTTTCCCTTAGAAGAAGTATCCATAGAATTTCAAGAAAATGGCTCCTATCAATTGCATAGCCATTTGCTTTTTGAACCCCCACTATTGGATCGGAAAACCCTACTCCATCGGTTTAATGCCAACAATACACTGCTAGACAAACTCGAAAAAAAGACAGCTTTGACCTTGCGAGAACAAGAAGACCTCTACCAATTGTCTTCTAGTTATATGCTGTGCTACCTGAACCTGATTCACGAGGCCAAAACACAGCTCGAAAGAGCCAAACCCCTTCTAAAAAACCAAGGAACAGCTGTTTATGAAACGTATAAGGAAACCCAACGGATCTTGCGAAAAATCAAATACAATTAGATTTTTATTTTTTAACTAGCCTAATATCATCAATTTCATAGGTGCCGTCACGGGTCGTTTTACCACTGCCACTATAGACAAAAGCAAGGTAAAAGCTTTGGGTCATGGGGATTGCAAAATCCCCTGAATCTATCCATATATCAGGATCAGAATAACGATTTGCCCTTAACACAGGAAGGATCTCCCAATTTGCTTTCTCAAGGCTAGATACTACTCCATCCCAATCAGTAGAATAGAAAACTTCTAGTGTACTGGCATCTCCAAATGATACCGAGCTGCGAAAACTAAGTTCAAAATTTGAACGCATATCAAGATCAAAACGGGGTGACAAAAGCCAATTAATAGTTTGGTCATCGCCCGATCGATAGGAGCCTATTCTGACAGACTGACCTAATGATGATTCGTCGCGATACACTTCCCAATGTTGAGTACCCGCTTCCTGCCATTGTTTCCAATTCCTCTCTTCCACTTTACCCAATCGGAATTCTTCAAAATGCTCACCGTAAAAGGGGTCGCAGCGTTCTTGGCTAAAAACAATGTCTTTAGGGGTGTTGATTTTTAAAACAGTTGTTTCATCGTAAAAATCGCGTACTAAAATACCGTTTATGAATCCGCTAACATTAGGTAGCAATTGCGATTTAAAATCAGAAAAAGTGCTTGTGTAAAGCGGAATAGACTGATAATTAGAACAGTTTTCTAAAATTCTTTGCCCATCGTATTCATCAAAAGCTTCACCAGCATAGGTTTTATTTAATTCACTTTTTGAGAATTGAATGTCTTTTAGTTGTACCCATTTGCCATACTGAATAGGACTAATTTCATGTAGCGTTAATGCTACTGGAACTATGGCTTTTTGCAAAGTATCCCGAATCACATGTTTTGAAATCAAAAATTCTGCTAATTGGGCAATTCCATCGGCCTGATAACTCCCCAGAGACAAAAGACCATTTTCTTTTCCTGCCCCTAAGTTGTTGAGCCGTACATATATTTTTTGACCAATCGGATAACGACTGTACAATGCTTGCGCATCCAGACGCAGTCTCAGAGCGAATTCTGGATTTTCCCAGTGGTCTTGTAATAGAAGCTCTTTATAAAAATTCCCTGCATGATCGGAACTCACAACATAGCCTTCTATCCATAAATTCTCATCCTGTTCAAATTCTACAAATCCTGTTTCGCTTTGCCATACAGCTTCATGAACAGCTCTAATGGAGCTGTTAACGGGGGGTTTTTTGAAAGTATCAAGCTGGATAGAGGGCAGCTTTATTTCCTTTTGACAGCCCCAGCAGCAAAGAAGAAAAACAAACACTTTTTTCATATAATTCAATTTAGGATCTCAGCTTACTTCTAAAATTTTTTATGGAAAACGATAATATACAGAGGCAAAAAATGTAGTCCCTCTAGTCCACCAAAATTTTGGAGCAAAAAGAGGGTATTTACGAAGGGTGTCTTCTAATAGTGTTTTATAATTTGCATTCCGAGCTTGTTCAAAGCCTCCTGTTTTATTGACACTATTCAGCAGGTTTTGAATACTGATGAAAAAACCAAAATATCGATCTTTGACTTTCCACGATTTACTTCCAATCATATTAACTGAAACATAAGAGGGAAGTTCCTGAGTTTGCAATAAAGTGGCTGCTATTTCTGAATCATAGTTGCTAAAAGGGAGTCCATCTGTATCCTGATAAAAGTTTTGGGTTCTTCGAAAGGCATTATTCGACAAAAATCCTTTTCTAAAATAATTCGCATAAGCACCTATTCGCCAATAAGCTGGGTCATTGTACACAAAGCCCAAAGAATAGGCCTCTTGAGGCCCGTTTGGTAAAGGATACCCCTTTAAGTAACTTTTCCCAAAATCCTGGACTCCCTCTTTAAATCCTGATACTTCAGACTCCAAGCTGGTTTCTGCACTTTGAATAAGTCGAGGGTTATTCCCATACTGAAATTGACCGATTGCAGCCGCCCACTCAATTTGAAAAGATTCTATAGGCTGATATTTGCCGGCCCATTCCACTCCTATATGCCGCTGTTGGATCTCATTGAGATGCTCCTGAACAAAAAAAGAAGCCTCTCCCCTGAGTCCATCAGCAAAATAAAATCGCTGTTGATGACCATTGTTTAATTGAATATAATACCCCCTCAACTTGCCACTCCATTTTTCATAGGTCCAGCGAAAACCCGATTCTATTTGAATGCTTTTTTCATTTGCGGCTAAAGGGTTCAAATAATGTCGGTCTCTTGGTTGAATGTACTGTGCTGTAATTGCCGGTGGGCGCGATTGATAACTCATATTCAAATTCAGATGATACCGTCCTGATAAAGAATAGTGTATCCCTGTTTTCAAAATTCCAGCCCAAAATGTTTGCTGGGGCGCTTTCCCTAAAGAGGTAGTTAAATAGCGTGCATTTTGGAACAAGCCCTCTCTAAAATTTGTTTGGACTCCTATTTGTCCTGACCCAAAAAAAGAAAGCCCCGGTTTTTCAAAAGCCAAATGGGCATTTAAGTGATGGGAATTCTGATTGATTTTATAGTGGTACGCAAAAGCTTCGCCAACGGCTACATGAGGGGATAGAGCAGTGGCGTCGAAAGGAGCTTCCAAAGCGGAAGTGGCATAGGAGTAAATGTTGTTTAGATAAGAAGCGCCATACAAAGAATGAGGCTCCCCATAAAGGGTATTGACAGACAATTGACTCATCCATTCAGAGGACAATTGCCAATTTACCCCTATTTTTTTTTGAAACTGAAGGCTTATTGAATGC
Organism: Flavobacteriaceae bacterium; assembly: GCA_965658355.1. Classification (GTDB taxonomy): domain Bacteria; phylum Bacteroidota; class Bacteroidia; order Flavobacteriales; family Flavobacteriaceae; genus UBA11891. The sequence goes on along the minus strand of CBFHRX010000007.1, from coordinate 42,875 downwards.
TGGTTCAATTCTTCTACATCCGCAATTTGCGCATATACAGCCATTGGTTGTGCTGCATTACTAGCATATATGGAATCCCAATCCAATTGCCCAGACTGCAAGAGACTTTCTCTGGCCCAATGCCCCTTTTCGTACTCTTCTTGTCCTTCGTCTCTTACAAAATAACTAGGTAAGCGTTGGTAATAAATTGGATTTGGATGAGCGCCTCCCCCCACTACACTATTGCCTTCTATCCAACTGCCCTGATGGAAAAGGCGTGACTGTGAAAACGTTCCCAAAAGCAATCCATAATTCAATTGCCAATAGACTTCTGGCTTTTGTTGAAAACGATGACTCAAAAATAAAAAGGGGCTCTTTACTTTTCTTTCCCTTGCATTCTTTTTTTTGCCTTTATGCCATCCCCAATGAGGGTTGTATTGATTTCCTTTTAAGCTGAAGACTTCTTGAGTCAAAGGAGCACTACGCCCTCTACGATTGGGTGTATACAGTATTCCTCCCCAAGTTCTATGCCTAGAATTCCAAGAACGCTCAAGAAGAAACAGTAGTGAATTTGCTTGGTATGAAGTTCCCTCTTGATAGCCTTCTTTCCCCTGTCTACGAGAAAGCAGTATTCCATACTCCCATTTTTTATAGGCACCTACATGTGAGAGCATCATTCTAGATCGATAAGTGGCATTTGAAAAAGCTTGAGATACTTTCGTTCCTTTCCGCAATTCTGAAGGCTTGATCTCAAACTGAATACTTCCCAGACTTCCCCCCAACTCAAAGGCAGACGGCTCTAAACCATAGTATTGTTGAGAAGCTGAGTTCGTGAAATCATTAAGTCCTCCCCACTGACTCCAATTTGGCCGACGACTCATTGGATTATTCATAGCGATGCCATTGATTCTGATATTTTGATGTGTGGAACCCAGGCTGCGTAGTTTAAAAAAAGCACTGCTAAATTGAAAAGCAGCAACTGATAGAAACGGATCTCTTTGAGCTTGTAAAATAGCGCCTAATTGGTCTCTTTCACCGACTTCATTTTGATCTTGCCAATCAGCTAAGCTCACTATAGGGATTTTTACTTCAGTAGGGAGCTTTGGTCGAAGCTTCCAAATCCCTAGATCAATAAGAGCTTCATTTTCTAAAAACTGAAGAGGAATCTCTTGGGGCAAACAATCGGCACAGCTTACTAATAAAGTTCCCTTTGAAAAAGAATCATCTAGCCGTATTTCTAAACCGGTTTTCGTTGTCAGAATTTTCTGAATTCTTCCGCCACTTAATTTTAGTTCTACTTCTGCTGACTTATTTACTGAATGCAAAATAAAGTGAACCCTTACTGTTTTGGGGCCTTGAGCCCTACAAAGGGAGCCCAAAAATAAGAGTAGAAATAGAAGCAGTAAAAAGCGCATTAATAAGATTACATAGGGGTTACTAAATTTAAGTCTTTTTTTACCCCCAAATGATTCGATTGTATTATATACTGCTCTTTTTATTTCTCATTTCGGTGGCACGGAGTCAAGATGTCCGTCTTGTCAGTGTGGGCTTTTATAATCTTGAAAATCTCTTTGATACAAAAGACGATCCTCTTTTTCACGATGAGGAATACACGCCAAAAGGGAAAAGAAAGTGGCATGATAAAATAGTGGCTCAAAAACTTAAAAACCTCAGTACTGTGATTGCCTCTGTTGGTGAAAAGGAGGGCTTAAATGGCTTGGACTTAGTAGGAGTAGCCGAAGTCGAAAATGCAGCTGTACTAAAACGATTGGTAAAAATGGAAGCACTCAAAAATCATCAGTATGGATTTGTCCATTTTGAAAGCGAGGACTATAGAGGCATTGATGTTGCACTTCTTTATAAGCAACAAAATTTTATCCCGATTACGAGCAAAAGGTATCGTCTATCCCTGAAAAGTGACAAGCAATTCCCCATTAAAACAAGAGATCAGTTAGTGGTTTCGGGTCTTTTGTTAGGTGAAGAAGTAGTACTCTTGGTAAACCATTGGCCTTCTCGAAGAGGAGGGCGAAAAAAAAGCGATCCGCTTCGCATTGCTGCCGCTAGACAGCAGCAGCTAATAATGGATTCTTTGACACGCGAAAAACCAACAGCTAAAATTATCGTGATGGGAGATTTCAACGACAATCCAACTGACAAAAGTGTGAAAAGCCTCAGCTTGAAAAATCAATACTTAAAAGACTATCGCCCTTTATTTAATCCAATGGAAACGCTACAAGAAAAAGGAATTGGCAGTTTGGCCTATCGAGATCAATGGTTTTTGTTTGATCAAATCCTGCTCTCTACGCATTGGCTTCAAGATCCAAACTTTTTTTTTCTGAAAGCAGCTGTTTACAATCCCCCTTGGTTAATTGCTAGGGAAGGACGTTACAGGGGCTATCCGTTTCGGACCAAAAGTAGAGGCTCAATTCTTGAAGGCTATTCGGATCACTTTCCTGTTTTCGCCATTTTTGCACTTCGGCACTAGCTACGAGTCTATTATCTCGGGATATAGAAAATGATTGTAAGGGAATCGCTGTATATGAAGGTCTCGTACTTCTTTGTACACACGATCTCGAAAGGCTTGCAAATTGGTTTTCGCCAAGGCTGATATAAACATGGCTTGCCCGTTGGTTTTGGCCATCCATGTGGTCTCCCATTCTGCAATACTGTAGTGCTTACTTGTTCGCTCTTCTACTAAATCTTCTTCATCAAAAGGCAAGGCTTTATAGGCATCAATTTTATTAAAAACCATTAAAGTGGGCTTGTCCAAGGCCTTTATATCGCTCAAGATTTGATTTACCGAAGCAATATGCTCTTCGAAATTGGGATGTGAAATATCGACTACATGAATGAGTAAATCCGCTTCTTGAACCTCATCTAATGTACTTTTAAAGGATTCGACCAACTGGGTAGGAAGCTTGCGAATAAAACCTACGGTATCACTTAGTAAAAAAGGAAGATTCCCTATAACGACCTTACGAACTGTCGTATCCAAAGTGGCAAAAAGTTTGTTTTCGGCAAACACCTGACTTTTGGAAACCACATTCATTAAGGTAGATTTTCCAACATTCGTATAACCCACTAAGGCTGCTCGAATCAGACTCCCACGATTGCCTCTTTGGGTACTCATTTGTTTGTCTATAGTTGTCAACTTCTTTTTCAGAAGTGAAATTTTATCTCGTACAATCCGTCGGTCTGTTTCAATTTCAGTTTCCCCAGGTCCACGCATACCAATACCCCCTCTTTGTCTTTCCAAGTGAGTCCAAAGTCCTTTTAACCGGGGTAGTAAATATTGGTATTGCGCTAGTTCTACTTGGGTACGCGCATAACTTGTTTGCGCTCTTTGTGCGAATATATCGAGTATTAAACCAGTACGATCAAGGATTTTACACCGCAATAACTCTTCTATATTTCCTTGCTGAGCGGGTGTTAATTCGTCATCAAAAATAACAGTTGTGACTTCATGTTCTTTCACAAAGTCTGCAACAGTCTGCATTTTACCGCTTCCAATAAAGGTTTTGGGATTCGGGATTTGAATATTTTGAGTGAATCTTTTGAGAACTTCGCCACCAGCAGTGTAGGCTAAAAATGCTAGTTCATCTAAATACTCTTTTGCTTGGTCTGCTGATTGTTGTGAGGTAACAATTCCAACCAGAACTGTCTTTTCGTACGTCAGTTGTTTTTTTTCAATCATCGATAGGTTCCCATTTTTTTAGTTTGAGCTGTTTGCCATTAAAAACAGCGTACGTATAGTAATGAACCCAATCCCCAGTATTGATGTATTCGGATCCCTGAGCGAGCGATATTTCAAGAGGTAAATGACGATGTCCAAATAGAAAATAATCGTAGTGATTTTCCTTTAACTTGCGGCGGCAATAGTGCACAAGCCATTCTTTTTCCTCACCTTGAAATTGAATGTTATCATTCCCCGAAAGCAATCTGTTTCTGATGGATAAGTGCTGCGCAAGGCGAACTCCCAAATCCGGGTGAAACCATCGAAATAGCCAATTTGCCAAGGGATGGGTAAATACCTTTTTCATCCGCTTATAGCCTTTATCTCCCGGTCCTAATCCATCGCCATGGCCTACAAAAAAAGTGCTGTCGTTAAAAGTGATTTTTTGCGGCTTGTAAAAAACAGGAATCCCCAATTCTTTTGGAAAATAATCTTTCATCCACAGGTCGTGATTCCCAACAAAATACAGAACTTCAACCCCAGCATCGACTAGCTGAGCTAGTTTTCCCAGAGTCCTAACAAAACCCTTGGGAACAACCTTTTTGTATTCAAACCAAAAATCAAAAAGATCCCCCATTAAAATTAATACGGCAGCATCTTTTTCGACTTCCTCTAACCAGCTAAGAAATTGTTTTTCCCTCCTTCGACTCTCTTGATAGGTGGGGGCTCCCAAATGTTGATCTGAGGCAAAGTAAACGCGCTTATGAGAAGGTATTTGACGTTGCATATGTGACTGTAAAGATAGGAATTCTCTACGCGATGGCCTGTTCTAAATCGGCAATCAAATCAGTGCTGTCTTCTATCCCCACACTGAGTCGAATCAATCCATCGACTACGCCTTGGGCTTCTCGCATCTCTTTGGGAATACTTGCGTGGGTCATACTTGCTGGGTGGCCTGCCAAACTTTCTACCCCTCCTAATGATTCTGCTAGTGTAAAAAGTGTTAATTTTTGAAGAATTGCTTTAGCCGTTTCATAGTCTGCTCCCTTAGGAACAAATGACAACATCGCCCCAAAATCACTCATTTGCTGCTTGGCAAGATCATGTTGTGGGTGTACGACTAAACCCGGCCAATTGACGCTTTCTACTTTGGGATGTGCATCCAAAAAAGCAGCTATTTTTGCAGCATTCTCGCAATGACGCTGCATACGAACAGCCAAGGTTTTAATACCTCGTAAGGTTAAAAAACTATCCATTGGCCCTGGAACAGCTCCACTTGCATTTTGAATAAAGGATAGTTTTTGATGCAGATTGTCATCATTAACGACCAAAGTTCCCATAATAACATCGCTATGCCCGGCTAAATATTTGGTCGCAGAGTGCATGACTATATCGGCACCAAGGTCCAAGGGTCGCTGCAGATAAGGAGAGGCAAATGTATTGTCAACTGCTATGATAGTATTGCTGTTTTTGGCCATTTCTACATAGGCTGAAATATCGACAACTTGCATCATCGGATTGGTGGGGGTTTCAATCCAGATGAGTTTGGTTTTTGCATGGATATGTTGGGCTACGACCTCTGGCTTTGTCAAGTCTAAAAAATGAAAGTGGAGACCCAAGCCTTTAAATATTTTATCAAAAAGGCGGTAGCTTCCACCGTACAAGTCATTACTAGAAATAATTTCATCACCTGGCCCTAGTAATTTCAAAATAGCGTCTATAGCGGCTAAACCAGAAGCAAAAGCCAAACCGTGCTGTCCGTTTTCCAAACTGGCAACACTTTTTTCCAAAGCTGTTCTTGTCGGATTATGAGTACGGCTGTATTCATAGCCTTTATGGTCTCCAGGAGTCTGCTGAGCATAGGTTGATGTTTGATAAATAGGCGGCATTACAGCTCCATAGGCTGGGTCGGGTGCTTGTCCTCCATGTATCGTTTTGGTATTAAATTTCATCGATTTATCCATATCCCTATTTTGGGGTAAATGTATTTCTTTTTTTCAGAGACAATTTGTCTTAAAAGCAATAAATAATCGAAATTTGAAAAAAAATTGAGCGATGATAAAAACCTTTTTCTACCTAGAAAGTTGCACTACTTGCCAACGGATTATAAAGAGCCTTTCACTTCCAAAATCAGTTCGCTTGCGTGAAATCAAAAGTGAGCCATTATCTGAAAACGAGCTTACTATCCTCTATGAAAGAAGCGGTAGCTATGAAGTATTAGTGAGTAAAAGAGCGCGACTCTATCAGGAAAGAGACTTAAAAAATAAATCATTAGGAGAAAATGAGTATAAGAAATTACTGTTAGAACACTATACCTTTTTAAAGCGACCTGTTCTGGTCTGGGGAGATCAGATAACTATTGGAAATAGCAAAAAAACAGTCGAAAAAGCCTATCAACTCATACATGGATAAACAAAAGATTTTTGCATTACTGGCGGCATTTGGGGCTACTTTTATTTACGGCCTCAATCACACTATAGCCAAGGTCATTATGCCAGATTATATCGGTGCTTATGGTTTTATCATGCTCCGATTAGTAGGCGCAGGTCTGTTGTTTTGGATGGTAAGTCCCTTTTTGCCTAAAGAGAAAATTCAGACTGAAGATTATCTCCGATTATTTTTTGGCGCCCTTTTGGGGATGTGTATTAATATGCTGATGTTTTTTAAAGGCTTGTCTTTGTCAACGCCTATCAATAGTGGGGTTATCATTACAATTACCCCTATTATGGTTTTGCTATTGTCCTATTTTTTTCTGCGTGAAAGTATTGGATGGCGGAAAACAGCAGGTATTCTAATCGGTTTTACAGGCGCCTTAGGGCTTACTCTTTTTGGAGCCAAAACCCAACAAAATGCTCCTAATATCCCATTGGGAAATACCCTCTTTTTGATTAATAGCACCAGTTTTGCTGCCTATCTTATTCTAATAAAACCACTCACTCAAAAATACCATACCATTACCCTAATGAAATGGATGTTCCTTTTAGGGTTGCTATTAACAACCCCTATCACTTTTTCTGAGTTTGCAGCCGTTCAATGGAGTTCGCTCCCCTTTGAGGTAGTGTGGAGAATGGGCTTTGTTGTGGTAGGCACTTCTTTCCTTACTTATTTATTAAATGTATACGCATTAAAAACCCTCTCTGCTACAACAGTTGGTGCTTTTATCTACCTGCAACCCCTGATTACAATTGTATTTGCAGTGATTACTGGAAATGACTTTTTGGACAGCCTCAAAGTTCTTGCGATGATACTCATTTTTACAGGCGTTTATTTGGTTAGTCAAAAAAAAAAAAAAAACAAGCTAATCTCGTCATGCTAGATTATATTTTAAAGACAGATTGCTATATTAGATTAAAATAATTTTTGATGAAGTATATAATTGCCTGTATGTGTTTTTGTTTGCTCCTTTTTTCTTGTGGGGGTGAAGCACCGAAAGAGAAAAAAAGTTTTCAATACAACCGCGTACAAAAGCTTGATAAAAAAGGAGCCACTGTAAAGGAAAAAGCGCCTGTGGATTTAAGCAATAAAGGGATTGGTCCCATAAGAGACTTTGAATTTTCAAACCCTATAGATACTGAATTAGCCGCTACAGGCGAGGCTGCTTTTAAGCAAAAATGTACGGCCTGCCATTACCCCAACAAAAGACTTATTGGTCCTGCTATGAGCGGAATTTACGAAAGAAGACATCCAGCCTGGGTCCTTAACATGCTGTTGAATCCATCAGAAATGTTAGAAAAAGATCCTATTGCTATGGCCTTACTTAAGGAGTATAATAATGTAATTATGCTCAATCAGAACCTCACTCAAGAAGAAGCAAAAGCTATAGCAGAATACCTAAGAACTCTCTAGGCTTTATAAAGACCAGGCTTTCCCTCCTATTGCTTCCATAAGATCGACACAACCTTTTTGCTGTCCGGGTACCGGGGCGTATGCCAATACCTTCTCCCCTATGTGTTCAAAAAGAAGTGAATATTATCCCTTCCGTAGGGCCTCTTTTTCGATTAGATGATGTTCTATAAACACTTACTTCACTGGAAAGGAAAGTGTTGTTACGCGTACTGAAACCATTACGTATCATTTTTTCAGTATCTTAATGATCCCCAAACTTTTCCTATGAAATACCTCCTACTCGTTCTGTTGCTTACAGGACAACAAAAGACACAAAACTCAAGTGAAGTCTTACTTTTTTCAAAACCCAATTACAAAGTTGACCCAATTGCTGCTTCACAATTATCGCCTCAGCACAAAGCTTTAGTGGCTATTAATCAAACTCTTATACCGGCCAAAAGCATACGCTTACGAGGACTTTCAGAAGTCTTTTTTACGGAAGAGGTCATTGAAAAAGCCTTCAATTACATGCCTAATTCCCGAGAGGACACCATCCTTTATATTTCTAAACTGCACCCCGTTGGGATTTCCAGTAGTGTAGCCAAACTATCAAATGCTTTTGAGCCCATAATCCTAGAGCAGAAATACACTCTTAAAAAACAATCACCTTATATAAGTATCCTGTCCATACTTCTTGTTGCCGCCCTACTATTCATTTTAAAACTTTATAAAAATATAAAGCAGTTAAAAAGAAAAGTGAATACTGCTCAGTTAGGTTTGAAAAATCTCACTAAAAAACTTAGCCGGACAAACAAGGAACTGGAAAAAGTAAAGAACGAATTATCACATACAAATCATATTAGAGAACAACATCTTGGTACTTTTATGAATTTGTATTCAGACGGTATTGACAAGCTAGATAGTTATAGAAGAATGATGCGAAAAAACATTTTAAACAATAAAACTAATGAACTTCTTGAAATCACTAAATCCAAAGAAATAATTCACACGGAGCTAATACTCTTTTATACTAATTTTGACAAATCATTTCTGAATATTTATCCCCGTTTTATAGAAAAGGTTAACACGTTGCTACTAGCTGACCAACAAATTCAAATAAATAAAAGCGAGAATCTTAATACAGAACTCCGGATATTGGCATTGATTAAATTGGGAATTACCAACAGCATTAAAATTGCAAAAATTTTACGGTATTCGGTAAATACCATTTATAATTATAGGGTTCGAATTAAAAATAGCGCTTTAAAGAGAGATGAATTCGAAGAATTAATAAGAAAAATTGTTTAGCCTTTTTTCTATCTATAACAAATAGAGTAAGTCTGTACGTTTTCCAGATTTTACGAATACTATCTCATTTAGCATCAAAACATTCTGTAAATACCCGTAATCTTCCTACCTCATACATTATTATAAAATCCATTTTTTTTATAAAGTAACTACTTTTTTTCATTGTCAGTTATTTTACATACTCCTGTATATCAATCATCTATAGGTGTTTCTCTTAGTGGTATTACTACTTTTTTAATACGTAAGCTTGTGTCGAAAATCTTTATTCGAAAAGTTTGTAATTGTCTTTCAACATTTATGAGTTGAAGTAATTAATCCAAATCTTACCGAGTATGAAAAAAAATCATCTAAACTGTCATAGGCTACTTTCACTTTTACTTTTTTGTACCTCTGGAGCTTTATTCGCTCAAATAAATTCCATAACAGGGAGTGTTGTCGACGAAATTGGGGCCCCTATACCCGGGGTTAATATAGCCGTTAAAAACACAGACAAAGGAACAGTAACAGACTTTGATGGACGTTTTACCATTACTACTATAGAAGCGGGATCAATTCTAACGTTCAGTTATATTGGATACCTAACACAGGATATCACTGTAGATGACGGCGCACCGGTAACTATCATATTACGGCAAAATCTTGAGCAGCTTGAGGATGTTGTTGTAATTGGTTATGGCACTCAGAAAAAAAGTGTTGTTACAGGCGCGATCTCAAGTATTAAACAAAATGAACTTCAAGATTTACCCATAACACGCGTTGAGCAAACCTTACAAGGTAGAGTGTCAGGGATTACTATTGCTGCTAATTCAGGGCAGCCTGGAGCTTCGTCAACAGTTCGGATTCGTGGGATTACCACATTGGGAAATAACCAACCGCTATGGGTAGTGGATGGGGTGGTTGTAGACTCCGATGGGATTGGATTTTTAAATCAATCTGATATTGCCTCAGTTGAGGTTTTAAAAGACGCCGCTTCTCAGGCCATTTATGGCGCTCGAGCAGCAGCAGGGGTAATCCTTATCACCACTAAAAAAGGGACATCAGAGACATTACGTATAAACTATAACGGATATACTGGAATCTCTTCTACTGCCAGAAAATTAGACGTCTTAAATGCCACACAATATGCTACCCTTCAAAATGAAAAATCAATCAATGGAGGCGGTGCTATTTTGTATTCGAATCCAGAATCTTTAGGAGTGGGAACAGATTGGCAATCCCATGTTTTTAATTCCGCTATAAGAGCTACTCATGAATTAAGCATTGGAGGAGGAAATAAAGTCTCACAATTTTACGCCTCTTTTGGGTATACAGATCAAGAAGGAATTGTTTTACGGGATATCTCAAATTATACAAGGAAAAATATCCGCTTAAATTCTACTCATAAAATAAATGACAAAATCACAGTAGGGCAAACGGTAGGGTATTCAAACGAAAAAAATATAGGGATTGGTCGGACCAATAATGAATTCGGAGGGGCGCTCTCTTCAGCCATAAATTTAGACCCTGTAACACCTCTTATCGAAACAAACCCAATAAATCTCAATCAAGTCCCCTATACAAACGTTGGGATTATCAGAGATGCCAACGGTAATCCGTATGGTATCTCTTCAAGGGTTGCACAAGAAATGACAAACCCTTTGGCCTACCTTCAAACACGCTTGGGAAACTTTGAATGGTCCGATAATATTGTGGGCAATGCCTATGTTGAAATTAGTCCCCTTGCAGGATTAAAATTTAGAAGTACCCTAGGCGCTAAGTTAGCCTACTGGGGCACGACTAATTTTACTCCTATCTCCTACCTAAACGCGGCTACAATTACACCCCAGAATAATCTTTCAAGACAGACGAATAAGGGATTTGCATGGAATTTAGAGAACACCGTTTCGTATGCTAAAGAAATTCAAAATCATTCTTTTAATATACTCCTAGGGCAAGGAGTTTACGTAGACAATATAGCTTCTGGTGAAGCCATAGCATATTTTGGGATCCCAGTAGATAGCTATAAAGAAGCTTCCTTCAACTTTAGGATACCCAATGAACAAATTGTTGCCTCTGCCTACGAGGGTGCAGAACACAGGATAACCTCATTATTTTCACGGCTGACCTATAATTATGATGAGAAATATTTACTTACGGCTCTTATAAGACGTGATGGATCATCTCGATTTGGAGCCAATAATAAATATGGATACTTCCCGTCATTTTCAGCAGGTTGGGTCCCCTCAAATGAACGTTTTTGGAAAGAGAATGAAATTGTCACACAATTAAAAATTAGAGGGGGGTATGGTATTACAGGGAATGATAATATTGGTGATTTTCAATATCTATCAACAATTAGTGGAGGCCGTAATTACAGTATAGGAAGTTCGAATTCAATTACTATTGGCAATAGTCCAGATGCCCCCTCAAATCCGGATTTGAAGTGGGAAGAGACAAGTCAGTTAAACATCGGTTTTGATACTCGGCTATTTCGCAATTTATCAGTCGCCTTTGATTGGTATAAAAAAGAAACGACAGGAATTTTACAACCTATTGTGATACCAGGATATGTTGGATCTTCCGGACAGCCTACTGGGAATGTAGCGGATATGAAGAATACCGGTATTGACTTAGAAATTGGCTATACCAAACAAATAAATGAAATCACTCTTTCCTTAAATGGCAATGTGTCCTTCTTAGAAAACGAAGTTACATTCTTAGGAAATAATATTGATTTTCTCTCTGGAGGTCAAGGGTACCAATCAAGTACCTTTCCAATTACAAGAACACAAGTTGGTCAAGCTGTAAATTCATTTTTTGGTTTTAAAACCAATGGTGTTTTTCAAAATCAAGCAGAAATTGATTCCTATGTGGATTCTGATGGAACTGTCATACAACCAAATGCACTTCCTGGAGATTTTATCTGGCAGGATATAGATAAAGATGGAAATATAGATTCTGATGATCGGGATTTTCTTGGAAGTTCAATTCCGAAACGAACCTTTGGACTCACTCTCAATTTAGCGTATAAAAACTTTGACTTTCTAGTTTTTATGCAAGGGGCAAGTGGCAACAAGATCTTTCAAGGATTAAGAAGGCTTGACATTGAAAATGCAAACTATCAAACGGACGCACTTGGAAGATGGATAGGTGAAGGCAGTTCAAATACTTTTCCAAGACTGACAACCAATGACAGCAACAACAACTTCTCCAATCCTTCTGATTTTTATCTAGAAGATGGGGATTATTTAAGATTTAAGACCATCCAAGCGGGGTATACACTGCCGTCTGAGGTTTTAGAAAAGTTTGGCGTTGCTAGATTGAGAATTTATTATACCGCAGAAAACGTATTCACCTTTACCAAATACAGTGGTTTTGATCCTGAAATTGGAGGGGGTGTATTGGGTATTGATAAAGGGTTTTACCCACAGGCCATCACAAATCAAATTGGAATGAATTTACAGTTTTAAAAAAAAATTAACAGCACTATGAAACCAAAATCAACACGCTTAGCGAGCCTCTTTATGTTCATGATTCTTTTGGCAATCTCTTGCGAGAAGGAATTCTTGGAAGTCGCCCCCAAAGGAACCGCACTAGAAGAAAATTATTATAAAAATGAAACTGAGGCCTATTCTGGACTGATTGCAGTCTATGACGTATTGGGAAAACAAGCTGCCTCTTTTGAAAATATGATCTCCATGTTAAACTCAGGATCTGATGATCATTTTGCAGGAGGGGGAAGTTCGTCTGATGGCATACAATTACAAGTATTTTCTGATTACACTATTAGTGAGTCAACTATTGCCAATAGCTTTTGGAATGACTTTTATCAAGGCATTTTTAGAGCAAATGTATTACTAACTAAGCTTCCAGAAATCGCTCTAAACGAGGCCACAAAAAAAAGGTTTACTGCCGAAGCAAAAGCCTTACGGGCTATTTGCTATTTTGAACTGGTCAGACTATTTAAAAACATTCCACTTAGTACGACACCCATAGACACAAATGAAATTTATGCTGTAAGCCAAGCAGATCCTAATGATGTGTATGCCCAAATTGAAGCCGATTTAATAGAAGCCATTCCCGATTTACCCATTACTTTAGATTTGACCAATGAAGCAGGTAGATTGAGTAGAGGAGCAGCAAAAGCGCTTCTTGGCAAAGTATACTTATACCAAAATAAAAATGCAGAAGCCGTAGCGCAATTAGAAGAAGTAAATGGAACTCCAGGCGCTACTAGTGCTTTTGGATATCGATTATTAGATAACTTTTCAGATTTATGGTCCGTTAGCAATACATACCATAGTGAATCTATACTTGAAGTAGCCTATTCAGATCAAAGCAATGCTACTTGGGATACTTATTCTTGGAGTAGTATGGGACCTGACGAAGGAAATCTTTTGAATATAATGTCCAGTCCTAGAGGCTATTTGAGAACTAGTGGCTCTACTGCTCCTGATTATGTTGCTGGTTGGGGGTTTAATATTATCACGCAAAGTTTGTATGATGCCTTGGAGGGGGATCCAAGATTTGATGCTACAATAGAAGATTTACAGGCTTATGTCGATTCAGGAGAAGTAGAGTTGGAAGAAAGCTACCAGTATACGGGGTATTACCTTAAAAAGTTTTTACCACTACGATCAGATGCCACAACAGGAGGGGGTGAAATAAATATAAATTTCAGACAGCATGTTTATATGATTCGTCTTGCAGATACTTATTTAATGGAAGCAGAATCATTGGGAGGAACTGGAGCAAGAGCTCAAGCCTTACTAGATGCAGTAAGGGCAAGAGTTGGGCTGCCATCAGTTCCTGTCTCTTTGGAAGCGATTTGGCATGAACGGCGGTTAGAATTGGCTGGTGAAGGTCATAGATGGTACGATTTGGTAAGAACAGCTAGGGCTGCTTCCGCTCTTGCAAATAAGGGATTTACACCAGGCAAAAATGAAATCCTACCAATCCCTCTAGCAGAGCTGGAAAATACTTTGCTAAAGCAAAACCCCGGTTATTAATTCTAAACTGCAATCATGAAATTAAATTATCCCTTTACAAAACCTTTTCGCTTTTTTTCTATCCTATTTATGGCAACGATATTCTCTTGTCAACCAGATGAATATGGTGACGGTAATGGTCTAACATCAACAGAAAATTTGGACGCTGATTTTACAATAACAGCTATTGAAGGTGAAAACAACACCTATAAATTTTCAGCTACAAATGAAAACTATCTAACATCCCATTGGGATGTAAACGATGGAACTGGATTTAATATTGGTAGAAATACAATGGTAGACTTTTATCCCGATGCAGGATCCTACACGATTCATCACAAGGTTACTGGAGCAGGAGGCATTTATAAAATTTCTACCCAAAATCTTGAGATTGAAACTTCTGACCCGTTTGCTGGTAATATTGTAAAGGGTGGGAAATTTGAAACGAATGCAGATGTTTCAGAATGGACTGTGCTTAACATAAGTCCTTCAGGAACAGAATGGACTTTTGATAATGGAAAAGCAACAGTTCAAGGAGGTGGATGGAATCAAAAAGGAATCTATCAAGCTATCGATGTTATTGAAGGGTTGACCTATAAAGTTGATATGTTGGTTAGTTCTACTTCAGGAGTTCAAAATACTTGGTTTGAAGTTTTTGCATCGTCAACCCCACCTGTTGATGGATCCGATTATTCTGCTGGAGGGGCCATTGCTAAGTTTAGCACTTGGGGTGACTGTGGTATTGAACCCTTTAGCTGGCTCTTAACAGTAGGAGGCTGTGACTTTACCGGAGAGCAAGGGAAATTTATTGCTGAAGCAACTGAAACCATTTACTTGGTAATCAAATGTGGTGGAGAGGATTTGAAAAATGGAGTCTCAGTTGATAATATAGAAATGAGAGGCTCTTCAGAATGAATCTATACTGAATTATTTCGAGTTTTATCTATTTGTTAATTAACGGATTAGATGAATCGTACTCTATGGATTTAAGATCCTTACGCTAATTTCAAGTAAATCGATATAAGCAGGAACGACTCAATTTTGGCGGAACTACATAAAAGGTCTCTAAGTATTTTTTTAGATACCACAGCTTTAAAAAAGAGTTTCTAAAAGGCAGCTTAAATCATATGTAAATTACTGAAAATGAAAAAACGAATCTTACTACTTTCTTTACTACTACTATTTGTGAATTGTTCCTCTAAGGATAGAAGTGCAAAAAAAGGAAGCCCTCTTCATCCAGTTTCATCCCTAACTTATAGCAAGGTCGATTTCTATCTAACAAAGAGTGATGCATCGCAGTTGTTTAGCTTACAAGCCACTAAAGTTCCTCTATACAATGCGAATGCAAATTTTTCCATCACGATCAATCCAGAGATACCCTATCAAGTTATAGACGGCTTTGGGTATACACTAACAGGAGGAAGTGCACTGCATATCAATACTATGAACCCAACCAAAAGAAAAAATCTTTTACAGGAACTTTTTAAATGGAATGATAACAATATTGGCGTTAGTTATTTAAGAGTAAGTATTGGTGCATCAGACTTAGATGCAACACCATTTTCCTACAATGATTTAGCTGATAGTACAGAAACGGATGTAGAAATGAAGCTGTTTTCAATAGAAAAGGACAGAGAACATTTAGTTCCCGTTTTGAAAGAAATAATAAGCATCAATCCCAATATAAAAATTATGGGCTCTCCTTGGTCTCCTCCTAGTTGGATGAAAACCAACCAACATACAAAAGGAGGCAGTTTAAAGCCAGAATATTATTCGGCATATGCCAAGTACTTTGTGAAATATATTGAGGCAATGGCTAGTGAAGGCATAAATATTGACGCCATTACGATTCAAAATGAACCTTTGCATCCAGGAAATAATCCGAGTTTATTGATGAAAGCCTCTGATCAAGCTGTTTTTATAAAAAACCATTTAGGTCCTGCTTTCGAAAATGCTGGAATAAAGACAAAAATTATCATCTATGACCATAATGCAGACAGAGTTGATTATCCTATTTCAATATTGAATGATGCAGCTGCTAAAAAATATATTGAGGGGTCTGCTTTTCATTTATACGGAGGAGAAATTAACGCTTTAAGTTCCGTTCATGCCCAACACCCCGACAAGAACCTTTATTTTACGGAACAATGGGTCGGTGTAAATTCTGAATTTGGAGATAACTTAAGGTGGCATACAAGAGAACTTATTGTTGGGGCAACCAGAAATTGGTGTAAAATAGTCTTAGAATGGAACTTAGCCTCAAATTCAAACCTAGAGCCGCACACTATTGGAGGCTGCACTGAATGCCTTGGAGCCCTTACAATCGATGGGGACACAGTGAAAAGAAATGTAGCGTACTACATTATTGCACATGCTTCAAAATTTGTAAGACCTGGATCTCAAAGAATACATTCAAATTATTCAAAGGAATTACCAAATGTCGCCTTTATAACCCCCTCGGGAAATATAGTCGCTATCGTTATGAACAATACCGAAACCGATACGTCCTTTAATATAGTAACGCCAGGGGAATCTATTTCTACCTCATTGGAAGCTGGTGCAGTTGGAACCTTTGTCTGGTAAAAACAGTTGTTTTTACAACCACTAGAGGTCTAAAATCATGTTTCCAGAAATTGTTTTAAGCAGTAAGCTGTTGTCAGTTCAAAGAGACTGATATTTTAAAAAGCTTTACGCTATACACAATATTAAAAAGAAGAATAGAAAGACCCATAAACGAAAAACATTACCCAGAATATGGCACTGAGAGTAGCAACGAATTAAATCATTAAAAAGGGTATCACTATGATTGCTTATAAAAATAACTTCAAATTAAAACTGAAAAAGGTTACGGTAGTATTTATTGCTTTTCTTTTTTCAGGATTCATTACGGGTCAAACTGTAGAGGTATGGTTAACCACCTCAGATAAAGCCAATACATTAAGTCAAAAGAACAATCTCAGTTTTTCTTCAGGAAATGCAACGGGCACTATCATCGATATAAGTAAGTATATAAGGTATCAAACCATGGATGGATTTGGCGCCTCCATGACAGGTTCTTCTGGTAAAAATATTCAAGAAATGCCTGAAGAAAAAAGAGAAACCCTTATGAATGATTTATTTGCCGATAGCGGAATTAGATTAAACTTTATGAGGCATACCATAGGGGCTTCAGACTTTAGTGTTGAAGATTATACCTATAACGACATCCCAAAAGGACAAGTAGATCCTGCTGTAGAAAAGTTTTCTTTGCACAAGGAGGACTTATGGTATATTATACCTCCGCTTCAAAGAGCTTTAGCTATAAACCCATCTCTAAGAATAATGGGGTCTCCATGGACAGCTCCAGCATGGATGAAAGACGAATACACTTTATTTGGCTCACGGGTAAAAAAAGAGTGGTATACCGCCTACGCTAACTACTTTGTGAAGTATGTAAAAGCTTATAAAGAAAAAGGCATTGACATCTGGGGAGTAACCATTCAAAATGAAGCTGATTTTGATCCTTCCTATTACCCAAGTACAAAATGGACTGCAAAA
Source organism: Flavobacteriaceae bacterium (assembly GCA_965658355.1). Classification (GTDB taxonomy): domain Bacteria; phylum Bacteroidota; class Bacteroidia; order Flavobacteriales; family Flavobacteriaceae; genus UBA11891. The sequence goes on along the minus strand of CBFHRX010000007.1, from coordinate 25,586 downwards.
GAACAAGGCGCTTTTTTAAAACATCTCGGCCCCGCATTTAATAATGCTGCACTTAACACGGGTATTATGGTATTGGACCATAATTGGGATTTGACCGATTTCCCTATCTCCATTTTAAATGACTCTGATGCTAAAAAATATACCACCGGCACAGCATTTCACGCCTATGGAGGAAATGTCACTGCTCAAACAAAAGTTCACAATGCGCATCCAGACAAAGGAATATGGTTTACTGAAATAACAGGAATAACGCCAAGAACAGACTTTCTGGTTGAGTTCCGATACTTTATGAAACATATAACAATAGATGCTGTTCGCAATTGGGCTAAAGGGGTTTTATTCTGGAATCTTGCATTAGACGAAAAAAATGGCCCTCAACCTCACCAAGGAGCTTGCTCGACGTGTAGAGGCCTTGTTACCATAAATTCTTTAACGGGAGAGGTAACCAAAAATGTTGAGTACTATGCATTGGGCCATTTTAGCAAATTTATAGACCAGGGAGCCATAAGAATTTTTAGTACTGAGACTGATGCAAGTGATGTAATAGATATAGGTGATGAAGAAATACTTGACGATGGAATATCAAATGTTGCCTTTGAAAACCCTGATGGCTCAATTGTGGTTGTTGTGTATAACGGCTTGGATGCAAATGACCCTCAAAAGCCCATTTCAATTCGTATGGGCAACCAGTCGTTTAGCTATAGGATACCTCCGCGTTCAGCTACTACCTTTAAATGGACTCCTGATAATCAGCCTATAACGCAACCCACTGCTGTAAAGGTGTATATAAATAATGAAGAAAAGCTAAGCATTGATGATATTGCGGACACAAACTCATACCCAGCTACCCCTTTAGATGCAGTCCTTGGAGATGAATTGATACTAGAGGTTGGAAGAACTGATATTGACATCCCTGAAATAATGGGACTTCCTGACCTTTGGTTTGCACAGGCTTTTTCAAGAGAAGGAATCATGATGAGTAGTAAATCCATAACGCCTGGAGCTTTCAAACCTTGGGTTCCATTTGGCACCACACCACACACAACCTGGGTAACTACATTTCCAAAGAAATTGTATAAGCCTGATGAGCTACAGTCCACCAAGTATCCCGAATGGGAGATCGTCGATGGTAAATACCAGTTTAAATGGACCTTGCAGCGAACAATGGATGCTACACTCCAATACAATGGACAAACAATAGACTACACGAACAAATACCCCGACGAAGAGGTTCCATGGTGGCAGACATGGGATGAAAATGGAAACCCCATTATAGACGGAACTGGCAAATTTAATTCAGATGGAAGTGTACCCTTTGGAAAGCATGCAAAACCTGATGGGAAATATCCCCAAAGACAGGGGAAGTTTATGGGGCAATCAATGCAATTATTGCATGCTATGAAAGGAACATTAAAAACAGCCTATGGCAAGAATACAGCTTTTTCTGATGACAATCCCTATACGGCTAAAACAGATGGAGACGATGTCTATTCTTTTACTGCTAAAGATCCTAGTTCAGAACCTTTTAATGTAGTTCCCCCAAATGATGCGTCACCTCTTTATAGACCTTTCGTAGAACTGTGGAAAGTGATACCAGAGGGAGAATCCAACAATCCGATAAATGACATTGTCACATGGTATCAAAAAACCATACACGAAGATATAGGGAAGAGTCTGCCCGAAAATTACCAGTACGATGGGTATGAAGTTTGGGAGGATCCAGTTAAGAACCCTTCAAGCAAGGCTCCTGGAAAAGTAATGCTTAGTGTCAATGGAAGCACTCTTCCTCTTTTTTTGAATGTTCAATCCCCGTTTGAAGAAGACAAATTTTATGTGCTACACAAAGTCGATGACGACAATACAACACAAAATCTTGTATTGGGCACTGAGGAATTAAAGATTGGAATAGATAAGAAAGTGAAGGCGGATTTAGTGAATCAACTGCAATTAAATGACAGTAAGTTCGATTTAGTGCTTCCCTTTAATTCTTTAAACTATGCAGGTTCAATATTTGGTTCAAGCTCTGGCGCACTAATTGAAGCTGATACTAATTTTGCCTCCGACCCTAATCCTGTATTTGGACCAAAACTTCCAGTTTTTGGCCCTAATCCCTGGCCTGGCCATGATGACTTTGGGACAATAATTCCATTAACATTGAATGACGATGGCACATTATCGGGGGATATGATATTTGATGTAGCAGAACATGGAAAAATTTTACCGCTTCAAATTTTGCTGTTTTACAGAAGAACTCCAGAATCGGAACCTGTCATTATTAGTGGACAAGATTTTTGGTATTCCAGTTGGGTAGAGGCCATGAAATGTCTGGAATACAACAATGAGAGTGAAAGCCGTAGTCTTACGAAATTTAATTTTCACATTACCAATTTCTATGAAAAACAAATATCCTTAGCAGAAGGTTTGGCTCATGGCCTTCCAATTACCGAAAAGCGTCGCTTGAATCAGGAATTTGTCGTAATGAAAGGCGAAAAATTGACATTTAGTATATGGGACGATGTTGATTTTGCCTTTAAAAATAGAGATACCAAATGGTACGTGTCCTCAAGAAAAAAGCTGCAACAACTTGAAGAATCTGTTGCTGCCAAAAGAGTCAGAACCAAACTCTATCAATATGCCGATAATGGTGTGCTTATGAGCGAGACCATACTTCAGGATTTTGGCCAGGGCAATTCACTTACTGTAGATCATACCTTTGGAACGGTGGGAAATTATGTCTTTGAGGCGTCTTTGCGTCATAAACAAAGTGAATACCGCGTTTTCGTTAAAGTCATGGAGCCCGAGTATTATGGAAATGGTCATGAAGGAAGGGTTAAAGTACGTAATCTTCTTGCAAGAGAGATAGATTGGGTGAATGCCACTTTAGCTGATGAGAAAAAAATAAACGGAAATGAGTATCAGTTGGCAATGGTGACCGATCTAAAGTCATCCTATGCATGGAAACAACCCAAAGATGGCGGAGGACCTAGGTCATTTATGAAAAATGATGGTTCCGGTGAAGCTAAATACATAGACCGATTCGCCCCTTATAATGATTATGCCGATCACTATGTTTATAAAATTGAGGGCTCAGGGACTAAGCAGACTACTCAAAATATTCAGGCTTTTCAAGAATATATAAAAGCAAGAGAACCTTACTTTAAGTTGCTTCCCGGGGTTTGGACCAATCATATGGACCCTTTAGGAATTGGAAATGCCTATGGAGTTCAAGATGAATTTAATCTGGAAAATAGAATTCAAGATGTCACCTCATCATTTATTGAAAATGCCTTTACTGAAGTACAAAAAACGAAAGCACATCTATACACAGTTGATTTTCTTGATAAAGAAACAAACAGTAGAAGTCCGCGTGAATGGGAAATTAAGATCCCATGGGGTAGCTATAGTAAATACCATGGCTTTAGGCTAAGGGACGTCCCCAAAGCACCTGTAAATGCTGAAAAACTCAAAGAAGCAATCCTGATACATATGAAGACAGGGTCGGTCGTTAATAAGCCCATGCCACAGGTGAAATACGGCATTTTGGATACGGAAGAAGATAAATTGGAATATCTGTTTTTACTAAACTTAAAACACAACCGTTGGGTTGTGACTCCAAAATCGGTCAACAACCTAACTTTCTATAATGGGAGTGATCAAGATAAAATAATCGCCTCAGGGTTTAGTTCCAACACCTCTGAATTAAGCGGTATCCACCCTGTGGCGCTTGATTCAAAGGAATACATTTTAGTTAATCGTGAAAAAAAATGCCTTGCCCCTACTAATGAGGAAGGGAATCAAATAAAATGGAATACATACACTTCTGTAGATGGACGAACTTTAAAAAGCGAATGTGAAAGGGTAACAATAAGTACATTTTCAAACGATCCGTTCAATCGTTTTATAAAACTCGGATCGAATACTAAATATCTCAATGTTGATGATGAAACTTTTTCTCTTTCAATTGTTTCTGAAAAAACAGCTGTCACTCCGTATCTATTAAAGAATTCTGAAATAGATGACGGTGTGTATTTAGGAGCTATCAATCCCGAGAGAACAAAAGCAATAACAACTTCTCAATATAAATTTATTGAGCCTACAATCAATTTTGAACCCAGCACATCCAATACAACAAAACATATTATAGGAAGTATCGTTGGGGGCGGGCTATTTACCGCGAGCCTTTTTGGTGCTAAGCTGTTTTATGGAAAATATATTAGAAATAGAACAAATGAATATGAACGTTTTAGCAATCAAGAAGAGTATAGTGATGAAGAAGCTGTAGAAGTTGAAACGCGGCTATGTAACGACTAAAAAAAAAATTGAATCATTAAGGATAAGATACCCTCATATAAGCCCCATAAATATGAAAACAACAGTTCTAAAAACAGTCTTTTTAAGCCTCTTATTATGGTGTAACTATTATAAAGTAACGGCACAAACTTGCATACGTACAGTAGAGGAGTCTGTAGAAGAAACTACAGAAGAGATTTCATCGGATATAGGTGAAGAAGGAGGTGAAATGATTTTACAAGAGAGTGATCTGATTGGATCAGAAGTTATAGGTGAGGCTGCAGCTGAAACAGCAGCTGAGGTTGGAGCAGAAGCTACAGCTGAAATTGCAACAGAAGTTTTAGTAGGATCAGCACTACTAGATGCCATACCAGTTGCAGGTGAAGTTATTGCCGTTGCAGAAGCAGTTGCCTTTATTGGGTTAGGGATATATGAGGGCATAAAGCTAATCGAAAGCTTATTTAGCACGACAGATTTATATGATTACCGTGAAAAATATAAAGCCCGTCTTAACGCCCTAAATAGCGGTGAGTATAGAATGCCCGTCTATCCAAGTTATCATTCTTATGCAGAAGACTTAGACGGTGAAAAAGGGAAATTTTCTGCCCTTTTTTATTTGAACAAAACATACGATAGTAGCTCAGCAAAAAATTACTTACTACAATCTTCAACCTTACGTAAGCATATTGGTAAAACCTATCCATTAAATAGTAATCCAGACGCAGATTCTCCTTATAACCACATGTCATATGGATTCTCAAAATTGACAACCACCACCAGTGAAAGTATTTCTAACCTTGGAGCACTTCCACACTTTCCTATTCTAATTAAAAGACATTTTCCAAAGATCACTATTTACAAAAATTCACAAACAAATGAGTATCATTACACCTTTGAAGCCAACTGGAGTCATCAAGCGAATACTGAAACAATCAACCCCAAACACAAACAATACACTCTTGAAATAGATTTTTATACCGCTACGTCAAAAAAGATAGATTTCCCTCTTCAATTTTGGCTGGCAAAAAAATATAAAAACAGTGATCGTACTGAAAATATTATCCCTATCCCATCAAATAAAATACACATAGAAGAAATTCAAGATCAATTGGCAATAAGAATAAAAGAGATTGACATCTCTCAATATCAAGATTCCAATGCTTCATTGTATATAACAATTCCCATAAGGCATCCAAAAAATCATATTATGGTGAATGGGAAGTCTGCATTTCCTGAGGATTGGAATCCGTATGAAAATCTTAAAAATGGTGCCAATGGAAGGTTTTTTAGAGGGCAACAAATAAATAATGCAACAGGGCGGCATTCTGCTCGTTCTTATAGACCTTTTAATAAGAATGCAGATGCTAATTTATATCCTAACACAAAAGGACTAGAACCTCCCTTAACGACTACGCAATTATTTTATTTTCGGATTCATGATTATCAACCTGCTGATACTGAGATTTCAATACAAGACAAAGATTTATATCAGATAAATTACAGCCCAAAAATCACCCTTACAAATAGAACCAAATACTCTAATACCGATTGGCATCTACCTTCACCCAAAAAACACAAAAGCAACTTACTCTTAAATATTCCGTTTCAACAGGGAGCCAGAAAAATTCAAAATATTGACATACATGCCCTACACAAACCCTTAGGAATCAATATCACCCTTACTACTCTTCCTAAACCTAACAATTTAAATTACAGTTTATTGACAGCAAAATTATCTTTTATCAACGATCAGGATGAATTTGAAACAAAGAGTATTATTGGTGATATCTTTTCTATTCACGAGATTGAAGGAGAAGAGGTACCTAAAGCAAGCTATCCACATCAAAAAATCCCATCAGGCTCTACTTTAAATCATTTAAAATGGCTACTTCAAAACACACCATTTACGCCTGGAGAACTCATAATGGTTTCAACATTTTACGAAGATGGATCCGTCACAAAAAATCTTTTAAGAATTCCGCTGACATCAAATTCAATTTTAGACAGGAGGTATTACAATCTGTCGCATAATACCGATCAATTCATAAAACAGAAGAAAACAGCATTAAAGCTATCAACTGGCAATATTGAGGATCCTCAATCACAATGGTTACTAGAATTAAATCACAAGCATGGCTATTACGCTATTATGAATCGAGATAGTAAAATGGTTTTGGGTGTTGTCAACAATAAAATAGGTCTTTATAAATGGTCATTTGGAGAGGCTACTCTTCTTTGGAAGCCATCATTCTCAGAAGACAATTTAATGTCTTTATACAATTTAGGTTCAGAGACTTATTTGACGATCCAGGATGATGAGTTAAACCATAATAGCAGTACCAAAACATTTTTTAATCTTCAGGAAAGAAAGGAACCTGTTCCACCTCTACTTATTTTTGAGGATGGATGGCTTACAAGTAAAAAAGATAATTTAGTTTTTGACGGGAGAACCGATCAAGAGGTTACTTTGGCTACCAAAAACAGTACCGATAACAATCATCAACAAACATCAATTACGTATACCGGATGTTTGACCTATGCCATTATTAGGGCAAAAGATAGTACACATATAAAATACGATCCCTCACAAAACAAGCAAATATGGGCAAAAGAGGGTGCTTCCTTATGGTACTTAAACTACCTAAAAAACGATACCATATCTCAAGAATATTTTAGCCTTTCTAATCAAGAAAAACAGTATTTATACAACACCGGAAATTTTCAACTTCGAACTGAATCGGATTATAAGGAATCGGATAACAAGTATCAATTTTCATTTAGAACTAAAACCGATGATGTTATTAGAGACCTCGATTCAAATTTAATTTTAGAGTACCCATTAAACAAAGACGCTAATGATATTTCAGGAAACGAGTATCATGGAACTATGCACGGTGATAGTGAAGGATTTCGCTTTATCAATGATTTACAAAGAGGCAAAGTGGCCTCATTTAATGGAGTAGATCAATATATTGATACCAACTTTAATTTTCACCCTTCCAATTATCAAGGATCAATAACGGTAGCTTGCTGGATGAAAACTAGCGATGGGGGCGATACTGATGCTAGAATAATAGAGGCTGAATCTTGGTCCATGACTAGAACAAATACAGATACTGCCCTTCGGTTTAACACCGATCCTAATAATACTGATGGACACTCTCATAGGGTATATGAAATCAACTCTATATCGGATAACCAATGGCATCATATAGCGATGGTAATGAAGCCCTCTTCTTCTAAAAATGGCACTGTAAAAACACTCTATATTGATGGCGTAAAAGTAGCGTCAGATACAGCTGTATTCGCATTGCGTAATGATGGAGCAACTACTTTAATTGGTAAAGGGTCTCAAGATTTTAGCGCCCTCTATAAAGGCTACATGGATGATGTAAAAATCTGGAATACAGCACTTACTGAGCATGAAGTTACTAAGGAATATGAACAAACAAAAGGACCTTCATTAAAAGATCTATTGTGTGGGAAAAATACAAATCTAACTACATTACCACAACTCGAAAGTTTTGAAACTACTTTAGGTATTTGGTCACAAAATAGCGATGATCATATTAATTGGTCTAGGCATTCGAAAGCTACAAGTTCTTTTAAAACGGGGCCCTCAGGAGCCAGTGATGGGGATTATTATCTATACATAGAAGCCTCTCGCTCTAATCAACCGGAAAAAACAGCCATCATTACTTCAAAATGTTTTCAACCTAATACTACTGACGGCATACAATTTGAGTATCATATGTTCGGCTCAAAAATGGGCAGTTTACATCTTGAAATTAAAACAGAAACAAATGACTGGACAACCCTTTGGTCAAAATCTGGAAACCAAGGTAATAATTGGAACACCGAGACCATAAGCCTTGCTGACTATGCAGCTAAAGTTGTAAAATTAAGATTTAAAGGAATTACAGGACGCTCATGGTCTAGTGATATAGCCTTAGACAATATTCAAATAAAAGATTCTTTTTGTGAATCTGAACCTTTAGTAAGCCCTCAAAGAGAAAGCTTTGAGACTACTTTAGGCATTTGGTCTACAAAAAACTATGACTATTTTAATTGGGATAGGCATTCGAATGGTACAACTTCAGATGGAACTGGGCCTTCAGGAGCCAATGACGGGAAGTACTACCTCTATATGGAAGCGTCAGCTTCATTGCCTAATCCACCTGAAAAGATAGCCTTCCTTACATCAAAGTGTTTACAACCTAATCGTACCGACACGATACAGTTTGACTATCATATGTACGGCTCCCATATGGGCAGTTTAGAGTTAGAAATTAAAACACCAACAAATGATTGGACAGCACTTTGGTCAAAATCTGGAAACCAAGGAGATAATTGGAATACCAAGACTGTTAGCTTAGCTGACTACGCAGGGCAGATTGTAAAATTAAGATTTAAAGGAGTTATAGGAAGTTCATGGTCTAGTGATATCGCGATTGATAATATTGAGATAAAGAGTGACAATCAAGCTAAAAGGTATACTACAAAAACAGAAAAGAGAGAAGAGATCTCTTCAGGAAGGCCTTTATCAACAACGAAAGAGGATATTCTGGTATATCCTAACCCCTTTAATGAAGGGTTTACAGTTCAATTTACAGATGCGCACATCGGAGAAAAGGTAAGCGTTTTATTGTATGACGCGAATTGGAAAACATTTTATACTGAAGAATTAATAGTCGCTACTAAAACAATAAAAATAAAACCAATAACCGCTTTGTCTAAAGGGACCTACTATTTAAAATTACAATTTAGAGATCAATTGATTATTAAAAAATTACTGAAAAAATAGAATCAATTCTTCTGGTAACTTTCAAAAGAAGGCTTGATTTTACAGTAAGCTCTAGGCCTTATAAAGACCAGGCTTTCCCTCCTGTTGCTTCCATAAGATCGACACAGCCTTTTTGCTGTCCGGGTACCGGGGCGTATGCCAATACGTTCTCTCCTATGTATTCAGAGCCTTTGTAGGCTCTAACGGCTAGTGAACGAATCTCACGCGTGGTAGCAAATGCGGCAGCCTCGTCGTCTACTTCAGCTGGCATTCCTGTTTCTTGTGCTTTCATTCCAGCTTCTTGAATCGCCTTCCACCACTTGGTCTGACTTGCTTCACTGGGTTTTAGATATTTCCCAATTTGAGCCTTTAATTCCTCGGTTGTAATAGCGTTCCAGCTGGACTTTTGATTGTCTGCCAAAGCAACGGCTTTGAATTGCTGTAAGGATTTTTTGGCTTGTTGGATCTCTTCCTCTGAAACAGCCATCTCCATATAGGTGTCTACAAATTGAATCAAATTCAAATCAGAGGCACCGGGTAAAGCCTCACTGGAGGGTAAAATAATATCCATAATGGAAGCGATTAAGGCTGCTTCTTCTACGGATAGTGTTGTCGGTACCCAAGCTGTTTCTGTTTGACAGCTTTGCAATACCGTTGATAAGGCGGGGGTCAAAGTGACTGCCCCAAAAGAAAGTCCTATGTTTTTTAATGCTTGTCTTCTGTCCATAATTCCAGTGATTACAAATTCATTTTTTTCAATTCTTTAACTGCGTGGTCTGCAGCTCTTGCTGTTAACGCCATATACGTAAGAGAGGGATTTTGGTTCCCTGCAGAAGTCATGGCGGCACCATCTGTCACGTACACGTTTGGTACATCATGAATCTGGTTGTTTCCATTCAAGACTGATGTCTTAGGATCGCGTCCCATTCGGGCGGTTCCCATCTCATGGATTCCAAGTCCTAAGCTATAGCCATCGTCATAACCTTGGATGTTTTTAGCGCCCATCTTATCAAGCATTTCCATTGCTTGTTGTTTCATGTCTTTGCGCATATTTTTTTCGTTTTCACGAATCACAGCATCAAAGGTTACGGTAGGCAGCCCCCATTCATCCAACTTGTCGTAGTTCAAATACATCTTGTTATCGTGATAGGGCAATGTTTCCCCAAAACCATTTAGGCCTATCCCCCATTGTCCGGGTTCTAGAATGGCATTTTTAAAGTTTTCACCATAAGCCGCTTCTTCCGCTGATTGACTCCAACCCCATCGGCTTCCGCCACCTTGGTAGCCATATCCGCGTATGAAATCTTTCTGGTTCGTTTTTCCACCAAGGTTTCTAAAGCGAGGTATGTAAATTCCATTCGGACGACGCCCCGTAAAGTAACGATCTTCAAATCCATCTATCGCAGCTCTTGCTCCTGTTCTAAAATGGTGGTCCATAATATTATGACCCAATTCACCTGAATCATTCCCCATGCCGTTTGGAAAACGATCTGATTTTGATTGCATTAATATAGAGGTAGAAGCTACAGCAGAGGCGCACAAGAAAATCACTTTTGCGTAGTACTCGTGAGTCTCATTTGTTTCGGCATCAATGAGTCGAACCCCAATGGCGCGCTTTTTGTCTGCGTCATACAATACTTCATGAACGACAGAATTGGTGCGCATCGTCATATTACCAGTCGCTTCTGCCGCTGGTAAAGTTGAGGAATTACTACTAAAGTAAGCTCCGAAAGGACAGCCTCTGGAACATCGGTTTCTAAACTGGCAGTTAATTCTTCCGGCACCAGGTTTGGTTCCTTCTGTTATGTGAGCGACTCGCCCTATGGTTACAACACGATCATCATAGCCTGATGCAACCGCTTTTTTTAATTCTTCCTCCGCACAATTTAATTCCATTGCCTTAAGGAATTTTCCATCAGGAAGTTGTGGAAGCCCTAAGTTCTCACCACTTACTCCTATATATTGTTCTACGTAATCATACCAGGGTGCGATATCCTTATACCGAATGGGCCAGTCTACGGCAATACCATCTTTTAGATTGGCTTCAAAATCAAAATCACTAAGTCGGTAACTTTGACGTCCCCACATGATGGAACGACCTCCTACATGATACCCACGAAGCCAGTCAAAGGGCTTGTCTTCATTGTAAGGGTGCTTGAGATCGTCAACAAAAAAATGCTTTGTCGATTCTTTAGTCGTATATCCTGAACGCGATTGTTTCGCCTGTTTTTCTCTTGTTTCCTTTGTGATGATATCTCCAGCCGGGTAGTCCCATGGATCGTCATTCATAGTAGGATAATCTTCAATATGCTTGACCATTCTACCTCTTTCTAACACCAGGGTTTTTAATCCTTTTTCACAAAGCTCTTTGGCTGCCCAACCTCCGGACATACCTGTACCAACAACTATGGCATCGAATTCTTGTTTCATGTATACTGTTTTAATTCGAAAATTGATTACGAGAAAATCAAATATAGACGAATTAATTTATCTAATTATTAATTTTTCCCCCAAACTTTTTCTAAATTGACGCTCGGATTAACATTAGACTGCAGACTTATAAATGCGGTTTTTCTTTAAATGACTTATGACTGTTTTCTCAGCTACTCGTAGTGAAGTTTAGGCTCAGAAAGCAAAAAAACGATCTAAACAACAATCAATCAGATGAAAAAAAAGAACTCTTTACAAGTACTCAAATATTTCGGTCTAACTCTTTTGACCTGCTTATTTCTCGTGCAGTGTGCCGTTGAAAAAAAGGACCCTTTTTTCAAAATCTCCTTGGCCCAGTGGTCCATTAACAAAATGATAAAGGCTAAAAAAGTATCCCCTTATGACTTTGCAAAAATGGCTTCAGAATGGGGTTTTGAAGGGATTGAATACGTCAACCAGTTGTATACAGACGTCACCGAGGCTGATGACAAAGAAGCCGCTTTAAAAGATTTTGTTGTAAAGAGCAAAATGGAATCAGACAAATATGGGATTCGAAATGTATTGATTATGATTGATAACGAGGGAGATCTATCCGCTACCGACTCTCTTGCCAGAGCGGAAGCAGTCGCCAATCACTTGGGTTGGGTAAGAGCCGCTGCTGCCTTAGGCTGCCATTCCGTACGGGTTAATCTTAAAGGGGCCAAAGAAGCCAATGAATGGATAGAAGCTTCCATTGCAGGTCTTTCTGCTTTAGCCAAAGAAGCTGCCCAATACAACATCAATGTCATCGTAGAAAATCACGGTGGGCATTCTTCGAATCCAGAACTACTAATGCAGGTCATCAATGCCATTAATCTTCCAAATTGTGGGACGCTACCTGATTTTGGAAACTTCTGTTTGGACGGAGGATGGGGAGGTATCAATAGCGGATGCCCTAACGTATATCCTATTTATAAAGGAGTTGAGCAAATGCTTCCAAAAGCTTTTGCTTTGAGTGCTAAGGCGTATGATTTTGATGCTGAGGGCAACGAAAAAAATATTGACTTTGGTAAAATGCTTCAGTTAGCTAAAAATGCTGGATACACTGGATATATAGGCGTGGAATATGAAGGCGATGAACTTTCAGAGCCAGAAGGTATTCAGGTCACAAAAGAACTTTTAATAAAGGCTGCTCAAGGAATTGAATAAACGAACAGCTGCTATAAAGAAACCAAAATGAATACAACTACTCGATTTCAACTTTCCCTCATGATGTTCTTAGAATTTTTCATCTGGGGGGGATGGTTTGTAACACTAGGCACCTATTTGGGAAATACCCTCGGAGCGAATGGAGCCGAAACCGGAATGGCCTTTTCAACCCAATCATGGGGAGCCATTATTGCCCCCTTTTTTATAGGGCTAATTGCGGATCGTTATTTTAACGCAGAAAGAATTTTAGGCATTTTGCACCTTATCGGGGCAGGACTCATGTATCTGATGGCCAATGCAGAAGACTTTTCAACCTTCTATCCCTACGTATTTGGTTATATGCTGGCTTATATGCCGACCTTGGCTCTTGTCAATTCAGTCTCGTTTTTTCAAATGAAAGACCCTGCCAAAGAATTTTCCAATATCAGAGTATTCGGAACAATCGGTTGGATCACCGCTGGCTTGGTTATCAGCTATTATTTCCATTGGGACAGCCCAGAAAACATTGCTTCTGGCGCCCTTAAGAACACCTTTTTGATGACGGCCGTAGCCTCTGGATTTTTAGGCTTGTTTAGCTTTACGCTTCCTAAAACGCCACCTGCAAAATCAGATTCTAAAGAAGTTAGCATTGCCGATATTTTGGGGCTTGAGGCGCTCAGCCTTTTAAAAGATCGCAATTTTTTAATGTTCTTCTTAACCTCTGTTCTCATTTGTATTCCCTTGGCCTTCTACTACCAACAAGCCAATCCCTTTTTGGTAGAATTGGGCATGCCCAATCCTACTGGAAAAATGACCATTGGTCAGATAAGTGAAGCCTTTTTCTTATTGCTATTGCCTGTGTTTTTTAAGCGATTTGGATTCAAAAAAACACTTTTAGTAGGAATGGCCGCTTGGGCCATTCGCTACACTTTATTTGCGTATGGAAATGCTGGGGAATTAACATACATGCTTTTGATCGGGATTGCTTTACACGGAATCTGTTATGACTTTTTCTTTGTCTCTGGTCAAATATATACTGATTTCAAAGCAGGAGATAAAGTAAAAAGTGCCGCTCAAGGAATGATCACTTTGGCAACCTATGGCGTTGGAATGCTTATCGGTTTTTGGGTAGCAGGACAAATATCTGATGCCTACACTACTGCTGAAGGACATAATTGGACACAAATTTGGTTACTACCAGCCGGCTTTGCCGTGGGTGTCCTTATTCTTTTCTTACTTATTTTTAAGGACGAAAAAGTAGAACTTAAAGAAGACGAATAATACCATGAAAAATAAAATAAAACTTGGCATCCTCGGTGGGGGTGGAGATTCACTCATTGGAATTGTACACAGGATTGCCTCTTCCATGCACGACCGCTATCAAATTGTGGGCGGATGTTTTAATCCAAACCCAAAAGAAAATAAGGAGTTCGCTGCCTCTCTAGACCTTGATTTAAGTCGTGTTTATGACAACATTGATGCCATGATTGAAGGTGAAAAAAAGCTACCTGAAGACCAACGCATTGAAGTCGTCTCAGTATTAACACCAAACTTCTTACACTTTCCGATGGCCAAGCAGCTCTTGGAAAATGGGTTTCATGTCATTTGTGAAAAGCCTCTAACTACAACCTATGCAGAAGCTGAAGAGCTGGTAGTATTACAAGCGAAAATGAAAACTGTTTTTGCTGTTACTTACACCTATACCGGCTACCCCATGATTCGTCAAATGAAACATTTGATTGAAACCGGGGCTATAGGGAACGTACAAAAAGTAGATCTACAATACTATCAAGGTTGGATAAACCCCATCATCCACGACACAGAAGCGCGAAAAAATACCTGGCGACTGCAACCTGATAAATCAGGAATTAGCTGCTGCATAGGCGATATCGGCACCCATGCCTTTGATATGTTGGAATATGTAACCGGATTGAAAGTGACAGAACTTTTAGCGGATTTAAATTATTTGTACGAAGACAATCCCATGGATATTGACGGTACTATCTTAGTGCGACTCAATAACAAATCCAAGGGTGTCATACGAGCAAGTCAGATTGCTACCGGAGAAGAAAATAATTTTACGGTTGCTATCTATGGTGAAAAAGGAGGGTTGAAATGGGAACAAGAAAACCCAAACTACTTACACCACCTAACCGATTCACAACCCTACCAGATCTTCAAAAGAGGGAATGCCTATAACTCCCCTATTGCCCAAGACGGTTCTAAAGTACCCTCCGGTCATCCCGAAGGACTCTTTGATGCCATGGCCAATATTTACAAGGGGGTAGCTAAAGCCATTCGGGCCGAAAAAGCTTTCGAAGGCGAATATCCAACTCTTGAAGAAGGGGCTAGAGGAATGAAATTTATAGAACAAGTGGTGGCCTCTCATAAGCGAGGAAATCAATGGACAACAGTATAATTAAAGACATAAAAAGTGAAAACCATCAAAGGACCCGCTGTATTTTTGGCTCAATTTGTAGATCAAAAAGCCCCTTTTAATTCATTAGATGGCCTCTGCCAATGGGCCGCTGATTTGGGGTATAAAGGCATTCAAATCCCCACTTGGGAAAGCTTCCTTATCGACCTTGACAAAGCTGCTGAAAGCCAAACCTATTGTGATGAGCTCAAGGGTAAAATCAATAGTTATGGTCTTGAAATAACAGAGCTGTCTACCCATTTACAAGGGCAATTAGTTGCTGTACATCCTGCCTATGATTTGATGTTCGATAATTTTGCACCTGATGCCTATAAAAACAACCCAAAAGCACGAACAGAATGGGCTATAGAAACCGTTAAAAAAGCCGCGATCGCCTCACGAAGATTAGGTCTAAAGGCACATGCTACTTTCTCGGGTGCTTTGTTATGGCATACCTGGCATCCCTGGCCGCAGAGACCACCGGGGCTAGTCGAAATGGGCTTTGAAGAACTCGCCAAAAGATGGCTGCCTATTTTAAATGTTTTTGATGAAAATGGCGTAGATGTATGCTATGAAATTCATCCGGGTGAAGACTTGCACGACGGGGTTACCTTTGAACGCTTTTTGGAAGCGACTCATAACCACAAACGCGTCAATATACTGTACGATCCCAGTCATTTTGTGCTGCAGCAACTGGATTATGTAACGTATATCGATCATTATCATGAATTCATAAAGGCTTTCCATGTAAAAGACTCTGAGTTTAAACCCAATGGCAAAAAAGGGGCTTTTGGAGGCTATGGAGATTGGAAAGACCGCGCAGGTCGATACCGCTCTCCCGGAGATGGCCAAATTGATTTTAAAACGATTTTCACGAAACTAACTGAATACGGCTGCGATGTCTGGGCCGTAATGGAATGGGAATGTTGCGTCAAAAGTCCTGAACAAGGGGCTCGTGAAGGCGCTTCCTTTATACAATCACATATCATCGAAGCTACCGAAAAAGCATTTGACGATTTTGCCGGTAGAGAAACAGACCCTGACTACTTGAAAAAAATTCTCAACTTATAAATATTCACTTTTATGAAAAATGCTATTTGGGCATGTACAGTGCTCCTAACCTTGAGCTTTTGTAACGAAGCCCCCAAGAAAAATGAAAAAAAAATGAACGCAACAACTTCTGAAATGCAATCAGACTGGGAAATCCTATTTGATGGAAGCTCCACGGATCAATGGCATGTGTATAACGGCGAAGGGATGAGTGAAGACTGGCATATAGAAGGCGATGCCCTTGTGTTTAGGCCCCAAAAAGGAAAGCCAAAACAAAATATTGTGACCAATAAGGACTATACCAATTTTGAACTTTCCCTAGAATGGAAAATAAGTGAAGCTGGTAATAGCGGTATTTTTTATGGGGTTGTAGAATCTGATGCTTATTATGAACCCTATCTAACCGGACCAGAAATTCAAGTATTAGACAACGAACGCCATCCTGATGCCAATGCCAACCCAAAATATCATCAGGCTGGAGCCCTTTACGATATGGTCCAGCCAAGTGCTGATGTATGTAAACCAGCTGAAGAATGGAATCACGTTCTACTAACTGTTGACCATAAAAATAACAAAGCCTCTGTTGTCCTCAACGGGACCGAAATAGTGCGGTATGAGCCCAATGGCCCCAACTGGAACGCTATGGTAGCGGCATCCAAATTTGGAAATAAAAATTCCCCAAGCTATACAGAAGCTCCTGACTTTGGGAAGTTTCAGACGGGTAAGATTGGATTACAAGACCACGATGATGTTGTTTCGTACCGTAACATTAAAATCAGAGAAATCCAGTAACTTCGCGTCATGATGCAATCCATGACAGGTTTTGGCAGAGCTGAAACCACTATAGAAGACAAAAAGATTACCCTTGAAATACGTTCTCTAAACAGTAAGAATTTAGATATGAACGCTCGTTTGCCTAGTTTTTACAAAGAATTAGAACCCGAGTTTCGCAAACAAGTCATACAAAAACTCAATAGGGGCAAGGTCGATCTTGCCCTTTTTTATGAAGCCAATGGCGCGAGTTCTGCCGCCACTATTAATATTCCGGTTGTACAAGAATATTTGCAACAACTCGCTGTTTTTGACATCTCCGAATCAGAAAAACTGAAGATGGCCATTCGACTTCCCGACACCCTCAAAACAGAACGTGATAGCATTAGTGATAATGAGAAAAAGCTGCTGTTACAATTGACTCAAGAAGTTCTTGAAAAGATCATGGAGTTCCGAAAAAAAGAAGGAGCTGGCTTGCATAAAGACATCATGACCCGCATTGGAACTATTGAAAGTCTGTTGGAAAATGTAAAAAAATTAGACCCTCAAAGGATCCCTAAAGTACGAGAGAGACTTGAAAACAGTATTAAAGAGCTAGAAGTAAATATAGATGAAAACCGCTTTGAGCAAGAATTGATTTACTATATCGAAAAGTTTGATATAACGGAAGAAAAAGTCCGTTTGGCAAACCACTTGAGCTATTTTGAAGAAATTGCGAATTCAGGTCAGCAACAAGGAAAAAAATTAGGTTTTGTCGCCCAAGAAATAGGTCGTGAAATCAACACTATCGGTTCAAAAGCCAATGATGCGGCTCTACAGAAAATAGTGGTTCAGATGAAAGACGAACTTGAGAAAATAAAGGAACAGCTACTCAATGTCCTCTAATAAAGAAAAACTTATTGTTTTTTCGGCACCCTCTGGCAGCGGAAAGACCACTTTAGTTCGCTACTTACTACAACAAGACATCCCCTTTGGATTTTCCATCTCGGCGACCTCTCGCCCCTCTAGAGGGCAAGAAAAAGACGGGGTCGATTATTACTTTCTGAGTACAGAAGCTTTTCAAAAAGAGATTGCACAAGGCTCTTTTTTAGAATACGAAGAAGTATATCCCGGAACCTTTTATGGGACCTTTAGATCTGAAGTTGACCGACTTCAAGAATTGGGTAAAAATGTACTTTTTGATATAGACGTAGAAGGAGGACTTGCAGTTAAAAAACACTATTCAGAAGATTGTTTGGCCCTTTTTATACAGCCGCCTTCCTTGGAGGCACTCGAAAAAAGATTGCGGAACAGAGGGACGGATACTGAAGATAAAATTAAAGAAAGACTCTCCAAAGCGGAAAAAGAACTGAGTTATGCCCCCTATTTTGATCGAATAATTATCAACGACGATTTGGCAACAGCACAAGAAGAAATAGTTTCTACGGTTCGAGAATTCCTTCACCTATAGCGAAATAGTTACCTTTATCACATGAAGAAAGTGGGGCTCTTTTTCGGTAGTTTTAATCCCATCCACATTGGCCATTTAATCCTTGCTAATCATTTTGTGGAACAGACCGATTTGGATGAAGTATGGTTTGTGGTTACCCCGCAAAATCCTTTTAAGTTAAAGCAGAGTATGTTGGATAATAGACAACGATTGGAGTTGGTCTATCGTGCTTGTGAGCACTATCCCACTATGCATCCCTCCGATATTGAATTCGATCTACCGACTCCCAATTATACAATCGACACCTTGGTAAGACTTAAAGAAAAACATCCAAGCCATCAATTTAAGTTACTGGTAGGGCGTGATAATATACAGCGGTTTCATAAATGGAAAAACCATGATATTATACTAGAAGACTATGGATTGTGCGTCTATCCTCGGCAAGTTTCTGACCCTATTCCAGACTATTTACGAGACCATCCCAATGTAGAATTCACGGAGGCCCCCGAAATTAACATCTCTTCTTCTTCCATCCGAAAGCAACTAAAAGCAGGGCAAAATGTAAGACCTCTTATGCCCTATGAAAGTTGGTTGTATTTGGACGAAATGAATTTTTATAGGTAAGCGACACAAAACTCTTAACACCCATTGCGTTTTTAAGGATGTGAAGCTTCTAATACTTGCAATCGCAATTGCTTAGTGATCCCTTCTCTTGACCAATCCTCTAAAGATGGAACCGAATTTGTCCACACTCCTTTCTGGGCTAGGGCTTTTTCTAAAAAGGTACGTATTCCATCCGTGTTCGTAGCTTCTAGCATCTTCGCTGCCGATCCTTTGTGAATGAGTGCAGCAGCCTCTGAAAGGGGATCTCCTAGTGAGAGTATAGGCACTCCAGTAGCCATGTATTCTAAAAGTTTACCAGATACCATTTGGCTGTATGCTCCTTTAAAAATGAAGTTCACCAATACATCTGCTGTATGCATTAATTGCAAGGCTTGATCATGCGACAAATAGCCTTTGTAATCCACTGTACAATGGGGAAGTCCTTCCGTGATTTCTGCCAAGATATCCGCTTCTATTTGACCTGCTAGACTCAGCCGAATAGGGAGTGAACTCTTCACTTGTTGCAGGGCGTGAATCAAAGCAGGAAAGGATTGATTACGTGTGAGCAAACCTGTGTATACGAGATGAAATTCTTGGGCATGAGGCTGTCGATTCAAAGCCTTAAATTTCTCGGCGTCATATCCATTCGCCAAGGCTACAAAACGCTGCTTAGGAGCCTGATGAAGTAGTTGCTTGTGGAACTCCCCCCCTACAGTGGTGAGAATAGTATCCGCCGCTTGTAAAACCTGCTTCTCAAAGGCCTTGTCTTTGCGTTGGGCACTAGGCAACCGATAAAGCTGTTGGTTGTAGAATACTTCGGTCCAGGGATCACGAAGATCAACAAGCCATTGAAACGAATACTTCTTTTTTAGTGGCAATACAGCCAGATGGGCTGAATGTGGCGGCCCTGTACTCACGACCCATGCGGGCTTCTCTTCTTCCAAAACAGTTTTTAAGGCTGCTTGGGCAAAAGGGATCCACCCTTTTCGAGCATCAGGAATAAAAAAGTTCCCTCTTATAAAAGCAGCTATTTTTTGAATCCCATTTTTTTGGGGCACCTCCCCTTGCGGAATGTTACCACTTCCTATAAAACGCGAATACCACCGGAGAGGCTCTCGGGTGTAAGTACGGATTCGTTTGATATCCTTGACAAGTGCTGTAAGTGAGAGGTCGGTTTGAGGGTAAGATGCTTTTTCTGGAGCAACAGTAATCACAATAGGTTCCCAGCCCATTTTTTTTAAATAATGACAAAAATACACCCAACGCTGGACTCCCGATCCTCCCGAGGGAGGCCAATAATACGTCACTACAATGATTTTACGATTGGGCAATAGGATTATTTTTTAGCCTTAAACAACGGAACAGAAGAACAGGCTTCGCCAAAGAAAATACTCTTTGCAACAGGTTGAAGCTTACGAATCAGGTCCAAATATGCTGACTGTGGGACAGCGGGGTCTGAGCACCCTTTAATAATCAAGGGTTTGTTATCATAATCAGCCATGTCCATTGCTGCTATGGAATGAGTATAAAGGGCTTTCTCTAGGTCCTTTTCATCGCCCCAAACAACCATTTTAGCACTCCTTAAATAAGTGGTCACCAACAATGCTGCCCATGCTGGTAACACAGCTTCACTACTGCATTGAACAGCAACAAATGCATTTTGGTAAGGGGTCCAATCATGCTCTGCTAAGGCTTGGCGAAATTCTTTTTCACGAAGAATAAAGCCCTCTTCTAACCATACAGAAAGATCGACAATATGACGCTCGCCCACGACTCGGAGTTCCTCTAAATCAATAGTGATTAAGGGACTTTTAGCAACTCTATTGACAATTTCTTCCATGACTATAAAAGTCCCAGTTCCAATTTTGCTTCTTCGCTCATCAAGTCTTGAGTCCAGGGAGGATCAAAGGTAATTTCTACCTCTGCGTCTTTGACTTCATCCAGAGATTTCACTTTTTCCTCTACCTCTTGAGGTAAGGTTTCTGCTACAGGGCAGTTTGGGGTCGTCAAAGTCATCAAAACTTTTACTTCGTCTGATTCGTTTACAAACACGTCATAAATCAGTCCTAACTCGTAAATATCTACTGGAATTTCTGGATCGTAAACGGTTTTCAATACCCGTACAATTTTTTCTCCTAAATCTTGCGTTTCTTCGGTTGTCTCTGCCATGCTCTTTTACTTTAATTGGGTTTGAAAAGCTACTGCGTATAGTTTCATTTGCTTTATCATCGACAACAATCCATTCGCGCGAGTAGGCGATAAATGTTCCTTCAGGCCGATTTCATCAATAAAATTAGTGTCAGCGTTTAGGATTGCAGTTGGCGGCTGATGAGAGAACACACGGATTAGCAATGCGATTATCCCTTTCGTAATAATCGCATCAGAATCTGCTGTGAATATGAGCTTTTCATCCTCCAATTCTGCATGTACCCATACCTTACTTTGACAGCCTTTGATGATATTAGCATCCGTTTTATTCTCTGTGGCGATAAGCGGTAATGATTTTCCAAGCTCAATCATATGCTCATAACGTTGCATCCAGTCTTCAAAAAATGAAAACTCTTCCACAATCTCTTCTTGTATGCTTTGAATATCTGCCATTTTTAAAAATAAAAATTATTCCAACATCATTTTGGCTTTTTTCACTCCTGCTATCAATCGGTCCACTTCTTCAAAAGTGTTGTAAAAAGAAAAGGATGCTCTAATGGTTCCGGGGATTTGAAAAAAGTCCATAACCGGTTGCGCACAGTGATGTCCTGTTCGTACCGCAATGCCCATCTTATCCAGGATACTCCCCATGTCATACGGATGAATATCCCCCACAAGAAAAGAAATAACAGCCGTTTTTTCGGGGGCCTCCCCATAGATACGAACCCCTTCTATTGTTTTAAGCTGGGCAGTGGCATAGTCTAATAGCTCTTGCTCGTACGCAGCAATCGCATCCAATCCTATACTGTTAAGGTAATCTAAAGCAGCTCCAAATGCGATTCCACCTGCTATATTAGGAGTTCCTGCCTCAAATTTGTGTGGTAAATCAGCATAGGTAGTTTTTTCAAATGTGACGGTTGCAATCATTTCTCCTCCTCCTTGGTAAGGTGGCAGCTCATTGAGCAAGGCTGATTTCCCAAATAATATTCCAACTCCTGTTGGGCCACACAATTTGTGTGCTGAAGTTACATAGTAATCGATATCCAAAGCCTGTAAGTCTGTTTTTATATGCGGTGCTGCTTGCGCTCCGTCTATGAGCACTTTGGCACCAACAGCATGGGCTTTGGCAATGATCTCTGCTATTGGGTTTACAGTCCCCAAGGCATTGGATACATGATTGACGAAAACCAACTGGGTGCGTTCACTAAGCAGCTCTACATAAGCTTCTTGATCCAAGGTCCCATCTGACAGCATAGGGATTACCTTAAGAACAGCCCCTGTCTTCTCACAGAGCATTTGCCAGGGAACAATATTGGAGTGATGTTCCATTGCTGAAACCAATAATTCGTCTCCCGACTGTAGCAAGTGGGTGTATCCAGAGGCTACTATATTGATCCCATGGGTGGTTCCGGAAGTAAATATGATTTCTTGTGCGTGTTCTGCATTAAAATGGGCCTGTATCGTATGCCGCGCTTTTTCGTAAGCATCGGTTGCTTCTTGACTTAAGGCATGCACCCCTCGATGTATATTCGCATTATAACGGCTGTAATAATCGGCTATAACATCGATAACTGCCTGTGGGGTTTGTGAGGTAGCGGCATTATCAAGATACACTAGTGGACTGCCGTTTACCTCGCGAGAAAGGATCGGAAAATCAGCACGTATTTTAGCAATACTCTCTCTCATATTTCTCTTTATTTTAGGTTTTCGGCTTATAATTCAAAACCAAGGTTGACGCCCAATTTAGTTGCAATCAGCTTGTTAATTCGTTTCTTTAGAGCTGGAATCTGAACACTTTCCAAAACATTGTTGGCAAAGGCATAGGTCATAAGACCTTTTGCTTCTTTCTTTGGAATCCCTCTTGAACGCAAATAAAATAGAGCATCCTGATCCAACTGCCCAATGGTACAGCCATGAGAACAACGAACATCATCCGCAAAAATCTCTAATTGAGGCTTTGAGTTGACTTTTGCTTTATCATCCAAAATGATATTGTTGTTTTGCTGGAAAGCATTGGTCTTTTGAGCTATTTTATCGACTACTATTTTACCGTTGAATACGCCGACCGATCGATCCGAGTAAATGCCTTTATAATCTTGATGGCTTTCACAGTTGGGTTCCGCATGATGCACTAAAGTGTAGTGGTCTACATGCTGCTTTTCCTGTAATAGAGTGATTCCTTTTAGGGTAGAATTAATCTGTTCTCCTTTTTGGTAGAAGTTTAAGTTGTTTCGCGTGATTTTACCGCCAAATGAAAAAGTGTGCACACTAACATGACTGTTTTTATCTTGAGCGATATAGGTATTGTCGATCAATGAAGCCGTATCCAAATCATTTTGGATTTTGTAATAATCGACCAAGGCTTCTTGATGGGCAATAATTTCAGTAACTGAATTTGTGACTGCTTGATGCGCTTGTAAACTTTGATGGCGTTCAATTATCTGTACCTGAGAATTGGTATCTGCCACAATCAAATTACGGGGCTGTAGCCATACAGGACCTTGAGCACCTGTCGCAATATGTATAATCTCAATGGGCTTTTCTGAAACAACAGAGGGTGGGATGTATATATAGGCTCCTTCTTTTGCATAACTGGTATTCAAAGCCGTCAAGCTTTCGTCTTTTTCAGCTACCGAACCAAAATACTTTTTGATAATCTCTTTGTATTTCGGTTTGGACAATGCTGCTGAGAGCAAACAAACATCTAAACCGTCATGTGTCGTATCGGATAAAAAAGGACTGTGAACGCCGTCTATAAATACCACTTTATAGGTGTCAACTTCATAGAGGAATACATGCTTTACATCGTTGACGCTCACCGCATTTTCCGATTGAGGGAAAAGAATATAATCGTTTTGCAACAAGCTGTTCAAGGAAGTGTATTTCCAAGCTTCTTCTTTTTTGGTGGGAAACCCTTGCAACTCAAATGTCTTGAGTGCTTTTGAACGAAGCGTATGGATACTATCTTTGGGCCCTAATTCTTCCTCAAAGGCAATATGTGTATCTAAAAGTTTGTCTTTTAAGTTCATTATCCTGCTACTTCTTCTTTGATCCAGTCATAGCCTTTAGCTTCCAATTCCTTGGCCAATTCTTTTGTGCCTGATTTTACAATCCTACCGTTGTAGAGTACGTGAACAAAGTCTGGAACGATATAATCCAAAAGCCTTTGATAGTGGGTGATTACAATAGTCGCATTTTCTGGGCTGCGAAGCGCATTGACCCCATCCGCAACAATTTTCAAAGCATCGATATCCAAACCAGAATCGGTTTCGTCTAAGATGGCCAGTTTAGGCTCCATCATGGCCATTTGAAAGATCTCATTTCGCTTCTTTTCGCCTCCCGAAAAACCTTGGTTTAAAGAACGAGACAAAAACTTTGAATCAATCCCCAGCATAGAAGACTTTTCTCTGATCTTTTTGAGCATTTCTCCAGCAGGCATGTCTTCCAAACCAGTTGCTTTACGTTGCGCGTTAATAGCTGTTTTGATGAAGTTTGTCACCGATACACCTGGGATTTCAACAGGATATTGAAAGGAAAGAAAAATCCCTTTATGAGCGCGTTCTTCTGGACTCATTTCGTTGATTTCTTCTCCCCCAAATAGGATGTTCCCATCGGTTACTTCATAATCTTCATTTCCTGCAATAACAGATGAGAGGGTGCTTTTTCCTGAACCATTAGGCCCCATGATAGCGTGAACCTCTCCTGCTTTTACATCTAAGTCTATTCCGTTTAGGATGCCTTTATCTTCGATTTCGGCATGCAAATTTTCAATTGTAAGCATAGTGCTTTTTTTATCCCACCGAACCTTCGAGGGAGATTTCTAATAATTTTTGGGCTTCTACAGCAAACTCCATCGGAAGTTTGTTCAATACTTCTTTACTAAATCCGTTTACAATAAGTGCAATGGCTTTTTCGGTATCGATACCCCGTTGGTTGCAATAAAAGATTTGATCTTCACCAATCTTACTGGTCGTTGCTTCGTGTTCTATTTGCGCAGTATTGTTTTGAGTTTCGATATATGGAAAGGTATGAGCACCACAATCGTTCCCCATTAAAAGGCTGTCACACTGAGAAAAATTCCGTGCATTTTTAGCTCTGGAATTCACTTGTACAAGACCTCGGTAGCTGTTCTGTGATTTTCCGGCTGAAATCCCCTTCGAGATGATTGTCGATCGAGTGTTTTTCCCTAAGTGAATCATCTTTGTTCCCGTATCGGCTTGCTGGTAATTATTGGTGACAGCAATGGAGTAAAACTCTCCTATTGAATAATCTCCTTTTAAAATACAAGAAGGGTATTTCCAGGTAACGGCTGATCCTGTTTCAACTTGTGTCCATGATATTTTGGAATGGTTGTGACAGAGACCTCTTTTGGTGACGAAATTAAAAACGCCTCCTTTGCCTTTTTTATCTCCTGGATACCAATTTTGTACGGTGGAGTATTTGATCTCAGCCCGATCCATTGCCACAAGCTCTACAACTGCCGCATGCAATTGATTTTC
>CBFHRX010000006.1:0-63440 GCA_965658355.1 Flavobacteriaceae bacterium | reverse complement strand
TTGAGTACTACCATCGGTCAGTAAGTTGGTGTTGTTGAGCCAAGAAGAGCCATTCCAGTAGGCGGTAGTATTGGTGTTTTGACCGGAATTCGCAGGGAGGGCACCCGTAGTCACCCATAGGGTTTGAGTTCCGGTAGAGGAAAGCAATTGGCCGGTAGTACCCGAACTGGACGTACTGTCATATAGGGCCCCACTTAAGTTGAGAGACCCGCTTACTTGACTTGTGGAGGGTAGTAATTGCCAATTATCACCACTTTCGGTAGTGTATTGCTCGCCAGTAAGTGTATTGATAAAGAGAGTGGTAGCACTTACTGTAATTGTAGGGGAAGACGTTCCCAGGAGAACACTTTGTTGTCCGTCTTGTCCCGCAGGGCCTTCTGGACCTGTGTCACCAGTAGCACCTGTAGCTCCTCTTGGCCCTCTGGGGCCTGGGATACCATTGTCTTCAGAATTACTCCCAACGATGGGCACCCATTCTTGTATGCTTTCATTATAAAAATAGACCGTATTGGTTGACATATCTAAATGCAGCTCACCGGTTACGGGGTTTGCAGGAAATTCTGTTTGCGAAGGGATTATAGGCTTGGTGCTAATGCTTTCCCAGACCAAACCGGCACCGGTCTTCTTTCCTGTATTCAAATCAATTTGCTGATGCCAAACTTGGATTTGACTGTTGTCTAAATTAAAAATAAGCATCCCTTCGGGCGTGTCTAAACCAAAAGCGGCATCGCGTTCTTGGGATGTCATTCTGGGGATTAGTAATCCCCGATCTTTGCTTTCTAATTCAAGTAGCGAAAAGGAATTTATTTCGGTAGGGTTGTCCCCAATTTTTACTTGTGCAAAGGTCGCTGAAGTGGCTGCCATCCATAAAACCAAAACAAAGAGTCTGCTGCATTGTGAGTTCCATTTTCTTATGGGATTGGAAATAGTGTGTTCAATAAAAGTAAATGTTGACATGGTTGAAGTTTTTTGGCACTTTATTTATTCAGTGAAAGGACTCTTTTGATTTTCTGTTTGTTGTTGTATGATTTAGTGTAACTGTTTCAATACTCTTAGCTGGGTTGTCTTCTTTTTTTTTGCCCCTTAGCTTGGTTTTAATGTAAATCTCATGCGACCCCTGGGCGAGTTGTCGCAGTTCGTTAAACCCACTCCCAGCATAGGCATAACCAAAAGAGAGGCCTCCTTTTAAATGCAACATAAAAACCCCTCCCCAGCCACTATTTGCATTGTATTCAAGCCCAAACTCTACTGCTTCTTGGTAGTCCATAGTCATAGTAGCGGTCCACAATGGAGGGGCATTCGAGACATAGCGACCGATCATAGAAGGAGTCATTTTCCAACTGGGACTAAGGGGCAATCGAAACCCCAAACTTCCATAGAGGTGTACTTTGTCACTGGCTGTAGTCACGAGTCCATCGATCGACTTATAGCGTTCGGAATTCAGAATTCGAGGTGCTGATAGGGATAAGAAGTAATCGGTATGATCTAAATAGAAGCCAACCCCAATATTGGGTTGAAAACGGGCAAAGTTGACAAGATTAGGATCCGATTGAACGGGCCCCCTTAATGCTAGATCGGCAGCATTGACCCGAAATGAGTTTCCTCCGGCTTGTATGCCTAAGTATACGTTTCGTGTGGTGTCGAGTTGCAATTTATAGGTGTAGGAGAGATAAAACTGAGTTTGCTGTTCGATAAAAGTTTTATCATTGACAAACACCGCCCCAAGAGATACTTTTTCCCTCTTAGTAGGAGTGGTAAAAGAAAAGACCTGTGTTTCTGGAGCCCCT
Source organism: Flavobacteriaceae bacterium (assembly GCA_965658355.1). Taxonomy (GTDB): domain Bacteria; phylum Bacteroidota; class Bacteroidia; order Flavobacteriales; family Flavobacteriaceae; genus UBA11891. The sequence goes on along the minus strand of CBFHRX010000006.1, from coordinate 61,653 downwards.
TCGATATTCATCCATTGTTTACGAACTGAAAGACGTGCAGTTTCCGCTGTATCCAATCCATTTGCAGCTGGATTGATCGCATTAAAATGATATCGATACAGAGAGAAAAAAGGATCTTGTTGGGCAGACAAGCAACCAAAAGATAAAAGACAGGTAAAAAGAACTAAGTAGTCTTGTTTCATAGTGTTTATTGGGTGATGTAAATCCAACCGGATTGGTCTACAGAGCCATTGCCTTCTCTGTCTATGGTATAGAAATAAGGGGCATCGGGTAAGGGTTGCCCTCTGTAGGTTCCAGGCCAGTCATTTAGATAGGGTCCCTGATGGGAGAATACAACCCGTTGCCAACGATTAAAGATTTTGATCTTAATATTCGGATAGTGCTCCACATTTTCTAAAAACCAGGTGTCATTAATTCCATCTCCATTAGGTGTAAAGCCCTCGGAAACGTTTATGATGATGGCTGCTCCAGATTTTCGAGCCAGAGTAAAGGCGGAATAGGAATCCAGATTTACAGTAGAGACGGACTCGATACTTCCACTTAACGTGCTGACATTTTCATTGGTAAAGCTGTTTACAGTGTTAATTTCGGATGCAATTTGTTCCCATTCAGCGCCATTGAATCCTGCTATGGTAAGCGCTTCTAATGCCCCTAAGGTCAATTCATCGATTCGACTAAAAGCGTTCCAGCTTAAGGTTAATTGTGCATTTCCATGCGCTTGGTATACAGGCCAATGAAAACGGTTGCTGATTTGACGCAAATCAGGAGACAAATTGGTATGGGCATGGGGACTATTCAAAAAGGCAACATCCAAAGGCAATGAAGTATCTCGATTGCTGATCAGAAGGGGCTGGTATATAGCCTCATTTCCGATAACAAATACTTCATTTTCGGTTCCGTAATGACGGACTATACCATTTACAAAAGCATTGTGATCCTGATTAATTACTTGGCCGTCCGGAGAAAAAGACAGGACACCATAGTCTTCCGACCGCTCAGATGTAATTTGAGGTTGATCGAAATAAGTGTCTGCGTAAGCGATGTGCATAACACCATGGTCTCCGATGTGTAGATTGCCACTTATTTGTATTTGGGCATAAAGTCCTTCAACTCCTGTCGCTAGTATAAAGAAGCAAACAGCAACTTGGAAGTGTGCAGTTAGCAAGTAAAGATAAAGGGATGATTTGGTTTCCACTGAAGTTCTATGTATACTGCCAAAAGTATCTACTATCCCATGGGTTCTTGCGCGTACATTATATCACTGGTTGATATAAAGTAATAAATGGTTGTTTTAATGTAATAAGTGGATTTATGCGAATTGTTGCTTTCTTAGATTAATGAAATTAGAAAGGATTTTAAAGGCGTTTTAAAACTTTTGGTGACACTGTTTTGCTGTATGAAAGTGTCGGTTCTAGAAAGCAAGGGTATCCAAAATTGGATTTAGGTTTTGTGTGTAGTTTTAAAAGAGATTTAGGTGTTTTTGGAGTTCTCTATAGGAATGAGAATCGATTCTAATGGTGCTGTTAGAATAAAATAAACAGCAGTATTCATTAGGCTCTAATTTGACAATTTCACGTAGGCAATTCAAGTTGACAAAATGATTGCTTTTGAGGGGGAAGAAGTGCTCTTTTTTTTCGAGTTGGCGTAGCACTTTTTCGGTAAAATCAGGACCTATATGTTTCCGTTGATTGAACAAAACAACATGTATTTCTTTTGCTTTGAAGATTATTTGTTGAATAGAATCCCAAGGGATCCATCTAAAGGCATTGTTTCTTTCTTCAAGCTCTAGTTTTTGACTGCTTAAAAGAGCTTTGCTGTCAAAAAGTTTTAATTCCATTCTTCGCACTTGCTGGAGGGTAAAATTAAGGGGGAGACAATGGGTGAAAAGACTCCTGTATGAGGGAATCCATTCCTGTGAAAATTCAACTAGCCAAACGGAATGAATCGGTTTCATCCATTTTTGGATTAATTGAAGGGTGGTGTTTTTTTGAGCGGTATTGGCCGCTAGAATGCACTGGATAGAGGAGATAGATTCTGTGGGAAGATTTTGAATATCGTCAGCTTCTTCAATCCATAGGTGATGGTACCTGTGTTTGGTAAAAGCATTCCATTTGCTTTTGCAGTCATCAAGGTGCTTTCTGGGTAAGCACCATAGTAAGGAGTAGCTCATTTTTCAGTAGGTTATGACTCGGGTCCCGTTGTGTAGTATTCTAGAGATGAATAATATGAATACTGAGTGATCGTTTGTTAGATCCTATAAAGTTGGAAAAAATAGGTTTCTGATCTTTATTAGTTTTCCAGTCGCTGCGTTAGAATAGGAAGGCGACGGCGTGAAATGGGAATGAAATCACCATTGCTTAATTCGCAATAGGTTCCGCCTTTTCGAGTGATCCCTGACAAAAATTCTAAATTGACTAAATAAGAATTGTGAATGCGAAAAAATTGCTTTTTCACCAAGTATTTCTCATATTCTCCTAAGGGCTTGGAGGCCACTAAAACTTTTTTATCGATAAGGTGAAATTCGGTATAACGCCCTGAAGATTTGCAATAAAGAACCTCCTTTAATTTGACAAAATTAACCTTATCCATGTTGGCAATGGAGACAAAGTCAAAATGGTTTTGCTGCTGTTTTTCTCGTAGCTTATCAAGCTCTTCTCTTTGCATGTATTCCTGGTTTTTATGTCTGTGATGCGCGCGATGAACGGCGGCTATAAGTTCCTCGATGTCTAAGGGCTTTAGTAAATAATCAGTAGTATTGTGTTTGAAGACTTTCATGGCGTATTCCTTGTGTGCCGTTATGAAAATGATTTGTGTTTTTCCGATATCTACTTGATCCAATAGTTCAATGGAATTGCCAACATCTAATTCCACATCTAAAAAGAGCAAGTCTGAAGGGGTGCTAGTAAGGATTTTTTTGGCTTCTTCAAAGGTTCCGCATTGTGCTATCAATTTGACGCTAGGACAATAGGAAGTAAGAAGTTGTTCAAATAACTTTCTGTTTTGTGGTTCGTCTTCGACGAGTATGGCTTCTAAAAGTTTCAACGCTTGGGTGTTTTTAACTGATTTTTTCGCTTTTTAGGCTTTTTCTCAGCCCTTTTTCAGCTGTTTCATACTGTTGCTTAAGAAAGGGCAGTCATATTCGATTCTATTTTAAATGGATTCTCAAGAACAGGAAGAATCAATAGGGCTTTGGTTCCGTTTTGCTTTTTGTGGGTGGTGTTGGGGTTTAAGTAAAAATAGATGTCTTTGTCGTGCAGGTCATTGTATATTCCGATACGTTCCCTTAGCATTTTGGTGCCAAAGGATTTGCGGTTGGTGCGCTTTTGCTTTTGTTTGGAAGCATACACGCCTATGCCATTGTCTTCTATCCATACGTGAAGTTGCTGATCTTTTTCATGTATGCGCAGGGATAGAGTGCCCTTTTCAGGAGCGGGAATCAAGCCATGTAGAATGGCATTCTCCACGAGGGGCTGTATCAGCATAGGGGGTAAGTGGTATTTTCCAAGTGCTTTCTTAGTGTCGTGTTTAAAGGTGAACGTAAATTTATTGTCTGTTCTCAATTGCATCAGATCTGTATAGTTGAAGATGTATTCGATTTCTTCATGCAAACTGATGTAATTATTGACGTTGAGTTCCATGGTAAAACGAAGGAGTTTTGACAGTTTTGTAATGTATCGATTGGTGACCTGAAGCCCGCTACTGATATACATCCCTTGAATTCCATTAAGTGCATTAAAAAAAAAATGAGGATTCATAAAGGTCCGTCTTGATTTTTCCTCTAATTGACCGATTTGATGCTCATAGCGATGAATGGTTTTCTTTTCATAGGTATAAATCATAATGATAATACCAACAAATAAGAAATTAGAAAGTACTAGTAATTGCGTCACATCAAGTGTAAAAAACCAAGAGATTATACCATCGAAATACGAATTTTCTTGCATTAATAATAGGATTGATACCATTTTAAATACAGTAGTTATACTCGATGTTTAGCTCTCTGTAGCAGCAATAATAGTCTTTCGAGTAGTGGCTCTCCGTATTTAAAAATAATAGCTTGATAATCATTTAGATATATGTTATTATGGTGTCAGACTTTTAGGAAACTTATGCTTAAAAAAAAGATCAATCTTTTGAGCTTCTTCCAAGAGTAAGGTTTTGGCTCGTTGTCGTATTTGTATGGCTTGTTTGGAATGAGTTCTGTAATTGATGGCATAAAAAACAGTTTGCCGACTCGTTTTAAATTCCCTCGCAATTTGATTTTTATGTGAACTCGCGATTTGAATGCCTGTAGGAATTGTAAATTCTAATTTGTCCATTGTAAAAAATTATAAAGGGGGGTAGGCTTTGAGTTAAGAATGTATTAATTTAACATATGTTAATATGAATGAAAATCATACACAAAAGTAATAAAATATGTTAATACATAATAATATATTACTTAATACGAAAATCTATCAATCCTTATTTTTAGTCCAATGAAGATAAAAGAGAGAATATTGTCCATTGCGACCCATTCGGGTCAGAATAGAACTGATTTTTTCAATACGTTAGGAATTACCTATGGAAATTTTACGGGAAAGAATAAAAACACTCCTGTAAATTCGAATCTTTTGATAAAACTGGTGACGGAATATGGGATCGATGCCCATTGGCTGCTGACAGGTGAAGGGGATCCCAAAGGAGTAAAGGATTTGTCTAAAAAAGCCGATCAAAGTAAGTTTATAGCCACTTTCGAAAAATTATTATTGGAATTGAATAGCCAGTTACAAGAATTGCAATCTAAATTAGAAGTGCAGCAAAAACAGTTGACTGTTTTTAAGTCTCAACTGTCAAAGAAGTAACAAGACAGTTTTTTAAAAAACTTCTCTAAGACTCCTTTTCATGTCATTCCTTTCTGCTAAAAAAAATGGTATTTTAACTTTTGAAATACCAATATCAAATTTCCTATTGCTTTTTAAGTGGTAGGGTCAATTCCTAAAACCTAAATAAAAGGATGAAGAAAAATTACTATCAAGCAGATGACTTACGTAAATTCAAAAACATTAGTGACTGGAGCCCAGAGCTGGGTAAAAAATTTTTTGACTATTATACCTCAGTATTCGAAGAAGGAGCACTTTCCGCACGTGAAAAGTCATTGATTGCATTGGCAGTAGCTCACGTAGTCCAATGTCCTTACTGTATTGATGCTTACACTCAAGAGGGACTAAAGCGGGGAATAGATAAAGGAGAATTAATGGAAGCTGTTCATGTAGGAGCAGCCATACAAAGTGGTGCCGCCTTGGTTCACGGTGTCCAAATGATGAATATTCACGACAAACTAAGTATGTAATGAAGCAGTCATTACATGCTCGCTCCAATCCACTTGCGAAGACACTTGTGCAATTAGAACAGCTGGCATCGGGTCCTTTTGCTAATGGGGAGTTGCCTCTTTTTGAGACACAGCTACAGCATTATTCACTGCCTCCTATTCGACCTAAAAAGCTTGAAATTTTGCAGATGAATCTCGGCTATATGTGCAATCAAGTTTGCGCGCATTGTCATGTAGATGCAGGTCCCGATCGAAAAGAAAAGATGAGCCGTACGACCTTAGAAAAATGTTTGGAAATACTTTCACAAACGGAGGTGCATACGCTAGACCTCACGGGTGGGGCTCCTGAGATGCATCCTGATTTTCGCTGGTTGGTAGAGGAGGCACTAAATAGAGGTGTAAAAGATCTTATTGTTCGCTCCAATCTAACCATTTTAGATGCCAATAAAACCTATCGTGAATTGCCAGAATTTTTTGCTGACAAAAAAGTGCATATTGTATCTTCTTTACCCTTTTATAAACGAGAAAAAACAGACCGACAAAGAGGAGAGGGCGTCTTTGGAAAATCCATTACTGTCTTGGAGCGACTCAATAAATTGGGTTATGGTAAAGCGGGTAGTGGTTTGCAGTTGGATTTGGTCTACAACCCATCAGGTGCCTTTTTACCGGGGGAACAAGCGGCCTTAGAACAAGATTTTAAAAAAGCTTTATGGGAAGATTTTGGGATTGAATTCAATCAGCTGTTTGCGTTAACCAATTTACCGATTAGCCGTTTTTTAGATTATTTGATTGCCTCTGAGAATTACGAGGATTATATGCATGCCCTTGTAGCGGCATTTAACCCTGCAGCGGTGGCGAACGTTATGTGTACCAATACACTTTCTGTGGGCTATGACGGCCAGTTGTACGATTGTGATTTTAATCAAATGCTAGCCCTCCCCGTATCGGGAAGTGTGCAGCATATAAATGATTTTGATGCAACACAATTATCAAAACGTGAGATTTGTGTCTCTCAGCATTGCTATGGATGTACAGCTGGTAGTGGCAGTAGTTGCCAAGGGGCTGTCATGAAGTAACCGAGCTCCTTTTTTAAACGAGAATTCTGAAAGGGATCCTCATTAGCGAATTTGCTTGACAAATTCATCAATTTTAGCCACTCCTTTATCGGTCAAAAACTTAATAAAAGCGGAACCGATAATGGCCCCTCGTGATGCCGAAGTAGCCGCTGTATAAGTCTCGGCATTGCTAATTCCAAAACCAACTACCGTTGGGGTTTTGAGGTTCATGTCTGCAATCCGTTGAAAGTAATCAGTCTGGGTGTTTCCAAATGTATGCTGAGCTCCAGTAACGCTGGCACTGCTCACCATATAGATAAAGCCATTCGATACCTTATCGATATACCGAATGCGTTCTTCTGGGGTTTGAGGGGTGATCAGGAACATATTGTACAGCCCGTGTTTTTCAAACAAAGCTTTATAGTCCTCATGATAGACATCAACTGGGAGATCGGGGATGATCAAACCATCAATCCCAATGGCTTCGCAACGTTGACAGAACTTTTCGATACCGTACTGCATCATCGGGTTAAAGTAGCCCATTAACACCAAAGGAATTTCAATATGCTCACGAATATTCTCAAGCTGGCTGAATAGTTTTTCGGTTGTCATCCCATTGCGTAAGGCTTGGGTTGAACTTTCTTGAATGGTTGGACCGTCGGCTAAGGGGTCTGAAAAAGGAAGCCCTATTTCAACCATGTCCACTCCCGCTGCTTGTAAGTTTTTAAGGATGGGTACAGTGTCCTCTAAAGCGGGGTATCCTGCTGAAAAGTAGATGGATAAGAGTTTCTTATCCCCTTGAAATTTTTGATCAATTCGATGCATTATAATTTAAAATAGTCGATGTAGGTGTTGAGATCTTTGTCGCCACGACCCGAACAATTGAATACAATAACTTCGTCTGGATTAAATTTACGAACGTCAAGTACTGCAAAAGCGTGCGCGGTTTCTATTGCTGGAATAATGCCTTCCATCTGGGAAAGGGTAAGTCCCCAGTCCATTGCCTCTTGGTCGGGGATAGAAATAAATTCGGCTCTTTTGGATCGATACAAATGCGCATGCATAGGGCCGACACCTGGGTAGTCTAATCCTGCAGAAATAGAATATGGCTCTGTAATTTGGCCGTCCTCTGTTTGCATTAATAAGGTTTTACTACCGTGGATGATGCCTTCTTTACCCAATGCTGAGGTAGCAGCACTTTCGCCACTGTCAATTCCTTTTCCTGCAGCTTCTACAGCAATGATATTGACACGGGGGTTGTCCAAGTAGTGATAGTATAAGCCTGCTGCGTTGCTACCACCACCCACACAGGCAATAACATGATCCGGATAATCCCGGCCTTCGCATTCTAATAACTGCCCTTGAGTTTCTTCACTGATTACCGATTGAAAACGCGCGACCATATCAGGGTAGGGGTGGGGCCCTACCACTGAGCCGATAATATAATGTGTGTCTATAGGATTATTGATCCAATCTCGAATGGCTTCATTAGTAGCATCTTTTAAGGTTTTACTGCCCGACTGTGCAGGGCGTACTTCTGCACCTAACATTTTCATACGGGCGACATTGGGTGCTTGGCGTTGAATGTCCAATTCACCCATATACACCACGCATTCAATCCCCATCAAAGCGCATACCGTGGCTGTGGCTACTCCATGTTGTCCCGCGCCGGTTTCGGCAATGATTCGGTTTTTACCCAATTTTTGGGCCAGTAATATCTGTCCAATAGTATTGTTTACCTTATGCGCACCTGTATGGCACAAATCTTCGCGTTTCAGATATATTTTGGTGTTGTATTTTTCAGACAAACGACTGGCAAAATACAAAGGGGTGGGTCGGCCAACATAGTCACGGAGTAAGTCGTGGAATTCTTTTTGGAATTCTGGGGTGGCCGTAAGTGTTTTGTAGTTTTGCCTCAATTCTTCCACATTGGGATAGAGCATTTCAGGAATAAAGGCGCCTCCAAAGTCGCCGTAATATCCTTTTTCATTCACATTATACAACATCGCATTCTTTTTTAAATTGTTGAAGAAGGGAAATATCTTTAAGCCCCGCTTCGATTTCAAATTTACTGTTTACATCAATAGCGTGAAGGGGTAAATTGGAATTTTGTAATGTGCGTATGGCATCAACAGCTTCCATACCGATTCCGCCACTTAGAAAAAAAGGTTTTTGAGAGGGATATGTCTCGAGTAAAGTCCAATCAAACCCTTTGCCATTACCTCCTGGTAAAGGTCCCTGGGTGTCAAATAAAAAGTAGTCGCAGCAGTTTTCGTAATCGGTTATCGTATTAAAATCAAATCCGGGACCTACGGGAAAAGCCTTGATCACAGTGGTTATTTTTTGGAGTTCAGCACAGCGTTCAGGCGATTCGTCTCCGTGTAATTGCAGCATGTCAAGCTGATGGGTTTGGATACAGCTCTGGATATAGTCAAGGCTAGCGTCGACAAAAACCCCCACACGCTGAAAAGATTCCTCTTTAGCTGGGACTGGGGTTTCGACATAACGCTTAGAAGATTCCCAAAAGATTAGGCCCATATAATCGGGCGCCACCTTTTTTAAGGCATCAATATTTTCGGGACTGCGCATTCCACAGACTTTAAGTTTTAGTCTTGACATGCTTCTATAAATTCTCGGGTAGCAATTTGGACATCAGCTGCTTTCATAAAGTGCTCCCCAATTAAAAATCCTTGATAGCCAAATGAGCGGAGTTCACGAACAGCCTCGGGACTGCTAATCCCACTTTCGGAAACTTTGACAAAGGTATTCGGTATTTGTTCCGCTAGCGCTTTGCTGGTGTCTAAGCTAACGGTAAATTCTTTTAGATTACGGTTGTTGACCCCTAGTAAATCCAGACTGGGCATTAGAGATTTGTCGAGTTCTTCTTGATTGTGAACTTCTAAAAGCACTTCTAGGCCTAAGCCTTTGGCAGCTTCTGATAGTGTTTTGATCTCCGAACGACTTAATACCGCTGCAATGAGTAAAATGGCATCCGCACCGTGTGCCTTGGCTTCATAAAGTTGATAGGGGTCAATGACAAACTCTTTACGCAGTAAGGGTAGGGCGGTAGTTCCTCGGGCTTGGACGAGGTCTTCTAAGCTTCCCCCAAAATATTTTCCATCGGTTAATATGGACAGCCCTCCCGCTCCAGCTTGGGTATAGGCCTTTACAATGGATGCTACAGAATCCGATTGGTTGATGACTGCTTTGGAAGGCGATCTTCTTTTATGCTCTGCAATAATCCCTACTGCTTTAGATTGCAAGCTTTCGGCAAGGGAAACGCAGTCGCGTTCAAAGAGAGGCGATTGTTCCCAATATGGAACAGGGAAGAGGTTTTTGCGAATGGCCACCTCTTTTTTCTTGTCTGCAACAATTCGGTCTAGGATATTCATTCGGCACTTAATTTTTGAAGTGTTTCAAAGGCTTTCAAGGCATGTCCTCCGGACAGACTGGTTACCGCTTTTTCGTAGGCTGTGGGTAAGTTACAGTCTAGCTTGGTGGCAATTGCTAAGGCGGCATTAGCGCAAACAACTTGTTGTTGTGCCTCGGTAGCTTCACCTGTAAGGACCTGCATAAAAATAGTGGCTGCAGCGGGGATGCTATCTCCGCCTGCAATTTGAGCTGCAGTAAGGGGTTTCAAACCAAAATTAGCTGGATGAACCAAAGCTTCTTCGCGGTTGCGGATAATCTTAGCAGGGCCTGTTAAGGCAATTTCATCATAGCCAGCGAGTGCATGCACAATCGTATACCGCTTGTTTGTGTTTTGATAGAGATAGCCATAGAGGCGTGCCAATTCTAAATTGAAAACACCCACTAGTTGGTGTCTAGGGAAAGACGGGTTGACCATAGGTCCCAGCATATTGAAAAAAGTTTTAACACCCAGTTCTCTTCGAATGGGGGCTACATTTTTCATAGCAGGATGAAATAAAGGCGCATGAAGTACACAAATACCTGCTTTTTCCATGCAGCTTTGAAGGAAGGCTTCTTCATTTGAAAAGCGAATCCCCAGATGTTCCATTACATTACTAGAGCCACAAGAGGAAGAGACTCCGTAGTTGCCATGCTTGGCGACGGGAACTCCAGCACCAGCAGTAACAAAAGAAGCCAAGGTGGAAATATTAAAAGTGTCTTTTCCATCTCCCCCTGTTCCACATAGATCAATGGGATCAAATGCAGTCAAGTCGATGGGGACACAGAGCTCCAGTAAAGCTTTTCTAAATCCTTGTAGTTCTGCCGCATTAACAGGACGCATCATGAAAACGGTAAGAAAAGCGGCAATCTGAGAGGGGTTGTATGCCCCTTGGGCAATATTGGTCAACACCTGCTTGGCCTCTTCTTGGGAGAGGTATTCGTGTTGAATCAAACGGCTTAGAATAGGTTTCACTTTTTTTAGTTTTTAGGGTCATTAAGAATGTAACCAGTTTTTAAGAATTTCTTTTCCCATCGGTGTCAAGACCGATTCTGGATGAAATTGAAGTCCTTTTACATCCCATTTTTTATGTCGAAGCGCCATTATTTGTCCGGCTTCGTCTTCGGCTAGTAGTTCCAATTCCTCGGGGAGGGGAGCTGCCGCTACCCAAGAATGATAGCGTCCTACTTCTAGAGTGTTGGGTAAATTTGCAAAAAGGGGATCTTCAATTAGCCTTTTAATGGGGGTTGCCAAACCGTGATACACCTGTGGAAGGTTGCTCAGTTTGCCTCCAAAAACTTCGGCTATGGCTTGATGTCCTAAGCAGATACCCAATATAGAATGACTCGCGGCATAGCGTTCTATCACCGCTTTGAGCAAACCCGCTTCATCTGGAATCCCTGGCCCAGGAGATAAAAGAATCTTCGGGTAATCGGCAAGACTTTCGATCGAAAAACAATCGTTACGAGCAACAGTTACTATTGCTCCGAGTTCCTCTAATTGATGCACGAGGTTGTAGGTAAAAGAATCGTAATTATCGACTACAAATATTGGACTCATTAGTGAATGTTTTGGGCTAGGGTTAGGGCTTTGTCAAGCGCTCCCAGTTTGTGATATACTTCATTGAGTTCATTTTCCTCGTCAGATGCTGCTACGATACCGGCGCCTGCTTGGTAATGGAGCTGGTGGTTTTGACTAAAGAAAGAACGAATCACGATGGCGTGATTAAAATTGCCATTGAAATCCATAACGCCTATAGCGCCCCCGTAGAAGTTTCGGTTCTGTTGTTCGTAGGCTTCAATTAACTGCAGTGCCTTGTGTTTTGGGGCACCACTAAGGGTTCCGGCAGGAAAGGTGTCTGCTGCAATTTGAAAGGTTGGAATGGCTTCTTTTTTTCGTCCCACTACTTTCGACACCAAGTGGATAACATGAGAGAAAAATTGGATCTCTCGGTTTGTTTTTACTTCGACTAAATTGCCATTGCGACTGAGGTCATTACGGGCTAAATCCACCAGCATAACATGCTCAGCATTTTCTTTCGGGTCCTTGCTGAGGGCAACGGCAGCGGCGGCGTCTTTTTCATCATTTCCAGTCCGTTTAAAAGTGCCTGCAATAGGATGAATTTCAGCCCATCCATCTTGAACGATAAGTTGTGCCTCGGGAGAGCTGCCAAAGATTTTGAAATCGCCATAGTCAAAAAAGAAAAGATAGGGCGAAGGATTAATAGCTCTTAGGGCGCGATACACATTGAATTCATCGCCTTTGAAATCTTGCGTAAAACGGCGTGACAGAACCAACTGAAATACATCGCCCCGCTGGCAATGTTCTTTTGCTTTGCGAACCATCCCCCTGTATTCATCATCCGTAATGGGAGATTGCTTTTCACCAACTGTTTCAAAAGTGTAGCTTCCAAAGGTCTTAACAGCTAGGAGTTGTTCTATGTGATCGATATTATTGTCAGCAGTGGGGCTATGCGAAAAAATATAGGCTTCATTATTAAAGTGATTAATGGCAATCACATTTTGGTAGAGGGCATAATAAAGGTCTGGCATTTCAACCCGTTGTGCTTTCTGACGAATCGTAAGGCTATCAAAATACTGAACCGCATCGTGTGCTATAAAACCGAACAATCCATTGGCGATAAATTTATGGGGATTTTCTTCGGCTTGGAAACAGCTGCTGTAGGTTTGGATTCTTTCGGCTACATTAATAGCTTCTGTAATTGTCGTTTCTTCTGTCGTACCATCCGGAAATTGTTCCGTTAAGATTCCGTTTTGGATGGCAATATGGGCGATGGGGTTGCAGCAGATATAGGAGTAGCTATTGTCATTGGCATGGTAATCGCTACTTTCCAGTAATAAGGTATTCGGGAAATGGTCACGAAGTTTTAAATATACGCTAACAGGTGTCAGCGTATCCGCTAGTATTTTTTTCGAGAAGGTGGTGAGGGCATAGGTTTTCATACGCTTTTACGAGTGACTGTTAGCAGTATTGTTTTGGTGTCATTTTAGTTATAAGGTTCCTTTTTTATGCTGTCATATAACAAAAAAGGCTTGTCGTGATGACAAGCCTATGTGTATATTAGAGGTGTGCTCACGAATGCTTCCAATCGTCTTGATGCCACCAAAATGTTTTAAATGTTTTCATGTGTTTACTACTGTTAGTGTTCCAATAGTGATGTAAATATAAGAGGTCGTTAAGAGCTGCGCAAATACTCAGTAAAAAAAATACAAACTATTTATTTGGATTCCAAAGGGACAACAAAGCAACTAATTCATCTTTGTCTTTCGCTTGTAGGGAAGCTGTTATTTCTTCTTCAGTTTTTTCGATTAGGCTGTCGATGCTTTTTAAAGCAACAAGGCCTTTTTGGGTAATGACAATGTCAACCTTTCTTCTGTTGCTGGGACAAATTTGACGATGTACCCACTCTTTATCAATCAATTTGTCGACCAATCGAGAGGTATTACTCATCGGTTTGATCATTTGATCTTGCAGACTAGACATATTTGCTGCTTTACCATTCCTTCCTCTAAGGATCCGAAGGACATTAAATTGTGGCAGACTTAAGCCTTTGGTTTTTAACGCAGCATTAAGTTTTTCTTCCACAAAAGCGGTTGTTCGAAGGAGCTGTACGACTAAATTTTTGTTTTCCATGATAGTTGTAACAACAAATGTTGTCGGTACAAATATATAACAATTCGCCATACTATATTTCGATTAAGAATGATTTTGCCATGAAGGCAGCCCTTTATACATTTGTTTAAAATTTATTTTATGGATTTAAGTCAAAACGATTGGTTAGAAAAGCAAAAAGACTATGATTCTTTTGTCGTATTAGACGTTCGTACTCCTGAGGAATTTGAGGAAAAACACATCCCACAGGCTGAATTGCTAGACATCAATGATGCCAAGGCCTTTATGGATGGGTTGGATAGTATGGATAAATCCAAAGCGTATTTTGTCTACTGTCGATCTGGAGCCCGTTCTGCCCGTGCTTGTGCGGTGATGCAGCAATATGGTTTTCCAGTAACCTTTAATTTATTGGGCGGTATCTTAGAATGGGAAGGCGCTACTGAATAGCTAAAATTATTGTACATTAATGAGCGTTACCCCAAATCGCGCGCATTATGAAAGAGGCTTTCCTCCACTACCTGTGGCGGTATCGAAAGTTTGATTCTCCACTTTTACAAACCACCGCTGGTGACCCAGTACTCGTCATTGATCCCGGTCAACCGAATGAAGAGGCAGGCCCTGACTTTACTATTGCACAAGTGCAAATAGGAGGCATCCACTTTGTGGGTGCTGTTGAAATTCATCTAAAGGCTTCTGGATGGTACCACCATAAGCATCATAACGACCCTGCTTATGATTCCGTCATACTTCATGTGGTTTGGGAGGCAGATGTAGACATTCCCATGAACTCTGGAAAACTGATTCCTACTGTGGCGTTACAAAACTATACGTCTCCTACTTTAGTCGCCACTTACAAACATCTGTTTTTAAAGCACAAGCCACAACTTCCGTGTACTCCTTTTATTGTTGATTTCCCACGCCCTTTGTGGAAACAGTGGCGTGAGCGTTTGTATGTAGAACGTTTACAGGAACGTACCAAACAAATTAATAGCCGTTGGCTGCTGCTGGGTAAAGACTGGGAGGCAGTACTTTTTGAACGGATCGCGCGTGCTTTCGGGCTCAACCAGAATGGAACTGCATTTGAAAAAATGGCACAGAGTTTTCCATTTTCCATACTTCGGAAAATTGCTGTAAACCAGCAAGATGTTGAAGCTTTGTTGTATGGGCAATTGCAGATGTTTCCCAAGGAATGTGGGGATGATTATACCCATCAGCTACGGAATCGGTATCGTTTTTTACAGTCTAAATACGCTCTTAAATACGTGACAGGAGAGCGCCTTACTTTTGGTCGCCTTAGACCCGATAATTTTCCCACCATACGATTGGCGCAGTTGGCTTCATTGTACAGTAGAAGTCCAGCTTTGTTATCAACTATTCTCCTACAAAAAGAACTTACCGAAATTAAAGCTTTTCAGTCGCTACAGGTGAATCCATATTGGCATAGGCGGTATCAATTTGAAGCTGTACACTTGATGAAAAAGCCAAAAAACCGGCAACTTAGTCCAAGTTTTCAATCTCTTTTGGTCTTAAATGCTTTACTACCGGTCGTCTATGCTTATAGTCAATGGGAAGGGCGTGATCGGTCAGAATGGTTGTTTGACCAATTGGAAAGCCTTCCATTGGAACACAATAAATGGGTGTCAGAATACAAAGGAATGGGGTTTTTACTGGAATCTGCCTTGGATTCGCAAGCGGTCTTACAGCTGCAAAAAGAATACTGTCTCAATAGACATTGTTTAAAATGTGCGGTAGGATTTCACATCTTAAAACAAACACAGTAATTTTGTCTTATGGCGGGTGTTACTCAACTACGTATTTTTTTTGAACGCAATGGATTTGCTGTTTGCCAGCGAATGGCCAATCGTTTGGGGATGAATGTAAAAAGTGTTCGGCTCTTTTTTATCTATGCAAGCTTTAGCACTGTGGTCGGAGGTTTTTTAGTCTATTTGATCCTTGCCTTTTGGCTCAAAATTAAAGACATGCTCTATACCAAACGGAGCTCAGTTTTTGATTTGTAAAAAAAAATCATTTTAGGGTTAAGCTGTTCTCTTTGAAGGCAGGAATAGGAATCTAACTAATTGGATAAGCTCGTATAAGTCTAGCGGTATAAGCAGGTAGTTTCCATCATTTTTATATCTTGTTGCACCAAACACAATTTGAATCATACTCAACAACTTCATTTCAAAATAGATTTATGAAAAACAAAGTCTCTTTGTTTGGGCTGCTAAGCCTTGTATTGACTCTTTTCCCCAGTACTGTTTTTTCACAGGAAAGAGGGATAGACGAACGTATTAACGAAGCTTTCACTCCTGTAGCTGATTGGTGGGGTGCAGTGATCCTTCACAATTTCCCGGGGACAGAAATCCCCACTATTATCTTTTTACTAGTAGGGGGAGCTGGTTTCTTTACCCTTTACTTTGGGTTTGTCAACATCCGTCAATTCCCAACGGCTATTAACACCGTACGAGGACGGTATGATGCTTTGGATCATCATAGTGCCGGTTCCGATTTGGCTGTAGATGGCGATATAAAAGACACGATCAAAGACGAATCGGAAGAAGGGGAGGTAAGCCATTTCCAGGCCCTTGCTACTGCTGTATCCGGAACAGTAGGAAATGGGAATATTGCCGGTGTCGCGCTTGCTATTGCGGTTGGAGGTCCCGGTGCTACTTTCTGGATGATTCTATGTGGACTGCTGGGGATGTCTACCAAGTTTGTGGAATGTACTTTAGGAGTAAAATACCGAGATGTGGGTGAAGACGGAACGGTCTATGGAGGTCCTATGTATTACCTGACCAAAGGATTGGAAGAAAAAGGCTTTGCGCGATTGGGTAAATTATTAGCTTTTGTGTTTGCCTTTTTATGTATCGGAGCTTCTTTTGGGGGTGGAAATGCGGCCCAATCCAATCAAGCTGCTATGCAGTTGGTCACTTCCTTTGGGATGACAGGCGGAAGCGCAAGAACTATAATTGGTATCATCATGATGGTGCTTGTGGGCATTATCATTATCGGAGGAATCAAGCGAATTGCCTCTGTAACCGAGAAGGTTGTTCCTTTTATGGCTTTGATGTACATTTTGGCTTGTCTCTATATCATTGTGACAAACATCACTTTTGTAGACGACGCCTTTGGTATGATTTTCTATCAAGCGTTCAATCCTCAAGCCGGTTTAGGAGGTCTATTAGGGGTGTTAATCACAGGATTCCGTCGTGCTGCTTTCTCAAATGAAGCTGGAGCTGGATCTGCTTCAATAGCCCACTCAGCTGTTAAAACAAAATACGCTGCCTCTGAAGGTTTGGTTGCTTTATTAGAGCCTTTCATCGATACGGTTGTCATTTGTACTATGACCGCATTGGTGATCATTATCTTCAATGGAGACAGTACCGTATTCGATTACGGTGGTGTCAATGGGGTTGTTATGATAGACGGGGTGCCCGCAGAAGGAGCCGCCATTACATCGGCTGCTTTTTCAAAATACATCTCTTTTTCAGGACCCTTTCTAACGATTGCAGTGGTGTTGTTTGCCATTTCTACCATGATTTCATGGTCTTATTACGGGCTGCAGTCGTGGATGTTTATTTTTGGAAAAAGTAAAGTATCAGATTTAACCTATAAGCTGTTATTCTTGGCCTTTATTGTTATTGGGGCTGCAGGAGATATGTCAGCAGTATGGACATTCTCTGATGCGATGATTTTAGCCTTGGTTTTTCCGAATATGATCGGACTGTTTTTCTT
Source organism: Flavobacteriaceae bacterium (assembly GCA_965658355.1). Classification (GTDB taxonomy): domain Bacteria; phylum Bacteroidota; class Bacteroidia; order Flavobacteriales; family Flavobacteriaceae; genus UBA11891. The sequence goes on along the minus strand of CBFHRX010000006.1, from coordinate 44,510 downwards.
ATTCCCTCGAGTGAAAGAAGAATTACAACGCTATTTAGGAGCGATTAAAACTATGCCTAAGCAATAGAATATATGACCTATCGAAAACGGCCTTTCAGTTTTTACCAACAAAAACTGAAGGCTGTTTTTGTTTTATTGGGAATCGTATTCCTTTTTTATTTTAAATTCCCCCATTCTGATACTACTAAAACGCAGCTCCAATTATACGGGGAAACAACGACTCATTATTCTAACAAATTGGACAGTCTTTTGGCGGCCTCTAAAAAGCCGCTTCAAAAGCTAGCCCCCTTTCATCCTAATTTCACTACGTCCTATCGTGCTTATCGGTTAGGATTGCCAAGTGCTGTAGCTGATAGTGTGGCTGCTTATCACAAAGCAGGGAAATGGATTGCTAGTAAAGAAGAATATCAAAAAGTAACAGGTCTTGCCGACAGTAGTTACAACCGAATTGCCTCCTATCTCAAGTATCCAGAAAAGAGAAAGGAAAGACATTTCAAGAGTCCAGCGATAGTCAAACAAGATCTGAATAAAGCCACTGCAGTAGAATTGCAAAAAGTGCGCGGACTCGGGATTGTGTTATCCAATCGAATCCTTAACTATAAAGACCGAATTCAAGCCTATAGTAGTTTAGAGCAACTCGGTGAAGTGTATGGTTTGAGTCCAGAAGTACGTAGCTTAATAGCTGTTTATTTTGAAATCAGGAAACCTGTACCCATCCAGTCAAAGCCCTTTTCGACGGCAACTTTAAGTACATTGGCAGCACAGCCCTATTTGACTTACGAGCAGGCGAGATGGCTTGTCAAAGAACGCACCCAAAAGCCCTATAAATCCCTAGAAGTACTCTTAGAAGACTCTGGATGGGACAGTCTACAAGTTCAAAGAATAAAGCTATATTTGTATTAAAAAACTGCTATAATGGACATTTCATCAACTGTTGTCATGAGACAAGAGAATGAGCTTAAGCTTATTGCTGATGCGGCAAAAGAGTTTGCACACAAACGCATTAAGCCGCACATAATGGACTGGGATGAGGCCCAGTATTTTCCTGCCGAAGTCATGCAAGAAGCCGGATCTCTAGGTTTTTTAGGTATTTTGATACCAGAGGAGTACGGGGGTTCGGGCTTAGGGTATCACGAATATGTGGCCGTTATCGAAGAAATATCCAAAGTAGACCCTTCTATTGGTTTGTCAATAGCCGCGCACAATTCTTTGTGCACCAATCATATCTATCAATTTGGAACAGAGACACAGCGTCAAAAATGGTTGCCTAAATTAACCAGTGGCCAATGGATAGGTGCTTGGGGTTTAACCGAACACAATACCGGTTCTGATGCTAAGGGAATGCATACAACCGCCCATCAGGAGGGAGATGAATGGGTGTTGAACGGGACAAAGAATTTTATCACCCATGGGAAATCAGGGGATGTAGCCGTTGTCATTGCACGAAATGGAGAAAAAGGAGACAGTCGTGGAATGACGGCTTTTGTTGTAGAGCGAGGTACTCCTGGTTTTACGGCAGGAAAAAAAGAGAACAAGCTTGGTATGCGTGCGTCCGAAACAGCAGAAATGGTTTTTGACAACTGCCGCATCCCCGATGCGAACCGTTTGGGTCCTATTGGAGACGGCTTTATTCAGTCTATGAAAATACTAGACGGGGGCCGAATTTCTATTGCAGCCTTATCTTTGGGGATTGCAAAAGGAGCCTATGAAGCCAGCGTAAAATATTCCAAAGAAAGAGAACAGTTTGGCCAATCCATCAGTAAGTTTCAGGCGATATCCTTTAAACTCGCTGACATGGCGACAGAGATCGAAGCGGCTAGTTTGCTAACCCATAAAGCCTCAGAATTAAAAAATCAAGCTAGGAACGTTACCACCATAGGAGCGATGGCCAAGTACAAAGCCTCTGAAGTATGTGTAGAAGTCGCAAATGAAGCCGTTCAAATTCATGGGGGCTATGGATTTACGAAAGACTATCCTGTGGAGAAATTTCTTAGAGATTCTAAATTGTGTACTATAGGCGAAGGCACTAGCGAAATTCAAAAGCTGGTTATTGCCCGTAAGATTTTAGAAGACTAAAGAAGGTATTCTTAAAAACTTAGTTATATTTGCCGCCATGAAAGGAGGTGCTATACTATGTTGATTATTCCAATTAAAGAAGGAGAAAACATCGATAGAGCGTTAAAACGCTTTAAAAGAAAATTTGATCGTACCGGTGGTATGCGCCAGTTGCGCTCTCGTAAGCAGTTTACAAAGCCATCTGTTCGCAACCGCGATAAGATGATCAAAGCGCAGTACATCCAAAAACTTCGCGACCAAGAGAATCAATAAGCGATTCTTGATTATACAGTATATCAGTCCTACATTTTTTACCTTTGAGATGTAGGACTTTTTTTATGGCAATCTCACCCTTTCTTGATTATTTGGCTTTGGAGAAAAAGTATTCTCCTCATACCCTAAAAGCCTATCAAAAAGACCTTGAAGATTTTGTTGCTTTTTGTGGAGAACACTATGATATAGAGGCTATCGAAAGTGTTCATTATGGTATGATCCGCAGCTGGATTGTCGATTTAAAATCCAAGCAACAGGAGGCGAGAACGATCAATCGAAAGCTTTCGACTTTGCGTTCCTATTACAAATATTTGGTGAAGACGCAACAGTTGCATGAGAATCCAATGGAGCAGCACCAGCCTTTGAAAACCGCAAAGAGAGTGCAAGTTCCGTATTCACAAGACGAAATACGTCAGCTATTAGAGCGACAGCGATACCCGGAGCATTATGAAGGGAGCTTGCAGTTTACCCTTATAGCCTTGTTTTATTATACCGGGATACGGAGACAAGAACTGATTCACCTAAGAAGAGAAGGAATTAGCGCAGATAAGAGCAACCTGAAGGTGTTGGGAAAACGGAATAAAGAGCGTATTGTGCCTATTGTAGGGGATTTAAAAATTATTTTGGAGTATTATGATCAAGCTAAAAAGGAAGCGGGTTTGCCTGATTCGGAATACTATTTATTGAGTTCTAAGGGGCATAAACTAACAGAAAAATTTGTCTATGAAACCGTTAATTTTTACCTTAAGGGAGTCACGACAAAAATCAAAAAAAGTCCCCACATGTTGCGCCATAGTTTTGCAACCCATTTGCTTGATAATGGTGCCGATTTAAACGCTGTAAAAGAATTATTGGGCCATGCGAGTGTAGCAGCAACCCAATTGTACACAAACAGCAGTTTGGAACAGTTGCAAAAAATCTACCGGGGGTCCCATCCGCGAGGGACAAAAAAATAATTGTTAAACTTTTAAATCAGATGCCTTATGACTATCGATTTTCAATCTGTAAACTACCAAGCCGACCTCAAATTGATTGAATTTACCAAGAAAAGAATTGCCAAATTGGAGCAATTTTATGACCGTATTGTGTCTGTAGAGATCTTCACCAAGGTGGAAAACAGTTCTGACCGAAGTAACAAACAGGTAGAGTTAAAAGTAAAGGTTCCAGGAGATCATTTTATGATTAAAAAAATGTGTAAAAGTTTTGAGGAGGCGGTGGATTTAACAGCCTCTAGTGCGGAGCGATTGCTAAAACGCTACAAACATAAAAACCGACATCTTTCAAGTTGAAAAATGCTTTTTTTTCTTTGAAAGGAAGAAAATAAACAGTTACTTTGCCACGCAAAAAAACAAAAGCCGATATAGCTCAGCTGGCTAGAGCAGCTGATTTGTAATCAGCAGGTCGTGGGTTCGAGTCCCTCTATCGGCTCTTTTGTTTTGGGGAGATACTCAAGCGGCCAACGAGGACAGACTGTAAATCTGTTGTTTTTTAACTTCGCAGGTTCGAATCCTGCTCTCCCCACCACTACCAACCTACGAAAGTAGATCCAACCCTTTAAAAGCGGGAGTAGCTCAGTTGGTAGAGCGTCAGCCTTCCAAGCTGAATGTCGCCGGTTCGAACCCGGTCTCCCGCTCTATTTTTCAATTCGTATTTTGGACTTTTTTAAAACAGGAGTAAGAAAGCGAATTCAAAAGCCGACGTAGCTCAGGGGTAGAGCGTTTCCTTGGTAAGGAAGAGGTCGGCGGTTCAAATCCGCTCGTTGGCTCAAAAGGAGAAAGACTTCCAGAAAAAGGGGGTCTTTTTTTATTTCCATGCCCATTAGTAGGACATTCTTTTTTACTTTTTTTAGCTACTTTGGTGCTAGATTTTCCTTACAAGCGAATTTTATATTGAGGCACTCCAGACTATTTCTAAAAATTAGAGAATTAAAAACATGAAAAAAGGGATTAAAATAGTGGGTGTACTCGCTGTGTTTTTCTTTCTGTTAAGTGTCCTGTTTAAGTCATATCATCTGATTGGGGCCCCTGCATTATTGGCAATGAGTTTTGTGTTGGGTGCTCTTTTCCTGCTTTTAAGTCTGTTCAATAGATTCAAAAAATAGCAGTCTAAAATCCTATTCATATTTTCTTTACCTATTGTTTCTATCCGAAAAGCTGCTAGCTTTTTTTACCACAAAGAGTCTCTGAGAATGTTAGGATTCAGCTGTTTTTTGGGGAACCCCCAAAATCGTACTCGTATAAAATTGACAAGCATCATATAGGGGATTAGAATGCAGTTTAATATCAGCATCACTAATTTCCAAATGATCCAAAATATTCCGAAGAAGATGCCTCCTAGAATGAGCAAAAAGAAGTAAAATATTTCAGGCCCCATTAATGTAGATTGCTATGGACTCTTGCAGAAAGTTTGTTTTATAAGATTTAATATTGTATCAAATATATATGAGAAGAATTTAAAAAAAAATCATGAGATTTTATAACAACACAAGAACAATTGAGGACAAAAGAACACAAAGAGAGATTGTAAATACTTTGGTTATTCAAAATAAGTTATTGGAGAAAATCCTAGCGGAATTAAAAAAGAAGAGCAATGCTTAAAAAGAGCTTACTTTTCTCGGCCGTGTTTATATTTATCTGCAGTTGTGGTATTCAATTGAAAAATAATCCCTCTAATGTTAAAAAGTCATTGCCGCCCGATACCGCCTCAAACCACTATTCTAAAAAAAACAACTAGTCTTTTACAACAAATTCAACAAGTAGAATAGCGAATACTATTTTTCATTTTTTGAAGAAGCTCTTCTCGTTTTTTTAAAAAGATTATAATTCGCATTAAACAGTAAATGAAGCTTTAAAAAGGAGAAGGTATTCAAGAAGTGACCTATTATTATTTAATCTTAAGCTTGCTTACAAGCGATAGTTTTTTAATTATTCGAAGGATTTTAGCGCTGCTTTTATAGCCTTGATACAAGAGATACTTAACTTTGTCTGACTTTGTAAACCTTCAAAAAGTCATGAAAAAGTTCCTCTATCTAGCACTCTTTATATTCGTTATTGGCTGTAGCCAAAAAGAGTCGATCGCAATCCGAACAACAGATCCTATAATTGGGGAATGGGCAGTAGAATTATACAATGCTGAAATAATAGAGGGGCTCAAAATTCAATACCGCTTTGAAGGTAGTTTGTTTTTTTATGAGGATGGAACAGCTCTTCAGTTGGGAGCTCTTTATTACGATGGAAATACACAGCCACTTTCTCAGCCTTTTGAATGGGTGAATAGAAAAACAAACCCAGATTTTAACGCCATTGATCAAAGTTATCTTATAGATGGAGTGATCAATTTTGTCGTTTTTTCGGAAGATTTTAAGTATGCTACAGTGACTGACGAAGAGGGGGACACCATAGAGGTCTTTCGAAATGATTGAAAGGACTGAAAATAATAATAATGCCTTTTTAAAACTTGGCGATACTGTCAAAAAGTAGTAATGTTGCACTTCAATTCTTCATTTATAAGAATTGGTTTATGGTTATGAACCGCTAGACTTAACATCTAGCGGTTTTTTATTTCCCTTATGCTTTATTATCAACAGACGAAGAGTATCTTACCAAAAATATTTCGAATGGAAACGACTCTTTTACGACATGTCGTCTTATTTAAATTTAAAGCAGGAGCACCCGAGAAGGAAGTTGTTCGTGTGCATCAAAAATTTTTGAATCTAGCCCAATCGATTCCTGTCATTCAAGACTTTGAGTGGGGGATAAATGACAGTCCCGAAGATTTTCACCAAGGTTTTACCCACTGTTATACAATCAGCTTTTTATCCGAAAAAGATCGAGATGAAGGCTATACGCCACATCCAGAACACCATGCTTTTGTACAAGCTTTACAGCCAGTTTTGGACAAGGTTTTTGTGGTTGATTATTGGGCACAAAACTGCCGTAGGATTTAAAGTAGAGATTCTTTACTTTTGGCGTAAATTGAATTAAAATAGTAGTATGAAAAAAAGTATTCTTTTTGGTTTTGTAGCAGTTCTTATGACTGCCTGTGTTTCGGTTCGTTTTCCTGAAAAAATAAACATAGATATTCACGTGCCTGCTGACGTAGATTTAGCAAAGTTGGAAGTGATAGTAGACACTTTAAGAGCACAATCTAAAAAAGTGAATGCTACCGTGGAGTTCAAAATCAACGCAGATAAAAACTGACACACAAGCCCCTTCTGTACAAGCGGCCATTTTGATTTAACTTTTTTTTAATTTGAAAAAGTTGATAATCAATTAAATACTGCTACCTTTGATAGAAGTTTTAATCATTGCTATGAGAGAGACCCCTAGTTTTTTAAGTACTCTTTTTGTTCAGGATTGATTGATTTGTTTTTGTAGTTGGATTATTTAGGGGTCTTTTTTCAATCAATTTACTCATACCTATAAATTCCTTTCTTTTTATTTTTTTCTAAGAGCGTTAGCTTTTCTTGCTGCGAATCTGGTAGTTCTTGGAAATCTTTATGCCGTATCAATACATAGTTTTTTCCCTCTGGTTCCAGTGTCTTAAGGGGTGCTAAGCTTTCTATTTTTTGTATGTCACCTTGGGTGTAAAACCGACTTGAATAGCTTTTATGTTGAAGACTCAAGACTTTACCTTTGGGAACTGATTGGATTAAATATTTATCTGTATTGTCTTTAAAAATAGAGTTGACAAGACCGCTACTGTATACACAAAAAAGAAGAATCGGAATACTGCTCGCGATAAAAACATGGCTTTTTTGTGCTTTTAGCGAATCCCAAAAATGACTTATTACTAGTGCAAATGGAATTACAGAAGGAAGTATGTAGGGGTGGATTAAGCTTTTAGAGACCGAAAAGAAAAGGAGTGGCCAGAGCATCCAGACGACTAAAAAGAGAACCCATGGATGGGACGTAATTTTCATCTTCTGGCGAAATAGAAGGCGTATAGCCCCTATTATCCACGGAAGGGTAAAGGCCACAAAAAAGGCCCAAATGATACCCAAGGGTTGTTGTTTAGGAAAGCCATATTTATCTCCTTTCCACTCTGAATTAAAGTAGCGGTTAAAATGTTCCCCAACGATAAAGTAATCGATAAAGCCAGGGGATTGAAGTTCGCATAGAATATACCATGGGATGGCGACTAATAAAAATAAAATCCCACCTCCCAACCAGGGAGCTTTTTTGAGTGCTCGGATAACGTTTCCAGTTCGCCAACACCAGAATAGTATAGGTGGTAGCGTTAGTATCCCAACGATTGGGCCTTTTGCTAAGACCCCCATTCCCATTCCTATAAAAAATAAATACCCCCAAAACATTTTTGAATTTTGTTGCATAGTCTCCCAAAAGGAAAGCATCACAATAGCCACACTCATGAGCAAAAATACGTCGGTAGAAACGACCCCTGCATGCAGGTAAAATTCTGGGATGCTCAACAGAATAAAGCCTGGGAGAATAAAAGGATGGTTTTTAGATGCCCGATAGCGCCCCATCCACAAAGCGATCCCTGTACAGATTAAAAAATAGGGCAGTCGTACTGCAAATTCTGTTACTCCAAAAAGACTTAAACTCAAAGCTCCTGCCCAAGTTGAAAGAGGTGGTTTTGCCCAAAAAGGGACTCCGTAGTCGATTTGCAAGACCACCCAATTCCCCGTCTCGTACATCAATCTTGCAATTTCAGCATAACGTGCTTCGGTTTGATCCATAAGCGGGAGTACGGCATTAAAAAAGAGCCGGATTAGTAATACCCCTATAAACAAGGGGAGTAAGTAGGAAGTAGAGATGACTTTGGCTTTCAACGGTAGTGCTTATAAATTTTAAATAAATCGATCCAAACATAAAACCCATAACTGAATTTTACTTTAGAGTCTTCGGTATCAACCCAGCGAGAAAGGGGTACTTCTTTTACGGATTGATGAATGTTAGCTCTTCCGACCAATTCGATCATTCTAAAGAATAATTCTACATCAAAGAGCCACTGTGATATAAACGAAGCTGAAAATAATTTTTTAGCGAGGCTGCTTGTGAATATTTTACAGCCGCATTGGGTGTCGTATACTTTTAATTGCAACATAGTGGATATTACCGTTGCAATGATACGGCCTATGACAAATCGGTACCACTTGCGTTCAATACGATTATCAATTTTTAAGATTCGAGAACCAAAAACAAAAGGGAGCCTGTCGCTAACCTCTTTTGATAGGCGAACACACTCTTCTAAATCGGTTGCTAAATCAGCATCTAAATAGGCGATTTTTTTACTTTCAGCAGCCTTAAAATGATTCATTCCAAGCCGAATAGCTGCTGCCTTTCCTTTGTTTTTATCAGCTAAAAGGAGTTCTATTTTATCTGGAAATTCTTTTTGTAGTTTCTTTAAAACCAAAACAGTAGTATCCGTTGAGCCATCGTCAACAAACAAAAGTGAAACGCTATCGGATTGGTTTAGGAAATTTCTATATCGATCCTTGGGGAATCTTTTTGCCTCATTAAAACAAGGGATAATTATAGTAAGCTCCAGCATAAAGGAGAATTTGTTTTGTTAAACTACAAAAAAAGCGGCTGTTAAGCCGCTTTTCGCATTATGCTGCATTTTGCTTTTTGATGAGGTTTAAGGCAGAACCTTCTTTAAACCACTCAATTTGTTGTTCATTATAGGTGTGATTAGCAATGATAGTGTCTTTGCTGCCGTCACTATGAACAACCTCTAGGGTTAGTGCCTTTCCTGGCGCAAACTCATGAAGGTCTACAAGGTTAAAGGTATCGTCTTCCTGAATCAAGTCATAGTCAGATTCGTTGGCAAAGGTGATCCCTAGCATCCCTTGTTTTTTCAAATTTGTCTCGTGGATACGAGCAAAAGATTTTACTAAAACAACTTTTACTCCTAAATGACGTGGTTCCATAGCTGCATGCTCTCGAGAAGAGCCCTCACCATAGTTGTGGTCACCTACAACTACTGTTTCAATCCCTGCTGCTTTGTAGGCACGTTGCACATCAGGTACCCCTCCATATTCTCCCGTCAGTTGATTTTTAACAAAGTTTGTTTTTTGGTTGAACGCATTGACAGCGCCTATCAAACAATTGTTCGAAATATTATCTAAGTGACCCCGGAAACGCAACCATGGACCTGCCATGGAGATGTGGTCAGTAGTACATTTACCGTGTGCCTTTATCAATAATTTGGCGCCTGTGATAGCAGTTCCATCCCAAGGTTCAAAAGGGGTTAATAGCTGCAAACGCTCAGAGTCTGGGCTCACATTTACTTGAACGCTAGAGCCGTCTTCTTGTGGAGCTAAATATCCGTTGTCCTCAACATCAAATCCTTTTGGAGGCAATTCCAAGCCTGTTGGTGGGTCTAGTTTTACAGCTTCTCCTGCCTCATTTACAAGCGAATCTGTGATTGGATTAAAGTCTAAACGTCCCGAAATTGCAACTGCAGCTACCATTTCAGGAGAAGCTACAAAAGCATGTGTATTGGGATTCCCATCTGCTCTTTTGGAAAAGTTTCTATTAAAAGAATGCACGATGGAATTTTTTTCTTCTTTGTCTGCTCCTGCTCTCGCCCATTGTCCAATACAGGGGCCACAAGCATTCGTAAAGATAGTAGCATCAAGATCTTCAAAAACTTGAAGCAAGCCATCTCGTTCGGCAGTATAGCGAACTTGTTCGGATCCTGGGTTGATACCAAAAGCGGCTTTCGTGACAAGTTTTTTAGCGACCGCTTGTTTGGCAATAGAAGCCGCACGGGACAAGTCTTCATAAGAAGAGTTCGTACAAGAACCGATTAATCCCCATTCTACTTCAATTGGCCAGTTGTTGTCTTGTGCCGCTTTGGCCATTTCCCCTACTGGTGTTGCCAAGTCAGGGGTAAACGGACCGTTCAAATGCGGCATTAATTCGGATAGATTGATTTCGATCAGTTCATCAAAATACTGTTCTGGATGGGCATATACTTCTGGATCACCAGTAAGGTGTTGGCGGACACCATTGGCAGCATCTGCAACATCATCACGACCTGTTGAGCGAAGATAGCGCTCCATAGAATCGTCATACCCAAAGGTGGAAGTTGTGGCGCCTACTTCTGCTCCCATATTGCAAATGGTTCCTTTACCTGTACAAGAGAGCGCTTCAGCTCCAGGGCCAAAATATTCGATAATGGCTCCTGTACCTCCTTTGACAGTAAGGATTCCAGCTACCTTTAAGATGACGTCTTTAGCAGCAGTCCAACCGTTGAGTTCGCCCGTTAATTTGACTCCGATAAGTTTTGGAAACTTCAATTCCCAGGGCATTCCTGCCATTACGTCAACAGCATCCGCACCTCCTACGCCTATAGCAAGCATTCCCAAGCCACCTGCGTTCACAGTATGGGAATCAGTTCCGATCATCATGCCACCAGGGAAGGCGTAATTTTCCAATACTACTTGGTGGATGATTCCGGCTCCAGGCTTCCAGAAACCGATTCCGTATTTGTTGGAAACAGACTCCAGAAAGTTGAATACTTCAGCAGAGCTAGAATTGGCGCTTTTTAAATCTTTTTGTGCCCCTTCTTTGGCTTGAATTAGGTGATCACAATGAACCGTGGTAGGAACGGCTACTTTTTCTTTTCCAGCTTGCATAAATTGAAGCAAGGCCATTTGCGCTGTTGCATCTTGACACGCAATACGGTCTGGTGCAAAGTCCACATAATCGGCCCCTCTTTTAAAAGGGGTTTGTGGAGTCGTATTCCAAAGGTGGTTGTAAAGTATTTTTTCTGAGGCTGTAAGCGGCTTCCCTAGAAGCTGTCTTGCCTGTGTAACATTTTCTTCAAGACGTCCATATAAGTCTTGAATCATGGATAAGTCAAATGCCATAGTACGAGTTATATAATGCGGTTTCGAGTAGCAAATGTAGTAATTAGTTAAAGACAAATAACAGTCTCGTCCATCAATATTGAGTATTGTTTCATCAAGAATGTAAATACGAAGAAAACCACTCATTTAGGACTTTTAAAAAGAGCTATTTGAATCAAAAAAAGAGGTAAACAGTTAGCGTCTTGGATTCGAACGAATGGAACGCTTTTCGATTCATACTAAAAATTATCTAAAAAATTGACTTAAAAAGGATTTGAAAGCAAAAAATTTATAAATTTGCACCTCTTAAAACAATTTAGAAAACATCAAATATGGCTAAAGAAACTTTTGATCGGTCGAAACCTCACTTAAACATCGGGACAATCGGCCACGTAGATCACGGTAAAACAACACTTACGGCTGCGATTACAAAAGTATTGGCAGACGCAGGAATGTCTGAAGCAAGAAGCTTCGACCAAATTGATAACGCTCCTGAAGAAAAAGAGCGTGGTATCACAATTAACACATCACACGTAGAATACCAAACTGCAAATCGTCACTATGCGCACGTTGACTGTCCAGGTCACGCCGACTATGTAAAAAACATGGTAACGGGTGCAGCACAGATGGACGGGGCTATCTTGGTTGTAGCTGCTACAGACGGGCCTATGCCACAAACACGTGAGCACATCCTATTGGGACGTCAGGTAGGAGTACCAAGAATCGTGGTATTCTTGAACAAAGCCGATATGGTTGATGATGAAGAATTGTTAGAGTTGGTTGAAATGGAAGTACGTGAATTACTTTCTTTCTACGACTATGATGGTGATAACACACCCGTTGTATTAGGTTCAGCACTTGGTGCTTTGAACGGAGAGCAAAAATGGGTAGACACTGTATTGAAATTAATGGAAGAAGTTGACGCATGGATTGAATTGCCAAAACGTGACGTTGATAAGGACTTCTTAATGCCAGTAGAAGACGTATTCTCTATTACAGGACGTGGTACAGTAGCAACAGGACGTATTGAAACAGGAGTTGCAAACACTGGAGATGCTATTGACATTATCGGAATGGGAGCTGAGAAATTAGACTCGACTATCACAGGGGTAGAGATGTTCCGTAAGATCCTAGACAGAGGAGAAGCTGGAGATAACGTAGGAATTCTTTTAAGAGGTATCGAAAAGACAGATATCAAAAGAGGAATGGTTATTTGTAAGCCTGGTTCTGTAACACCGCATGCTAAGTTTAAAGCGGAGGTTTACATCTTGAAAAAAGAAGAAGGAGGCCGTCACACGCCTTTCCATAATAACTACAGACCTCAGTTCTACGTTCGTACAACAGACGTAACCGGTAACATCAACTTGCCTGATGGGGTAGAGATGGTGATGCCTGGTGACAACCTTACGATCACAGTAGATTTGATTCAACCTATCGCCTTGAATGTAGGGCTTCGTTTTGCGATCCGTGAAGGAGGTAGAACAGTAGGTGCTGGTCAGGTAACTGAGATTTTAGACTAGATAAAAGTTTTTTTATGATGCAACAAGGTGTCCGTTTTATGACGGACGCCTTTTGTGTCAAATAAAAACGGGTTTAGCTCAGTTGGTAGAGCACTGGTCTCCAAAACCAGGTGTCGGGAGTTCGAGCCTCTCAACCCGTGCTGAAAAACACAGATATGGCAGCATTCATAACATATATTAAAGATTCATTTGAAGAACTAAAAACCAATGTTTCTTGGACACCACGTGCTGAATTACAGCGGTTGGTTGTCATCGTTTTTGTATTCTCAGTACTGTTTTCATTAGCGATATGGGGTGCAGATACGGTTTTGTCTTCTGTCGTTTCCGGATATTTTAAATTCATCAACTAAACCCTATGGCTGAAGTTACCGAAAAAAAATGGTATGTGATTCGCGCTGTCAGTGGACAAGAAGCCAAGATCAAAGACTATATCCACTCGGAAATAATCCGGATGGGGTATGGGGATGCGGTTGAGGATCTTTTGGTGCCTACGGAAAAAGTAGTGCAAATCCGCAACGGAAAGAAGATCAACAAAGAGCGTACATATTTCCCAGGCTACATTATGATAAAGGCCAACTTAACGGGTGAGGTTCCTCACATTATTAAGTCGGTTACTAATGTGATTGGATTTTTAGGGGAGACCAAAGGCGGGGAGCCAGTTCCACTGCGAATGTCTGAGGTGAATAGAATGCTAGGAAAAGTAGACGAACTCGCCTTGGCGACAGAGCATGTTGCAATACCCTTTACGGTAGGTGAGAACGTAAAAGTAATAGACGGACCTTTTAATGGATTTACCGGATCTATAGAAAAAGTAAACGAAGAAAAAAGAAAGCTTGAGGTAATGGTGAAGATCTTTGGTCGAAAAACTCCCTTAGAGCTTAGTTATATGCAAGTAGAAAAATTATAAATGTTACACTGATAATTTGAAACCTTTTTGCTTCCACAAAAAAGGTTTTGATTAACTCAATTAAAACAATGGCAAAAGAAATAGACAAAGTTTTAAAACTTCAAGTTCGGGGAGGTGCTGCGAATCCATCGCCACCGGTTGGACCCGCGCTGGGTGCCGCAGGGGTTAATATCATGGAGTTCTGTAAGCAGTTTAATGCGAGAACTCAAGATAAGCCAGGAAAAGTACTTCCTGTCGCCATCTCTGTGTACAAAGACAAATCATTTGACTTTGTAATTAAGACACCACCAGCGGCCGTTCAATTGATGGAAGCAGCCAAAGCCAAAAAAGGATCTGGCGAGCCCAATAGAAACAAAGTGGCAAGTGTCACCTGGGATCAAGTAAAACTGATTGCAGAGGATAAAATGCCTGATTTGAATGCTTTTACTGTAGAGTCTGCTATGAAAATGGTAGCCGGTACAGCGCGTTCTATGGGATTCACTATTTCCGGGGAAGCTCCCTTTAACTCTTAATTTTTAGCGATGGCACGACTGACTAAAAAACAAAAAGACGCGAGAGCCAAAGTTGACTTTAAGAAACAATACACCTTAAAGGACGCTTCTGCTCTGGTAAAAGAAATATCGACAGCAAAATTTGATGCCTCTGTAGACTTAGCAATACGTCTCGGAGTAGATCCTCGTAAAGCAAACGAAATGGTTCGTGGGGTAGTAACCCTTCCACACGGAACAGGTAAAACAGTGCGCGTTTTGGCTTTGGTAACACCTGATAAGGAAGCCGAAGCAAAAGAAGCAGGAGCTGATTTTATTGGTTTGGATGAGTATCTACAGAAAATCAAAGACGGTTGGACCGATGTAGATGTGATTGTTACAATGCCTAGTGTCATGGGGAAACTGGGTCCTTTAGGTCGTGTACTCGGCCCAAGAGGATTGATGCCCAATCCCAAGACGGGAACAGTAACCATGGACATTAAAAAAGCCGTTTCGGATGTGAAAGGCGGTAAAATTGACTTTAAAGTTGACAAGACTGGAATTATCCATGCGTCAATTGGGAAAGCTTCTTTTTCTGCTGATAAAATATTCGAGAATGCTGATGAGCTATTGAAAACAATCCAAAAACTAAAGCCTTCTTCTACAAAAGGAGTGTACATGAAAAGTGTATTCCTATCCAGTACCATGAGTCCCGGAATCCCTGTAGAAACAAAGACGGCCTAAGTTTTTAAAATTCAAGTTTTATGACAAAACAAGAAAAAGCACAAGTAATAGAAGATTTGACCGCAACATTGGCGGAGGTAAAGAACCTTTACCTTGCGGATATCGCGGGTTTAAATGCTTCTGAATCGACTGCTCTAAGACGGGCTTGCTTTAAAGCAAACATCAAATTAGCAGTAGTAAAAAACACCTTATTGGCGAAAGCCATGGAGGCTTCTGATAAAGACTTTGGAGAATTGCAAGACGTCTTGAAAGGCAATACTTCTATGATGATATCAGAAAGCGGAAATGCTCCCGCTAAGGTGATTAAGGATTTCCGTAAGAAATCAGAGAAGCCTTTATTGAAAGGCGCTTTTATTGAAGAAGCGATCTACATTGGCGACGATATGATTGATGCATTAGTTTCAATCAAATCGAAAGAGGAATTGATTGGTGATATCATCACTTTACTTCAGTCTCCCGCCAAGAATGTTGTATCAGGGCTTCAATCGGCTGGTAGTAACCTTTCCGGAATCCTTAAAACGTTATCAGAGCGGTAATCTGATAGTATTAAATAGTACGCACTCAACCCTTATAAACAGAAAAATTAAATTTTAAAATCTTAACAAAATGGCAGATTTAAAAGAATTCGCAGAACAACTAGTCAACTTGACCGTGAAAGAAGTCAATGAATTGGCTGATATTTTAAAAGAAGAGTATGGTATCGAACCTGCAGCTGCTGCTGTAGCTGTAGCAGGACCTGCTGCCGGTGGTGGTGGAGATGCCGCTGAAGAAAAATCAGAATTTGACGTGATTTTGAAAGCAGCTGGTGGCTCTAAACTAGCCGTCGTAAAACTCGTTAAAGAATTAACGGGTCTTGGCTTAAAAGAAGCTAAAGAAGTAGTTGATAACGCACCAAGCCCATTGAAGGAAGGTGTTGCTAAAGACGAAGCTGAAGGTTTGAAAAAATCTTTAGAAGAAGCAGGAGCTGAAGTAGAGCTTAAATAAGCTTCTTATTAAAACTGAAAAAGCTTTGGGTTGCTCTTTGAGTAGCCCAGAGCCTTTTTCCTTACTAGATGCCCCACATCTGCAAACTTTTTTTGGATATTAAAACAGCGAGAATCGATGCCGAAATCCCTTCATAACAGAGTAAATTTTACTTCCGCAAAACACAGCCCTGAATATCCCGATTTCCTCGATATACAGATAAAATCCTTCCAGGATTTTTTTCAGTTGGAAACAAAATCAGACGAAAGAGCTGAAGAAGGATTGTTTAACACCTTCAAAGAAAATTTTCCCATCACGGATACCCGTAATCAATTTGTCCTAGAGTTTTTGGACTACTTTGTAGATCCACCTCGCTATTCTATCCAAGAGTGTATCGAGAGAGGGTTGTCCTATTCAGTTCCTCTTAAGGCACGTCTTAAGCTGTATTGTACAGACCCGGAGCATGAGGATTTTGAAACCATCGTACAAGACGTTTTCTTGGGTATCATTCCTTATATGACTCCAAGTGGAACTTTTATTATCAATGGAGCGGAGCGAATTGTGGTGTCACAGCTACACCGTTCTCCAGGTGTCTTCTTCGGACAATCGTTCCACGCCAACGGAACCAAACTGTATTCGGCTCGTGTGATTCCTTTCAAGGGATCCTGGATTGAATTTGCAACAGACATCAACAGTGTGATGTATGCTTATATCGATCGTAAAAAGAAATTACCTGTAACAACCCTTTTCAGAGCTATCGGCTATGAGAGAGATAAAGATATTCTTGAGATATTCGATCTTGCTGAAGAAGTAAAAGTTTCCAAAACTGGACTCAAAAAAGTAATGGGGCGTAAACTTGCTGCTCGTGTATTGAAAACATGGCACGAGGATTTTGTGGATGAAGATACAGGAGAAGTAATCTCTATCGAAAGAAATGAAATTGTCATTGACAGAGATACACTTCTGGAAAAAGAACATATTGAGGAGATTTTAGAGGCAGAGGTAAAGACCATTTTGTTGCACAAAGAGGATGCGCATATGTCTGATTATGCCATTATTCATAACACTTTGCAAAAAGATCCTACCAATTCAGAAAAAGAAGCGGTAGAGCACATTTACCGTCAGTTGCGGAATGCAGAACCACCTGATGAAGATACCGCTCGGGGGATCATCGATAAGCTATTCTTTTCGGATCAGCGATACAACCTTGGTGAAGTAGGACGTTATAGAATGAATAAAAAACTCAACTTGGATGTTGAAATGGACAAGCAGGTCCTGACCAAGTTGGACATCATTACCATCATCAAATATTTGATCGAGTTGATTAACTCGAAAGCTGAAATTGATGATATCGATCACTTGTCTAACCGACGTGTTAGGACAGTAGGGGAGCAGTTGTCTTCTCAGTTTGGTGTCGGACTGGCGCGTATGGCACGGACTATTCGTGAACGTATGAATGTCCGTGATAACGAAGTCTTTACCCCTATTGATTTGATCAATGCAAAGACGCTTTCATCGGTTATCAATACCTTCTTTGGTACCAACCAGCTGTCTCAGTTTATGGACCAAACCAATCCACTAGCAGAAATCACGCACAAGCGTCGTTTATCAGCTCTTGGACCCGGAGGACTGTCACGAGAAAGAGCAGGATTTGAGGTTCGAGATGTACACTACACCCACTACGGCCGTTTGTGTCCGATTGAAACCCCTGAGGGGCCAAATATTGGTTTGATTTCTTCCCTAGGAGTGTTTGCGAAAGTAAACAACCTTGGGTTTATTGAAACTCCTTACCGAAAAGTAGAAAACGGAAAAGTAGATCTAGAAAACACGATTTATCTAAGCGCTGAGGAAGAAGAAAACAAACTTATTGCTCAGTCAACTGTTGCCATTGATGGCAAAGGAAAAATCACTGACGATCGTGTCATTGCACGAGACCAGGCTGATTTCCCTGTGGTGACACCCGATCAAATTAACTACACAGATGTAGCCCCCAACCAGATTGCTTCCATATCGGCTTCTTTGATACCTTTCTTAGAGCATGATGATGCCAACCGTGCCTTGATGGGCTCAAACATGATGCGTCAAGCGGTGCCTTTATTACGACCTGAATCTCCTATTGTAGGAACAGGGCTTGAACGTCAAGTAGCCTCAGACTCACGGGTATTAATCAACGCAGAAGGAGATGGAGTAGTAGAATATGTAGATGCCAATAAGGTCACAATCAAATACGATTTATCAGACGAAGAGCGCTTGGTTCGCTTTGATGGTGATACGAAGTCGTATAATTTGATCAAATTCCGAAAGACCAACCAGGGAACTTGTATCAATCTGAAACCTATTGTTAAGAAAGGAGACCGTGTAAAAAAGGGGCAAGTATTGTCTCAAGGATATGCAACACAGGATGGGGAATTGGCACTAGGGCGAAATATGAAAGTAGCCTTCATGCCTTGGAAAGGATACAACTTTGAGGATGCCATCGTAATCTCAGAGAAAGTAGTACGTGAAGATATCTTTACGTCTATCCATATTGACGAATATTCATTGGATGTTCGCGATACAAAACTTGGTACTGAAGAGTTGACCGATGATATTCCAAACGTAAGCGAAGAGGCTACTAAAGACCTTGACGAAAATGGGATGATTCGTATTGGAGCAGAAGTAAACCCTGGGGATATTTTAATTGGAAAAATAACTCCAAAGGGAGAATCAGATCCAACTCCAGAAGAAAAACTACTTCGTGCTATCTTTGGCGATAAAGCTGGGGATGTGAAAGATGCTTCTTTCAAAGCGCCACCGTCATTACACGGGGTTGTTATTGATAAAAAATTGTTCACACGTTCTATTAAAGACAAGCGCAAGCGCAACCAAGACAAGCAAGAGCTAGAAGCTTTAGAGACAGCTTATGAAGTAAAGTTCCAAGAGTTGAAGTCTGTATTGGTAGAGAAGTTATTCTCGATTTTGAATGGAAAAACGTGTCAAGGGGTTCAAAATGACCTTGGAGAAGAGGTATTGCCAAAAGGGAAGAAGTATACCCTCAAGATGCTGAATGCAGTTGAGGACTATACGCACCTGACGCACGGTACTTGGACTACCACGAAGGACATCAACAAATTGATCAATGATTTGATCCACAATTATAAGATCAAAGAAAACGATCTACAAGGAGCCCTTCGACGTGAGAACTTTACGATTAGTGTAGGAGACGAATTACCTGCTGGAATCAAGAAGTTGGCAAAAGTGTACATCGCCAAAAAGCGAAAGTTAAAAGTAGGTGATAAGATGGCGGGTCGTCACGGAAACAAAGGAATCGTAGCGCGTATTGTACGCGAAGAAGAGATGCCTTTCTTGGATGATGGAACCCCAGTCGATATCGTATTGAACCCACTAGGGGTACCTTCTCGAATGAATATTGGTCAAATTTACGAGACCGTATTAGGATGGGCAGGTCAAAAACTAGACAAGAAGTTTGCTACTCCAATTTTTGATGGAGCTAGTTTGGATGAGATTAATGCCTTGACTGATGAGGCTGGAGTACCGCGCTTTGGACATACCTATCTATACGATGGTGGAACTGGAGAGCGATTCGACCAACCTGCTACAGTAGGGGTGATCTACATGCTTAAATTAGGACACATGGTAGACGATAAGATGCACTCGCGTTCTATAGGACCGTACTCATTAATTACGCAACAGCCTCTTGGAGGAAAAGCACAATTTGGAGGACAGCGATTTGGAGAGATGGAAGTTTGGGCACTAGAAGCATATGGTGCTTCCAGTACACTACAAGAAATCTTGACCGTGAAGTCTGATGACGTAATTGGACGTGCTAAGACCTATGAGTCTATCGTGAAAGGAGACACCCTCCCGGAACCTGGATTGCCCGAGTCGTTTAACGTCTTGATGCATGAATTGAATGGCCTAGGATTGGACATTCGACTGGAAGAGTAAATAATTGTTATAACACCGTATCAAAAGAAATGGCTAGAACTAACGAACCCATTACCCAAAAAAAATTCAATAAGATAACCATTGGCTTGTCCTCCCCAGAGGTCATACTCAATAAATCGAGAGGCGAGGTTCTCAAACCCGAAACAATAAATTATCGAACTCACAAGCCTGAGCGCGATGGATTGTTTTGTGAAAGAATCTTCGGCCCGGTTAAGGATTTTGAATGTGCCTGTGGAAAATACAAGCGTATTCGCTACAAAGGAATTGTATGTGATCGATGTGGCGTCGAGGTTACTGAGAAAAAAGTCCGTCGCGATCGCGTAGGACATATTAACTTAGTAGTGCCTGTTGCTCATATTTGGTATTTCCGCTCCTTGCCTAACAAAATTGGATATTTACTTGGTCTGCCTTCCAAGAAATTGGACATGATCATTTATTATGAGCGCTATGTAGTCATCCAACCTGGTATTGCTAAAAACGAAGAAGGAGAGGACATTCAAAAGATGGACTTCTTAACAGAAGAAGAATATCTCAATGTAATGGATACGCTACCTGCCGAAAACCAATATTTGGATGACAGCGACCCTACTAAGTTTATTGCCAAGATGGGAGCAGAATGTTTGATTGAGTTGTTAAGTCGTATCGACTTAAACGAGCTTTCTTACGAATTGCGTCACAAAGCCAATACCGAAACGTCTAAGCAACGTAAAACAGAGGCTTTAAAACGCTTGCAAGTAGTAGAAGCATTCCGAGACGCGAATGAGCGTTCTGAAAACCTTCCCGAATGGATGATCATGAAGGTCATTCCGGTAATTCCACCAGAATTACGCCCATTGGTTCCATTGGATGGAGGTCGTTTTGCTACTTCTGATTTAAATGATCTATATCGCCGTGTTATTATCCGAAACAATCGTCTAAAGCGATTGGTGGAAATCAAAGCACCGGAAGTGATTTTGCGAAACGAAAAACGAATGTTACAAGAATCAGTAGATTCTCTTTTTGACAACACGCGTAAATCGTCCGCAGTAAAAACAGAATCCAATCGACCTTTAAAATCACTCTCTGATTCCCTAAAAGGAAAGCAAGGACGTTTTCGTCAAAACTTACTGGGGAAGCGTGTTGATTATTCTGCGCGTTCTGTCATCGTGGTAGGACCCGAATTAAAACTATTTGAATGTGGACTGCCTAAGGGAATGGCAGCGGAACTATACAAGCCTTTCATCATTCGTAAATTGATTGAAAGGGGAATTGTTAAGACCGTAAAATCTGCTAAAAAAATTATAGACAGGAAAGAACCTGTTGTATGGGATATTTTAGAAAACGTCTTGAAGGGCCACCCTGTATTATTAAACAGAGCCCCCACACTTCACCGTCTGGGAATTCAAGCATTCCAGCCCAAATTGATAGAAGGAAAAGCAATCCAATTGCACCCCTTAGTATGTACAGCCTTTAATGCTGATTTTGATGGGGACCAAATGGCGGTTCACCTTCCTTTGGGACCTGAAGCGATATTGGAGGCCCAATTATTGATGTTGGCTTCTCATAATATTCTAAACCCAGCTAACGGTTCACCCGTAACAGTTCCTTCTCAGGACATGGTTCTGGGATTATATTATATGACGAAGGCCCGTAAGTCAACCAAAGCGCATCCTGTGAAAGGAGAAGGGTTGACTTTTTACTCTGCAGAAGAAGTAAATATTGCACTTAACGACAAGCGTGTAGATTTAAATGCGATCATTAAAATCCGTGCAAAAGATTTTAACGATGCAGGAGAGTTGCAATATCAATTGATAGAATCTACAGTAGGGCGCGTCCTCTTTAATGAAGTAGTTCCTGAGAAAGCAGGATACATCAACGAAGTGTTGACAAAGAAAAACCTTCGGGACATTATTGGAGAGATCTTAAAGGTGACCAGTGTTCCAGAAACAGCAGAGTTTCTAGACAAAATTAAAGACATGGGATATGGATTCGCCTTCAAGGGGGGATTGTCCTTTAGTCTTGGTGATATTATCATTCCTCCCAAAAAGGAGCAAATGATTGTCGATGCCAACAAACAAGTAGAAGGCATTATGGCCAACTACAATATGGGATTGATTACCAACAATGAACGTTACAATCAGGTAATTGATGTATGGACTTCAACCAATGCCACCTTGACTGAGTTGGCCATGAAGAACATTAGTGAAGACCAACAAGGATTTAACTCGGTATATATGATGTTGGATTCTGGAGCAAGGGGATCAAAAGAGCAAATCCGTCAGCTGACAGGGATGCGTGGTTTGATGGCCAAGCCTAAAAAATCCAATGTTGGAGGTGGTGAAATCATTGAAAACCCGATTTTATCAAACTTTAAAGAAGGATTGTCCATTTTAGAATACTTTATTTCTACTCACGGGGCTCGTAAAGGACTCGCAGATACCGCTTTGAAAACGGCAGATGCGGGATACTTAACACGTCGTTTGGTAGATGTGTCACAGGATGCGATTATAAATATTGAGGACTGTAATACACTTCGTGGAATTGAAGTGTCCGCGCTTAAGAAAAATGAAGAGATTGTAGAACCTCTAGGAGACAGAATTCTCGGACGAGTAGCATTACATGATGTTGTCAATCCAAGTACAAACGAGATTATTATCGGTGCAGGTGAGCAAATTACAGCTGCTGTAATAGCTCAGATTAATGCCTCTCCAATTGATTCTGTAGAGGTGCGTTCTCCCTTGACATGTGAAGCCAGAGACGGTATTTGTGTGAAGTGTTACGGACGTAATCTAGCGACTAGTAAAATGGTTCAAAAAGGAGAAGCTGTAGGGGTTGTAGCCGCACAGTCTATTGGAGAGCCTGGTACGCAGTTAACACTCAGAACATTCCACGTAGGTGGGGTGGCCGGAAATATTTCAGAGGAAAACTCTTTGATATCCAAATTCAAAGGAGTCGCTGAAATAGAAGACTTAAAGACGGTAAATGGAGTAGATGCAGAAGGCAATCCAGCTGAAATTGTAATCTCTCGTACGACTGAAATCAAAGTAGTAGACGCTAAGACGAAAAATGTATTGAGTACCAATAACATTCCGTATGGTTCTACCATTAAGATCAAAAATGGAGCAAAACTTGCCAAGGGCGATTTAATTTGTCAATGGGATCCATTTAATGGGGTTATTGTTTCAGAATTCTCAGGTAAAATTGTCTTTGAGAATATCGAACAAGGGGTTACGTACCAAGTAGAAATCGATGAGCAAACTGGATTCCAGGAAAAAGTAATTTCTGAATCTCGTAATAAGAAATTGATTCCTACTCTTTTGATACAAGACAGTAAAGGAGCTACTTTAAGATCGTATAACCTACCAGTAGGTGCGCACTTAATTGTGGACGATGGTGAGAAAATTAAAGAAGGAAAAATCTTGGTAAAAATCCCACGTAAATCGGCAAAGTCTGGAGATATTACAGGAGGTTTACCACGTGTAACAGAATTATTTGAAGCACGTAACCCTTCTAATCCGGCAGTTGTTTCAGAGATTGACGGAGTTGTTTCTTTTGGAAAGATTAAGCGTGGTAATCGAGAGATTATTGTAGAGTCTAAATTTGGTGAAATCAAGAAATACTTGGTCAAATTATCGAATCAGATATTGGTACAAGAGAATGATTTTGTCAAAGCTGGAATGCCCCTTTCCGATGGTTCTATTACACCCACTGATATCTTGAAGATCAAAGGCCCATCAGCGGTTCAACAATACCTTGTAAACGAAGTACAAGAGGTGTACCGACTGCAAGGGGTTAAGATCAATGACAAGCACTTTGAAGTAGTAGTACGTCAAATGATGCGTAAAGTTAAAGTTCAAGACCCAGGAGATTCTATTTTCCTAGAAGGACAATTGGTTTACAAGTCAGACTTTATTATTGAAAATGACGCTCTTTACGGTAAAAAGGTTGTAGAAGAAGTAGGCGATAGTGAGAACTTCAAGCAAGGGCAAATGATTACGGCTCGTGATCTACGTGATGAGAATTCCTTGCTCAAGCGAGAAGACAAAGCATTAGTAGTAGCACGCGAAGCCTCACCGGCAACAGCTACTCCTGAGCTTCAAGGAATTACTCGAGCCTCTTTACAGACGAAATCCTTTATTTCTGCAGCTTCCTTCCAAGAAACGACCAAAGTACTGAATGAGGCGGCGGTTAGTGGAAAAGAAGATCACTTAAATGGATTGAAAGAGAACGTTATTGTAGGGCATAAGATCCCAGCAGGTACGGGGCTTAGAGTATATAACAATACCATTGTTGGTTCTAAAGATGAATACAAAAGCTTGCTGATTGATCAGCAGGAAGAAGTTCATGTTGAAGAATAGTCATGGCTGAAGAAAAAAAGGAACAACAGATAGATATCGAATTAGACGCTACCATTGCCAGCGGGAGCTATTCTAATCTGGCTATTATCAATCACTCTCCCTCAGAGTTTGTGGTTGATTTTATCAGTATGATGCCCGGGGCGCCGAAAGCGAAAGTCCAATCTCGAATCATCTTGACTCCTGAACACGCGAAGCGCTTTCAAAAAGCCTTGGCGGATAATCTTCAAAAGTATGAGGCGAAACACGGGGCTATAAAATCCCAGGAGGCGCCACCCATACCCATGAATTTTGGTCCAGCAGGTGAAGCCTAATAAAAGTAAAAACCCTCAACGGAAGTTGAGGGTTTTTTTTATTATGACTAAGCACAGCAGCAATGCTGTTTAGCCCATCTTAGTTCGTTTTTTTTCGCCCAATAAACCGAATAACCTTTCCTATTCCATTGTGAAACGCTCCCTCCTTTAATTCAATTTCCACCTCTTCTAACTGTAGGATTTCAAAATCTGGAAAATCAGAGGTGACACTGTCTGTGGAAAACAACATTTCCTCAACCTTAGGACCGCCAATTCCTGGGTTTTTTGCCCGGTAGGGGAGATTGTTTTTGCTAAAACCTTCTAGGATAATGAGTCCATCCTCTTTTAATAAGCCACCAATCTTCTGATGATACTCCGATACGATGGTAGGAGGGAAATGAGCGTAAATTAATACAGCAGCGTCAAAGCTCTCATTTATGAAGTCCATAGCCATAAAGTCCCCAACCGTATATTCTATTTGCACTTTTTCCGCAGCAGCAAGATCTAGTGCTTTCTTTTTTCCTTCTTCACTAATGTCAAACGCAAAGGCGTTTACTCCAGATTTAGCTCCATAAACAGCATTACGACCTTCCCCTTCTGCGGGGAATAATACGTTACCAGATACTTTGTAGGCTTTTAAGGATTCTTTGAAAAAAGTATTGGGTTCTTTGCCATAAGCGAAGGAGGCTGAGCGATAGCGCTCATTCCACATTTCTACCATGATTTTTAGTTAACTTTGGTTAGTGTATTATCGAAGTGTTGTTAGCTGCTGATTCCAATAGTCCCCCCTATTTCTTTAATAGGGTTTCGGACGGCTACCTGTTTTTTGCGAGTCGTTTTACATCCGAAAAGGCTTATAATTCAATCCCAAAAATATTGAATAATTTCCCTTTAGCGTTTAGTAATTTGTTTTCCAGTTCAATGAGTTTTAATTTGTTTTCTATGAGTTTGGACTCTCTCGAATTTACTAAGAACAAAGAGCTCTCTCCGATTTCAAATTTTCGCTCTTCCCCCTTTACTAAAATAATATAATCCGTTACTATGGTATCAGCTATTCCTATTTGATCCGTATAGGAACGAATTTCCTGTTGTACTGTATTTATTTTATTCTGAAGTTTTACTGAGGTGTTCTGTAGTTCAAAATCGATCTCTTGCAGTTTGTAGTTTGTCAATTTCAATTCAGAGCGTTCTTTTCGAAGGAATAGCGGAAGACGGACATTTAATCCAGCGGTATAATTAGCTGGAGAAAAGCTGTTTATAAGTTGAGGTGTTTCGCTTAAAAAATTATATTTCAGATCTATTTTGGGCAAGAGATTGTTTTGTTTTAGTCGTCGCTCTATATCCATTCCTTGGGATTTGTATTCTAAAGACCTCAGCTTTGGGTTGTTTTGCAGATCTTGAGTAAGCGCATTATTTGTGATCTGTAAAGCCTCGTCGATATAGGTAGTAATGTCACTATCTGGAATCAGATTGGAGTTTACTTCCACTGGAACATCATTGATCCACAAGAAATTTGAAAGGGCTAAAGACGCTTTGGTAAAAGTTAATCTCACCTTTTCTAAATTTAGTCTTCTGCTATTCAGCGCTATTCTAGCCTCAGTTGTATCAATAGCGGGTCTCTCTCCAACTTCATAACTTCGTATAATACCCTTAAGTCTTATGTCAGCATTGTTTAAGAATTCTTCATACACCTTTTTTTCTTGATAGGTTTTAAGCCATTGAAAATAGGATTTAGCAGCTTCGAAAAGTATGGTATTCACCAGGAGTTGGTTCTCTGCTTCAGCTTGTTTTAGATATATTTTAGCTTGTTTAAGAGTCGCCATTCGCTCATTAATAAGCAAACCTTTCGCCAAAGGAACAGAGACTCCTACATTGTATAGGCCATCTTCAGGTACTGTTGCTTCTGGAGTTAAAAAGAGCCCCGTGTTTTGATCAAAATTTCCGACCAATTCAATACCATACCAAGTAGGAATAGAAAAAGCCGCGTTGAGTTTGTCATAATATTCTGAGCCTTTAAACTTCTTGCGATCATAGTCTACCTCAAGCTTTGGGTCAAAAGAGCCTCTCGCTTTTAATAGTTTGGCTTCGCTTTCGTTGATGATGAGGTTCGCTTGTTTTACTATGGGGTGGTATTTTTTTACATAGCCTAAAAATTCAGTAAAAACCAAAACATCATTTTCTTGCGAAAATCCAATTTGAGATAGTAAAAAGGACAGTACGACTACAATTCGTTTCTTCATTTTTTGTCTGAAGTTTTAAGAGCTGATTTTGGTTTGTAGAAATTGGGGGGGAACCCATTTAACTGTCTCCATAATTCATACCAAATGGGGACATCATCGAGTAATGCAATTGTTCTTGCTCCTGACCCCACACGTATTCCCTCAGGCCATTTGTGGTCTTCTTTGTCAGGTGTAAGTAATACTCTATACATGCCATTGCTGCTTATGAAATTTTCAATGGCCACTACTCTAGCACCATAAGTACCATAAGAGACACTTTCCCAGCCACTAAAAATAATAGCGGGCCAGCCATCAAATTCGACTCGTACTCTTTCATCAATATGAATTAAGGGAAGATCGATTGGTCGAACAAAGGTTTCCACAGCCAATTCATATTCAGATGGCATGATGGTGACTAGGCTTTCTCCTGCTTTAAATGTTTCTCCAAGCCCGGAAATAAGGGCTTTGTTTATGATTCCACTTTGTGGGGCTCTTATGTATTGGAGGGAGTTTCTTTTGGAATAATTAGAATAGCTATTCTCCAGTTTTGTCACTTCCGCTTGAGTGTTGAAACGTGATGATTGTGCCGTATATAAATTGCTTTGTGCTTTTGCTATTTTGTCTGCAAATGCTGCCTGGATTCGGGTCAGGTCAATTTCTGATTCTCGAAGTTTGTTTTGCTGTGAAATGTATTTGGCTTGCGCAGCTTGTAATTGCATTCTTTTTTCTTCCACATCCTTTGTCGCTTTAAGACCTTCACTTTTAAGAGCGACGACACGTTCGTACTGGGTTTGGGCAATAGATTGATTGGTTTTGGCAGCCTCAAGATCTATTCTATTACTTTCTAAGGTAAGCCTGGCTTGTTGCAACTTGATTTTTCGCTCCTTTTTAAGCGCCATAATTTGATTTTCAAGCGCATTGGCTTTTCCTTTATAGGCTAAAATTGATTGCGATTTGGATTGAATTTGATCTCCGGTTCTTTGCAATAGTCGGTCGTCAAAATACTCACTTATGACCTCAGAAATTCTTAAAAGGGTATCTCCCTTCTTTACATACTCACCTTCTCTGATAAACCATTCTTCTATACGCCCTGAAATAGGAGATTGGATATTTTGAGGCCTTTTATTTGGTTTTAGCGTCGTTACATTTCCATTCCCTGTAATATTTTGCGTCCAGGGTAAAAACAAAACAATGACAACAAGCCCTAAAAAGATCAAAGAAAGCTTGTTGAACTGTGCGTAATACTTCTTGTAAAGCACATATTCCCCTGATTTAAATTCAGAGAGTTTTACTTTTTTATGGATGGATGTTTTGGATATATTGAGCATGCTCTAATTTGTGTTAGATAGTATTTTTCCTTCTTTTAGTTGAATGGTATTCGTCGCGTATGTCTTCCAATACGCATTGCTACTGACCACAAGCAATCCCCAAGGGTTTTCCGGTTTGGCTAAAAAATCAATCAAAGACTTTGTTTCTTTTTGGCTGAATTGATCGAGTGCATCCTCTAAAATTAAAAGCTTGGGTTTCTTAAGAATGGCGCGTGTCAAGACTATTTTTTTGGCAATGGTATAGGACATTTGTTTGCCTTCTGGATACAATACAGTATTCAAGCCTTTTGGAAGTTCTTTTACGAACTTTGAAAGTCCAATTATAGTGAGGAGTTCTAAAATGCTTTCATCAGAAATGGAGGTATCCCCAAAGGTTAAATTTTCTCTTAAAGTACCTTCAAAAGGAAATTCTTCTGAAAGTGATAAGCCTAATTGAGCTCTGTAATTGTTGATATTTATCCCTTTCATAGAAAGGCCATTGATGTTTATTTGGCCCTCATTAGGACTAATAACTCCTGCAATGATTCGCAATAAACTCGATTTCCCGGATCCACTTTCACCTTGTATTAAGATTCTACTTGTGGGGGTTATCTTCAATGAGATGTCTTCTAGAATAGGGGACTGTTTATTCGGCACCAGATAGTTGATGCTATCGACCTCTATTTGCATCTCTTTTTCAAAATTTAATAGTTCTCCTTTTTGAGATTCTAAAGGTTTGTCAAAAACGAGACCTAATTTTTCAATAGAAGTTAGCATGTCATATAAAGTCTCTAAGCCAAGTATGAGTTTCTCTACAGAATTAATGACTAATAAGATGACAATTTCAGCAGCGACAAACTGCCCGATATTCAATTGTTGATTTAAAACCAATACCCCACCAATGATCAGAAGGCCAGCCGTAATGATAGCCTTAAAGCCAATCATTTTAATGTATTGAAATTTGATCACACTAAAATGGCGTTCTCTTGCGATTAGATATTGTTCAACCAAAAGATCATTTTTTTCTAGGGCCAAATTTGTTTTGCCAGAGAGTTTAAAACTTACAATAGAGCGGGCAACCTCTTGAATCCAGTGCGCTACTTTATACTTGTATTTGGATTCTTCGATACTAGTTTTTAATCCACGCTTGGCTGTGTATTGGAATACCAAGTAGACTGTTACTAAGAGAACGATTCCAAAAACAATAAATAAAGGATGGTAAAAGGATAAGAGAATAAGAGCAAAAATAATCTGCAATAAGGCAGCGGGTATATCAATTAGTGCCTTAGACAATCCTTTTTGAATAGAAAGCGTATCAAAAAAGCGATTGGCTATTTCTGGAGGGTATTCATTTCTAAGCGCTTCCATTTTTATTTTTGGAAATCGATAGCTCAATTCAAATGAGGATTTGGCAAAAATTCGCTGCTGTATCGTCTCAATAATTCGAAGCTGCATTAGATTTAAGATGCCTACAAAAACAACCCCAAGGGTTACTAAGCTTACTAAAATAATCCAAGAAGTAGATATTTGTGCTCCTTGGATCAGGTTTACTATGGCTTGAACTCCTAGCGGAAGCGAAAGGGCTACAAGTCCCGAGAATGAAGCATAATAAAATATATATGAAATGTCTTTTCTTTCAAAGTTTAACAAGCCTATAAAACGTTTCCAGGGGGTGAATTTATTGTTGTCCATCCGTCTTTATATTTAAGGTTCTGAACACTAAATCAGTCAAAAAATGAGTCGGTGTCACATTTTCCTCACAATCGGTAATACTTGGAAAATGATTTTTTAAAAAGTGCTGGTGCAATCCTGTTTCAATAATAGTACTGGCTAAACTAGCAGGGTATTTATAGTCCGAATCAACCAGTAGTACCATCTCTTTTAAACGGTTTACCAAGCGTTTGTATATCATAAAATAGCCTTGGTTGTTTTCGTTATCTACTTCTTTTGTTAAAAAGGATTTTGAATTTTCCTCAATGATAATTCGGTTCAGAAGTACCTCATTTATATGTGTGTATTTTGAGTCTTCAACTGTAGATTTTGAGGTGTTCTCTATCGCTTTTTTTAATTTAAGCACAGGGTCTTGTATGCTATGAGTTTCGATAACGAGTTGATACTCTAGCCAGGCCCAATACCAAGTTGTCAAATAGAGTAACAATTTGTGTTTATTATCGAAATACCTGTATATAGAACTTTCATTGGAGCCAATTTGTGCTCCTAGTTTTTTGAAAGTAAAACTGTCGAAACCAATTGAATCTAACAGTTCGATGCTGTCTTTTATAATACGCTTTCCCAAATCAGAGGATTCAGGGTCTTTGTTGTAAATCGATTCCTGAACCGTGATTTTAAAATTTGAAAGTATTTTATCCATATTTAGTAAAATATTTCGCTAATATAACAATTATAATTACATAAATAATAGTAATACTATTAATATAGAGTTAAATGCTACTCAATAATTGCCGATAGGGTTGGCGTTTGGTTTACAAAGTGTCTACACTGAATAGTTTGCTCTAGATAAGATTTTACCCTTATGAGCAGCCTTACTTTCTTCAATGCTTAATAGCCTTCTGACTCCTATCAAATAGAAAAATTGCGGCTTCATAATTGTTTTAGGGATTTGCTATCTTTAAGAGCATCTATATTAAATTTTTGTTTTATTTCTAGTACCCCCTACAGGCCGCCCTTTTTTTTAAAAAATAGACACTTCAATACCCTTTACAGTTCGTTGTTTAGAAAAGTAAAAACGCCTCCTTACAAGCGGAGACGGATTGAAACTCCTGACGATGATTTTTTAGATATTGATTTTCTTGAAAATGGAAGTGATAAAATCGCACTTCTTTGTCATGGGCTAGAGGGCAGCAGTGCTTCCACTTATATCCAAGCAACGGCTTCTTTATTGGCTGAAAATGGCTATGCTGTAGCTGCCATGAACTATCGATTTTGTAGTGGTGAGATCAATCGACAGTTGATTACCTATCACAGTGGGCGTACAGAAGATGTACACACAGTTATAACGGCACTGCTCCCAGATTATAAAGCCATCTATTTAGTTGGTTTCAGCTTAGGAGGGAATTTGGTTCTTAAATACAATGGCGATGGTCTTTATAGGTTGGATCCAAAAATTAAAGCGAGCGTTGCGATTTCTGTTCCCATAGACTTGCACAGCTCAGCAGTTCAATTGCAAAGCTTTGAAAACCGCTTGTACAGCTGGCGATTTATACGTACCCTCTCTCAGAAAATGCGTCTTAAATACCAGCAGTATCCAGATAAAGTACCCATAGAAGATCTAAAAAAGGTTAAAAAGATTATTGATTTTGATACCTATTTCACCGCTGTTTTAAATGGTTTTGAAGATGCCCAAGAGTATTATTCAAAAGCGAGTAGTGCTCCTTTTTTGAAAAAAATTACCAGACCTACTCTCTTAATTAATGCCTTGGATGACCCTTTTTTGTCAAAGGCTTGTTACCCTTATAAAGAAGCTGAAGACAACCCGTATTTTCATTTACGAACTCCTGCCTACGGAGGGCATGTAGGCTTTGTTTCTAGTACCCAATATTACTGGTCAGAACTACAGATCTTGCAGTTTTTGAATACTAATTTTTGATTAATAGCCCGTCTTTATCCTTAAAATTCCCAGTGACAATTATGATAAAGTCAATGATGGTCCAAATTCCAAGACCCCCTAATGTAAGCAGCATGATGATACCCGTTCCAACTTTACCCGCATAAAAACGATGCACTCCAAGTGAGCCTAAAAAGAAGCATAATAATATCATGGGCACAAAGCCTTTATCACTTTTTTGTTCTGTAAGATTTTCCATTGTTTTCGGTTTTTTAATTATTTTAAAAATTCAAATATGTTGTCCAGGATAGGCAATCAATTTGCCTTGCCCATCTTTATATTGACCTACCAATAAAAGATAGGTTACTATTATAGTGTGTATAATATCGATTAATAGCATTCCACCCGCAATTAAAAAAAAGTCGCTTGCAAAACATAGAACTGTGCCTAAAAACAATCCAAAGTCCAAAATTCCCATCTCCCAGCGGCCTACATAAAAATGATGAATACCCATTATTCCGAATAGGGCGGATAGGATCACTGCGGTCGTATATTTTTTAGTTGATTTAATTTCTGGGGTCATAGGATTCTGTTTTATACCCCAGTAAAAATAAAAGAATAGCGGAGGTGATCACTTTTGTTATAGAAGTTGTTTTGGGGTTTTTATAAGTAGATATAACATAATTACTAGTTCTAAAGTAGTTTTATCTATTGAATTTGCAAAAAATCTGTTTTCTATTTTTTTAATAACGAGCGTTCTTTTTCACTTTGAGGATGTTTGTTATTTATAGTTTTGCACCCTCTCATCTTCAATCACACCCTTCCAATTCAGACCAAATCCGAAATCATATTTATGACCATCGCTATCTTGGTGTACCTCCATATCAAAAGGAACGTCTTCAAACTGCTTTTCTACAGTTTTCATATTCGCTGGCATTTGCATGGGAAGAAGTGCAGATGGCTCTGCTTTTCCAGAAATTAGGTCAAAAACTGCCTGGTCTTGTACTCCGAAATTTAGAAGTATGGCGGTTGCTGCAGTTTCAAACTCGTTGAATACCATTGGCTTTGTCGTGCTTACAGAAACGATAACAGCTTTGTTACCCATTTTGGCTTTAGTGTCTAATACTAACTGCATATCGGTTCTATTAGATGTTTTGGTGACTTTATTTTTATAGCTTCTGTTGGTAAAGCTTTCCATCGGATCCCCTCCGGCGATACTTATATCTCGTGCAGAAGTAGCAGTGTAATCTCTATATTGTAAACTAATGGGAGAATAACCATTTCCGCCATTTGCTAAGTCCGTTCTGTCATATCCGATAGTTGCCTCTGGATTTTGGATAAAAACCAAAGCAAAATCTGCTTCGTCCGGATCCTCTGTGACGTTGTAATATTTTTTTACCAAATCTAAATTCACTGGATAATCCATAGATTCAGGTGTTTCCATTCCCATAAAGTTTCGGCTGGCAGGCGTAAATCGTTTTGGGATATACACCGTTTTCTTTTCTTTAATGGGTAAACTATTGTGCTTATTTTTTAATAAAACAATGGATTGCAATTGGGCTTCATACCCTGCCGTCATAGTATCGGGATGCCCCACAATAGAGGTTGTTTTTTCGATATCCAAATACGGATTTTCAAACAAGCCTGTTCTGAATATATTTCGCAATAAGCGCACCGCAGATTTTTCCATTCTAGCACGCATTTTATCTTTCCCATGTTCTTTTACCCCTTTTTCATAAGCGGCAATAATTGGTTTTGCATCATCATTTCCACCAAATTGATCAACCCCTGCCATCAATGCTTTATAATGTCTGTCAACGATCGATATATCTTCAACTCCCCATGGTTTTCCATTTATAAAATTGTCCATAACAGTATGGTCTCTTGTGACTCCCCAATCCGTACAAACCACCCCGTCATAGCCGTATTTTTCACGTAATAGATCAGTAATGATATAATTACTGTAGGCGTTACCAACCTTCTCCCCTTTTTTATCTTGCTTCCAAGAAATGGTATAATAGGGCATCACTGCCGAAGCCATACGTGTTCCACCCTCTAAATCAAAAGCACCTTCTAAAAAGGGGACTAAATGTTCCTCAAAGTTATTGCCTGGATACACAGCATACTTCCCAATGCCGTAATGGGCATCACGACCCCCTTCACCAGATCCACCTCCTGGCCAATGTTTTACCATTGCATTAACACTTTTAATACCCCATTCGTTCGATTGAAAACCGTCACAATAGGCCTTTGCCATAGCAGCAGCTAATTTTGGGCTTTCGCCAAATGTTCCATTAAATCGGGTCCATCGAGGGTCCGTAGCAATATCAACTTGTGGTGAAAGTGCCGTAGTGATCCCCAAAGCCCGATATTCTTTGGCTGCAGCTTGACCAAACTCTTTTACTAATTCTGGGTTAAAGGTGGCTGCCAAACCAAGAGAACTGGGCCACATAGAAATTTGCCCTCCTGCTGCAGCATCGTATTCTGCACGCGCTATAGTACCGTGTCTAGGATCAGAACTGTTATTGGCAGGAATACCCTTAGCAGTGCTTTCGCAAAAAGCTTGCGCTTTGTTTGACCAACTGGCCGCAGTAGCTGGTGTTTTAACAGAAGTCAGTAAAACGTGTCGCAAGTTGTCTTCTTTTAAAAATTTCATTTGCTGATCTGTCAAATCACTTGGATCGGTTTCCCCTTCTGAATAAGGTTTTCCATTATAAGTTCCTGAAAAGTACCCTCTTGGTCGAGCTGGAATGGATTGATGAGAAGAATACAGCATTAATCCTGCAATTTCTTCAATGGTTAATTGTTGGGCTAAGTCTTCTGCTCTTTCATTATAGGACATACGCCAATCTTCATATAGATCAAGCGCTCCATTTTTATTTAAATCTTTGAATGCGTAGCCATT
This sequence comes from Flavobacteriaceae bacterium, assembly GCA_965658355.1. Taxonomy (GTDB): domain Bacteria; phylum Bacteroidota; class Bacteroidia; order Flavobacteriales; family Flavobacteriaceae; genus UBA11891. The sequence goes on along the minus strand of CBFHRX010000006.1, from coordinate 10,189 downwards.
TTTTTCTAAAATGGTAAGCCCAGAATGAGTGGAATAACCTAAAGTTTTACCTCCTTTATTATTAATTAATATATAGTCTCCTTTATCCGTTTCACTCCAATTAGGACCACATGAGGATAAGACTGTCAGTGAAATGCCGATAACTGCATTTCGTAGATAGTGTTTCATAAATGATTTTTTTCAAGTTTTTAAAACAGCCCCTTCTTTTAGCTTACAAAATGAAAGTGTGTTGTTTTCAGATTCCAAAGTACACAAAATATTGTTGCATTCAGTATACGAAATCGCTATACATCAAGGAAGCAAGATTAAGTCTGTTCTCTTATTTTGATCAGCTTAGTTGTAGCGTGTAACTGCTTGGAGCTTGGGATTAATTTTTCTCAATAGGGGTGAGTCCCGGGAGATTTAAGCCTGATGGATCTACATCTGACCAGCTGCTTCCTATTCTAAAATTGTCATGCCATACAGCTCGGTAAGAAATCCCACCATCATAGGTTGAAGTATTCCAGCTAGGTTTGTAAATCCCCCATTTTAAATAGCCTCCGCTGTTATACATATTGGGACCTTTATAGTTTAGAACCCGTTGATAGGAAGTCTCCGAATCTAGCTTGTGATCCACTTCAATTCTACCCATTCCATTGTCTTTATATTCCCAGACTACTCGAAATCTGAAATCATGCCATTTTCCTATAGGCAAGGGAGCTTTTACGAGATCAAACTGCCCCCCTTTTATAAGTGTCTCGTTAGAAGGAGACTCGTTCGTGTCGTAATCGTATCTCAAAACAAGAGCATTATTTTTTTGAATTACTGACATAAAAGGGATTCCAAGTTCTGTGTTACCATTCACATCAACAGAAAAACCCTTCCATTGGGCTATGATATCGGCATACTTTCCATCGTCTATCCATGTTGATGGGAGGTATAATGAAAAGCCATAAAACCAAGTGTCTCCAGACTTTATTCGTGCCGATTTCATATCCATATTATTGGATTCACAGCGCTTGGAACCACTTACAATGGGGTCCTTTATTCTTAATTCATGCTTAATGCAAAAAGCACCTGTTCGAGCAAACTTAGACTCTATAGATCTGCTTGTCGGGAAGGCTTCGCTGGACCCAATAAAGGGGTTTCCAGAATGTTCCAAACTATCTTCATAGGACAAGTTCATTTCTAAAGTCAGGCGTTGTTCTAAAACATCGGATACTATGGGATCGCATTCGTGAATAACCTCTTGTTTTTGGCAGGAATAAGAAAGGGAGAGCATCACTAAAATTAAATTGAGTCTGTTCATATTTGGGGTGTGTAAGAGTTTGGGGAAATTGTTTTGCTATCGTTGATAGGAAATTTAACCAGAGTAAAAACAGCTTTAGGGTTCCGCTAAGTAGAAATTAAATTCAGATATAGTGGTAGGTGTAAATTGGGTGAGGGCTAGGTGTGTCATACAATAAAAAGATAAGTTTTGGGTCTTTATCAAAGGTATGGAATAGGTTTGTGTAGGAATTTTCCTAGTATAAAAGGAATTACTCTTTGAACGGTCTTTTCAATCTACAGGTATATGCAGGTCTACTAAACACTTATTTTCGGGATGTTCTCGATAATCATTATGATAGATTTCAAATGGATTCTCTTCTCTTTTTTGATATCCATTTTCATTCATCCAAATAAAAAGGCTTGTCCAAGACTTTTCAAATTCACTAGGATTGATTTCAAATCGACCTACGATATATTTTCCCTTAGGTATCGTTAATTTTTTTATCTCACTTTCTATTTCAATAACAGTATCAGTGATTAAAAACACACTCATGCGAACCTTGTCAGCTTCAGTATACTTAAAGCTGTCATAAAAAATGCGTCCCATTTTCGCTTTTGGATTATTGAATAAGCCTTTTGGGTATGCCCATAGTGTCAGCTTCTCAAAAGCGTTTTCAATCCCTTTAACACCTGTGTGATGGACAGCTGCCAAATGGTATTCCGGAAGTTCTTGAATGTGTATCATGCAATACCATTTTAGTTTTTTCAATATAAAAAAACGAATGGTTAAGAATAAAGAGCGTTTTATTAAAATTCAGAAGTAAAAAAGAAGTGTACCGCGGGATACTTTTGTTGCGTCATTTGCAAGGAGAAAGCAGAATCAGCCAAAAAAACCAGCTGGCCTTGTTTGTCTTGTGCCAAAAACTTTTGCTTTACTCTTTTGAACTCTATGAATTCAGGGTGGTCTTCCTGATCGCAAGCGACCCAACAGGCTTTATGAACATTTAAATTCTCATAGGAACATTGGGCACCATACTCATGCAATAAGCGGTATTGGATTACCTCAAATTGCAGCGCCCCAACAGTGCCAATTACTTTACGGTTGTTTAGGTGAAGGGTAAAAAGCTGCGCCACCCCTTCGTCCATTAATTGGTCAATGCCTTTATTAAGCTGCTTGGCTTTCATGGGGTCGGCATTGTTGATATAACGAAAATGTTCTGGCGAGAAAGAGGGAATCCCCTGGAATTGAATTTTTTCTTGACTGGTAAGGGTGTCTCCAATTTTAAAGTTTCCGGTATCGTGAAGCCCAACAATATCTCCTGGGTAGGAGACATCAACAATTTCTTTTTTTTCTGCAAAAAAGGCATTGGGACTCGAAAATTTAAGTTTCTTTCCGTGACGCACATGCAGGTAGGGTTTGTTGCGTTCAAATGTGCCCGATACGATCTTGACAAAGGCCAATCGATCGCGATGCTTGGGGTCCATATTGGCATGAATTTTAAACACAAAACCGCTAAAGTCCTTTTCATCAGGCTCTATTAAGCGTTGATCGGCTTGCTTGGGAAGGGGTTCAGGGGCAATTTCTATAAAGCAATCCAACAGCTCTTGAACACCAAAGTTATTGAGGGCTGAACCAAAAAATACCGGTTGCTGTTGCCCTTCGAGGTAGGCTTGTTTGTCAAATGGATTGTAGACTCCTTCTACAAGTTCTAGTTCTTCCTTTAGTGTTTTTAAGGAGCTGCTTCCAATTCGTTCTTCTAGTTGGGGATCGTCAAGAGAGTCATAGGTTTCTTTATCGGAGATGGTTTGCTTTTGCTCTCCAGAAAAAAGCTGTGCATTCTGTTCCCAGATATTGTAGATCCCTTTAAAATCATAGCCCATACCTATGGGAAAGGAGAGTGGGGTCACAGATAGCTTGAGCTTTGTTTCTACTTCGTCCAACAGATCAAAGGCGTCTTTTCCCTCACGGTCTAGTTTGTTGATAAAGACTATCATGGGGATGTTGCGCATACGGCAAACTTCGACCAGTTTTTCGGTTTGTTCTTCAACCCCTTTTGCCACATCGATGACAACAATAACGCTGTCAACGGCTGTAAGCGTGCGAAAGGTGTCTTCGGCAAAATCTTTGTGTCCAGGGGTGTCTAGAATGTTGATTTTTTTATTCTGATAGTTAAAAGCCAATACGGAAGTGGCTACCGAAATTCCACGTTGGCGTTCAATTTCCATAAAATCACTGGTGGCAGACTTTTTTATTTTGTTGGATTTTACGGCACCGGCTTCTTGTATCGCCCCTCCAAATAAAAGGAGTTTTTCTGTTAAGGTGGTTTTTCCAGCATCGGGGTGGGAGATAATCCCAAAAGTGCGTCGGCGTTGTAATTCTTCCGTAAAGCCCATCAAAAAAAGTTTTGGCAAAAATAGTTGAAAATTAGCTGTCTCCGTGGTTCAGTATTTAGGTTTTTGTTCAAGTTTTCGGTATTTTTGATCTGTTGCATGAAAGAAGAAGAAGTCATACTCGTTGATACCAACGACCGGCCCTTGGGTACTATGCCTAAGATGGAAGCACATCAAAAAGCAGTTTTGCATCGCGCCTTTTCGGTTTTTATCTTAAACAAAAAAGGGGAGTTGCTGCTCCAACAACGCGCTTGGGAAAAATACCATTCCCCAGGTCTCTGGACCAACAGCTGCTGCAGTCATCAAAGAGAGGGGGAGAGCAGCCTAAAAGCAGGGAAACGTCGATTGCAGGAAGAGATGGGGATGGAGGCAAGTTTAGAGGAACTCTTTAGTTTTATTTATAAAGCGCCTTTTGACAATGGACTTACAGAGCATGAATACGATCATGTGTTGCTGGGGTATTCGGATTCTGATCCTCAGATTAACCCCGATGAAGTGGCTGCCTTTCGCTGGGCTTCATTGGAGACGATAGCGGCTGAAATGCAAGCCAAACCCGATCAGTTTACGGCCTGGTTTAAAATTATTTTTGATCGCTTTTACACCTATGTTCAATCCCAAAAAAATCAAAGCTAATGCGAGTTACTGTCTCTAGAAAAGCCCATTTTAATGCTGCCCATCGCCTCTATAGAGCCGATTGGGATACTGCGCAAAATGAAGCTGTATTTGGAAAGTGTTCCAATGAGTTTTTTCACGGCCACAACTATGAATTAATTGTCCATGTGACGGGGGATATTGATCCTGATACGGGCTACGTCATGGATATGAAAGTATTACGAGACCTCATCAAATCGGAAGTAGAAAATGCTTTTGATCATAAAAACCTCAATGTGCAGGTACCAGAATTCAAAAATCTAATCCCGACAGCAGAGAATATCGTTGTCGTGATCTACAATAAACTACGCCCCCATCTAGAATCAAACCAAGATTTGGAAGTGGTCTTATACGAAACCCCCAGAAACTTTGTAAAATACAACGGAGCCTAAAATGCTAATAGAAGGAGATAAACTTCCCTTCTTTGATCTAAAAAATCAAAAAGGGGAACGAGTAACAAGTGAACAATTTGTAGGTAAAAAGCCGTTGGTGGTATTCTTTTACCCCAAGAATTTCACTCCAGGTTGTACTGCTGAAGCTTGTTCGTTTCGAGATAAATACGAAGATTTTATGGACTACGGAGCCGATTTACTCGGGGTTAGTACCGACAGTCAAAGAAGTCACGAGCGTTTTGCTGCGAGTTTTAATTTGCCCTATTCATTACTGTCCGATCCCGATAAGTCTTTGCAGAAAGCCTTTAAGATCAGTCCTCAGTTTTTTGGAATACTTAGCCGCAGAGTTACCTTTGTTTTTAACAAAGAGGGAATCTTAGTATTGGCGCACGATAGTATAAATCCAAGAAGCCACATCTTCAAAGCCTTAAAAGCGCTTAAAAAAGAGACGGTTGCCTAAACCCAAATAAGTTTTTATATTTAATTTAAAACATACAATTATGTCCAGTGTCAAACAGCTAAAGAAAGATATAAACGATGCCTTGGGCGCGTTAATAGAAGATATTTATGGTGTCGAATTAGACAATCCCAAAGTGGATGCTAAAAAAACAGATTCTATTATTGATGCGGCCATCAAACTCTTTGATGAACTTATTGGCGAGATCAATTCTGCGAAAAATCAAGGTAAAGCTGCCTTCAAAGGGATTGAAGAGAAGTTTGAAAAGGGGTTGGGGAAGCTTCGAGCTGATCTGGCGAAACTAAACTAGTCAGCTTGAGGACCCTCGTCTACCCGACGGTCTTCAAGAAAATCAATCAGTTTTTTTCCGTATTTGGATTTCGAAACCTCTGGTGACATTCTAGCAGCCAAAGTGTCCAGCAGGCTAAGATTGGCATCATATACTTCAGCCAAAGCGATGAAGGGGGCGATTTCATGATCTGCATTGTTAGAAGCAAAATTGATGGCGTAGAGATACTTTCTACGGATCAAATTGTCTAAGGCTTTTTGAATCGAATCTGCTTCTTCTTTCATCTGGTCTTGTTGAAACTCTAGATAATCTTGCAATAAATCCAATTGTTGGTCATTGAACCTTCGCATAAAGGATTGGTATTCGCCATAGAGGTTTTGATTTTCTGACCCTTCAATTTTAGCGCTACTCTCAAAGGTTTTGAGTCGTGTATTGATGGAAATACTGCCCGGTTCTCCAAAAAATGGAATTCGGTCTTTTTGGGAATCTCCGTCGTCTTTTGTCAGGGATAAATAATACAGTTCGGGGCTTTCAATCTTTGTTGTAAAGGAAAACTCAGGACTTCCTGTAATACTGACAGAATCGACGCTTATTAAGAGGGTGTCGACAAACTTTTGCAGATACAAAGTTCCTTTTCGTAGACCTTCAATCTTTCCAGAAACGAGCATTTCACCTTTCCCAGCTTTTTGGGGCGTGTCGCATTGGTAGAAGGCAAAAAGGATAAAAACAAGGGATAGGGTAGTAGCAGAAGTTTTTTTCATTTGGCTTTACTTAGTAATTTCTCTATTTAAACAGGCTGTAGGCAAGTGAGACTCGGTAAAACGAAACCTTTTGCATACAGGAATTAGATATTCAACCAATAGGTTAATTTGAGGTTAAAAGTACGCAATCTTGGCAAAAAGGAATCTGTGGTAATATAGTTGTCATTGTACACTATAAATAAGTCTGAAAGCGGAGCAAACCGCCACTGTAGACGAGAATTTACTCCTAGATTCTCTGATTGAGAACTGAATTGAACAAAAGTCGTCCAAAATATGGACTTCGTAAACGTTACATCAATTTTGGGGCTTACCAAAAGTAAATCAGCAGAAGGGAAGCCCTCACCGAGTTCGATTCTATCGTAGTTAAATTTTAAACTCGCCTGGAAATAAGGCTGTATTCGATAATTGAAATCGCTTCTAAGGGAATATTTATGGCCATTAAAGAATTGACCAAAGTTGGGTCCCAATACGAAGTTAAACCGCCTCCGTTGATCAGAATTATAACGGATGTCAATATTTCTATAGGTGTAATCAGTCTCTCCTGGTAATGGATTGTCATCGTTTAAGCCAGTGGGGTCAAAATCATCGTACAGATAAACATAGCGGTTGGAGGCTTGTACTTCAATACGACTTTGGTTTTTGAAGCGTACTTGGGATTCTAGGTTTGTGCTTCGGTCTGTTAAGCGAAAATCGTCAGAAGGCTTCCATAAAGAGTAGCTTTGTAGCGTCAGGTTCCAGGTATTGATAGGACCTGTTTTGGGGTAAAATTTTTGGGTGTATTTCGTGAAATTCCGAAAGTTTCCCTTACGGCGTACAAATCCAAGATCGGCATTAAAGTCTTCTCCAATACCAGCAATGGATTCTGTGATCTCATAGTTTCGAGTATTTCTATTGATGAAAAATCCCCAGCTGTTGTTATCAGTACCTCCATTTTGTTCAAAGGATTTATGGAAAAAAGTATTTCCAGTCCATTTATTGTCCTTAGAAGCAAGTCGGTAATCGATCCCTGCAACCCGATTAAAGCGTTCGTCTTCAGCTACAAAGTCGTACTCCCCTGCTGTTTGTCGATTGACAAAAATAAATCCAATATTGGAACGTGAGAATACTTTTTGCTGTAGGGTAAGAACAGTATTGTTATTGGATGCGATCTCATTTTTTTCATCAGCCTCAGTTTGCATATTAAGGAAACCGAGTCTGAGGTTGTTGTTCACCTTTCCACTTAGTCTTGCACCAGCAATAATCCTGTTTTGAATCGTATTACCGTCTTTGTCTTCTGCCACACCAATGCGTCTTGAGAAAAAAGGCTGGGCATTGGATTGACTACCAAAATTGGAAAAAAGATCTGCATTTTGGATAAAAAATTGTCTCTTTTCGGGGAGACGCACTTCAAAACGAGTGAGATTGATGACTTGGTCGTCGACTTCTACTTGTGAAAAATCAGGATTAAAAGTCAGATCTAGATTAAGCCCATTATTAATGGGTACTTTGATATCGCCCCCAAAGCTCAAGCTCGCCAATTGATCGTCGTTTTCAAAATCATTGACATTAATTCCGGCTACAAAAGGTATAATAGCCCAAGGGATTTTTGATTTCGGGAGTGGTTTTTCAAACTGTAAGTCCCCCATAAAGGCCATTCCAACGATGCTTTGATTTTGGGGTACATGTCCCCAGCTACTTCGTTCATTTGACTGGGTATCAAATCGATACATATTAAACCCCCAGTTACTGCCGCCTTCAGGATAATTGATAAAGGCGAGTGGGATTCTTGCCTCAGTCAAGGTATAGCCCTCGTATTGTTTTGTTTCCGTATCCCATTTGATATCCCAACTCAAATTACTATCCCGGCGCCAATTGTTACCCCCGTTAGAAATTAGGGCTTCTCGTTTCACGCCCAAAGGGTTAGTGCCGAAGAAGAAGGAATTGGTACGGTCGTTAAAAGGGTCAAAGTGAAAGGCTAAATTATCATTCCCACCACCTTGAAAATCGCGCCGTAAGGAGGGAATTACGTAGTCATCTCCTTCGTAAAAGGTTTTAATGAGTATGTAAATGTTTTTGGAATCGTTTACTACTTTAAAACGTGTTTGATATTTGGCTGCTATGCTGTCTGTTGGGAAGTATTGCCAAAAATCGGAGGAGACCGCAGCCTCTTTCCATACAGCTTCCTCTTCTTGACCGTCTATGCGAATTTCTTCTTCTATATACTTAACAAAAAGGCTGGGTGACTCTTTGGTTTGGGCGAAACAAATTATAGTAGATAAAAAGAAAATAGTAATACTTATTTTCTTGTGCATTTTCAATGAATTTTTAATCGTAAAAATACTATTACTTAATCAATATACAGTACATTGTTAAAAAAAATAATATGGATAAATCCTTTGTTTTCAGTCTTGTATTCGTACTTGGCTGTCTTTTTAATGCTCAGGCCGATTGGGGAGCCAAGGGCCATAGAGTGATCGGACAAATTGCCGACGCACATTTGAGTAAAAAGGCGAAGAAGCAAATTGCAGAATTACTAGAGGGCCATAACCTTGCCTTTGTGTCTTTTTATGCTGATGAAATAAAATCCGATTCCCTGTATGATCAATACAAGCCATGGCACTATATCAACTTCCCAATGGAGTCTGATTTTCAAGGAGAAAAAACCAGTGAGAAAGGCGATTTAGCCGAAGGGATTCAATACTGTATCAGCCAATTGCAAAACGCGCAACTGTCAAAAGAAAAGAAAGCTTTTTTTCTGAAGATAGTAGTTCATTTGATGGGGGATTTACACCAACCTATGCATATCGGAATAGAAGAAGACAGAGGGGGGAACCGCTTTACCGTCAAATGGTTTGGTCGCAAAACCAACCTACATCGTGTCTGGGACAGTCAGATGATTAACGGGTATGGAATGAGTTATTCTGAAATAGCAAGCAACCGGGATCGTTTAGGAAAAGCGCAGCTTAAGGAAATGCAAAAAGGTAGTGTTCAAGACTGGATAAACGATACTCGAAAGCTAACAAGAGATATCTATTCCCATACTCAAGAAGATGCCTCTTTGAGTTACCCTTACAGTTACCGCTACATGAATCGTGTACGAGAGCAATTACACAAAGGCGGCGTTCGATTGGCTTTTTTGTTAAATACGATCTTCAAATAAGCTTTCGAAAGGTGAGATTAATTCTTTCTTTCTTGGGTCGAGCTGTTTTGGCAATTTGATGCAGCCAGTATTTTTGCATATCTCCACCCATGATTAAAAGACTTCCGTGTTCGAGGAGTAATTTATACCGCTGTTTTTTGTCGCTTCTGTGTTTAAGATGAAAATAACGGGCTTCGCCAAAACTGGCAGAGGCGATTCTTGGGCTTTCACCTAGCTCACGCTCATTGTCTGCATGCCAACCATTGCTGTCTTTTCCGTCGCGGTATAAGTTGGCTAAAACTGTGTTATAGGGATGCGTTTCTACCGTCTGAATGGTTTTTAAAATAGACAAGATAGATTCGGACATCGGATGGGGGTGCATAGTGATATTGGAATAGCGATAGGGGCGAGTATCCTTTCCAAATAAAGCGGTTAGCCTTGGTTGTGGGTAGGTTTTACCAAATACTTTGATAGTGTCTTCTTGCCAAGGGGTCTCAGTCTTCAATAGTTGAAATAAAGCATCGGCTTCATCGGGGTCCCAAAAGTGGGGATAATACCCTATTTCAGCATCCGGGAGTTGGAGTTGTAGGGGGTGAGAGGCGGAAACAAAAAGTTCTTGCATGGGCTCTTTTGAGATTTCTTTTTCAATGGAGTTAAAGTTAACTGCCTGCTAGTGGACTCCCAAAAATTCCTACGGCTAATTCAGCCCAAAGAAGTAGAAAACATAAAAAAAAGACAATGAGCACTCCAAATTTCACTGCCTTTGACAGATTGATTTTTAATATTATTTCAATCCCAATTGCCGTGGCTGTAAGTAAAAATGCGGCGACACTATAATCAGCTAAATCCCATTGAATTTCACTGCTTAATTGGCTGCCAACG
>CBFHRX010000005.1:0-65868 GCA_965658355.1 Flavobacteriaceae bacterium | reverse complement strand
TGAGGCCTTTAATGGAATCGCGTACCATCCGGAACGCAATACTTTCTTCGTGACAGGAAAATATTGGAATCGATTGTTTGAAGTAGAACTCTATGAAGAATGAATAGCATAAAATTTAGCATGGAGGTGCTCGTAGCTTCCAAACATATCGACAGCCTTCATCATGTTAATAATGTCCAATATTTACAATGGGTTCAAGAGATTGCAAAAGCACATTGGGAGAAGCTCACTGAGTCCATTGAGGATTTAGAAGGGGTTTGGGTGGTTCGAAACCATTTTATAGAATATAAAAAAGCGGCTTATTTAGGCGATCGACTTTTAATAGAAACACATGTCAAAACGATGAGAGGGCCTTTATCGGAACGCTTTGTAATCATTAAGAATGCGAAAGACAATAGCATACTGGCACAATGCACTACCTCCTGGTGCTATATAGAATTGAAGAGCAGAAGACTGCTTACTGTCCCAGAAACGATTCAGAAATTACTACTCAGCTCGTAAATTACCCTTCAAAAAGAGCACGACCTTCCATCAGTTGGTGCACTTCTTTTGCAATCTGTGCTAAGGCTGTATCATCTTGATAATTCATAAGCGCACGGTCAATCAGATCAACAATTGTTTCCATGTCGCCCTCTTTTAAACCACGAGTGGTGATAGCGGGAGTTCCCACTCGTATTCCGGACGTAACAAAGGGGGATCTATCATCAAAAGGAACCATGTTTTTATTTGCCGTTATTTCAGCTTTCACCAAAGCCTCTTCTGCCGCTTTTCCTGTGATGTCCTTATTGCGAAGATCAATCAGCATCAAGTGGTTGTCTGTCCCTCCTGAAATCAAATGATACTCTCTGGCGACAAAAGCCTTAGCCATAGCTTGGGCATTATCACGAACTTGCTCTACATAGGCTTTAAAGGTGGGTTCTAAACACTCACCAAATGCAATCGCTTTTGCTGCAATCACATGCATTAGTGGGCCCCCTTGATTCCCTGGGAAAACGGCCATATCTAGCAAGTGAGACATTTTTCGTACTGTACCATTTTTAAGTTTCAATCCAAAAGGATTGTCAAAATCTTCTCCCATTAAAATGAGCCCTCCTCTTGGTCCGCGTAGCGTCTTATGAGTGGTGGTCGTGACTACGTGGCAGTGCGGAATGGGATCCGATAGTAAGCCTGTGGCAATCATTCCTGAGGGGTGAGAGATATCGGCTAATAAGAAAGCGCCTACTTCATCTGCAATCGCACGGAAGGTTTTAAAATCAATATCACGAGAGTATGCTGAAGCACCTGCAATAATCATTTGTGGCTTCACTTCTTTTGCGATAGTACGAATATTGTCGTAGTCAAGAAGTCCTGTTTCTTTTTGAACGCCATAAAAATGAGCTTCATACAAGCGTCCTGAAAAGTTTACAGGGGACCCGTGCGTGAGGTGACCACCGTGAGACAAATCAAAACCAAGAATTTTATCTCCGGGTTTTAAAAAGGCATGGAAAACAGCTGTATTTGCTTGAGAGCCTGAATGAGGCTGTACATTCGCATAGGCAGCTCCAAAGAGTGCTTTGGCTCTATCGATAGCCAATTGCTCTACTTGGTCCACTACTTCACATCCTCCATAATATCGCTTGCCAGGATAGCCTTCCGCATATTTATTGGTCAGAACAGAACCCGCGGCTTCCATCACAGCTGGGCTTGTAAAGTTCTCGGAAGCGATTAATTCAATTCCGTTAAGTTGTCGTTTCTCTTCCTTCGTAATCAATTCAAAAACGGCTGTATCGCGCTGCATAGTGTAAAAAATTTAGACAAAAATAAACAAAGACGCTAGGAATTCAGTATTAAATAATGAGCATTTGCGTTATTTTATCAAGAGGCCGTTAACAAGTACAAAGAGACTTGAAAAAAAAATAAACAATCTATTTGCTAGTAATATATCTATAGTCACGAACTAATTGAGCAAAAGTGACACTTTTTGAAAAAAAAGTGTCCACCCAAAAATTACGTCAATTTGACGTTTTCACTGTTTTTTTCAAGTCAACTTGGCATTAATTGCTGCTGGAACGACTTTTGAATAGTTGATTTCAAAAAGAATAATGAACGCGAATCAATTTACCATTAAAGCCCAAGAGGTTCTGGAGACGGCACAGCAACTGACAATGGATCGTGGACATCAATACGTAGAAAACAGCCATCTTCTTTTGAGCCTTTTAAATGAAGATAAAAGTGTTTTACCCTACGTAATCAACCAACTACAACTCAACAGCTCACTTATAGAGCAATTGGTAGAAGCCGAGCTCAATCGTCTTTCAAAAGTGGAAGGGTCTACTATCAACTTTTCCCAAAAGGCATCCACTACATTATTAAAAGCGAATAGCCTTGCCAAAAAACAAGGTGATCATTATGTGGCTACCGATCACCTACTTTTAGCTCTTTTTCAATCGGATGATGCTGCAGCAAGAATCCTCAAAGACCAAGGCATACAATTAAAAAGTTTAGAGAAGGTCATCGCTCAACTGCGTCAAGGCGAAAGCACCACCTCTGCAACGGGTGAAGACACCTACCAGGCCATTGCAAAATATGCGCGTAATCTAAATCAGCAAGCCCTAAACGGGCAATTAGACCCTGTAATTGGTAGAGACGATCAAATCCGGAGATTGCTACAAATTCTCTCGCGGAGAACTAAAAATAACCCGTTATTAGTTGGGGAACCAGGAACTGGTAAAACAGCTATCGCAGAAGGGCTTGCGCATCGTATCGTAACAGGTGATGTTCCTGAAAATCTAAAAGACAAGACTTTATTTGCCCTTGATATGGGCGCTTTGATAGCGGGTGCTAAATACAAAGGCGAGTTCGAAGAACGCTTAAAAAGTGTGATCAAAGAAGTCACTCAAAGCGACGGTCAGATTCTTTTGTTTATTGATGAAATCCATACCCTGGTTGGGGCCGGTGGTGGCGAAGGAGCCATGGATGCTGCTAATATTCTAAAGCCGGCCTTAGCGAGAGGAGAATTAAGAGCCATTGGGGCCACAACCCTAGATGAATACCAAAAGTATTTTGAAAAAGACAAAGCCTTAGAAAGACGTTTTCAGAAAGTACAGGTAGAAGAACCCGCTCTTGAAGACGCCATTTCAATCCTTCGCGGGTTGAAAGAAAAGTATGAAAATCATCATAAAGTGCAAATAAAAGACGATGCTATAGTAGCAGCTGTTCAATTGTCACACCGCTATATCTCGAATCGATTTCTGCCTGATAAAGCGATTGATTTAATGGATGAAGCCGCGTCTAAAATTCGAATGGAAATAAATACCAAGCCTGAGGAATTAGATGCTCTTGACCGAAAAATAAGACAACTTGAAATTGAGCTAGTAGCGATAAAGCGAGAAAAAGACACTGCCAAAATCAATACTATTCACGGGGAATTAGGAAACTTAAAAGAAGAGCGAAACAGCCTTTTCTCCAAATGGAATCAAGAAAAAGAAGTCGTCGATTCCATCCAAAAGACAAAGTCTGACATCGAACAATTACGAATACAGGCCGAGCGAGCCGAACGAGAAGGCAATTATGGCGAGGTGGCTGAAATTCGCTACGGGAAGCTAAAAGAAGCACAACATGAGCTTGAGCAATTACAGCAAAATCTCAAATCACAACAGAACGAAGACAGCTTAATTAAAGAAGAAGTTGTTTTTGAGGACATCGCAGAAGTCATCGCAAAATGGACAGGTATTCCTGTTCAAAAAATGCTGCAAAGCGATCGCGAAAAATTACTCCATTTAGAAACGCATTTACAAAAGCGTATCATCGGCCAAGAGAAAGCGGTGGAAGCTGTAAGTGATGCCATAAGAAGAAGTCGAAGTGGCTTACAAGACGAGCAAAAACCGATTGGAAGTTTTTTGTTCCTCGGGACTACAGGAGTGGGAAAAACAGAATTGGCGAAAGCGCTAGCAGAACTCCTATTTGATCACGAAAAGAACATGACGCGTATTGACATGAGCGAATTTCAAGAAAAACACGCTGTCAGTAGGCTGATAGGAGCTCCTCCTGGTTATGTAGGCTATGAAGAAGGCGGGCAACTTACCGAAGCGGTGCGAAGAAAGCCGTATTCGGTTATTCTACTAGACGAAATTGAAAAGGCTCATCCCGACACGTTCAATATCCTTCTTCAAGTATTAGATGAAGGAAGACTGACCGATAACAAAGGAAGAATCGCTGATTTTAGAAATTCTGTTATTATCATGACTTCCAATATGGGGAGCACCGAAATTCAAAATGCTTTCGAAACGGAACCTGATTTCAACGAAGCGGAAGGGCTGGCTAAAAAATGGGTGCTCGAAAAATTAAAAAGTACGATTCGACCTGAATTTCTAAACCGAATTGATGACATACTCGTCTTTTCCCCTTTAACCAGAAATGAAATTAAAAAAATTGTATCGCTTCAATTTCAATTGATAGCCACTCGCTTGCATGTCCAAAACATAGAACTTCAAGCAACCGAGGAAGCTGTAGCTCATTTAGCGCAACTCGGCTTTGATCCTCAATTTGGAGCCCGCCCTATCAAGCGTGTTCTGCAAAAACAAATTGTCAACAAACTCAGCAAGGAGCTTTTAAACGAAACCTTAAAATCAGATCAAAAAATAACTGTCGATGCCGTCGAAGGGCAGCTTGTTTTTAAAAACGAACGCTAAGATTCAAAAAAAGGTAAAACAGTGCGCCCCAATTTTTAGTTGTAATTTTGCCCAATGCAGAAAAAGATCAACATACAAAACAAAAGGGCTCGATTCGAATATGAGCTACTAGACCAATATACTGCAGGTATTGTATTGACAGGTACAGAAATCAAATCAATCCGAAACAGCCAAGCTTCCATCAGTGAATGTTTTTGTGAATTCAATGAAAGAGGAGAGCTATTTATCGTCAATATGTATGTTGAAATTTATGCCTTTGGAACTCGATACAACCACAGTCCACGCGGAAGCAGAAAGCTCTTACTCAATAAAAGAGAACTAAAAAAGCTCCATAGGGATATCCAAAATGTGGGGCTGACAATAGTTCCCCTTCGCTTGTTTATCAATGACAAGGGATTTGCCAAAGTAAGTATTGCCTTGGCAAAAGGGAAAAAACTGTATGACAAGCGCGAAACTATCAAAGACCGTGATAACCAACGAAACTTAGCTAGGATCAAAAAAGATTTTAGAAAGTAAGCTTCAAAAGAGATTCTAGGCTTAGTTTTTGTCTTCTAGTAGGGGAACAAATTTAAAAGAACCAAAGGTGGTTCTGTCAAACTCTTTTTCAGTCTTACGAACATAACGTGTCATAATCTGTTCTTCCGTACCAACTGGGATCACGAGCTTTCCCTCTATTTTTAATTGAGACAATAACGCATTTGGCGTTTCAGGAGCTCCAGCCGTTACCAGTATCCCATCAAAAGGGGCTGCTTCTGGCAAGCCTTTATAGCCATCCCCAAAAATGTGCTTTTTAGGTCGCAAGCCTAGCTTTTTGAACAAAAGCTGTGTTTTTTTAAATAAAGTCCCTTGTCTTTCTATGGTAAATACATGATAGCCTAGGGCTAAAAGAATGGCTGTCTGATACCCAGATCCAGTACCAATTTCCAACACTTTTGCCCCTTCCGGTAAATCTAATAATTGAGACTGAAAAGCGACTGTATAGGGTTGTGATATTGTTTGCTCTGCTGCAATGGGATACGCTTTGTCTTCATAGGCAAAGTTCTCTAAAGCAGGATCCATAAACCAATGCCTAGGAGTATTCGCTATGGCTTGAATCACGTTGGGATTCGAAATCCCCTTATCTTGAAGGAGAGCGACCAGTTGCCGTCTCAAGCCTTGATGTTTGGTACTGTCCATCATGAGATACAAAGGTACCAAGTAGAAAAGAAAAAGGGTAATTTTTCTGCTGCCGTTTTTGTTTAATATATTTGAAAAAAAAGAATGCTTAAAATTGGTGTTTTAGGTGCCGGTCACCTGGGAAAAATTCATCTCCGTTTACTCCATCAATCCGAACGGTATGAGCTCGTAGGATTCTATGATCAGGATCCCAAATTAGGTGCTAGCCTCCAAGAGGAAAAAGGCTATCGCTTTTTTGATTCAACCGCAAAACTGCTCGCGCAAGTAGATGTCATTGATATCGTCACCCCTACCCTATCCCATTCAGATTTGGCGATTCAAGCCATCGAAGCTGGGAAGCATGTGTTTATAGAAAAACCTATCACAACAACTGTTTCAGAAGCGAAAAAAGTGTGTGAATGGGCACAAAAGAATAACGTACTCGGACAAGTTGGGCATGTAGAGCGCTTCAACCCTGCTTTTCAAGCCGCCATTTCTCACATGGACAAGCCCATGTTCATTGAAACCCATCGTTTGGCTGAATTCAACCCACGTGGAACAGATGTACCAGTGGTTTTGGATCTAATGATACACGACTTGGATATCATATTGAGTATAGTCAAAGCTCCCGTAAAACATATTCATGCCTCAGGAGTTTCTGTTATTAGCGATACCCCCGACATTGCCAATGCAAGGATTGAATTCGAAAATGGCTGTGTAGCCAATCTTACAGCCAGCCGAATTTCATTAAAGAATATGCGTAAGTCTCGTTTTTTCCAAAAAGATGCCTATATCTCAGTTGATTTTTTGATTAAGAATGTAGAAATCGTAAAGATGAAAACCCCACCAAAAAATCCAGAGGAATACGCTTTGATACTGGAGAATGCTGAGGGGCAAAAAAAACAGATTTATTTTGAAAATCCTGTTATTGAATCCAATAATGCCATCCTGGATGAATTGGAAAGTCTCGCCGATAGCATTGAAAAAAAGACAGCGCCCATGGTGTCTTTAGAAGATGGTACAAGAGCTCTTGAATTAGCTTATCAAATTATAGATGCCTATTCCAAAGGATAAAACAGTGCCTTTTTACTCGAGGCTATTCAGCTTAAGTAAACGGTTTAAAACTGCCTCAAATCCCTTTTATCGCATACGATTTCAGTACCTTTAACGAAAAATTATCATCTCGGATACGATTTAATAGAACAAACACACTGTTCATCAATACCTGGCCATTAGAATGAATATTGCTAAAAACTTAGAAACCATTAAAGAGAGTCTACCGGAAAATGTGACTCTTGTAGCCGTTTCAAAAACAAAGTCTAACGAAGTCATACTGGAAGCATATGATTCGGGGCAACGTGTTTTTGGCGAAAATAAGGTGCAAGAGATGGTTCAGAAATACGATTCGCTCCCCCAGGATATAGAGTGGCATATGATTGGTCATTTGCAACGCAACAAAGTGAAGTATATGGCCCATTTTGTTTCCCTTATCCACGGTGTGGATACAGAAAAATTATTGCGAGAAATTAACAAGCAAGCGGCCAAACACAATCGAATAATAGACTGTCTCTTGCAGGTTCATATTGCTGAAGAGACCACAAAATTTGGCTTTTCAAAAGCCGAATTAGAAGCCGTCATTACGAACGCTAAAGAACTCCCCAACATTTCTATTAAAGGACTAATGGGAATGGCTACATTCACAGAGGATACTCAGCAAATTGAACGAGAATTCAAAGGCCTATATACTTGTTTTCAACAGTATTTTGAGTCTCAAGCAGACGCAGTACTCTCAATGGGTATGAGTGGTGATTATACTATTGCGATTGAAATGGGCAGTACCATGATACGTGTTGGGAGTATGATATTTGGATCTCGAAATCAATAGTATGTTTGCCGTACTCGATATTGAAACTACTGGTGGAAAATTTAATGAAGAAGGGATCACTGAAATCGCTATTTATAGATTTGATGGAAGTGAAATTGTAGACCAGTTTTCGAGCTTGGTCAATCCGGAACGTGACATTCAACCTTTTGTACAGAAGCTAACAGGGATCAACAGTAAGATGTTGCAAAGCGCCCCTCGCTTTTTTGAAATTGCCAAGCGCATTATTGAATTGACGGAAGACTGTGTGCTCGTCGCTCATAATGCTGAATTTGATTATCGAATCCTTCGGACTGAATTTAGAAGACTTGGCTACACTTTCAATCGGGAGTCCGTATGCACGGTAAGCTTGTCACAAACTTTATTACCAGAGCAAGAATCTTTTAAATTAGGGAAATTAGTTCGCTCCCTTGGAATTCCCATAAGCGATCGACATAGAGCGCAAGGAGATGCTCTAGCCACCCTGAAACTGTTTAAACTTCTACTAGAGAAAGACAGTAAAAAGGAAATTATAAACGCTCAAATTAAAAGTCTCCACAAAAAAGAGATGGCGCCTAAGTTTCATAAAATACTAGATGAATTGCCCACCGAAACAGGCGTTTATTATATCTATGGTCAGGAGGATGAAATTATTTACATCGGAAAAAGTACCAATATCCGCAAACGAGTCAATTCCCACCTGACAGGAAAGTCTTCTAAAAGCACAAAAATCAAGCAGCAGTTAAAAAGGGTGCGTTTTGAAAAAACAGGCAGTGAGTTTATTGCCCTATTAAAGGAACAGCACGAAATCAAAGTCAACAAACCCAGTTTAAACAAAGTTGGTAAATACCGCATGTTTCCAATGGGAATCCGAATTGAGATAGACCAAAAGGGCTATCGAAACTTACTTTTAGAGCAAACCCTTAGTAAGTTTGACTACATCAAGGTCTTTCGGAATAAAAAAGCAGCAGTGGGACAACTTTTTTACTGGCTAAATGAATACGCTTTGTGTCAAAACAAAACCAGTCTGAGTAATAAAAAAGAACAATGTCCACAGCGAATGCTTAAAAAATGTGACGGGAGTTGTGAGGGGATTATTCCTGCAGAAGAGTACAACAGCAGACTGGATACACTTCTTTCTGACTTGGCACTCCCGAGCGGAAATACGCTTTTCACTACAGAGGGTAGACAAGATGGCGAATACGGTTTTGTATTTTTGGAAGATGCTGTCCTTAAGGGATATGGATATTATGACTTAAATTATCAGATTACTACACCTGAAAGAATTCATAGCCGTCTGATTCCAATAGAATCCAACCCTGATGCAAACGCCTTGGTTCAGCATTTTATAAGAAACAAAAAATATCATAAATTGATTGATATGAACGGAAGTCTCCCTGAGACCCCAAAATTATAGTTTTTGAAAAAAGTACCTTCTTCTTCTTGGCGGCACCGATTGCATGAAATAATATACGAAGCAGACACTCCTGCTGGAAAAAGCTTTGACTTAATTCTCTTATTCTTAATTCTTTTTAGTGTATTGTTAGTCTGCTTGGAGAGTGTCGCTAGCATACGTTCTGAATTCAACTTCTTATTTGATCAACTCGAATGGAGTATTACATTTTTATTTACCATTGAATACCTCCTTCGCTTGATTGCTGTTAAAAAGCCGCTAAAATATGTGTTCAGTTTCTATGGGATCATCGACCTACTGTCCACATTGCCCAAGTACATCTCTCTTTTTATGCTGGGTACACAGTCGCTACTAGCATTACGAGCCTTACGCCTTTTGCGTGTTTTTAGGATATTAAAGCTAACCCGCTACATAGGCGCTTCCAATTCATTGGCTAAAGCCTTGCTTGCTAGCCGTGCTAAAATTGGGGTTTTTCTATTTAGCGTCTTGATATTGTGCATTATTTTTGGGACCCTTATGTATATGATTGAATCTGACGAAAGTGGTTTTACGAGTATCCCCAGGAGCATATACTGGTGTATTGTCACCTTAACTACTGTCGGATATGGGGATATTGCACCCGTTACGGCACTGGGTCAATTTTTTGCTGCTTTGATTATGGTGATGGGATATGGCATCATAGCGGTTCCTACTGGAATCGTAACAGCAGAGTTTGCAGAACAGAACAAAAAGATAGACACAAATACACAGGCCTGCAAAGCCTGCATGAACCCCGACCACAAAGACGATGCTATCTATTGTCACCAGTGTGGTGAAATCTTAAACAATGAAACCTAAACTCATTTATATAGCGGGCCCTACTGGAGTAGGCAAGACCGCTTTGACCCTATCGCTTGCCAAACACTATCAGACCGAAATCGTTTCTTGTGATTCACGACAATTTTACAGTGAAATGAGTATTGGAACGGCTGTTCCCTCACCAGCGGAATTAGCCGCTGTTCCGCATCATTTTATTCAAAATAAAAGTATTAAAGAACCCGTAAATGTAGGGGCCTACGAAAAAGAAGCCTTGGGAACCTTAGAAAAACTATTTCAAAAAAATACTATTGTGTTTCTAACGGGGGGGTCAGGGCTTTTTGCACAAGCTTTGATGAAAGGACTGGACGTATTTCCCCCCATACCCCATGAAATAAAAGCACAATTAGATGTCTTCCATAAAACTCATGGACTACAAGGCTTGCAAGAACTTCTTAGAGATCAAGACCCCAATTACTACAATAGAGTAGACAGGCAAAACCCCTTGCGTTTAATTCGCGCCCTTGAGGTATGCTTTGCCTCTGGATCTCCGTATTCTTCCTTTTTAGGTCAAAATGAAAACAAACGGGCTTTTGAAAGTCAAGTGATTGTGTTGCATCAACCTCGTGAGGCTTTATACGAACGTATTAACAAAAGGGTTGACAACATGATCGATCGCGGTTTGGAAGAAGAAGTCATACGTCTTCGCGAATACAAAGATTTGAGCAGCTTAAAAACGGTGGGATATCAGGAATGGTGGGAATATTTTGCTGGCAAATACGATCGAGAAACAACTATTGAAAATATTAAAAAGAACACACGCCGTTATGCCAAAAGACAGATTACTTGGTTTAAGCGATACGGGAATGACGCCTTTTTCCCGGCCAACACTCCACTTCATGAATTCATTAACGCTATCGAAAGGGACTAAGCCTGGAGATAGGCCTTTATGTTATTTTCAATCCGTGCTTCAATATTGGTCACATCAGCCGCTACAAATTTCTCCCCTGTAATATTTTCGTAGAGTTCTATATAGCGTTCACTAATGGAATTAATTTGAGCAGCGTCCATTGAAGGCACCTCCTGCCCTTCTAGTCCTTGAAAGCCGTTTTCAATCAACCACCTGCGAACAAACTCCTTTGACAATTGTTTTTGAGGCAAGCCCTTTGCCTGTCTTTCTTCATATCCCTCTTGATAAAAGTAACGAGACGAGTCAGGCGTATGGATTTCGTCTATTAGTAAAATTTCACCTTTGCTGTTTTTCCCAAACTCATACTTAGTATCCACAAGAATAAGGCCTCGTTTCTTGGCTAATTCAGTACCCCGAGAAAATAAAGCGCGGGTGTATTTTTCCAATTGAAGGTATTCCTTTTCGGAAACGATCCCCTGTGCTATTATGGCTTCTCTTGAAATATCTTCATCATGCCCTTCTTCGGCCTTCGTTGCAGGTGTAATAATGGGACTTGGGAAAGCTTGATTTTCAATCATCCCTTCTGGGAGATGAACTCCACAGAGTGTTCTTTTCCCTTTGTTGTATTCTCTTGCTGCATGTCCCACCAAATAGCCTCTGATAACCATTTCTACTTTGTAAGGCTCACAAGCCTGCCCAATTGCCACATTAGGATCCGGGCAAGCGGTTAGCCAATTGGGAACTATATCTTTTGTTGCCTCCATCATACGATAGGCAATTTGATTGAGGATTTGTCCTTTGTAGGGTATACCCTTGGGCATGACTACATCAAAAGCAGACAAACGATCTGTTGCTACCATAACGAGGAGTTCATTTTCAAGCGTGTAGACCTCACGTACCTTACCCGTATATTTAGAACGCTGCCCTGGCAATGACAATGCGCTTTTCATCAATGTACTCATATCCTAATTTTGGTGCTCTATATTTTTATAAGCGCTGATTACTTTTCTAACTAATTCGTGTCGAATCACATCTTTATCATCCAGATAGATAATACCAATACCTACTGTTTCTTTGAGAATTAATAATGCTTCTTTTAAGCCAGAAATGACACGTCGAGGCAAATCAATTTGTCCGGGATCCCCTGTAATGATAAACTTGGCATTACGCCCCATTCTTGTTAAAAACATTTTCATCTGAGCATGTGTGGTATTTTGGGCCTCATCCAGAATAACAAAAGCATTGTCTAAGGTTCGGCCTCTCATAAAAGCTAGTGGGGCAATTTGAATGATCCCTTCCTCTATGTATTTGTTCAGCTTTTCTTGCGGAATCATCTCCCTTAAAGCATCATACAAGGGCTGCATATAGGGGTCTAACTTCTCTTTTAAGTCTCCTGGCAAGAACCCAAGGTTTTCACCAGCTTCGACGGCAGGACGCGTTAAAATGATTCTTTTTACTTGCTTTTCTTTTAGTGCGCGAACTGCTAAGGCAACTCCTGTAAATGTTTTTCCAGTGCCAGCAGGGCCAATGGCAAAAACCATGTCGTTCGTATTGACCAACTCTACCAGTCTAAGTTGATTGACGGTTCTCGCTTTAATAACACGACCACCCATGCCATGAAGGATAAAAGAATCCATTTCCAAGGAGGGATCGTACTCTTCTGCACTACTCGCTTGAATAATTCTATCTATTGTTTCTTTATCAAGGATGTTGTATTTACCAAAATGGGCCTGCAACATTTCAATCCGTTTGTCAAATTCCTCTAAAAGACTTTCTTCTCCGTAAGCCTTAAGAGTAGATCCTCTTGCTACAATCTTGAGTTTCGGGAAATATGATTTTATTTGATCGATATGGACGTTTTGCTGTCCAAAGAACTCCCTGGGATTTACTTCAGTGAGTTCAATTTTTATTTCATTCAAAGGCTATCGCGTTAAAAAGAATTATTTTTGCCATTATCTTGTCAATCAAATTTACACAATTTTAATATAAACGGAGTCTTAAATAAATCATGCCGATTGTTAGCTTAACAACAGATTTTGGAGTAAAAGACTACTCCGTTTCAGCGATAAAAGCCTCGCTTCAAATTGAAATCCCTGCTGTTAAAATTATCGATGTCAGCCATCAAATAAGTCCTTTTAATTTAACGGAAGCAGGCTATGTACTTAAGAATGCCTTTAAGGCTTTTCCAGAGGGTTCCATTCATATCGTAGGAGTCGATTCAGAAAGGACCCCTGAAAACGCACATATCGCTATGTTGTTTGAAGGGCATTATTTTATTGGCGCCGATAACGGTATCTTTTCTTTAATTGCTGATGACACGAAAGCTGAAAAAATTGTGGAGATCACAATTCACGACGCCTTGGTCAGTAGTTTCCCAGTACTTGATGTTTTTGTCAAGGTGGCAGGACATTTAGCCCGAAAAGGGCAACTGGAAGTAGTTGGCAAAAACGTTCCTCAAATCAAAACCCTTACCGATATAAAACCTGTTGTGAGTCCAGATGGCAATACCATATTGGGAAGTATAATCTACATTGACAACTACGGCAATGTGGTGACTAATATCACAAAAAAACTGTTCCATTCAGTTGGAAAATCTAGGGATTTCACCATTTTTGCCAGAACAGTAAAGTTCCGTAAGATTGTGAATCATTACAGTGAAGCCATCGATTTTGATCTTCCAGCCAGCAAACGTGAAGAAGACGGTAAAAAATTGGCGCTATTTAACACAGCCGCTCATTTGGAATTGGCTATATACAAGAGTAACCCGCTGACAGTAGGGAGTGCTCACAGCCTCTTTGGACTTGACTATCGAGATCCCGTAACCATTGAATTCAATTAATATGTGGCCTGTTTTCGTCAAAGAAGTCAAAACTGTTTTCAATGATCTTATAGGCTTTATAGCCATTGGCTTGTTCTTGATTTTGAGCACCCTTTTTTTGTGGATCCTCGACAGCCCTTTTAATATACTACAAACAGGCTTTGCTGATTTGACGCTTTTCTTTGAATTGGCTCCTTGGCTTTTACTCATTGTTATTCCAGCTTTAAGCATGCGGAGTTTTGCTGAAGAAATTAAAACCGGAACTTTGGAGATTTTGTTAACCAAACCCATTTCTATTGCCGCTCTTGTATGGGGCAAATTTCTGGGGGTTTTTTTTGTGGGCATTTTGGCGATGCTGCCCACCTTTAGCTACATCTATTTACTCACTATTCTTGTTCCGGATCAAGAAAGTCTTGATTGGGGCATGCTACTAGGCGGTTACAGTGGCCTGTTCTTATTCCTATGTCAACTATCCGCTCTTGGAATATTTGTATCAAGTCTTACAAAGCAGCAAACAACTGCATTCCTCCTGTGTCTTTTTATAGGCTTTAGTCATTTTTATTTATGGGGCCAATTAGCGAATCTTTTACCAAGCTTTACCCTTTACAATTGGATCTCTGCCATGGGAATGCAATCCCATTACAGCAACTTGAACAGAGGGCTTTTACTCCCAGCTGATGTTTGCTATTTTTTTGGGGGCACTCTTTTGATTCTGCTTATCACACAATTTAGAATTAAAAAAATACAAGCTCAATAATGGCACGCCACCAGCAAATACAGGGGCTTATTTTACTCATGTTGATTGGGATGGGCTTTTTGCTACCCATTCAATGTGATCTTACTTCTGATCAGCGCTATACCCTATCGAGTATTGGAGAAAAACAAATTGATTCTCTAGAGGAATCCATTAAGATAGATGTTTTTTTGGCGGGAAAACTACCGCCAACATTTCAACGGTTACGGGCTGAGATCGAAACGGTTTTAGGCAATGTATCTCGAGCCAACCCAACTCTTTTTATTGAATACATTGATCCTTTTGACACAGAAGACAGTCGAGATCAGGTCATCCAAGAAATGCAGCAATACGGGTTATTAGCCGAAACTATTGTAGATGATAAGACACAGTCTATAGACCAAACTGTCGTGTTTCCTTGGGCTATATTAAGCAATGGGCGCAACTCAGTTCGGATTTCATTATGGCAAAAAAATATTGGAGATCTCCCACAAGAGATCTTTTTTAGATCTGTATCCCAGCTCGAATATCAATTTTTAGACGGTATCAAACGGCTGACACTTGAAGAAAAACAAAACCTGGCTGTTTTAACTTCTCATGACACCTCAGAAGCTGCTCTGATTACCGATTTTCTTCAAAGTCTAAAACCCTATTACAATCTTGCCTCATTCGATTTAAAAGCCCTGCCGGAAGAACCTAAGAAAACACTTGACAACCTCAACCGCTTTGATGTGTTATTTGTATCCAATCCAAAGACAGAATTCACCAATCAAGAAAAATTTATTCTGGACCAGTATCAAATGAAAGGGGGCAGTATCATGTGGACAATGGATGCATTAGCCCTAGATAGAGACAGTCTTTTTAATACATCAGGCAGTGCAGTTACCTTTCCAAAAACCTTAAACCTAGACGATTATTTATTTAAACAAGGCTTGCGCTTAAACAGCGGATTGGTATCCGATTTGTATTGTGCTCCTATAGTGATGGCGCAGGGGAATAATGAAAACACACAATACATCCCCTACCCATGGACCTATTACCCTATTCCTTCTACAAGCAACAAGCACCCCATTAGCAAAGGAGTTGGAAATGTCTGGTATCGATTTGCTAGCACGATAGACACCCTGCCCAATGGCGCTGACAAAACAGTTCTAACAGCCTCTTCACCACTAAATAAATTAATAGGGACACCCGCAATCATTTCCTTAAAAGAGGCTACAATTCCTAAAAACCCAGAAAATTACCAAAGTCGACCCTACCCACTAGCGGTATTGGTTGAAGGTCATTATGAATCCGTGTATGCAAACAGAATTGCCCCTTTTAAAACTGCTAAGCTTGATTCAGGGGATTCCAAAACAATCCTAATAGCTGATGGTAATTTCGCTGAAAGTCAATTAGATAAAGGAAAACCCTTGGCGCTAGGTTACGACAAATGGACCCATAACTTTTACCAAAACAAAGCGTTTTTAAAAAACGCCATTCACTACTTAATGGGGCATAGTGATTGGCTGGAAATGCGAAGCAGAACAATTGAAATTACAAGTATTGACTCTTTGAAAAAAGAGGAATTTGAGAGTACAATCAAAATACTTTCCCTGTTAATTCCAGCATTTGTTTTGGCTGTTCTGATGCTCCTTTTTCGCTTCTTACGAAAGCGTGCAATTGGTTAATAAGTTGGGATAAATTTATTTCCACTCCCCTATCAATTCCAATATATTTGGAAAAAACCTTAAATATGAAGTTTATTGTTTCTAGTTCGGCTTTACTCAAAGAGTTACAAGTTTTAGGGGGGGTGGTTAACAACACCAACACCCTACCCATCCTTGATAATATCTTATTCGAAGTACAAGACAGTGTTTTGACGCTTACCGCTTCTGATCTTGAAACGACTCTTTCTACTAAAATAACGGTGGAAGGATCAGACAAAGGGGCGCTAGCACTTCCAGCACGTCTCATAACAGATACATTAAAGACATTTCCAGAACAACCTTTGACGTTTTTAAAAACAGAATCAAACACGATAGAGATAAGTGCCAATAATGGAAAGTATGCAGTGGCCTATGTACCAGGAGATGAATTCCCACGAGCAGCACATGTGGCCGACCCCATTCAAACGGAGATCATGGGGGATACCCTTTCAACAGCGATTAACACGACCCTATTTGCCTCTGGAAATGATGACCTAAGACCCGTTATGAGTGGTGTTTTTTTTCAGTTTGACAGCACGGGTTTAACCTTTGTTGCAACCGATGCACACAAACTTGTAAAATACCGACGTACGGATCTTACTTCTGAGCAAAGCTCAGAATTTATCATGCCCAAGAAGCCGTTGCAATTACTGAAAACAATTCTTCAAGGAAGCGAAGAAACAATCCGTATAGAATTCAACGAGACCAATGCTCAGTTTCGATTTGGAGAAACCACATTAACCTGTCGATTAGTGGACGGTAAATACCCCAATTACGAGGCTGTGATCCCTAAGGAAAATCCAAATTTACTTGAGATAGATCGAAATGTACTGCTCAATTCTGTCCGCCGTGTCAGTATTTTTTCCAACAAGACAACCCATCAGATTCGATTGAAAATCGCAGGTAGTGCCCTCCAGATATCAGCTGAAGATTTTGATTTTAGCAATAAAGCCGAAGAAAGACTTGAATGCGACTATCAAGGAGATGACATTCAAATCGGATTTAATTCACGCTTTTTAATTGAAATGCTCAACAATCTGCAATCAGAAAGTATTCAAATAGCGATGTCTTTGCCGAATAGAGCGGGGATACTCACCCCACTTGATGGGACCGAAGAAGGCGAAGAGGTAACCATGCTCGTGATGCCGGTTATGCTGAATGACTAGGCGGTTTGTATTGCTTCTGATTGTCTTTTGTAAACCCCGCTTTCGAGTCTTTCTCGAATACTTGAGAAGGCCTCTAACGTTATCGCTACATCTTCAAGATTATGGGAAGCAGTAGGAATGAGGCGCAATAGGATCAACCCTTTCGGAATCACAGGATACACTACTATGGAACAAAAAATTCCAAAGTTTTCTCTTAGATCCCGAACTAAAACCATGGCTTCAGGGATAGAGCCTTTAAGATAAACAGGCGTCACACAACTTTGTGTAGAACCAATATCGAATCCTCTTTCCTTGAGTCCGGATTGAAGTGCCTCAACATTCTCCCAAAGTTTTGCTTTTAACTCTGGACGACTTCTTAGCATATCCAGGCGCTTCAATGCTCCCTTAACTAAAACCATTTGTAAAGACTTGGCGAACATTTGAGAACGCATATTGTATTTAAGAAAATTTATGATTTCTTGATCAGCTGCTATAAAAGCCCCTGTTGATGCCATTGATTTTGCAAAAGTGGCAAAATAAACATCTATTTCATCTTGCACTCCTTGCTCGACACCAGCCCCAGCACCATTCGCCCCTAAGGTTCCAAAACCATGGGCATCATCTACCAAAAAGCGAAAGTTATATTTGGCTTTTAAGGCTGCAATTTCTTTTAGCTTCCCTTGCTCTCCTCGCATCCCAAAAACGCCCTCAGAGATCACTAAAATACCTCCCCCGGTTTGTTCCGCCACTTTCGTTGCGCGCAAAAGGTTTTTTTCCAAGCTTTCTACATCATTGTGTTTATAAGTAAAACGCTTTCCTAAGTGCAAACGAACCCCGTCTATAATACAAGCATGGGCATCAACATCATATACAATAACATCATTTTTAGACACCAAAGTATCAATCGTTGATAAAATCCCTTGGTATCCAAAATTTAGTAGATAAGCCGCTTCTTTGTTGACGAAGGCTGCTAATTCTTGTTCTAATTGCTCGTGCAATTCTGTGTGACCAGACATCATTCTAGCCCCCATTGGGTAGGCAGATCCGTATTCCGCTGCTGCTGCTGCATCTACTTCTCGGATTTCTGGGTGGTTGGCCAGACCTAAATAGTCATTTACACTCCAAGTAATCACCTCTTTGCCTTGAAAGTGCATTCTATTCGAAATTGGGCCTTCCAATTTTGGAAAAACAAAATACCCCTCGGCATGGTCTGCCCATTTGCCTAGAGGCCCTTTGTTTGCTAATATTCGATCAAATAAATCTTTCATAATCTCTTCTTTTTTTATCTCACACTTCATTTTTTGTATTGCTGTGGGCTAGATCTAAAAAGCCTTGTGCAACCATCCATTCTTCACTGTATATTTTACTAATGTATTTTGAACCATGGTCGGGAAAGATGATTACGACATGGCTTTTTTCATCAAAATAATGTTGCGCGTTCAATTGCTTTACGGCTTGCAGCGCAGCTCCTGAGGTATACCCTACAAACATCCCTTCGGTTTGTGTGATCTCACGAGCGGAATGAGCACTTTCTTCATCCGTAACCTTTTCGAAAAGGTCTATAGCCTCAAAATCGGTGGCTGTAGGGATTAAATTCTTTCCTAAACCTTCTATTCTATAGGGATAAATTTCGTTGGTGTCGAGCTCACCCGTTTCATGATATTTCTTTAATACAGAACCATAAGCATCTACCCCAACTATTTGAATATCTGGATTTTGCTCCTTTAAATAACGAGCAGAACCTGAGATAGTACCTCCTGTTCCACTACTCGCAACTAGGTGGGTAATCTTTCCTTCTGTTTGTTCCCAAATTTCTGGCCCTGTGGTTAAGTAATGGGCTTCTGTATTTAAAGCATTGAAATATTGATTTATGTATACAGAATCTTTTATTTCAGTGTGTAGTCGCTTGGCTACCTGATAATACGATCTTGGATCATCCGCTTTTACATTTGCGGGGCAAACATGAACTTTGGCACCCAAAGAACGTAACATTTCAATTTTATCCTTGGAGGACTTTGAGGTGACCGCTAATATACACTGATACCCCTTAATTTGACATACCATCGCTAGGCTAAAACCAGTATTCCCCGAGGTTGTTTCTATGACTGTGCTTCCAGGTTTTAACAAGCCCGATCGCTCTGCTTGCTCAATGATATGAATCGCAATTCGGTCCTTATTAGAGTGGCCTGGGTTAAAGGCTTCAAATTTTGAGAAGTAACTTCCTGGGAAATCTTTTGTTACTGTATTGAGTCGAATAAGTGGAGTATTTCCTACTAACTCTAATATCGAATTGTGTACGTTCACTAAGAGCGAATTTAATTTGCTTAATTACAGTTGCGCAAATTTACAAAAAAAATGACTTTTTAATCCCTCTCTAATTCAAGAAGAAAAGCAAACTTGTCGGCGAGTTCTTTTAAATAACTAAAACGTCCTGAAGCACCCCCATGTCCTGCCTTCATATTAGTATGTAAAAATAATACATTATCATCGGTCTTCTTTTCTCGTAACAAAGCCACCCATTTTGCCGGCTCCCAATATTGAACTTGAGAATCGTGATATCCTGTTGTTACCAACAAATTCGGATAGCCTTTTTCGGTCACCTGATCATAAGGGGAATACGATTTCATGTATTCATAATAGGTTTTATCGTTGGGATCCCCCCATTCGTCGTATTCATAGGTTGTTAAGGGTATTGAAGAATCAAGCATGGTGGTAACAACATCCACAAAAGGAACAGCGGCGATTACGCCCTTGTATAATGCTGCCGCTTGGTTGATAACGGCTCCCATTAACAATCCCCCTGCGGACCCCCCATAGGCATACAAATGGTCTGCTGAAGTATATTCTTTTTCAATCAGATACTTTGAACAATCAACAAAATCGTTAAAGGTGTTTTTCTTAAAAAGAAGCTTCCCTTTTTCATACCATTCCCTTCCCATATATTCCCCGCCTCTTATATGAGCAATTGCATACACAAATCCTCGATCTAATAAACTCAATCGAGTAGATGAAAAATTGGGGTCTATAGTACTACCATAGGAGCCATAGGAATATTGTAAAAGGGGCGTGTTTTTATTGATCTTTGTTTTTTTATGATAAATCAAAGAAATTGGAATTTTCGCACCGTCCCTTGCCGTTGCCCAGTGTCGCTCTTCGATATAATTATTGGAATCAAAATTAGGATCTACTACTTCCTGTGTTTTTAAAACCGTTTGTGATCGGCTACTCATATCAAATTCAATGACCGAACTTGGCGTTTTTAACGAATTATAGCCATAGCGAAGCAATTGAGTGTCATATTGAGGATTATACCCGATGTAAGTAGTGTAGGTTTCTCCCTCCAACGGAATGGCATATTGTTCCGATCCATCCCAACGATTAACCTCAATTTCACTTAAACCATTCGTACGTTTATTGAGCACCCAATACTCCCGAAACAATTCAATATCTTCAATAAGAACCTCCTTTTGATGAGGAATCCAGTCCACCCAATTTTCTTTAGAAGGGCTTGTGACAGGCGCTTTTACAATCTTAAAATTAAAAGCCCCGTCAGCATTGGTTGTAATAAAGAAATGATCTTCAAAATGGGCTGCAGAATATTCGACCCCTCGAATGCGCTTTTGTATCAATTGAAAATCTCCCTTTGGGTTATTCGCCGCTAAAAAACGCTGCTCTGATGTCAAGGTACTATAGGAATAAATAGAGATAAACTGTCGGGATTTAGACAAGCCTACGCCAACCGAAAAGGTGGGGTCTTTTTCTTCATACACGACAAAATCCTCCGCCTCGGGATTCTTTAAGTCGTGGCGATAAATTATTTCTGTCCGTAAGGTCTCAGGGTCTTTATTGGTATAAAACAAATACTGTCCCGAAGCATCCCATACGCTTCCACCTGTGGTATTTTCAAGTGCTGTTTCCAAAAGTTTATCGGTAGTAAGGTCTTTTATATACAGCGTGTACTGTCGTCTGGATACAACATCAAGTCCAAAGGCGACCTTGCTATTGTCAGGACTCACATTGATTCCTGTCAATTGAAAATAATCGGTCCCTTTTGCCATTTCATTGCAATCAAACAGCAATTCCTCTGTAGCTGTCAGAGACCCTTTTTTACGTGTGTAAATAGGATACTCTTTTCCTTTTTCATAGCGCGTTATGTACCAATAGCCATTGTAGAAATAAGGGACAGAAGTGTCTTCTTCTTTGATGCGCGCCTTCATCTCTTCAAATAAATCCTCCTTAAGTCCTTCTGTATGAGCAGTCATTTTGGTGTAATAGTCATTTTCTCTTTCGAGATAATCTATGACTTCCGGATTGTCTCGCTCGCGCAACCAATAATAGTTATCAACGCGAATATCATCATGAATTTTGTGCTGATATTCTATTTTATCGGCTACAGGAGGAATTAGGTTTTTAGGTGAGGTCATCTTTTTGTTAGATTGGCAAGACATTAATAAAGCGGTCCCGATACAGGTGTACATAAATGATTTCATGGTAGGTTTATTAGTTAGAAAAAGAGCATTGATAAGATCCAATAGGAGAGCCATCGGGGATTTTAGGGGTTGTATTCTGTGTGTAGGCTGTAGGGTCAGCCAAGTAGGATTTTATCTTTTGAGCCAAATACTGAGCATAAGGAGATTTTCCGCTTTGCTGAGAGTCTTGCATAATACGGTTAAAAAACGCCTGAACCTCAGCCCTAACTTGTGGGTATATTATTTTACTTAGATGCAATTGAATCAATCGATTAACAACTTCATCTTGTAATATTTGTTGAATTATATATTCATCGTATTCACGAGCCTTAGTTGCATAGACTTCTTTCCAAACTGACGCCATGACATCCTCCAATCCCAATTGGGATTCGTCAAATGCTTTTTGCTGTACCAATCTATTGACCCTCTCAGGGTGAAAAAGCATACTAAATTGAGCGTTGGCAAGTGTTTGTGCCAAACTTAAATGATCGAAAGCAACCCCTGTTTGACTTTTAAAACTCTCACGTGAGCGACTATTTCCAAAAGAACGAGGTGGGATAAGGCTTCTGAATTTTTCGGGCAAAAGCAGCTGTTTTGGATTGAGGCTATTCAAAAAACCAGCCAGCGCTTCTTTTTGAAGTTCTTTAGCTACAGCAGAGGTCGTGTATATTTTAGATCCCTTTACGGCATATTCATAAAGTTGCCCTCCAATTAATTTACTGACAGCTTCTACTTGATAGCGATGCAACAAGTACAAGGGAACCATCCTGTCTTCAAGAGTACTATAGGTTTCCCCTTCTTGAAGATGGTCCAATCCGAATTGATTCAAAGCGCGATTCCGAATCGACAAAAGTTTTTCTAATTCGGCTACAGGGCTTGATCCATTGTCCCATAAATGTGCGTAGGGATGGGCACTACCAAGGGGACGCGCGTCGCGATCACTCATAAAAGTGAGTCCGGATTTTTCACTTTTTTCGATTATTTCACGAAGGGTGCTTTTTTCGTCTACTCCCTCAGGGAAGTCACTATAGGCGTAAGAAACTGTCGTAATGTCCCACTCTCCTATTCCGGTATCATACGCCTCTTTGTAGCTGATTTTACCATCCTCCAATCGTAAAGTGGGATGCGGATAATCCATGACAGAAGCTCTGTTTTGGGTACTGGCAGCAAAATTATGAGCGAAACCAAGGGTATGTCCGATTTCATGCGCTGATAATTGACGAATTCGCGCCAATGCCATTTCCAACATATCTGGTTTTACAACCCCCTCTTTAAAGGGTGCCTCGGTCAATCCAAGCGCAATCATATAATCTTGGCGAATACGAAGGCTTCCCAAGCTGACATGGCCCTTGATAATTTCTCCTGTGCGAGGGTCCACAACACTACTGCCGTAACTCCACCCCCTAGTGGAACGATGCACCCATTGGATCACATTGTAGCGTACATCAAGTGGATCTGCGTTTTCAGGGAGCATTTTAACCTGAAAAGCGTCTTTATAACCAATTGCCTCGAAAGCTTGGTTCCACCACCTACCCCCTTCTAAAAGGGCAGAACGAACAGGTTCTGGTGTACCGTCATCTAGATAATAGACAATCGGCTCTTTGGCTTCACTCACTGGAGCAGTTGGATCTTTCTTTTCCAATCGATGCCGTACTATCCACTCCTGTAAGGTAGGCTGATCTACGGGGGTTGCATAGTCGTAATATCGCAATGCATTCACGCCAGCTCTTGGATCAAATTTTCGCTTTTTATAATTGGAATCAGGCAATTCTATAAAGGAATGATGCTGCTGAACACTAACGGCAGCTGCATTGGGCGCTACACCTGCTAACATTCTTCCTTGTGGTGTCCCAGAAAACGTAAGCAGCACCTCAAACTCAACATTTTTGGGAAAAGCCTTTGTTCGTTCTAAAGAAAGGGCTGATCTGCTGGCATCGACTTTATACGTTCCTTGCTTTTTGGATTTTAAAATCCTCGACACCCCGAAGGCATCTTGCTTTAAAAATGGGGTCAGGTCAATCCAATAGGCACCTTTCGCTTCTTTTACGATTGGAAACCCATAAAGTACCGATTTCGCAAAAGCTTGCTGCACCGATTTTTTCTCCAATTCATTGTCTGTTGATGCCCTGTATTTGTAGTTGGGCTGAATTAGAAGCAACTTATTCCCTGCTTTCTGAAATTTTACAATGCTTCTTCCTCCCAACTTCCCTCTATCCAAACCAATGTCATTACTTCCAATCCCTTCAGAAAGACTGTTTACATAAAGAAACTCCTTGTTTAAATCGTCTACCTTAAGTAGTATTTTATCTTTAGACTCCTCGTATTCAAAGGCAAAAAAGCCATTGAATTTTTGGGTAACAGAGGCCTGCATTGTTTCTGCACTAGACGATTTTTTCTTTCGCTTTTGAATGGCCATCCCCTTAGAAAAAGAGAAGGAAAAAAGCACTATTAAAAGAAGTTGTATTCTCATGGGTTTTTGATTGTATAAGGTATTAAAGAGGATCATTATGGTAGTGATTGAATCATTTTAAAGACATCGTTTTGTCGCATTGAATACTGTATTCATTTCTGTTTTTATAAAACTATAAAATTATTGAGCACCTTGGCTGTATTCTACCGCAAGTTTATTGACAATTCTATCCGCATAAAACAGTTCCTTTAAGACATCTAAACAATCATCATTAAGAATTCCTTTTGCTAGATTATTCAGTGACCTTAAAATAAATTATGTTTGCTCAAAACAATTTCAATGGTACAGAATGATCAATTTAAGTCTTTAGTGGAGCGCCTGGGTGCGTTAAGGAGGTATCTTTGACATTGATGCCAAACGAATCGAAATCAGCAATCAGGAAGAGAAAACTTTAGAACCCGACTTCTGGAACAAACCAGAAGAAGCTGAAAAACATATGAAAGCCTTACGGTCACTAAAAAAGTGGGTGCAAGACTATGACGGTATTCAATCGCAACTAGAAGATTTAGAGGTACTTCTTGATTTTTATAAAGAAGGAGAAGCCTCAGAAACAGAAATCGAGACTCTTTATAAACAACTTACGGAGGCTTTAGAAGCCCTCGAATTCAGAAACATGCTCTCGGACGAAAGTGACTCCTTGGATGCAGTGGTTCAAATTACTGCGGGTGCTGGAGGAACAGAAAGCTGTGACTGGGCTGCGATGCTAATGCGAATGTACTTGATGTGGGGCGAGAAAAACGGTTTTAAGGTGCGCGAGCTCAACCATCAAGCAGGGGATGTTGCCGGGATTAAAACGGTGACAATAGAATTTCAAGGAGACTATGGTTTTGGGTGGTTAAAAGGTGAAAATGGCGTACATAGACTCGTGCGTATTTCGCCTTTCGACTCCAATGCAAAACGCCATACTTCTTTTGCTTCCGTTTATGTATACCCACTCGTTGATAACAGTATCGAAATTCAAGTAAACTCCTCCGAAATAAGTTGGGAGACCATGCGTGCTAGTGGTGCTGGAGGTCAAAATGTCAACAAAGTTGAAACGGCTGTTCGACTGCGACACCACCCTACTGGAATTATGATTGAAAACTCTGAAACACGTTCGCAGTTGGAAAATAAAAACAAAGCCATGCAATTGTTAAAATCACAGTTGTATGAACTTGAAATGGAAAAGAAAAGAGCGGCACGAAATGAAATTGAAGCTTCCAAGAAAAAAATCGAATGGGGATCCCAAATCCGAAACTATGTGATGCATCCCTATAAACTTGTCAAAGACGTTCGATCACAAGTTGAGACTGCCGACGTTGATGGCGTCATGAACGGACAACTCGATTCTTTCTTAAAAGGATATTTAATGTATAATGGACAATCAAATTCAGATGAACTCAATTAACACCATCATTTTCGACCTGGGGAACGTACTCATTGACTGGAAGCCCGAATATGTATACTTAGACGTTTTTAAAGGAGATCGTAAAAAAATGGACTGGTTTTTTTCCGAAATATGTACCATGGATTGGAATGAAAATCAAGATGCTGGCTATCCCCTTGCCCAGGCCACTGAAGATCGGGTGAAACTCTTTCCCCAGTATGAAGAATGGATACGAATGTACTACGGCCGCTGGGAGGAAATGCTAGGAGGTGCTATCGAAGAGACGGTTCCACTCTTGAAAAAATTAGTAGATGACCCCCACTACAAAGTGATTGCCTTGACGAATTGGAGTGCTGAAACTTTTCCTGTCGCATTGGAAAGATTTGAATTTCTTCATTGGTTTGAGGGAATCGTGGTTTCGGGTACAGAAAAAATGAGGAAGCCTTTTGCTGAAATCTATACATTGACATTAGACCGCTATCAGCTAACTGCTGAAGCATGTCTTTTTATAGATGATAATGCTAGAAATATTGAAGGCGCCAAGGCCCTGGGCATACAAACACATCATTTTAAAAAAGCTTCTCTTCTCGAAAAAGACTTACAAGAAAGAGGGATTCTCTAGAAAGGAGCGTCGTCTGGATCTTCTGATTCAAGCCCAAAAGCTTGGTCCGGGCTCGCGAAATTTTGAGGGTCAATAGTAGGCTCTTGCCCCAATGTAGCATTCATTTTTGAAGGGAATTCATACGAACTATCAAACTGTTCTAGATCTTCAAATTTACCGAGATGCCCAATGAATTTCATCCTGATATTGTCCAGGCCACCGTTTCGGTGCTTGGCGACAATAAATTCTGCTTGCCCTTCTGAAGGACTTCTTTCTTCATCATCCCATTCGTCAATGCCATAATACTCTGGTCTGTATATAAAGGAGACAATATCAGCGTCTTGTTCAATAGCCCCTGATTCTCTCAAGTCAGAAAGCAAAGGACGTTTCGTCCCTCCTCTAGTTTCCACGGCACGCGAGAGTTGCGATAGAGCTATAACAGGAATATCCAATTCCTTCGCTAGGGCTTTTAGGTTTCTAGAAATGGTAGAGATTTCTTGCTCTCTATTTCCCGTCTTGTTATTGGTCGCAGCGGTCATCAATTGAAGGTAGTCGATGATAATAAGTTTTATTCCATGCTGTGATGCCAATCGACGCGCTTTGGCACGCAAATCAAAAATTGATAAGGAAGGAGTGTCGTCAATATAGAGAGGCGCTTTTTCCAAATCCCCTACTTTAACATTAAGTTGCTCCCATTCGTGTGCCGCCAATTTACCTGTACGCAACTTTTCGGAAGACAAGCCCGTTTCAGCAGATATCAAACGTGTAATCAATTGAACCGAAGACATTTCGAGAGAAAAAAAGGCAACCGGAATTTCTTTTAAAACAGCTATGTTTCGCGCCATAGAGAGTGTCAATGCGGTCTTCCCCATCCCAGGGCGTGCCGCAATAATGATCAGATCACTGGGCTGCCATCCGGATGTCAATTGATCCAACTTTTCAAAACCAGTGCTAACCCCACTTAAGCCTTTCCGCTTCGAAATATCCTCTATTCGTCGCTTGGCCTGAATAACAAGGCTTTGCGCTGTCTCTGATGATTTTTTTATATTCCCCTGGGTGACATCATATAACTTTGATTCTGCTTCGTCTAAAAGATCAAATACATCTATTGACTCTTTGTAGGAGTTTTCTATAATTTCGCTCGATATTTTTATCAGACTTCGCTGAATGAATTTTTGAAGTATTATTCGCGCGTGGAATTCAATATGCGCGGAACTGGCTATTTTCTGAGTCAGTTGGACCAAATAAGGATTTCCACCAACCGTTTCTAATTTTCCTTTTTTGCGAAGACTATTGGAAACTGTTAAAAGGTCAACAGGCTCGGAGGCTTCAAATAATTCAAAAATAGATTCAAAAATATATTGATGGCTTGTTTTGTAAAAAGCGTCTGCTTGAAGAATATCAATAACTTCATCAACCCCTTTTTTATCAATAAGCATAGCACCTAAAACGGCCTCTTCTAGATCGACAGCTTGTGGTGGAATTTTTCCTTTTTCCAGAGGAATAACATTCCCAGAGTTTCTATTAGCTTGTGCAAACGATTTGATTTCTTCCATAGGCTAAAAGTAAACTTACTGCACTTATAAGCTATAAAGTTAGCGAAAGAGATATCTCTTTTCTTTTAAAATAGGCTGTTAATAAGTTCCCTCAAAATGTTAAGAGTAGAAGAAGTTCTTATTCGGAATATACACCCATTCCATAAAACTTCTCTCGTCTGGCAGTAATTCGTTGTTTGTCCTCTAGTTTGGACAACTTACGAAAGGCTGCTTGAATTTCTTTTTTGACAGTTTCAAAGGTTTTTTCCCGATCAAAATGAGCTCCCCCCAAGGGTTCAGGAATTATTTTATCGATCAATTTAGCTCTGAGCATGTCAGCAGATGTTAGGTTTAACACCTCTGCCGCTTGCTCTTTATACTCCCAGCTTCTCCACAAAATAGAGGAGCATGATTCTGGAGATATAACCGAATACCAAGTGTTTTCAAGCATGCATATATGATCGCCAACACCAATACCTAAGGCGCCACCGGAGGCTCCTTCTCCAATGATAACAACAATGATAGGCACTCGAATAGACATCATGTCCATGATGTTGCGGGCAATGGCTTCACCTTGTCCTCTTTCTTCTGCTTCTAGCCCAGGATAAGCACCGGGGGTATCAATAAGACAGACAATGGGCACTTGAAATTTATGAGCTGATTTCATCAAGCGCAGGGCTTTTCGATAGCCTTCGGGGTTTGCCATTCCAAAATTACGGTACTGTCGGGTTTTGGTATTATAGCCTTTTTGGGTTCCGATGAACATATAACTCTGTTTCCCTATTTTTCCGAGTCCCCCTACCATGGCTTTGTCGTCAGAGAATTGTCGATCGCCATGAAGTTCCATAAAGGTATCATCGGTAAGAGCTTTGATATAATCTAACGCATAAGGCCTAGAGGGATGACGTGATAGCTGCACTTTTTGCCAAGCTGATAAGCGTCCATAAATTTCCTTTTTGGTCTCGATTAATTTTTTCTCCAATTTATCACAGGTCTCTGTTACATCTACCTGAGATTCATCGCCTAGCTCTTTGCATTTTTCTATTTGATCAACAAGAACTTTTATCGGGGCTTCAAATTCTAAATATTCCATTGTTATAGTCTAGTTATACAAATGTAATAAACTATGTAGATTGTGCTTTATCGGATTTGATTTTGAAATAGCCATTTCCTAAAACAGCAACTAATATCAAAAGAACCCCTATATAAAAAAGAGTTCCTAGGTATTCTTTTTCTCCAAAAATAAGCACGGACAGCAAAATCCCATAAACAGGTTCCATATTGATGGTAATCATGACGGAATAGGGAGATATTGTTTTCATGACGTGAACAGAGCCTACAAAGGCATAGGCTGTACACACAAGACTTAATATCCCTAAAAGAATGACATCTTGTGGCACTAAATGAAAGACCTGAGTCGTATATTCATCGTTGAATCCAACTACTATCCAAGTAATAAGAGCTCCAAAACCAAGCTCGTAAAAAGAAACGGCTGCAGCGGGAACTTTTTGAGCTAGCTTGCCGTTTACCAATGTAAAAAACACACCTAAAATGGTCGCTAACAAAGCGATAAACATCCCCCAGGCTTGATCCCATTCGGATTGAAAAATCAACAACAACCCCACTATAGCCAAGGCACCAAATAGCAACTCATAATAAATGATCTTTCGCTTGTAGAACAAGGGTTCTAGTAAAGCGGTAAAAAAGGCCCCCATAGAAAGCATAGAGAGTGTTAGAGAAACGCCAGCTTCCTTAACAGCATAAAAAAAGCACATCCAATGCAAGGCAATGAAAAGGCCACCCGAAAATAACAGCTTGTAATTGGAGGCAACGGATAGAAAATCTTTAGGGTTTCGAATCAGTATATAAAGTCCAATAAAACCAGTGGCCCATAGCATACGATGGGCAACAAGAGGGATGGCGTCCAGTTGAATTAAGGCTCCTAGAATGGAGGTGAAACTGAATAGAAATACAATAAAATGAAAGTGAAGTAAACTCTTGCTTCTAGCGCTTGGCATAATTAAGGAGATAAAGAGCCAAACTACCAAAGAGAGCCAAAGGAAGCCAAGCTGCAATCATAGGGTTGAAATTGGCTTTTAGCACCAAAACCCCAAAAATTTTGTCGAAGAATATATACAGGAAGCCAAGGGTAATACCGAGGGCAAGATTGACTCCCATCCCTCCTCTTCTCTTGAAAGAAGACATCGCAACCGCAATAACAGTCAAAACAAAGGCTGAAAGAGGTAGGCTCCAACGTTTGTGTCGCACCAATAAGTGCGCATTAATAAGTTTTGAACCACTCAACTTTTCCCTTTCGATAAAAGCATTGAGCTCACTGAAATTTAAGGTTTCCGCTTTATAGGTTACGGGAGATAGTTCCTCAATTGCAAAATCAAAAAGAGTGTCTTTTCGAGTAGCCGTTTGCAAGATTTCTGTATCGCCCTCAAATTTTCTTTCAACCACTGTAGAAAGACGAAACGTACTGTCGCGTTGAATCCAACGAAGTGTGTTAGCCGTTAATTTAGAAACCAAGACATTGCCTTCAAACCGCTCGATTGAGAAATTATTGGCACGCTTTCGAACAGGATTGTAATTGCTCACATAAATAAATTCATTTTCATTGATCTGTTTGTACAGTTCTTTGGTGTCGCGTGCTTTTTTCTTGTTAATGTATTTGTAGTGAAACTCATTAAACCCTTCATTGGATTTTGGAACCACATACATTCCGCCTAAAAAGGCAACTGATGCAATTACAGCTGCCGAAAGAAGATAGGGCTGCAAAAAGCGTCCAAACGAAATCCCCGAACTCAACATGGCTATTACTTCTGTATTATTGGCCATTTTTGAGGTAAACCAAATTACTGCCAAGAACAAAAAAATAGGAAAAAGCATATTCGAAAAATACAGGGTAAAGTCAATATAGTAGTTGACCAACTCCGAAAAGGGAACTTCTTTTTCTTTAAACTTATCAATCTTCTCAGCCATATCAACCAATATACCTATGGGTATAAACAGGATAATCATGACAAAGAATGTACTGAGGTATTTTTTGATAATATAGCGATCCAACAAAAACATACTAAAGTCGTTGACTGAGTTGATGAACCATTTTTGTTTTCCAAGTTGAGAAATCGCCTGCTAATATATGTTTTCTAGCTTCTCTCACCAACCATAAATAAAAGGATAGGTTATGGAGGGTACAAATCTGTTTGCCCAACATTTCATTGACCGTAAATAAATGCCGCACATAGGCTTTTGAGTACTCTGTATCGACAAAGCAATAGGCCGCTTTGTCGATGGGAGAAAAGTCATTTTCCCATTTTTTATTTTTGATATTAAGTATCCCTTCCGCTGTAAACAACATTCCGTTTCTTGCATTGCGTGTAGGCATTACACAATCAAACATATCAATCCCCAAAGCGATATTTTCCAATAGGTTAATAGGTGTTCCAACCCCCATTAGATAGCGCGGTTTGTCCGTAGGCAATATCTTGCAAACTACGTCTGTCATGGCATACATTTCCTCGGCTGGTTCCCCGACCGACAGACCTCCAATAGCATTTGCCGGAGCATTCTGTGCGGCAATAAACGCCGCTGATTGTTCTCGTAAATCTTCATAAACACTCCCTTGAACAATAGGGAAAAGGCTTTGCTCATAACCGTAGAGAGGCGGCTCTTTTTGATCTTGCTCCATACAGCGTTTTAGCCAACGGTGGGTTCTGTGCATGGAGGTTTTAGCGTAGTCATAATCGCAAGGATAAGGGGTGCATTCATCAAAAGCCATGATGATATCCGCTCCTATCTTCCGCTGAATTGATATGGCATTCTCGGGAGTAAATACATGATAAGAGCCGTCGATATGGGATTTAAATTTAACCCCTTCTTCTTTTATCTTGTTATTGGCTGATAAGGAATATACCTGATAGCCTCCTGAATCGGTTAATATCGGCCGGTCCCAGTTCATAAACTGATGCAAACCGCCTGCCTGCTCTAGAATTGAGGTACCAGGACGTAAATACAAATGATAGGTATTCCCTAATATGATGTCTGGATTGACAACTTCTTTGAGTTCTTTTTGGTGTACACCCTTGACTGTGGCGGCCGTTCCTACTGGCATAAAAATAGGGGTCTCAATAGCTCCGTGATCCGTTTGTATGCGGCCTGCTCGTGCGTAGGATTTTGGGTCTGTTGTCTCTAGCTTGAATTTCATTTTCTGTTCTTGGCCCAAAGATACCACCTTTGTTGGAGCTACCCTTCAATTGTTAATGATATGGTTAAAAATCGTATAAATTAGAAAAACAATTCCTTTGCTACTCCTATTGCAAGCCCTACTTTTACGCAAACTTTAGTTCGTAGCAATGCCTGATATTCAAGAGTTAGAAAATTTTGTACAGCAAGTAAGACGTGACATTTTAAGAATGGTTCACAAAGTTAATTCCGGACACCCTGGTGGATCACTAGGCTGTGCTGAATTCTTTGTCGCGCTTTACCAAGAAATCATGGATCACAAGCCTTCCTTTTCTATGGATGGTGTCAATGAAGACCTATTCTTTTTGTCCAACGGACATATTTCACCTGTCTTTTACAGTGTCTTAGCCAGAAGTGGCTATTTTCCTGTAGAAGAGCTTAATACCTTTCGATTGCTGGATTCCCGTTTGCAAGGACACCCAACAACGCATGAGGGCCTTCCTGGGATCCGGGTTGCTTCTGGATCACTTGGACAGGGACTGTCTGTAGCTATTGGAGCGGCTTTGGCCAAAAAGCTGAATGCCGATTCAAAAACCATATACGCACTTATGGGGGACGGAGAACTACAAGAAGGTCAAAATTGGGAAGCTTTTATGTATGCTGCCGCCAAAAAAGTAGACAACTTGATTGCCACTATTGATTTGAATGGAAAACAAATTGATGGTACTACTGACGACGTCTTAAATCTAGGGAGTGTTTCTCAAAAACTAGAGGCTTTCGGATGGACTGTTTTAGAATTGGAAGAAGGCAATTCTATACAGGCACTCTTAGAAACATTGGGGAATGCAAAATCACTTTTAGGCAATGGAAAGCCAATAGCCATTTTAATGAAAACCGAAATGGGGAACGGGGTAGATTTTATGATGCACACCCACGCTTGGCATGGAAAGGCACCCAATGATGAACAACTTGAAGAGGCACTCTCACAAAACCCTGCGACCCTAGGAGATTATTAAAGCACAATTAGCAAATGAAAACGTATACAAATCAAGGAAATAAAGACACACGATCCGGCTTTGGCGCTGGTTTGACTGAACTAGGAAGAAGCAA
Source organism: Flavobacteriaceae bacterium (assembly GCA_965658355.1). Taxonomy (GTDB): domain Bacteria; phylum Bacteroidota; class Bacteroidia; order Flavobacteriales; family Flavobacteriaceae; genus UBA11891. The sequence goes on along the minus strand of CBFHRX010000005.1, from coordinate 32,940 downwards.
TCCAAATGTAGTGGCCCTATGTGCTGATTTAATTGGGTCGCTGAAAATGGATGAGTTTATAGCAGAAAATCCAGATCGCTTTTACCAAGTAGGGATTGCAGAAGCAAATATGATGGGAATTGCTGCAGGACTTACCATAGGCGGTAAAATTCCCTTTACTGGGACCTTTGCAAATTTCTCTACTGGACGTGTGTACGATCAAATTAGACAATCCATAGCCTATTCTGGAAAAAATGTTAAAATTTGTGCTTCTCATGCCGGTATTACACTCGGTGAAGACGGTGCTACGCATCAAATATTAGAAGATATAGGTTTGATGAAAATGCTCCCTGGGATGACGGTAATCAACCCCTGTGACTTCAATCAAACCAAAGCCGCAACTATCGCTATTGCTGCGCATCAAGGACCTGTTTATTTACGGTTTGGAAGACCGAAAGTGGCCAATTTTACTACTGATGAAGAAACTCCTTTTGAGATCGGAAAAGGGATTCTTCTCAGCCCAGGAAACGATGTTACGCTTATTGCCACTGGACATTTGGTTTGGGAAGCCTTGGAAGCTGCCCAAATTTTGGAGCAAGAGGGTATTTCAGCTGAAGTGATTAATATCCATACCATCAAACCGCTAGACGAAACTCTTATCCTGGAATCCGTTCAAAAAACAGGATGCGTTGTGACTGCTGAAGAGCATAATTTCCTCGGAGGCTTAGGAGAGAGTGTAGCAAGAACGCTCACCGCGAACTTTCCTGTGCCACAAGAAATGGTGGCTACTCAAGATACCTTTGGTGAATCGGGTACCCCAGACCAGTTAATGGCAAAATACGGAATAGACAAAGACGCCATTGTGATGAAGGCGAAAAAAGCCCTTCAGCGAAAATAAATTCTACTATTTTGAAGTTCAAATGATTAGAAGATACTCAAAGGCACTTCTTTTCAAAACCGTATCTTTGACATTAAATTTATAGCCCTTCTAAATCGAATCATATGAGAAAAATATCAGTCCTTTTCCCACTCCTTCTTCTAGTGACAATCTCAAGCTACAGTCAATTGCAGTACGGCCTTGTTGGAGGTGTCAATTTTCAAGCTTCAGGAGATTTAAAATCTTCGCTAGGAGATGTTGCTGATTTCAAAGAAACGGCAACCCGAAAAACGGGTTATTATCTCGGTGCTTACGGGCAAATCAACTTCCTGACCTTTTATCTCCGACCTGAAATACACTTTACTCAACTAAACTCCGATTTTGAGGATTTTTCATTTAACAGCTCCAACCTGGAAGCCCCCATTTCAATTGGTTATAAAATAGTGCCTCCCCTCAGCCTCTTTATAGGACCTAGTTTTCAGTATCGTGTGCAAGAAGACACTAGCATTAGCATCAATTCCCTTGGAGATCAAACAACTATGGGAGCGCACCTAGGAGCACGACTTCATCTTGGTAAAATAGGCATCGACTTACGGTATGAAAGAGGCTTGAATGAGAGTGAGATTACATTTTTAACCAATGAAGGGGTGCAAAGTAATTTTGATGCTCGAGGCCAAAAATGGTCACTAGGGTTTTCGTACTCGTTAAATTAAGAAGCAGAATCGGGATCTAAGTGGTTGGGAATTCCGTCTCCATCTGAATCACCAGGAATGCCATTTTGATCCAAGTCCAACTCATCTCTTGTCGGGACGCCATCGCCATCATCATCAAAATCATACATATTCGCCGTTCCATCTCCATCTGTATCGTCATTAAACGCATTTCCATCTCCGTCTAAATCTTCATCACGGGAAAGAATTCCATCGCCATCATGGTCCGTGTATTTAAGCGTGAATAATGAGATGGTAAAAATCAAAGGCGAATAGGCTGGTACATTGCCTTGGGCTCGCGAGTAGTAAGCAAGACCTGAGGGAAGAAATAAAATCCCTTGGCCGTAGTCAAAAAAGTCAAAAGTACCATCTTCATTTTGCGTAAAACTACCTGTTCGAAACTCAGGAAGTCCCTTTCGAAAACCTGTGATAACACCTGGTAAATCAAACCATATAGGCAGTTCCCGCTTTTCAAATTGAGTTCCATCTAATAAATTTCCGGTGTAGCGTACATAGGTTGAGTCAACTTCAGAAGGGCGTTCTCCCATTCCTTCCCTAACTTTGATATAATACAATTTGTGATTGACAACTTCACCCTCTACATTGGTAACTTCAACTTGCTTGAAATCAACTTGATCAATAAGTGGGATTTTGTTGGCATTGTCCCCGGCTACAGTGTCCAGGGCAATTCGAATACTATAATCTTCAGGATTGGATTGAAAATCCTCATAATTATAAAAATGGGTTTGCAGATAGGTTAGCAGATTTTCATCGTCTTCATCTAGTTGTGTTTGTACATCTCTGAGCTCAACACTTTGAACATCATCATTACCACCACAAGACAAAAGAAGGCTTGTAATAGTTAGTAAAGTAAGTTTTTGGGATATGTATTTGATATTTAGCATCTGTAAAGACTTCCATTTTGGATGCACAAATATACAATAATCCAGTACTTTTAGGGTCTCAATTGAATCCAATGCGAGTAGATCAGTTTTTGTGGTGTGTCCGCTATTTTAAGTCGAGAAGCTTAGCGAGTCAAGCATGTCGGAAAGGGGCTATTAAAATTAACGGGGCCACTGTTAAGCCCTCTCGAGAGGTGATTCCGACCGATACCATTGAAATTCGTAAAGAACAAATTTGGTTTCAATGCCAGATCTTAGACATTCCCAAAAGCCGTGTTGGTGCTAAGCTTGTTGATATATATCGAATGGATACGACTCCAAAAGAGGTTTTTCAGCATAAAGAACTACAGCAAATGGATGCTTTTAAACCCCGTGAAAAAGGTACAGGACGCCCTACCAAAAAAGACAGAAGGAGTATGGAAGGCTATTTGGAGGAGGAAGAAGATTAAACAGAAGTAAGTATCTTTAGCATATGAGTCAAAACAATCCACATCAATTATTCACAAAGGAAAAAATTGAAGCCAGTACCAAAAGAATTGCCTTGCAAATACTAGAATCTAATGTTGATGAAAAAAAGCTGTTCTTGGTAGGAATTGCCGATAATGGGGTGCTTTTTGCGGAGCGCATACAAAAAGAATTACACCGTTATTCTTCCCTAAAAACAGAATTGATTGGATTGGAAATCAACAAAAGAAATCCGACTGAAAAAATCAAAATATCCAAGGATATAAATACGTACAAAGAATCTTCTGTTATTGTCATAGACGACGTCTTAAATACAGGAAGTACGCTTATTTATGCCGTCAATGAATTTTTAAAGGTCCCTCTGAAAAAGCTTCAGACCGCAGTTTTAGTAAATAGAAATCACAAGCGCTACCCAATCAAAGCCGATTTCAAAGGGGTTTCATTGTCAACCTCTTATAAAGAACATATTGAAGTGGTCTTTGGTGGGGAAAAAGAAGGCGTCTACCTCAGTTAATAAGTTCTTCTATCAGAACTTCGACGCTTTTAGTGTCTATTGTGATGTGTTTGGGTGCTTTTTGATAGAATGGAAGCCTTTCAAATAAATGCTTCCCAACAAATTCTTGAAGTTCTTCTTCCGTTTGGATATGGCTTAGAATAGGTCGTTTCGCTTTCTCTTTAAACAAGCGCTTGCTCAAAAAGGAAACAGAACCATTGAGGTAAACAACCTCACATTGTGAAGCGTTAAGAAGCAGATCCATATTGTTGTGATAGCAGGGGGTGCCACCACCTAAAGCGACAACTTTAGGGCTTGTGTTTTCAAGCAATTCCTTTAGGTATTGATGCTCTTGATTTCGAAAATACAGCTCTCCTTTGGTGTGAAATAATTCAGAAATAGAGGCCTTCTCTTCGGCTTCAATATGCGCATCTAAATCTGTAAACGGAATCCCCAAACGCTTGGATAACTCCTTACCAAGAGTAGATTTACCAGTCCCCATATAACCAATTAAATAAAGCTGCTGCATGTCTTAAACAATGGAAGCGTAAATTTATATATTTTGGAATAGAAAATTTGAGAATAGATACTATATTTGCAGCCTAAAAACCGATTCGATAGCTCAGTTGGTAGAGCATCTCCCTTTTAAGGAGAGGGTCCTGGGTTCGAGCCCCAGTCGAATCACAATAGACTTGATAGCTCAGTTGGTAGAGCATCTCCCTTTTAAGGAGAGGGTCCTGGGTTCGAGCCCCAGTCAAGTCACATAGTCCGCGCACGTGGCGGAATTGGTAGACGCGCTAGGTTGAGGGCCTAGTGGGAGTTAAATCCCGTGGAAGTTCGAGTCTTCTCGTGCGCACTAAAAACTTCTTCCGTTTTTTTTCTTATATTTGTGTAAGCTTTGCTAAGGAACTTTGAACATGAACAGGATAAAAAGCACTTTTTCCATTAAAAACCTTGAAAATATTTCAGGTATTAAGGCGCACACCATTAGAATCTGGGAAAAGCGTTACAATCTATTGCAACCAGAAAGAACCGATACCAATATAAGAAGGTACAGTCTTTCTAGCCTTCAAAAACTTCTCAACATAACCCTGCTTTACAACCACGGTTTTAAGATTTCGAAAATCGCGAGTCTTGAGGAAGGTGAAATTCCAATTATGGTTAGAGACATTGCCCTTAAGTCTTCGTCTGAGCAAGTAGCTGTTAATGCGTTAAAGCTTGCCATGGTGAACTTTGACTATGTAATGTTTGATGCCACCTTTGATGAGATTGCCTCAAAATATGAGTTTGATTATATTTTCATCAATATTTTCATGCCTCTAATGAAGGAGCTCGGGATACTTTGGCAAACCGGTGCCATCAGCCCATCGCATGAACATTTTATCACCAACCTGGTTAAACAAAAAATACACATTCAAACAGAACTCATTCAACGGAAGCAAACACCTCAGGAGAATCAAAATGTGTTTGTCTTGTTTCTACCTGAGAATGAAATCCATGAACTGGGTATTTTATTTCTTAACTACTATGTCCTTTCGCAAAACTATAAAACCATTTTCTTAGGGCAATCTTTAACAACAGAATCCCTACAGACGGTCTTAACCTTCAGTGATAGCCTCACTTTTGTGACCTATCTAACTGTTGAGCCTAACAAAGATGAGATTGATGACTACTTGCGCGACTTTTACGAAACCATCTTAGAAGACACAGACTCAACTCTCCATATATTAGGGCCTTTGCAATCTCAAATCAATGGTGCCGCACTGCCCCCAAAAATAAAACTGCAACATACATTTGAAGCATTTAGGCTTGAATTTTTCAGCCAGCAAGTTTTTGTTTAAGAGTTCCTAATTTGTTTTAAATTTTAGTAATTTTATTAAACTAAAATTGCGCTATGAAAAACTTGTTTGACACTGTCTCGGAAGAATGTAGTCGTATTGTCACACAACGATATAGCACTTCATTTTCTTTGGCCACCAAACTTCTAGGGAATTCCATTCGGCATCATATTTATAATATCTATGGTTTCGTAAGATTCGCTGATGAAATTGTAGACACCTTTCACCACTATCCTAAGAAAGAATTGTTGGATCGTTTTGAGAATGACTTACACCAAGCACTAAAGGAAAAAATAAGTCTGAACCCAATTTTAAATTCTTTCCAGCTTACGGTTCACGAAAACAATATAGACATTGAACTTATTGCCGCTTTTCTTAAAAGTATGAGGCAAGATTTGTCGAAACAAGTTTATGCAACCCGTGAGGAATACCAGGAGTACATCTATGGTTCAGCAGATGTTGTGGGACTCATGTGTTTAAAAGTATTTGTGAAAGGAAACCAGAAGCAATACAATGAACTCAAACCCGCTGCTATGGCCTTAGGTTCTGCCTTTCAAAAGGTGAATTTCTTGAGAGATTTGAATGCTGATTTCGAAAATTTGGATCGCACCTATTTCCCAAATGTAGATTTAAACTCTTTTCAAGAGCTTGAAAAAATGTCCATCATTAAAGACATCGAATCCGATTTCGAAAAAGCATTAGAGGGGATTTTTAAATTACCAGAAGAAGCGCGTTTTGGGGTATATACAGCTTATAAGTACTATCATAAACTGCTTAATAAACTGAAACGAACCCCTTCTAAAATGATAAAAAGCACAAGAATAAGGGTTCCCAATTATCAGAAAATGGGGGTTCTTGCACAATCTTACTTTAAATTTCGCTTAAACTTATTATAGATTTAACATGTTGGATACCTTATTATGGTTTGCCGTTTTCATAGCAACTTTTGCAGGAATGGAGTTTATGGCATGGTTTAGTCACAAATTTATTATGCATGGATTTCTTTGGGTTTGGCACAAAGACCATCACAAAAAAGATCACAATTCTTGGTTTGAACGGAACGATCTATTCTTTATTTTTTACGCCCTTATCAGCGGTGGGTTTGTAGTAGCTTGGGGGCAGCTAAATTTCTGGCCGGGCATGCCTATTGGGTTGGGTATCTTTGCTTACGGATTCACCTATTTTATGGTACACGATGTTTTTATTCACCAACGATTCAAATTATTTCGTACCGCTAATTCCAAATATGCAAAAGGGATTAGACGTGCTCATAAAATGCATCATAAAAACATTCACAAAGAAGGAGGTGAATGTTTTGGCATGCTTTGGGTGCCTATTAAATATTTCAAATAGAAGTTATTCTTCTTTTGACCAATTATTGGTAAAAGAACATGACTTAAAATCTCTGTTAAGACTCACGTAGGTTTCTTCAATTTTTTCTTTCATCCACTTTTGGACTTCTTTGAGCTTTTTTTCTTTAAGCGCTAATTCTTTAATACGGCTGTAATCTTTTCTAAAATCTGCCTTGTGCTCTTCATAGCGATTGGCCACTTTCAGGATTTTGTATTTCTTCTTACCTGCCCTCCCCTCTTCTAATAATGGAAGTGTTATCTCGTTATCCTCTAGGTATCGTATTTGGTTGTACAAGACAGGATCTATTTTGGTTAACTCAAATCGTGTATCACCAGTAGCAGGATTTACCAAGACGCCTCCATTGTTTCGCGTTTCTTTTTCAGTTGAAAATTGGAAAGCAGCCTCTTTAAAGGTTAATTCCTCATTTACTATTCTGGTCCTAAGGGTATCCAAGAGGGCTTTCGTATCATTCAACTCTTGATCATCAACACGTGGGATTAAAAGGATATGACGTACATCTATTTCTTGACCTCGTATTTTATCTACTGTCAAAATATGCCAGCCAAACTCGGTTTCGAAAGGATCTGAGACTTCTCCTTCTTGGAGACGAAAAGCGACATCTCGAAATTCTTTTGCCATCTGGGGGCGCTTTCGCTGAAGGGTATATTTGCCCCCTTTTGAGCGGGAACCAGGATCTTGTGAATATAAAATTGCTTTAGAAGCAAAACTCAATCCGCGTTCCACAACATCTACTTTAAAACTCTTCAATTGGTTAATGACCCTTTCTTCCTCTTCTTTTGAAGGCTTTGGCTCCATTATTATTTGGGCAATTTCTAATTCAGTTCCGAAGGTAGGCAGTTCACTAGCAGGGATTTTTTGAAAAAAAGTACGTACTTCTTCAGGAGTGATTTCAATATCATCGACGATAGAAGATTGCATCAGGCCTGCTAATTTTTGTGTTTTATTTATTTCAAACAATTCCTCTCTAAAAGCAGCCTCGTCTGTTTTCTTGTAAAACTCCAATACTTTGTCCATACTTCCCAACTGCCCCACAAAATACTCCAAACTTTGATCCACATAGTCATAAATCTCTTGATCACTCACTTCAAGGCTATCTTGAACAGCGTGATGCGCATAGAGCTTGTCCTCCATTAACTTCCCCAGCAATTCACAGCGGCCAATATTTTGGGACGAAATACCTTGAGATTCCATTTCAACAATCATTTTGTCGATATCCGATTCAAGGATAACAAAATCCCCTACTACTGCTGAAACACCGTCTACTTTAATTTTTTCCTGGGCATGTAAAGCAAATAATCCAGCAAAAAAAACAGCCTTTAAAATATTATTCCGAATAGATTTCATATTTATTTGAACGAATTGCATCTTGAAGTAAGTCATTGTCAAAGTCTCGTAAAAATTCAATTTTGCGTCTGTTTAAAATAAGACTCTTTATTGTTTTCTCTACAAAAGAAAGAGGGGCTATGGCATTCATAGCGCGTTTGTCTTTTGCAACAAACAAATATACATTTAAAGAATCTTCTACCTCATAGTAAGTACGATTTTTAAAATATCGATCCGTATTTTTCTCATTCAAAAAATCGATAGATTCGATGATATCTTGTCGACTAACCCATAAACTGTCCCAAGGATAATAGTTTGAAAATTGAAAAGAAAGGGAATCTAAAAAGTGTCTATCTAGGCTATCGAATCTCCGAAACCGAGTACTAATTTCTTTTCTGTCAACGTTATTCAATGGCAGTCCTAGCAAGCGGTATTGGTAAACGGGTTCTCTCAATTTGAATATAGCGTAGTTGCTTTCATAGGTTTTATTCAACTGCTCCCTCGTGATAATAGTATCCATTTTGGTATTGATCATAGACTCTTTATACACCTGACCATAAACCTCTGCTTTGTACTGTTGTACCATTTGATTGAGTGCAGTCTTTTTTTGAGGATCGATATTTAATTCTGCTTGCTGAAAAAGCAATTGCTCACGAGCCCAATTATCGATGTAATTTTGCACTTGCATGGCACTGTCTTGTGAGCTTAAATTGGGCCCCAAGAGGGAGACTATCTCGGAATAATACAAATACGTATCTCCTACCCTAGCAATGGCGCTATCCTGAACGCGTTCAATAGATTCACAGGCATTTAAACAGAAGAGTACCACTGCAAGAGAAACGATAACAAAAGCCGAATGACACTTTTCGCTTTTCTTTGCTTTTTTTTTAGAGAAATAATTTATTTGCACCAAAATGTTAATTAAATTTTAATAAAGTTTTATAAAGTTTCATAAATACTTGATTTTCATTACAATAAATTGTTAATAATTTTTTCAACAATTAATTAATTCTTGTAAATTGCACTAAATAATATTGGTATTGCACAAGACTACTTTTTTATATTTCATTTTATTTTTTTTACTAACAGCAAACATAGCTGTTGCTAAAGTAGTTTCCTTACCCCCAACATCTGCTGTTCAGAAAACGACAGTAATTTACAAAAACAATTTTCTATTTATTCAGGGCTTAATTGGAAAAGGTAAAGTTGAAGTCTATTCCATTATCGGGAATAAGGTAGCGCAACACAATGTGGTCGATTTGTCAGATGCAAAGGTGCCCGTTTACTTAGAAGCAGGCAATATGTATATCGTACGAGTTCACTATCAAGAAAATATCATAAAAACCTTTAAAATACTAGCCTCCTAGAGCTTCTTAAGTTTATGAAGGACTGTAATTAGGGGCTTCCTTAGTAATTCGAATATTATGCGGGTGACTTTCTCGTATCCCGGAAGCTGTAATCTTTACAAAACGTCCACTTTCTTGGAGCTTTTCGATTGTATCTGTTCCACAATAGCCCATACCTGCTCTTAGCCCCCCAACAAATTGATGGATGCTTTCAAACAGCTCCCCCTTATAGGGAACTCTTCCTACGATTCCTTCTGGCACTAATTTTTTTATGTCATCTTCAACATCCTGAAAGTAGCGGTCTTTAGATCCTTTATTCATGGCTTCTAAAGAACCCATTCCACGATAGGTTTTAAACTTTCTTCCCTCAAATATTACCGTTTCTCCAGGCGATTCTTTCGTTCCCGCTAATAGAGAACCCAGCATCACTGAATCGGCACCTGCAGCTATTGCTTTAGGAATATCACCTGTGTATCGAATCCCACCATCTGCGATGACAGGAACTCCGCTTCCTTTAATTGCTTTAGAAACATCCATAATCGCTGATAGTTGGGGGAAACCAACTCCAGCAATTACTCGAGTGGTGCAAATAGAACCTGGACCTATTCCCACTTTGACGGCATCAGCTCCATTGTCAACTAAATATTTTGCCGCCTCTGCTGTAGCAATATTTCCAACGACAACATCTAAATCAGGATATTTTTTTTTGACTTTATTTAAAGCTTCTACTACCCCTTTTGTATGACCATGAGCCGTATCGATAACAACAGCATCTACACCGGCCTTTACTAAGGCTTCCGTTCTCTCTACAATATCGGGAGTGACCCCTACAGCTGCAGCCACCCTAAGCCTTCCGTACGTATCTTTATTCGATATTGGTTTGTCAGTATGCTTGGTAATGTCCCGAAAGGTAATTAGCCCCACTAGATTCTTCTGTTCGTCAATTACGGGAAGCTTTTCAATTTTATGCCGCTGCAGAATTTCTTCTGCATCTGCCAAAGAAGTATTTTTGGTGACCGTTATTAAGTTCTCCTTGGTCATCACTTCAGTGATAGGACGCTCATTATTTTTTTCAAATCGCAAATCTCTGTTGGTAACGATACCGGCTAATTTACCTGAGCCGTCTACTATGGGAATCCCTCCAATCTTGTACTGGCGCATATTCTCCTTGGCATCTTGTACAAGACTATCTAAAGGCAGTGTTACAGGATCCATGATCATGCCTGACTCTGCTCTTTTTACAGCTCTTACTTTTAGGGCTTGTTCTTCAATAGTCATGTTCTTGTGCAATACTCCAATACCTCCTTCTCGAGCCATGGCAATCGCCATTTGGCTTTCTGTAACAGTATCCATAGCAGCCGAAATTATAGGCGTGTTTAGCGATATATTTCTCGAAAATTTCGATTTAATTGAGACGTCTCTAGGAAGAACTTGAGAATAGGCAGGCACTAATAATACGTCGTCGTATGTAAAGCCTTCACCATAAAATTTATCGGAATTCATAAGCAACTAATAAAGAATTAATTGCAAGCAAATGTACAATAAATTAACCAAAGACAGTACTTAGGATGCTTAAACAAACAAGTCTAAAGCCTTGTTGTAGGCTGTTTCAAATTGAAGGGGCCGTAGGTTGTGTTTCACTTTTATAGACTCGAAATAGGAGATGATTTTTTCGGTAGGCATATTCCCTACTAATTCATCCTGTGCCATTGGACAGCCACCCACCCCCATTATGGCCCCGTCAAATCGTTTGCATCCACTCGTATAAGCAGCTGCTAATTTTTGGATGGCTTCTTGTGGGGTGGTGTGCAGATGAGCACCTATATTGGTTTCTTTGTATTCTGGCACAATACGTGAAAATAAGTCTCTGATGCTAGTCGTATTCGCACAACCAACAGTATCTGAAAGAGAAAGGGTATTGACGCCCATTTCAATCAGTTTACCGACCCAATTCGCAACAATATCTGGATGCCATACGTCTCCATATGGATTCCCAAACCCCATAGAAATGTATACCACTAGCTCTTTTCCGTATACTTCAGCCAACGCAATGATTTGCGCCAATACACGAAGAGATTCCGCTATGGTCTTCCCTGTATTTCGCATTTGAAAATTCTCAGAAATAGAAAATGGATAGCCCAAGCAATCGATGGCGTCATAAGCACAAGCTTCTTGTGCCCCTCTCAAATTAGCGACGATAACCGCTAATTTTGTATGCTGCTTTTGGGGACCAATAGCCTCTATTACTTTCGCAGTGTCAGCCATTTGGGGGATCGCTTTAGGGGACACAAAACTGCCACAATCCAAGGTGTGAAAGCCTATTTTTAAAAGAGACTCCATATAAGCAATTTTATTTTTGGTAGGAATAAAGCTTCTCCAGCCCTGCAAGGCGTCCCGTGGGCATTCAATAATTTGTAATTCCTCCATTGGCTTCTAAAATTACTCTTTTTAGTACAGTAAAAAAACAATAGCCAAACATCTAAAAATAAGAGATTCGGCTATATTTGTGAAAAAATTTGAACATGATAGAAAGATTGGAAAAGGAACTGGCCCCTTTAAAAGAAGTCCTGCTTCTTCATCCTTTGTACGCTGAAATTCAAACTGCTGAAGAATTAAAAAAATTCACAGAAGCGCATGTATTTGCCGTGTGGGATTTTATGTCTTTGGTGAAAAAATTACAGATTGAGTTAACCACAGTTCGCGTACCATGGCGACCTTCTGGATCTCCCTCAACGGCTCGCTTAATCAATGAAATTGTTTGGGGAGAAGAGAGTGATGTCAATAAAGATGGGATTCCCATGAGTCATTTCGAAATGTACTTGGAAGCCATGAAAGATGTAAACGCTGATACTGATACGGTTTTGGATTTTATGAATAGCCTGCCAGTAGAAGGTTCCGTCCTTGCCGCTCTTAAAAATGCAGCGCTGCCTGACTACCTAAAAAATTTCCTGCTGTTTACTTTTGAAACGATTGAGACCAAGTCACTACATGAAATAGCAGCTGTATTCACCTTTGGAAGAGAAGATTTGATTCCTGATATGTTTATTGAAATGTTGCAAAAAATGAATGTGAAAGGGAACGATTCTCTAGCCAATATGGTGTATTACTTTGAAAGACATATTGAAGTAGACGGAGACGAACACGGTCCTATGGCCTTAAAAATGATAGAAGAGCTTTGTCAAGAAGACCCCCAAAAATGGGAAGAAGCCATTAACAGAGCTAAAGAAGCCCTGGAACATCGTATCAATTTATGGACTGGAATTCACGAATCCTTGCTGCTAGAAACAACAATCTAAATACTATCTAAAATGATAAAACAACTAATTGGCAAACTCTTTTTTATATGGTGCTTAGGCTATGTCTATTCTTGCTCTGCTCAAGAGAGAGCTATTTCCTATGCGAATGAAATCAAACAAGAAGACTTAAAGGAACTTCTATATGTATATGCTTCGGATTATTTCGAGGGGCGTAAAACCGGAACTCCCGGTCAAAGAAGAGCCACCGATTTTTTGAGACATTTTTACAAATCCCACCAGATTAGTGCAGCAAAGGGAACCGTAGACTATTACCAAAACATGAAACTGCGTGTCGACAATCAGTATGTAGACAGCCAAAATGTTGTTGCCATTATCGAAGGGGATGAACTTCCTGAGGAATATCTTGTCCTATCCTCTCATCTAGACCATTTGGGTATGAAAGAGGGGGAAATCTACAACGGAGCTGACGATGATGGCTCAGGAACTGTGGCCCTTTTAGAAATCGCAGCGGCCTTCCAAAAGGCAAAATCTGAAGGTCATGGCCCCAAGCGTTCTATCATTTTCCTTCATGTTACGGGTGAAGAGAAAGGACTGTTAGGATCCAAATACTATACTGAAAACCCTCTTTATCCATTAGAAAAAACGTTTACAAATCTAAATGTAGATATGATTGGTCGGATAGACCCTAAAAGAAGTAATCCCAATCCAAATTATATTTATTTGATTGGTTCCGATAGACTAAGTCAAGACTTACATCAGCTATCAGAGACCGTAAATGCTACCTACAGTAAATTAGAATTGGATTATACGTTTAATGATGAAAATGACCCCAATGATTTTTATACCAGAAGTGATCATTACAATTTTGCTGAAAAACAAATCCCGGTCATCTTCTATTTTAGTGGTACTCATGAAGATTATCATAAACCAACAGATACCGCTTCTAAAATCAACTACGGTTTATTGGAGGCCCGAACCAAATTAATATTTTACACCGCTTGGGAAATAGCAAACAAAGAACAATCTATTCAGCTTGATTAAATAGGTTCTTGTGAAGAATTAAAACCTATTTGAAGTGGTTATAAGGAGACCATTTGTCAAATAAAGCAAATGAGATGTGAAGTGATTATCAAAAAATTGACTTTAGATTCTTCTTTACGTTCCAAAAAAAAGGCTCCTAATAGGAGCTTTTTTTATTAAATGACTTTCTCACTCTAACTAAGAATACGAGCATGGATACTACTAAAATTGTAAATGCTATAGAATGAATAGGACTTGGTACACTCCCTTCAAAGTCTCCTTTTATTCTTGAGAGATAGGTGACCAACATGACAATGGCTACATAAAAAAAGTAAATGGGCAAAACCCAATTTCTAGCGGTAAAAGCGTGCCTTAAAAAAGGAAGTAGCACTATCATCAAATAAGCCAGTGCTCCCCCCACTAGTTTAACAGGAACGATTGGAATCGCATTCAAATAAATATTCATAGCTAAAAAGCCAAAATGAATACAATGAAGAATGGCAAATGCTTTTAATGGCTTGCGAATTGTGTCAAGAGAACAAGTCTTAGCAAATCCCATGAAAAACCACCAAGGGACTAAAAAATATACGAGAGACAGACGACCTGAATAACGAGCTGACAACTGAAATACACTTGCAACATCCTGAGACTCATAGTAGGAGATCACAACAAGTAGCAATTCGCCGAGCAAACCCATAAAAAGATACGTTTTACTATCTAGAAAAGTTTTCAAATCAATTAGTTTTGTTGAATGTAATAATTTATAAAGTAAAAAAATATGCCCTTTTTTGAGTATAAAATCATTTCCAATAAAATCTTTAAAAAATCTCAGATGACTGAAGAGAATTTTAACCGGCTAGGCAAACAGGGATGGGAACTGGTCCAAATTGCGTCTGAAAATGATGGAATTGCCAAGGCAATATTCAAACGCGCACTTTAAATGGAAAAACAAAAATACAGCTGGCTAGTTCCCTTTTTGATGAGCTTTAGTTTAGGCCTTGCTCCTTTTCAACCAGAACCCCATATCGTAGGTAAAATACGCTGGATATACGGGGGCGCTAAAGGAATGCAAATGATTGATTGGTTTGATTTCTTACTCCACGGTGCCCCTTGGGTGTGGCTGATAATTGAAATCATCACTTCGATTATTTCTTATTTACGAACGAAATAAGAAACAACTAAAAGGAGGGCTCCTGCAAATAAAACAGCAAAACTATTCTCCAATAAAAATTCGAAAATAGATAGGGTGAAACCGAGTCCTATCAAAGCTATAGCAAGAGTCTGAAGCTTAAATTTCAAGATTCCAATACTTTTTCAAATTTACCATGTTCACGAATGGCCCTTTGATATCCTTTTATGGCAGCACTATTTGAGGATTGTTGAAAATAGTCTAATTCCTTATTTAATGCCTCTATTGACATTCCTAGCGTCAGGAGGCTTTTCGCTTTTTGGTAATAAAACAATTCTTTTTCTTCCATTTTATGAGGCATTTTGTTAAAAATACAAAGGGAATGAAAGGAAATAGTATAAAGATTTGTTAAAACAACTACTTAGGACTTTAAGATTATGAATTTCAATGTTTTAAATTTACAAATCTCCAACAAAACTATTAAGGAAGGGGGTTCTTAATTACTATTCACGAAAATCTTATCTTTGAAAGAAGCAAAAAACAAATCAATGGAATTAGCTTTTAGAATTATCGCACTTGTATTTGTAGGAGCCTTTTTTGGGTACCACCTGGGTATCATCATCGGCGCTTTTGTATAGAAGAAACACCCTCTCCTCTACCCGAGGCCATTTGGAGTCATAGCTAGCTTTTTATGTAATCCACCCCATTTATAAAAGGGCATTCACATGAGAAGAAAAATACACCTTAACGGCTGTAAGAATCTCTTCTCTTTAAACTATACTTCACAGCTCATATCAGCACCACAACATTGGGGAGATTTTATTTTTCCCTCACAACTGGGACATTGTGAAATCTGAACCTGACTGCCATCTTCTAATGTCAGCAATCCATCTACTAAGGGGGTATTGCATTTAGCACAACTTGCGTTCACTGCCATACCGCATTTTTTACATTCGTAAGTAGCCATATTTTGTCTTTATTAGGTTTAATAGATAACGGAGAGGTAAATTCTATAGGCAAGGTATACCCCTATAATACTCCAAACCCACCACCTATTTTTCAGATACCATTCCATCTTATTTTTTATTTTAACCCAAATTACTACAATCCGTTTAAAGAGCCGAATTTAAACGACACATAAGTGCATTAGTTTGAACTTGCAATGGGTTCAAAATTAGCTTCTATATAATAATCTCGGGTCATGGTAAGGGTTACATTGGAATCAAAAGCAACAATATCTCCTGACCAGCTAATAAAATTATAGCCTTCGTCGGGAATTGCAATGACATTTACAGTCGCTTCAAAATCAAAAATACCGCCTACTCTAGATACTGCCCCACCCTCATTCGCTACCACTTCTAGGATAAATTGCTCTCGTTCGGGCGTATCTTTATTTTCGTCAGAATTAGTCTTTTGATTTTTACTGCATCCTACACCCAAAAAAAGGAAAATGACAAGCAGGAATCGATTGATATAAGGCATCTAAATTTTTATCTCAATATCATTTCTTTTAATAAACTATGCAAACATTAGAAATACTATAAATTTGCGCAGACAATGAAATTATTCCGTACCCATAGTCTTCTTTTTATACTTGTAGTGTTTTTACAGCAATGCAGCAAACCACCTGTTTACACCAATAATGAGGGAAAAGGTAGCTGTGGGAATGGCGTACAAGATAGAGGTGAATTTGGTATTGATTGTGGTGGCACATGCCCTGATATCTGTACAACAGTACGTTATTTAGAGGGAGAAATCTTTAGCCGTATAGCACTCAATCCCTATTACCAATACATTGTAACAGGTCCCCTCATTATACGAGACAAAGCCTCTATCGAAATACAGGCAGGCACTCATATTAAAATTGAGCCTAACGTAGGTGCCTATATTGCGATTACACAAGGGGCTCAAATGTTTGCATGGGGTACCAAAGAAAACCCCATTCGTATTTCATCAAACGCCCTTGAACCAGAGGCTGCTGATTGGGGAGGGATCATTATTTGTGGGCAAGACAGCCTTTTAGATGCAGAAAATAAACTTTCTGATTTGGGCTTTTATTATTATGGTGGAGACAAACCATTTGACAGCTCTGGCTATTTAAACTACTTGAAGATTGAGCACGCAGGAGCAAATTATAATGACAGCTTACAATTTAATGCATTGAGTTTCTATGGAGTAGGCTCCTATACCAATGTCAACAACGTTTGGATAGAAAACAGTGCTGCTAACGGAATAGTAATTGAGGGCGGATCTTTAAATCTTACGGATATTTATGTCAATACTATTGGAAAAGACGGTCTCATTATCAAAGACGGATGGAGGGGAACTGGAGAATTTTGGACGATTCATCAAACAGATAGAAATGGTCTCGTAATTGATGACTACCTTGATATAGATCCAAGCGAAAGAAATCCATTTTCTCTTTCAAACATCACTATCGTAGACGCTCAAAATTACGGGCTTTATTTTTCACAATTTAATGGAGTTGCCGCTATAGACATGATTTTGATTCGCAATTCAACAATCGGTTTTGGTCATAATGAAAATGAATTTTCAAATTTAAACTTAACTCTTTCCAACATATCCTCCTCTAATAATAGTCTTTTTTCTGATGCTCTTTTCTTTCAGAACTTACCTGCGTTAATGGAGGAAAATTCAGATTTAGAAACGATTCAAATCCCTGATTGGGTAGAAAGTTGGCCAGAATGATTAGGGCTCCCAAAAAATGGGTTTTTTATTACTTCCCAAAACGGTACAATCACCGCAAGGAGCATTTACAAGAATGTAGGGGCCACCGGGAATCTCACCTCTATTATATTGGTAAAATCGTCCATAATCTGAATATATAATATTCAATAAATTTCGATTCCCCCTGGTCCCCTCGGCTGTAGGGGCAATTTTAATACAAGACGTGAAATATTCTGGTTGTGGGGCATCGGGATAAAAGTCCTCAAGGGAAAAGAAAATCCGCTTTTCTGAAGCTGCTGACACCCTAAAGAATCCTCCTACCCTTTCTTTTTCATCCTCCCGATTGAATATATTCCCTGCAATGTAACCGGGCTGCTTCTCAGTAAAAAAGGAAGAAGAACCCACAGATAGATCTTGTAGCGTTTCAAAATATGAATAGGTTTCTTGAGATTCTACAAGCAGTCGTACTAAAATGCTATAGCGATACATTAACATAGAATCTGTAATTGGAATAAAACGAATTCTTTCTTGATCAATTTTATCAAGTGTTTGATTTTTTGTTGAACGCAACATGATTTTTTTAGAATTGTCTGTACCATAGCAAACACGTTCTTCTGTCTCTCTTAGAATAACATTCGTTGAAAAAGTTGATATCCCCTCAAAAATAACAACGGCATCATAAGGCGTCCATTCGGGAGCAATTATTTTGTAAGTTTCTTCATATTCAAAACGATACAAGCGTGCATCATTAGAATCACTCTGAGCATTCACATAAATAGCGATTCCATCTTCTCCTCTATCATTTTTTTCTGCTAGGGTTGTGATAGATTCTAAACGGCTACTATTCGGTAGATTCATGGGTGTTGATTGATACTCATTCCCGTCTGTGGTGGTTATATGTAGGGTGTAGTGAGTTTCTTTTTGAGCAGAGAATGCTTTTTCAGCCTCATATCCTTCAGATCCTTTATCAATAAAAGTAAAGAGCTCCCCTTTATCCGATTCTATCGTTACAATTGCCCCTGATTCCATCTCAGGCTTGCCATCAAAGGAGTAAGATCTAGAAAGAAAAATTTTGTGCTTTTTAACCCTATTCGTGATGGCTCCATCTACTATAAGAATAGGGGTAACCGAATTATCTTCAAAATCATACGGCTCGGTACAGGAGGAAATAAACCCAATAACAAACAGAAGCGATAGATAAAGTGCTGATTTAAATCGCATGATCAAAATGAAAAATTAAATGTAAGCGAAGGTATTGGTACGGCAAAAATAGAGCTCTGCCTTCCCTTAATAGTTCCGTCATCAGATAAGAAGAAAACAGAAAAAGGATTGTTTCTACCTAGTATATTATATACTGAAAAGCTCCATGATGTTACTACTCTATTGGTACTTTTCTGTTTAGGGCGATAATTAATTCCCAAATCGACTCGGTAATAATTAGGGATACGGTATTGGTTTCTGTCACTATACAATACATATTCCGAATTGTTAAACTCATAATTACCGTTGGGAATGGTAATGGGCCTTCCAGTTTGATAAATGATATTAGTGGATAGACTTAATTTTGGATTGAAAGCGTAATTCCAAATAAAACTGAGATCATGTGGCTTGTCGTAATTTGTGGGGAAAAATTGTCCTCTATTAACTTGTTCTTCTCTAAATGCACTGGCAAGTTGTATCAATGTTCTAGAAAAGGTATAGCCTAACCATCCAGTATGACGACCTAATTTTTTCCGAAGTAAAAATTCTAGTCCATAGGCCTTTCCTTTTCCTTGCAATACCTCTGTTTCAATAAATTGATTTAAAAATAAATCGGCTCCTGTTTTAAAATCTACTAGATTGTTTTGACGCTTGTAAAAACCCTCAAGACTTAGTTCATACATCTGATTTCGTGAGGAATAGAAGAACCCAGCAGCCAATTGATCGGATCGCTGTGGGGCTAAATTGTTTGTGGAAATTCTCCATGTATCAATGGGCGATGCTGTGGTATTATTCGTCAGACTATGAATAAATTGATACATTCTTAATCCCGCTACTTTAAAGGCGAAAGCCTGATTCAATTTATAGCGTGCCGAAAATCTAAAACTTGGGAATAATTCTTCCGCAAAAGTTTCATTGTTTGAAATATCCAACTCCTCTATCACATTGGAGGCCCTTATGGGTTGCCCCTCTAAATATTTTCTTTCTACATAAGGACCCATCGCAGTATACAAAGCCAATTGCACACCAAAATTCAGCACTAACTGTTCATTGACTTGGTAGCGATCTGCGATAAAAACACTTCCCTCAACCGCTTTTTCTTGTCGTATTTGCAAAGGCTCAATTAAATCGTTTTGCGACAAAGGATCTATTCTTCCAGGAGCTATGGAATAAAAAATCGCATTGGTACCATAAGCAAGCTTGTGTTTTGAAAGCACTGTATTCGTGTATTTTATCCGAATGGAATTAATGTCCATTTCAAAGCCGCTCTTGAAATTATTTGACACCCCACCATCATAGCGAATGCCAAAGTCATATTGACTATCACTCATGTGAACACTAAGGCTTTTGTTTTCAGTGAATTGATGTCTCCAATTAACACTGGCAACTGTGTTTGAATAGCGGTATAGTGAATCCGAGGCAATCCGAAAAGCGTCATTACTCCGGTATAAAGTGGCATCAACGATATCTTTATCAGTTGGTTTGTCTTCATAAGAAAAAATAACATCGTTGAAAGAAACTTCACTTTTTTGAAGTTTGGGGTCGTTTAAGGCTCTTAAAATCCAATCTGAATGAGCAGAACGCAAGCCAATCATGACTCCAGAACGATTTTTCTTCAAAGGGAGTTCTACTAATAAGTTCCCTGTAATAGGCCCCACTGAAGCTTCGGCTTTTATTTTTTCAGTGGATGGTTTTTTAGTTTTAATTTCAAATACTGAAGAGGTTCTTCCCTCGTATTCTATCGGAATACTTCCCTTATACACATTAAGCTCATTGATACTAAAGGGATTAAAGGCCTGAAAAATCCCAAAGAAGTGATTGGGATTAATAACGATTGCTTTATTGAGTAACATAAGATTCTGATCTGCCTTCCCCCCTCTTACATTAAAACCAGTAGCAGCCTCTCCAGAAGTAGAAATTCCTGGTAATATAGTAGCGGCCTTAAAAATATTTTGTTCCCCTAAAACCAAAGGTATATTTTGAACCTCTAAAACCGAAACTGTACTTTTCCCCACGAATTCACTTTCGATATTTTGGGAAGAACGCTGTGAGAGGATCACTTCCTCTAATGCTTCAATTTTAGGAAGAAGGGCTAGGTCTAAAGAGGCATTCTCAAACAGAGTAAGGTCTATAAATTGACTTGTATAGCCTAATGATTCAACAGTCAATAGATGACTCCCGTAGGGCAGATTGAGTGTGAAAAATCCTTGACTATTGGAAATGGTACCTTTGCTACTTGATGTTACTAGAATGGCTGCTCCATCAATCGCTTTATTGGTGTTTCCGTCTACTATTCTACCTGCTAAAGTAAAGGTTGACCCTTCTTTTTGAATCCCTTCCTTTCCAAATTGTAATGTAGTAATGCTCCCTGATTTTTGCGCTAGTAGGCAGCTGGAAGCAAGAATGAAAATATAAACATAGAAACGCGACACCAAACAAAATTAAGTGACTTTTTTAGGTATCCTACAATTTTAAAATAAAATAAAGAGGTGAGCTCACTCAAAAGGAACAAGATAGACAAGTACCACTTTTCAATACTGTCAAATAAAGACTTCTAGTTTCCATTGTCTTGCTAAAAAACCCTCTATTGGGGAAGGCTGATTATCTTTTTTTATTTCGTTGAAGCGGCAATTTCTTTATTTAAATGAGTAGCATCATAAAAGCCGACAATAGATTCAACCTTATTATTCCCGTTCCATTTATACGCTAAGTGAACAATATTTGTCACTTTTGTTTTGCTGAAATTACCTGTTCCTGTCCAGGCACCCCAAAAATGGCTCCACACATGGCCATTTTCATATGCTGTTGTGATAACAGCATTAATTTTAAATGAGATGTCAGAATAGAGCTTATGATGTCCCATTTCGGCCTCTCTTAGACCTTTTTTATCCATTTTTATATCGTTATATTGTATCGAAGCGTCCTCAGCTACTATTCTTTCCAATTGGCTATAGTCTTGATTGACGTACGATTCTATATAATACTTTATCATATTAGATTTTTGATCGTCACCATCAGAATTTCCCTTCCATTGGGCTGCAGAGATAAAAGGTAGTGCTAATAAGAGTAGAACTATTTTTTTCATTTTATTTGATTTATGGTTTGTATTCCTCTAAGATAATGAGTATCTGGAAGATATCAAATTCTGTTTTACTTCTAATGGTTCTTTAATTTCGAAAACCCTTGCAAACTTCAATCGAAAATCGATGAGCAGACTGCTGCTTTCTATATGGACATACTTTTCCTTATTTTATTTTACAAAAGAAAAACCCTCCATTAAGGAGGGCTAATTAAGAACAAAATATAGGTGTACTTATAGTAAAGACTAATTAGTTCCCGTAATAGACTCCATAATCATTCTATTTGAAAAACCGCTTGGCAGTAAACTAAAGAGCTTTTCAAACATTTCTGGCTTCACTGCCTCTAAAACAGCTTTGTTCATTAAATGGTTTAAGGTTTGCTCATAGGTCTCATAGCCATCCCAGAAAAAAATAGGGGCATGGTCTTCGCCTTGAGGGTATACACGTGTGGCTATTCCCCAGCTAACCATTCCAGACTTTTTCATATTGCTTTTGAAACTATCTGAAATTTCATCTGCAAGAGATATAGTCGCAGGGATATTAGTGGGATTCGCCCAATTGAAAATCACATATTTACCCGATCTACCGGTATCGATAGCCTTTTCCGTTTTATAAGTATAGGTTCCATACGGATGACGTTCTACACTCCCGTACAAAACTTGTGGGGGTACCCCATATTTTGCTTGCGTATCCCACCAATTACCGGCGTTTACCATTTGGTTTACATCCTTGTATACATGAACCCAAATGTAAGTGACCCTATCGGATGCCTTACCGCCTGGTACTTTTCGCATCAAATACCAGTCTTGGATTTGTCCTTTCTTTTTGGCCTCATTGGCAAGGGGTGTTGCATACTTTTTTTCTACCATTTCGAACTGCTCGGCATTTTGAGGGTCAATATTTACCACTTGAAATTGAAATACCGTTTGTGCTTGCGAAAGGTTGATAGAAGCAACAAGGAATACTAAAAATAATTTTTTCATAGAAGTTGGTTTATGGTTAATAATATCTAATATAATGATAAAGAGCCAGATATCAAATTACACCTCTCCTACTCCATTTAAAAATGCCATTGCAGCAAATTGATTCCCTTGTTTTTATAATTGACAATTCATTTCTAGAATTCAATTTCGAAAAATCAATGCTTAGCATACCAATTGACATTATTGTCGAACATAAAAAAACCCTCCACTAGGGAGGGTTTAGTATTATAGATAATAAATTTTTACATTCCAGTTGTAGCTTCCGGAACTAAAGACAATAATTCATTTTGTCTTCCCCACATCTCCAAAGCATCGTTGTATATATCTAAATCTGAATCATAAGAACCATTATACATTTCATTGTATAATTCTTTCAAAGATTTATCTGTATCAGGAAACTTTCCTTGGTCTGTAAAATCATCAAATGCATCCACAAAAATCATCATGTTTTCATTCCCACCAGAAACAACATTAAAGACGGCTTGAACGCCGGTGTAATTATGTTCTTTATAAACATTTGTGATTCTGTTAGCAAAACGCCAAAAATCAGCAAGCCTACCGGGTTTAACCATCCGAATCAAGCGATGAAAATACTTACTCGGTTTTGATTCGGGACTCCAATTGTGACTCAGGTTTTTAATGCGCCACCATATGATTCTACCTTCATAATTTTGGATGTGTTTGTCGACATTTTTTCGCCAATATTGAACTCCAGCAGAATTATTCCCCCCGTTGAACCATCCAATATCTTTATATCCTTGTATGCGCTCATACTTTCCTTGATCTGGACCTGAAACAACTTTATATGTTGAAATAGCTGTTTCGGGGGTAGTATTGTATTTTCTTGTTTTTAAAGAGGCTGCTTTTTCGAATTCATCAGACATTCCTCTTTTTACTTCAAGCCTGTTGCTTGTCCAATACTCCCAGTTGGGATTGGTTTGGGCGGAAGCCATAAAAAGGCTTAAAACTGTGATTGAAATTGATAAATAAAGTTTTTTCATTTTAATTGGTTTATGGTTATTAAATTGTAGTTGTAAAAAATTTTGGTTTTAGAAATAGTCATCTTATTGCAAATAGTAACCTAGACGTATTTATTTGTTCAAAATCCTATAAGTAGGAATACGAACATTCTCTAGACTTATCAACTAATCTTCTTGACTATACTTTCTTAGACCAGTAATCTTACCATCTTTTATATAATGTCTTTCAAGGAAACGATAGGTTTCTACTTCGCCATCCTTTCGATACCTTTTTTCAGTAAAAGGAAACATCACTATTGTTAAAGATTCATCATATGAGGGAACTATTGGCACAACATCGTAAATACTTCGTGTTATAGAGTCATAAGGCGCGTGCATTGCCTTCATAATCTCTATACCCGCTGCTAATTCAAGCTCAATTCTATCCAAACCTTTTTCAGGATAGAAATACATGGTCTTTGTAAAGTTTTCTTCAGTAACAAAAGAATAGTCTTCATTTACAAAAGCATTTGAAAATGATATCGATAGATTCGCCATTTCCATACTGCCAAATTTATAATCTCCTCCTTTGTTGTCACCACTTAATATTTCGCCTCCTCTTCCACTAGTTTCAGGTTTTAAAGTAGTAGTGCCATTACAGCTCACAAGAAGAAATACAAAGATTTTTAATGCAAAAATTTTTTTCATATTTATTGGTTTATGGTTTTTGATAATTTAATGTAATTGGAAAGCTTTTCACAGAACTGAAAGCTACACTTCAGTCATGACAGATTTTACTGCTTTAATAACTTCATCTGTAATCGTCATTTTGTGGACTCCTGTTGCATGGTCTGCTACCTGAGCCATGACTTCGTCAAGATTGCCTTTTGCTACAAAATCGCAGTCGTTTCCTAAATCAGCACATTTTACTTGTTTCATTTTAATTGGTTTATGGTTTATAATGTTTAATATACAAAGAGTTCTTGAATTCAAAAAAAGTATCCAATCGATAACTCTTCTCGCTCAGGTGAACGTTAATAGACACTCACACATGTCCTGTTAAAGAAAACGCAGGTTTTAAAGCATGGAAAAAATCAATTCAGAAAGCGTTTAATGATGGCAATAAGATAGTCTGGCTCTAGTATACTGTAGGCAACAAAATAGGTCAGCAAAAAGAAGAATGCTAAAATTATTTTTACCAATACACTTTTATTTTCAAGCCTTTTTGCAATCATGGTTACACCATTTAAATACACTAGATATCCTCCTATTAGAAGTGTAGTAAACAGAAGTCCCCATATGTATAAAGTATCTAAACTGAATGTCGATAGGAGCGAAAAATCCCCTTTTGGTATTTCAGTAAGTAAGCGCTCAAAATAGTTAGAATTTCTTTTTGCATTCACGTATCGGCCTCCTAAAAAAGTAAAGGGAAGCATCAAAACTGAAACCAACAAAAAAAGAATAAACTTAGACAAAGACGCTATCGGACTTGGCTTATTCTTTAGTAAAGGACCTCTTTTACGCATAGTTAGACAAACGTTTGTAGGGCATTGAATTCAGAAAAGAAAAAATACAAAAGCCTGCTAGTTGGAATGAGCCCCTCTGTAAACAGCCATACATTCAATTTCTACTTTAGCTCCTAGCGCTAAACCACTCCCGGCAAAAGCACTTCTTGCAGGTAGTGTTTCTCTGTCAAAAAATTCAACATATGCCTTTGACATTTCCTGCCAATCCTCCATGTTGGAAAGCATACAAGTGCACTTAAACACATCCGCTTTTGAATGTCCCATATCGACTAGGACACTTTCGATATTGGCAAGAGCTTGTTTCGTTTCAGGACCTATACCTCCTTTAACGACTACTTCATCAACCTCTCCTATTTGTCCCGATAAATAAATGACACCATTTACAATGGCTGCTTCAGAGAAAGGCAAGCCTGCTTTTTTATGCGACTCACTATTGTGGTATTCCATATTCTGGCCAAAGGAAAGAAGGGGAATCCACAGTAAAAGGAAACTGAGTTTTTTCATACTTATTGATTTATACGAACCCATAAATTACAAAAACTTAGTATGTCTGTCTTTCTTCTAATGGGTATTTATTGTTTTCACCAATCAATCTTGTGTAGAGTATGCCGTTAAATGCAGACAGCCAATACTTCTATAAAGGCTTACTAAGATTCTTTTTTGGGAGCCGCTAGCCCCTTTTTTAAATCAATAATTAGGGAATAACAAATAGTAAATAGGATCAGCAAGAAAAGAATACCTGTACTAACAGAAGCCGTTTGCATAGCGGCTAAGCCGCCCCCTAATAAAAGTGCAATAGCCACAAAGCCTTCTATCAAGGCCCAAAAAATACGCTGCCCTACTGGAGCATTTAATTTCCCTCCAGAAGTAATACTATCAATGACCAAAGAGCCACTATCGGAGGAGGTCACAAAAAAGACAGAGACCATAAAAATACCGATCATACTCGTGACTGCATATAAAGGAAAAGCCTTTAAGAAAACAAACAAAGAAGTCGACGCATCCTTTAAAACAGGAGTGGATAAAATTCCCGGGGTCTCTACTTCTAACAATAATCCGGACCCGCCAAAGACACTAATCCAAAAAAAAGTCATCAAGGTTGGAACGAATAAAACCCCTAAAACAAATTCTTTAAATGTTCGCCCTTTCGAAATCCGCGCAATAAACATACCTACAAAAGGAGCCCAAGCAACCCACCAAGCATAATAAAAAATAGTCCAGTTGTTTTGCCAAGTCGAATCGACAAAAGAAGAAGACCAAGTACCTATCTCTATAAAGCGCTGGAAGTACATCCCTGTACTTTCAATGAATATTCCGATCACCTGCAAGGTATCTGTCAAGAATAAAACAAAAAGTAAAAAAACCAATGCCAATATCATATTCAAGCGGCTCAAAAAGCGAACCCCTTTCTTTAATCCCGTGACTACAGAAACGGTCGCAATCATGGTGATGACCAAAATAACCACGATCTGAGTATTGACACCTGAATCAACCCCAAAAAGAAATTGAAGACCTGTGGCAATTTGTTTCGCTCCAAACCCCAAGGAAGTGGCCAAGCCAAATAAGGTGGCAACCACTGCGATAATATCGATGATATTACCATACAAACCTTTTATTTTATCGCCTATAATAGGAAAAAATATAGATCGCAAAGAAAAAGGCAAACCGCGGTTAAACGTAAAATAAGCGAGAGAAAGCCCTACTATACAGTAAATCGACCAGGCATGTAATCCATAATGTAAAAATGTAAAGTCTAACGCCTGGATCGCTAAATCTGCGGTGCTTTCTTGTGGTATTGGGGGCTTTAAAAAGTGCTGTATGGGTTCTGATACCCCAAAATACAACAAGCCAATACCCATTCCAGCAGAAAAAAGCATGGAAAACCAAGAAAACAAACTAAATTCTGTTTTGGCCCCTTCTCCCCCTATTCGCATTTTTCCATATTGTCCAAAGGCCAGCCATAGGCAAAAGATAATAAAGAAATTAACCCCTAGGATAAAGAGCCAGCCAGTAGATTGGGTAATCGCTTGAGAGGCTTCAGAGAAGAATAAGCGAACCGGAGCTCCACCAAAAATTGACAATAGTATAAACCCTATTATTAAAACAATGGAAGGGTAAAAAACCTGGGGGTGAACATCAAAATATTTCTTCATATAGGTTAGTCGCTAACGATCCACATCTTACCGTTGATCAATTTAGATGCATTGTATCGACTATTTGCCTCATTATAATTTTCTGCATTTAAACTCTGTTCTTGACCGGGATAAAGAAAACGCAAGGGCAATTCATAATTGTTTGAATTGTTTCCGATAGGTTTGTTTAAGAAAGGAAGTCCTTCAAAACCATTCACTTCGCTATACCAGCGTCTTACTTCAAAGTAGGGGTCCAAAGCGGTAAAATACATGCTTAACCACTTTTGCTTCCAGATATCCATTGAAGTGCTGTAAGCGACTCCTGAATTTTCATAGAAGTCTTCAAAGTTAATCCATCCACTAGGGGCGTACGCTACCTCATAATACTGGTGAGACGCTTCAATTCCTTTCTTATAGTGGGTTTCAACACTCGTATTTATCCAGCCTTTGGCAGCTGCTTCAGCCAAAAGAAATTCAACTTCTGCATAGGTCATTAAAATCCCTTCTGCATAGGACAATCCTTTTTCTGCAGCAGTAATCTGACCGGGGTAATCAAAGTAGGCCAATCCCAATCGCGATCCTGTTTGCCCCCCTACACCGTTTGAAACTCCTGTAAAGGTGGGGTTGTCAAAGTCTAAATTATCAGGACGCGCATACCGACTCAATCGAGGATCATTATTTTCCTCTAAAGCATTTACAGCAGAGACAGAAATTGCCACGGCATCAAAATCCCCTTGCTTTAATGGCAAGGTCGGAAATTGATTTGGAAAGCTCGATAAAAAGTCAAGAGTAGCTTGCTCTTCATTAGTCGAAAAAATTTGTCCCTGCGACACAATTTGAGCAAACTGGGTGGCCACATTTGTTTTCGCGGAAGCATACATCAACAAACGCAATTGCAAAGAATTGGCAAACTTTATCCACAAAGAAGCCTCTCCTTGATAGAGTATATCACCTTCTATACTGCCACTCGCATTTAACTTTGTGGTGGCTTGGGAGAGCTT
The DNA here is from genome assembly GCA_965658355.1 of Flavobacteriaceae bacterium. Taxonomy (GTDB): domain Bacteria; phylum Bacteroidota; class Bacteroidia; order Flavobacteriales; family Flavobacteriaceae; genus UBA11891. Next base: position 4,658 of record CBFHRX010000005.1, on the reverse strand, counting down.
TAAAAGAAGGTCCGTATAAATCGACTCTTGGGTGTCATATGCCGGAGTGAAATTTGCTGTTAAGCCATCTATGGCTTCAGTATAAGGGATATCTCCGTACGCATTTGTCAATTCAGAAAAAATCCAAGCCTGCATAACCAGTAATGCGCCTTCCATCTTTTCATTCTCACTTGCTTGAGCAATTTCAATGGCATTGTTAATATCAGTCAAACTTTCATAGAGCCCTTCCCATACAGTTGGAAATGCATTCCACCCATAAAAGTCAACTTCAGCACGAAGGGTTTTTGCGGTTAGTTGAGCGGCATTGTTCGATAGTAAAAACGCCTCGTTGGAGGTCGTTTTTAAGCTAGTTCTTATCGCAGAAGTAAACAAAACTCCTGAAGAGACCGTAGTGGGCTCATTCGGATTTAAATTCAATTCTTCAAAATCACTACACCCTACTGTTGCCAATAGAATGATTGCATATAGAAAGTGTTTTATATTTTTCATGATAATGTGATTAAAAAATTAGGTTAAGATTCAATCCAAAACTTCTCATCGTCGGGATCGAAGTACTTTCAAAACCGTTGACAAACAAACCGTTTCTGATAGAGAAGGTTTCTGGATCGATGGTTGGGACTTTACTAAACAACAATAAGTTTCTTCCCACTACAGAGACGACAGCCGATTGCAGTCCCAATTGATTGATAAATTCATTTTCAAACGAATAGCTAACACTTAGTTCTCTTAATTTAAAATAAGTAGCATCATAGGTTGCAGCTTCAATATTATCGCGGTTAAATCCATTTCCATAATAATTATAGAAGTACCCAGTATAGGCGGCACCACCTGCTGGAACAGCTACTGTATTGTCAACTAAGTCTCCATTTTCATTGTACATAAGGCCGGGTGCTACTACCCCTCCTTGTTGTTCTAATGAATACTCCGGATTTCCAGCAGCGTCATACGCAACATTGTACAAGGTTCTTCCTTCAAGAGTAGAAAGTGGTAAGTTCGGGTCGTCATTGTTCGTAATGGTCCCTGCAGTAGCGTACAATGCATGTGAACGAGAATAGATTTTCCCTCCTACTTGACCGTCAAACAAGAATGATAAATTGATGTTTTTATAACGCAGTGTATTGAGAACCCCCAAACGAAAATCGGGTTGGTAGGTCCCCGCAGAGACTTTATCTGTTGTGTGCAAGGGCAATCCATTTTCGTGGATGATTTGCCCGTCAGGCCCGCGCTGAAAACCTAAGCCGTATAATTGGCCCAATAGTTTTCCTTCTTCTGCTACAAGCTCTAAGTCAGATCCCCCTTCATCTCCAGGAAAAACATCTGCTATGATAGAGTACTTTCCACTTTTAATCACCTCAGGAAGCGATTCTACAAAGGCTCTGTTTCGACCGTAATTGAATTGGGTATTCCATGAAAAATCTTCCGATTCTATCCAGTTAAAGCGTGCTGCTACTTCAATTCCTTTGTTGCTGATTTCACCCCCATTGGTCAAGGTAAAATCATAGCCACTTGATTTTGCTACAGGCAACGATATAATTTGATCAAAACTATTCATTTGATATACCGTCATGTCAATGTTTATCTTATTATCGAGTAAACGGACATCAACACCAAACTCAGTTGCTCTTGTTCGTTCATTTCTTAGAGTAGGATCTGAAATGGTACTTCCTGCGGTAAATACGGGTGCATTCCCATAGGCTGCTTGTGGCGTATAGGTGTTCCCAAAAGAATAAGCCGGGGCACCATTCCCTACTTCTGCATACGAAGCTCTAAGCTTTAAGAAATTAACTTTTTCATTTAAGTCTAGTACGTCACTCAAAATGACACTTGCCGAAGCAGATGGATAACCAAAGCTAAAATTAGAATTCTCAATTCCTGCTAATGGATTGACTAGGGTACTCGTCCAATCATTTCTATAGGTTAAATCTAAATAGGCCCAGTTTTCATAATCAAGGGTAATCAAACCAAAGACACTGGCGATTTCTGCATTGGTCTTTTGAGACTCTACTAAAACACCAGAACGTGAATTTGATAAGGTGTACACAGAGGGCCCTACTCCAAATATTTGCAATTCTGGATTGTTGGCAACACCAAAATTAGCCCGTTGTGACATTAGTTTTCCTCCTAATTTTACATTCAAATCTAATGGATTGTCCACTTCTGGGCTTGGATCAAAATCAACAATTAGCTCGGCATTACTCTCTCTAAAAGAAATTTCATCTTCGCGGTAACTCCCATTTAAAACGGCTTTTGTAGAAGGCGCTCGTCTGTATTGACGCTGCTCGTCTACATAATCAACTCCATATCGAAAACGAATCCCTAGGTTTTGATTTACCTCATAGGAAAGTTGAAGATTGGAAAGCAACCGATTGCTTTGAAAAGCATTGGTGTTTTCATAGGCAATAAACCATGGATTGTTCACCCACAGGTTTTCTGCATAGCGCTGCTCTACCCCTTCCTTACCGGGTTGCCAATAGTCGCGTAAATCGTTGATGTCTACTTGACGGGGATACCACAACCAACCGTACATAACAGAAGAAGATTCATCATAACCCGAGTTGGGAATATTTTTTGAGGTTGAACGCACAAACATATTATTGAATTGAATCTTTAGACGATCATTCAATAAATTTTTACCTAGGCTAGATTGGAAAGTATTGCGATCCAGGTCCGTGTTGGGAATTAACCCAAGATTGTCTAGGTGCGTATAAGAAAAACGACTCTGACCGGTTTCAGAAGAGCTATTCACCGCCACATTTGTATTGTGGGTCAAAGCTGTTTGATAAAAATCTCTTATGTTATTGGGAGAGGAAGTAAAAGGAACCGCTTCCCCGTTGGAATTAAATTGTTTCACTAACTGGCCATTTAATTCAGGGCCCCAGTTTTCACCATACGCATCATAATTTTCGTTTGCGCCTATATAAGTGGAACCGTTTAGATAACTGTATTTCCCTCCTCCACCAGAGCCATATTGGTTTTGGTAATCTGGTAATTTTAGAGGATTTGCAATTTGAATACTCGAATTAATCTCGATCCCCAAACCTTCTTTAACAAAATCTCCTGTTTTTGTTTCAATAAGAATGACTCCATTCGCAGCCCTTGAACCGTATAATGCGGACGCTGCAGGTCCTTTAAGTACACTTATAGCTTCAATATCATCTGTATTAACTATTTGTGCTGCATTCCCAAAATCAATTGAAGTAGATCCATTCAAACCATCGTCAAAAGAATAAAGGTCATTTGTAATCGGCATCCCGTTCACGACAAATAAAGGCTGATTATTTCCCATTAAAGAGGAAGCCCCACGGATGTTTATATTGGAAGAAGCTGAAGGTCCTGCTGCTGAGCCAGTAATATTAACCCCTGCAATTTTCCCAGCCAAAGAGTTCACTACATTAGTGGCTTTCACCTTTGAGATTTCACCTGCTTTAATCCCTTGAACGGAGTAGCCTAAGGCTTTTTCAGCACGCCGTATCCCCAGGGCTGTTATCACAACTTCATCCAGGGCATTTGAAGGCACTAATTGAATCTGTAAGGAACTGTCAAAAGGACCCTTTTGAATATATTTTTCATATCCTATAAAAGAGACTTCGATGGTAGTGTCAGAAGAAACTTCCAACAGAAAATTCCCATTAAAGTCAGTAATAATCCCTTCTTGACTGCCTTGTATTTGAACTGTTGCCCCTGGAAGTGGAATGTTGTTTTCGTCTACAACAACACCACTTAATTCAGTATTTTGAGCATACATGCTAAGACCAAAAAAGAATACAATAAACGGTATGTACTTTTGCATAATTGATATTTAAGCCACAAAAGTACAAAAATTGTTTTCTATAGAAAGTATTACATCCTTTTTAGCAACTCAAAAAATAATCATATCTCTGTCTGACCACTAATAATAGGGGATGCGTCGATATCATCGATATCAAAAACCTGTATAATAGTTTTAAATGAATCTATTATTTGCTGATATTCTTCATCTTTTAGAGAATTGGATTTTCGCATGACACGCTCATGCAAAGATTCATCTGTTTTCTTGATCAGCTTATTTCCATTAGAGGTTAGGATAATAGGAGTACTTCTTTTATCATTAGGATTGGGCAATCGGGCGATCAATCCCTTAGACTCGAGACGCGCTATAATCCCAGACACAGTGCTTGCATTAAGGGATAAATGCTCCTTAATTTCTTTCATAGTGCTCTTATACTCAACCTCCTCCTCTAAATATTTTAATGTGAGTAACTGTGGGATACTAAGACCGTAATCTTTTTCTATTCGTTTTGACTCTAGGTTGATTGCACGCACAATCTTCCTAATGCTGATCATAATATTTGAATACTTGTTGATAGTTTCCATAAGAACTTTAAACTAAAGTTTAAAATTACAAAATATATCCCGCAAAAAAAGAGATCTAAAATCGTTTTCGATAGGAGAACACTTTAAAACAAAATTATGTACCCAATACATACACAATTTAAACGGATAGGCGACTCCTTTTCTTAGCTTCACTTTGCAACAAAGACCGACGCTTCTTTATAGAGTATACATAAAGAGGAATGGTGAGTAATGAAAAAGGCAGCACTGCTAATAGTGTGAAAATCCCTTTTTCGGAATGACTAAATCCCTTCTTAAGGATTCTTACATTAACGTTAAACTGTTTG
>CBFHRX010000004.1:0-77147 GCA_965658355.1 Flavobacteriaceae bacterium | reverse complement strand
ATAAGTGCTTTATGCTTCTATCCCTCCTATTCCCAAACAGAAGAACAGCCCCTTGACATTGTTCCGAACGCCACTTCCAATGATGCTTTTGGGGGCCAAGAATGGTTTGAGTTCAGAATCCATTACGGTTTTTTTAATGCATCCATTGCTACCCTTGAGGTTGATAAAACAGAGTTGAATGGAAAAGCTGTTTTTCACGCAAAAGGATATGGAAAGACAGTCGGGCTTGCGCGCTGGTTTTTTAAAGTAGAAGATCATTACGAAAGCTATTTTGATCCTATTAGCGGGGTTCCCTACAAGACAATTCGAAATATTGATGAAGGAGGATATACCAAAGACATTGAAATTGATTTTGATCAACAAACAAAAGAGGCTCTCGTCCATGATAAAAAGAAAAAAACCAAAATAGCCTATCCCTTTAATGACAAAGCCCAGGATCTAATTTCTGCTTTTTATTACCTGCGGAATTTTTTACCATCAGAAGCTCTTAAACCGAATCAAAGTTTCGGCATCAACATGTTTTTTGACAATGACAACTATCTCTTTAAGCTTAAATTCTTAGGTAAAGAAACCCTGACTACAAAATTTGGCACCGTCAGGTGTTTAAAATTTAGGCCTTTTGTGCAAGCAGGCCGAGTATTCAAAGAGCAAGAAAGTGTCACCTTATGGGTGTCAGATGATAAAAACCGCATCCCCCTTCGAATGCAAGCTGATTTAGCTGTCGGAAGTATCAAAGCAGATTTAGAAAAATTTAGAAATCTCAAACACCCCTTTACGATTGAAGTGTCAAACTAAAAAACAGCTGTTTCCTTTTGTCCCTGCTTGTGGATTCTTGCTACTGGCTTTGACGCTATTCTACGGCTGCAAGCCTTCGGCTGCAAAAGAATCAGAACAAACACAATCAGTAGCACCAACGCCAGCACCAGCACCAGCACCAAAGATGAAATACGGATACGATCTCAATCAATTCCGACAACTTCGAAAAAAAATTCGAAGAGGAGATACTTTCGGAGGGATATTAGAAGCAAATGGGATCGATTATCCTGAAGTATACCAAATCTTGCAAGCTATTAAAGGGAGTGTAAAAGTGAATCGCTTGCAGATTGGAAAACCTTACAGCCTTCTCTTCACCAAAGACAGTATCCCGACCCCTTATGCGTTTATCTATGAGGCAGGTGTCGAAAGCTATACACGTGTGCAACTGAGAGACAGCCTTTTTGGGGAAAAAGTCAATAAGCCCATTCGCATCGTTGAACTACAAGGGGCCGGCACTATCACTAGCTCGCTTTATGAAACCATGCAAAATAGTGGCTTAAACGATCAATTGACCTATTACCTGGCCGATGTCTATGCCTGGACAATCGATTTTTTCCGCTTGCAAAAAGGAGATCGTTTTAAAGTTATTTACACTGAAAAATTTGTTGACGACTCTATTTCAATTGGGATTCAAGAAATAAAAGCAGCCTACTTCGAACACAATGGCAAGCCCCTTTATGCCTTTAAATTTGAATCGGATAGCTTGGTTGGCAGTATTGATTATTTTGATGATAAAGCCAAAAATCTCCGTCGAGCCTTTTTAAAAGCACCTGTAAAATTCAGTCGTATCTCTTCGCGTTACAATCTGAGACGCCGGATAAAATACTATGGCAATAGAATAAAACCCCATAAAGGAACAGACTTTGCCGCCAGTGTTGGAACGCCTATTATGGCAACAGCCAACGGAACAGTCGAAAAGGCTTCTTATACTAGGGGCAATGGCAACTATGTGACCATTAAACACAACAACATCTATGCTACCCAATACCTTCATATGAAAAAACGAAAAGTCAAGGCGGGGCAATATGTCAAACAAGGTGACATCATTGGCTGGGTTGGAATGACAGGCTATACTGCAGGTCCGCATGTTTGCTATCGTTTTTGGAAATACGGAAAACAAGTAGATCCTTTCAAGCAAAAATTACCAGCTGCCAAACCCATCTCAAAAAATTTAAAATCACAATTTCTAACCCGTATTGAGCCCTTGAAATACGAGCTAGAGTGCATCCCATTTGAACCTGATTTTTTAAACGACAACAGAATCACTGAATATGAAATTACCCAACCATAACCCGACTCAGCTAAAAGCCTGGAAAGCACTAGAAGCTCATTTTTCTGAAATCAAAGACAAAGAGATTTTAGATTATTTCAAAAAAGACCCCAGCAGAGCAGAAAAAATGACGCTTCAATGGGAAGACTTTTATGTCGATATCTCCAAAAATAGACTGTCTGAAAAAACGCTTTCTTTATTAGGGGATTTAGCAGCAGAAGCGGGGCTTTCAGAAGCTAAAAAAGCCTATTTCGGTGGTCAAAAAATTAATGAAACGGAAGACAGAGCTGTTCTACATACTGCCCTTCGTACTTCCGACAAAGAGCCTATACTTGTAGAAGGACAAGACGTTCTACCAGAAATTGATGCTGTTAAAGAAAAAATGTATGCCTTTGCGGAAAAAGTCATTTCAGGCCAATGGAAAGGGTATAGTGGAAAACCCATCGATACTATTGTAAACATTGGAATTGGAGGGTCTGACTTAGGACCGGCTATGGTCACAGAAGCCTTAGAATTTTATGGAAACCACTTGACCCCCTATTTTGTGTCGAATGTAGAAGGGGATCACCATCAAGAGATCTTAAAAAAAATAAAGCCCGAGACGACCTTATTTTTAATCGTTTCCAAAACATTTACTACGCAAGAAACCCTTACCAATGCCACTAGCATCCGCAAATGGTTTCTGCAATCAGCACCAGAATCTGCTATTGCACAACATTTTATAGCTGTTTCTACAAATTTGGAAAAAATTGCGGCTTTTGGAATTGATCCCCAAAATGTATTCCCAATGAATGACTGGGTAGGGGGACGGTTTTCATTATGGAGCAGCGTTGGTTTAAGTATTTGCTTGGCTGTAGGGCTGCAGAATTTTGAACAATTACTCCAAGGTGCTGGCGCCATGGATCGCCATTTCCGAGACAGTCCAAGCGAGGAAAATATTCCCACCTTACTGGCTCTTATAAGTGTATGGTATAATAACTTTTGGAATGCTGAGAGCGAAGCCATCGTTCCCTACACCCAATACCTAAGAAATCTTCCTGCCTATTTGCAACAGGGAATTATGGAAAGCAACGGGAAAGGTGTAGACCGTAATGGAAAGCCTGTAAACTATCAAACAGGAACTATCATTTGGGGCGCATCTGGTACCAATGCACAGCATGCTTTTTTCCAACTTATCCACCAGGGAACAAAATTAATCCCAACCGATTTTATTGGCTTTGCCAAGGCGCTCTATGGCAATCAAGACCACCAAGACAAGCTTGTCTCCAACTTCATTGCTCAAACAGAAGCCTTGATGTGTGGCAAGTCAGAAGAGGTCGTAACAAAAGAATTACATGAAAAAGGCCTCTCGGCAGAAGCCATCAAAAAATTGACGCCTTTTAAAGTCTTTACAGGCAATAGGCCCACCAATACTCTTTTGATAGAAAAGCTAAGCCCCTATACACTCGGCGCTTTGATTGCTTTGTATGAACATAAAATTTTTGTGCAAGGAATTATCTGGAATATCTACAGCTACGATCAATGGGGTGTCGAATTGGGAAAACAATTAGCAAACTCTATTTTAAACGATTTGCATAATGTTGACAACCAGGATCATGATTTGTCAACAAGCGCGTTAATAAAACGTTACAAGAAAGCGTAAGCTTTACAATAAGTAAAGATAAATTTGACATGTCCTTAATCAAACTGTATTGCTTAATCAATAAAATTGTTGAAAATTAAAACAAACAAAAATGAAACATGTAACACGCCTTGCAATGTCCTTATTTTTAGGCTGCATCGCTGCTGTTAATGCACAGCAAAATGAAAAAGAAAAAGACTCTATTCTGAATGTAAATTTAGAAGAAGTTGTCGTCTCTTCAGGAGTAATTGACGTTGCCAAAGAAAGAGAAACACCCATTGCTTTGACCACTATTTCTGCTCAAGAAATAGAAAGTAAGATGGGGAACCAAGAATTTGTCAATATCATGCAAAATTCTCCTGGTGTTTATGTAAATAACGAAAAAGGGGGCTATGGTGATGGAGAGATTTATGTCCGAGGTTTTAATCAGGTAAACACCTCTTTTCTTATTAACGGGGTCCCTGTTAATGATATGGAAAACGGAAGAGTATACTGGTCTAACTGGATGGTCCTTACCGACATGACCAGCCAAATCCAAATGCAAAGAGGATTGGGTTCTTCTAGCCTTGCGGTTCCTTCTGTTGGGGGTACTGTTTCCATTTTCACCAAATCCTCTGAAATGGCTAAAGGAGGCATGTTGAAACAAACCGTAGGAAATGATGGCTACTCCAAAACTACGATTGGCTATAATTCTGGAGTAAACGAGAAAGGTTGGTCTTCATCCTACCTACTTGCTTATTGGAAAGGTGATGGCTATGTAATGGGTACAGAAGGAGAAGGTTATAACTATGCGGCTACTGTTGGATATACGCCTTCTGAACAACACAAATTTAACGTTACTCTTGTGGGTGCAGGACAATGGCACCACCAAAGAGATGTTGATATTTCCATTCGCGATTACGAATATTTCGGAGAAAGTGGAATTGACCGTCGTTGGAATAGTGACTACGGAACACTTAATGGAGAGACCTATAATATCGAAAGAAATTTCTACAACAAACCCATTGGTACTTTTAACTGGGATTGGAAGATTTCAGAAAAGGTAGCACTAAATACTTCGGTATATGCATCTGCTGGTCGAGGAGGTGGAACAGGTTCTCGTAGTAGAAATTATGATGTTTTACCTTTTAGACAAGACCTGTATAGCTTTATTGTAGAAGACGGCAATACAGAGTTTAGACGTGCAGATGGGACTGTTAACTGGGACGCTATTGTACGCGACAATGCTAGTGGAAATTACACTGGAGGACTTGCTGGTGGCGCATTTGACGGACTTTCAGTAATCACACACGGGGGTCGTGGAGACGGATTGAAAAGAGACGGATTCATTCGTCGTTCCTCCATGAACTCGCATAACTGGTATGGAGGCATTATGCGTTTAAGCGCGGAAGCTGGAAACTTTACCTTTAATGCTGGATTAGATTGGAGACAATATACAGGTTATCATTACCAAGTATTAAATGATTTATTAGGTGCAGATGCTTTTTATCAAACCTATAACCGGAACCTAGGAAATGGTTTGTTTGTAACACAAGAGCAAACAGCTTCTCCATTTGATTCCACTTCTCTTGACGGGGAAAAACTAAACTACTTTAATATTGGATATGTAGATTGGTTAGGCTTTAACGGTGTGGTTGAATACACTTCTGATGACAGTAATTTTAACGCTGTTTTACAAGCTGGAGCTTCTAATCAAACTTTCCAACGTGAAGATATATTTGCCTACAATTTTGATCAATTGAGCGAAAAATCTTCTCTCCCTGGAGGCTATGTCAAAGGGGGCGCTAACCTAAACATTAACGAACAAAATAATATTTTCTTTAATGCCGGTTATATCTCCAGACAGCCCTTCTTTGATGCCGTCTTTCCAAACTTTGCAAACAATGTAAATGAAGATGTTGAAAATGAAGAGGTAACTTCATTTGAGCTAGGTTATGGCTTTGTTACAAATGCCCTTAAAGTAAATTTGAACCTGTACTCAACTGTATGGGGAAATCGATTTATCTCTCGTGGCTTCACACTTGATAGTGGAGATAGTGGTACTGCCACTTTCGCCGGTGTAGAACAAACACATTCAGGTTTGGAATTGGAAGTAAAATACCGTCCAACAGGAAATTTAACACTTGAAGGAATGATTTCTGCGGGTAACTGGAGATATACTAAAGACTTCAATGCAAATATCTTTGATGAAAACCAAAGAAATATTGGGACTGAAACACTTTATATGAAAGATGTTAAAGTAGGTGGCTCAGGTCAGTTTGTTTCTTATTTAGAAGCGGACTACCGTATCGCGGATGGTTTCTCTGTAGACCTTGGATTGCGTACAGTATCTAACTTATACGCCCAATTTAGCTTACAAGATGATGCTTTTTCAGATCCTAATAATCAAGGTGCTGTAGAGTTGCCTTCGTTTAATCTAGTGGACTTTGGTACTACCTATCGATTTGATCTAGGAGACAATCAAATGGTGGCTCGATTGAATATCAACAACTTATTTGATACGGTATACATCAACCAATCATTAACCAATATCCACGCAACTGCTTCGTCTGATACTTGGAATGGTATTGATAAACAAAACTTTGTCCTTTTTGGATTTGGAACTACTTGGAACTTTAGCTTAAGCTATCGCTTCTAATCATTTCATTCTTTCAAATAAGACCCCCTGCTATTGTAGGGGGTTTTTTTTATTCTATAAATCGAAGTGCTTTTACCTTCAGTTGAAGGGAGCGAATCCCATTAAATTCATTTTCATCGACTGTATACAGCAACTCAAAGGGAGTCTGGCTTTTAATTTTAAGAATATGTTCTGCCATTCCAAAAGCAATCCCCGAAATCGGAGCACTACTATAATCGGTCACCTCTAATTTTAAATGGCTTTGGTCTTTACCCACTACTTTACATCCCCCTGCATCTTTGACTCCTTGGGTTCGAAATACAGGCCGCATGTTTTGGGGTCCAAAAGGGCCCATTTGGGTTATAATTCGATGCAATTTTTGAGTCACTTCTTTAAAGGTTATTGTCGTGTCGTATAGCAAACTAGGAACTAATTGCTCGGGAGTAATTCTTTCTTTTACCGCCTCCTCAAAAGCCGCTCTAAAGCTTGCTAGGTTCTCTTTTTTAAGAGTGAGTCCTGCTGCATATTTATGCCCCCCAAACTGTATCATATGATCTGCACAAGCAGCCAATGCCTCGTAGACATCAAATCCCCGAACAGAACGCACAGAACCCACTAAATTATCACCAGAAGCAGTAAGCACTACTGTTGGCCGGTAGTGAGACTCTATCAATCGTGAAGCAACAATTCCAACCACCCCTTTGTGCCAATGTTCCTGCATGACTACCGTGCTTACTTCTGTCTCTAATAAAGCTATTTGGGCCAAGGCCTCTTCTGTTATTTTTTCATCTGTCAGCCGACGTTCACTGTTCATTAATTCGATTGCTCGTGCAAAGGGCATGGCTGCTTCCTTATCTTCAGATCGGAGTAGATCGACCGCTTTCTGAGCGTGTTCCATCCGCCCTGCTGCATTTATTCTAGGGGCAATCACGAATACTAAATCACTTAACTGAAGCGCTTGCTTTTTGGTGTTTTGAATCAGCAATGCCAATCCCGGTCTAGGGACAGTATTGAGTTGCTGAAGGCCGTAATAAGCTAAAATTCTGTTTTCGCCTGTTAGCGGAACGATATCTGCTGCAATAGCCGTAGCGACTAAATCAAGATAGGGCAATAGGCTTTCAAAAGGCTGCCCCTGGCGTGTTGCAAGCGCTTGAATAAGTTTAAACCCAATCCCGCAACCACAGAGTTCTTTATAAGGATAGGGACAGTCCGTTTGTTTGGGATCCAAAACGGCCAAGGCCTTTGGGACTTCATCGCCAGGTAAGTGATGATCACAAACGATACAATCTATTCCCAATGAATTAGCGGCTGCAATTTGATCTGTTGCTTTGATTCCACAGTCTAGCGTAATCAACAGGCCGATATCGTTATCGCTAGCATATTGTATCCCTTTTGCAGAAAGCCCATAACCCTCCGTATAACGATCGGGAATATAGGTGGTGATTTCAGTACTTAGGGTACTCAAATAAGTCGCTACTAAAGAAACAGAAGTGGTACCATCCACGTCATAATCTCCATAAACAAGTATTTTTTCACCCTGAGTGAGGGCTCGTAGTACCCGATTAACGGCTGCTTCCATTCCCAACATTAGAAAGGGGTCATGCAGCTCTTCTAAACGGGGACGAAAAAAAGATTTAGCGGCTTCAAAAGTGCTAATCCCGCGTTGTGCCAAAACTGCTGCCACCGCAGTAGGGACACCGAGGGCATGCTCTAGTTCAAGAACTACAGGGGAAGGTGCTTCCTTTGTTTTTATCCATTGCATATAGGTTTTATTTTGGGGCTATACAAATCACAAACTCTCCTTTAGGGGGCTGCTCATTGAAAAACAAAACGGCTTCCTCTAGAGTGCCTCTGAAGGTGGCTTCAAACTTTTTCGTCAATTCCCGGCTGATACTCAGCCTTCTATCAGCACCAAAAAAGCCTTCCATTTGATGTAGGGTTTTGAGTAATTTATGTGGGGATTCATACAGAATGACTGTCACAGTGGAAGAGGACAGCTCTTCGAGTTTTTTCTGCCGTCCCTTTTTAGGCGGTAAAAACCCTTGAAAAAAAAAGCGATCTGATGGCAAGCCACTTTGTACTAAAGCCGGTATTAAGGCCGTTGCCCCTGGTAAACAAGAGACTTCACAATCCTGTTCAAGGGCTTCTCGGACCAATAAAAATCCAGGGTCAGATATACCTGGGGTCCCGGCATCGGATATCATAGCGAGCTTTTGTCCGGCCTTGAGCTTCTCGACCATTCCAGCCAGTTTTGTATGTTCATTGTGCATGTGAAAGCTTTGCATAGGGGTATTGATCGCATAGTGTTGAAGTAGGTAGGCACTTGTGCGGGTGTCTTCTGCCAATATAAGATCCACTTCTTTCAAAAGAGTGACCGCTCGATACGTCATATCTTCCAAATTACCAATAGGGGTTGGGACTAAATAAAGAGGCATATAAACGATTTATTTAGTGTCAAAAAACTGTGTGAGAATATTCAAAAAGCGTTCTTCATATGCTTCTTTCCCTTCCCAACCGTTGTAATCAGGTTTTAGCATCTGATCAATAAATTGCGTCGCTTCAGCCAGTGAATTATACGTAACGAGTTGCCCCATTGCGCGTTGATATTCGTTGGGCTGGTTGTCAAATAGATGCTGAATAAAAGCCAGCCGGTCGTTTAGATCTACTTTGAGTCCTTTTGAAAAACGTTCGTTGATATTAGGGCTTGGTTTTTCAATATGAAGATTTGTTTCTTCCTTTGGCAGGTCGCTTTGTGGCTTGTCTTCTTTGCGAACAAAATTCGGCTCTTCTAATTGCGTAAACAGCTCATTAACTTCCTTAGATTCGGGCATTTCTGTCACCATATTTTTGATGGTATCCATCAATTCTGGGATTTCTTCTTGATGGGACTTTTCGACAGAAATGGGCGCGCTTTTTTCTATTGACATCGACTCTAAATCGTCAAACAACTGATTTTGTTGTTTCCCAAGTAGGTCTTTATCTCCCAGAAGTTCGCTTTTTTGATGCTGCAGCAATACACTCTTTTCATACATCATAAGAAGCCTTTCATACAATTGCTGGTCTGTTAGCTCCGCTGTTTTTTGGGAGAGCTGCTCGATTAATTTTTCGATTTCTTCTCGAAGTTGATGCTTCATTTTTGAGAGTACAACAAAATTGTTTTAATACCTTTGTTCGTAAGCGTAACGGCTCGCTATAAAACGAAAAGTACAAAATGTTTTTAGAAAACACTGTAAACCCCAAGGAACAATTTGGCTGGATAGAAGTCATTTGTGGGTCGATGTTTTCGGGAAAAACAGAGGAGTTGATTCGGCGCTTGAAAAGAGCCGAGATTGCACGTCAAAAGGTGGAGATTTTTAAACCGACCCTTGACCACCGTTACGATGAAAATCATGTGACGTCGCATGATGACAACCAAATTCTCTCGACCCCGGTTCCAGCAGCTGCAAATATTCCTATTTTAGCCGACGGCTGTGATGTAGTTGGAATAGACGAGGCACAGTTTTTTGACGACGAAATTGTACAAGTTTGCAATGACTTGGCCAATCGCGGTATACGGGTAATTGTGGCAGGCTTAGACATGGACTACAAAGGGAATCCTTTTGGACCCATGCCTGCCTTGATGGCAACAGCCGAATATGTGACCAAAGTTCATGCTGTTTGTACCCGAACAGGAAATTTGGCGCAATACAGTTTCCGCAAAGCAGAACAAGATGATTTGGTCTTCTTAGGGGAAAAAGAAGCCTACGAGCCCTTAAGCAGAGCCGCTTTTTTCAAAGCGATGCAATCTGATAACAAGGATGATTTGTCTGAATCTAATCATACAAAAGCTTCTGACTCTTGAAAATCCTACAAATACACCTCCCCAATCTGGTTCACAACCTCAACCTTATTCGATCCAAACTTCACCCTAAAACCCAACTTATTGCGGTTGTCAAAGCGGATGCCTATGGACAAGGGGCTGTCCCCATTGCCCAAAAATTGGTCGCTGAAGGAGTAGATCTACTGGCCGTGGCTTACGCCGAGGAAGGAATTGCCCTTCGAAAGGCTGGAATCACCGCTCGAATTATGGTTTTCTATCCTCAAAAAGAGAACTGCAACGCTCTAATCAATCATTGCTTGGAACCCGTTTTGTACAGTAAGGCTTTTTTGAAAACCTTTTTAAAAAGCATACCGCTTCAAAAATTGAAGGCTTACCCTATACATTTAAAATTTAATACTGGATTGAATCGCATTGGTTTTTTGCCAACCGAAACCCAATGGGTACTAGATCAAATAAAGGGTACACCAGTAGAAATAAAGAGTGTTTATTCGCATTTAGCAGCTTCGGAAGAAAACAAACCCCACCCACAAAGCATGCTCCAATGGGAGCGCTTTCAGGAAATTTGCACTTTTTTTAAACAGGCAGTTCCAGGGGTTCATTTTCACATTCTCAATACGTCTGGCGTATTCAATTATCCCGAATGGCAGCTCGATGCCGTTCGTGTAGGGATTGGCCTTTATGGCTATGCAAATCATCCTAATTGGGACGCTGCATTAAAGCCTATTGCCAGCCTAAAGGCTACCATTACCCAGGTGCATCACCTTCAAAAAGGAGACTATGTGGGCTATAACCAAGGATGGGTCGCAACAAAAGTGACAACAATTGCCACAATCCCTATTGGTCATGCCGATGGCATCGGAAGACAATTCGGACATTCTGTAGGAAGTGTTTTTGTCAAAGGTAAAGAAGCTCCGATTATTGGAAATGTATGCATGGATCTTCTAATGGTTGATATAACAGAAACAGGAGGTTCGGAAGGAGATGAAGTAATATTCTTTGATCCCGATAAGAATCTTAAGCAGTGGGCAAAAAAGGGGAAAACAATTCCATACGAGCTCCTAACTGGCTTAAGTCAGAGAATAGCGCGCCAGATACTTGAGTAATTTATAACGATTTGTTGTTTTTATAACGCATTGTGAAAAAATGGGATAATCTCTTTAATTGCTCGCGAAGCCAATTTTTCGTTTTATTTTTGCCCCTCTATTCAAACTTAAAAAAATGAAAGTAGCTGTAGTTGGAGTAACAGGAATGGTTGGCAATGTGATGCTTCAAGTTCTTGAAGAGCGCAAGCTTCCCATTGACACCTTAATCCCTGTGGCATCGGCCCGTTCTGTGGGGAAGCAAATCACTTTTGGTGGTAAAGAATATACGGTAGTAGGAATGGAAGATGCCATTGCCATGGCACCTGATATTGCCTTATTTTCTGCCGGTGGTGAGACCTCCAAAATCTGGGCTCCTAAATTTGCTGCAGCCGGTACTACTGTTATTGATAATTCTTCTGCATGGCGAATGGATCCAACAAAAAAACTGGTCGTTCCTGAAATCAATGCCGATGAACTGACAGCAGAAGATAAAATCATTGCCAATCCGAATTGTTCGACTATTCAGATGGTTGTCGCCTTGGCGCCCTTGCATAAGACGTACGGCTTAAAAAGATTGGTTATTTCTACCTATCAATCCATTACGGGAACAGGGGTTGCTGCTGTACAACAGCTTGAAAATGAATACAATGGTCAAAAAGGAGAAATGGCCTATCCCTACCCTATCCATAAAAACGCACTTCCACATTGTGATGTCTTTGTTGAAGACGGCTACACAAAAGAGGAATTAAAATTGGTCCACGAAACCCGTAAGATTCTTAGTGATGCTTCCATTAACATAACGGCAACAGCTATTCGCATTCCTGTTGTTGGAGGTCATAGTGAATCTGTTAATGCTGAGTTTCATTCCGAATATGAGCTTGAGAGCTTACGTAAGCTGCTTCATGAAAGTGAAGGAGTTGTGGTACAAGACAATCCTGAAACCAATACCTATCCCATGCCCATCTATGCGGAAGGTAAAGACGCCGTTTTTGTAGGGCGTATTAGAAGAGATTTGTCACAAGACAATACGGTCAACTTGTGGATTGTCTCTGATAACCTTAGAAAAGGAGCTGCTACCAATGCCGTTCAGATAGCCGAATACCTCATGGCAAAACAATTGGTTTAAGTTCAAAAAGGTTTAATACCTTTAAGTACTTAAAAACTCAGTTCATGAAAGCGCTTGTATGCATAGGTGTTTTGACGCTCTTGATGAGTTGTCAGAACACAACGGGTTTCCAATACCCAGACACCGAAAAAAAACCCGTCACAGATCGTTATTTTGATACCGAAGTAATAGATAATTACCGCTGGCTGGAGGACGATTTAAGTGAGGATACCGCGGAATGGGTAGCAGAACAAAATGAAGTTACCTTTTCCTACTTGGATCAAATTCCCTATCGAGCTCAGCTTGCGGATCGCTTACAATCCATTTGGGACTACCCAAAACAGACCGCTCCCTTTAAAGAGGGTGACTTCACGTATTTTTATCGAAATACAGGGCTTCAAAATCAGTACGTGCTCTTCCGTAGTACTAAAAAAGACGGCGAAGAAGTGTTTCTAAATCCCAACACATTTTCAAAAGATGGAACCACTTCTCTAGCAGGGGTAAGCTTTTCGGAGGACGGTAATACGGTAGCCTATTCCATCTCAGAAGGAGGAAGCGACTGGCGTAAAGTCATTGTGATGGATGCGCAATCCAAAACCATCCTAGAAGACACGCTTGTCAATATAAAATTTAGTGGGGTTCAATGGAAACGCAATGAGGGATTTTACTATTCTCGTTATGACAAGCCCGAAGGAAGTGTGCTTTCTGAAAAAACAGATCAACACAAACTTTATTATCACAGCCTTGGAAGCAAACAAGCAGAAGATAAGCTTGTTTTTGGGGGGACTGAAAAAGAGAAAAATCGGTACGTCGGAGCCGATGTTACCGAAGACGGGAACTACCTATTTATCTCTGCTTCGGAATCTACTTCAGGAAACAAATTATTCGTCAAAAATCTAAGCAAAAAAAAGGCCCCTTTAATCCCAATTGTTTCGGATTATAACAGCGACACCTATTTGTTGGATAGTGATGCTCGTTATTTTTATTTTGTTACAAACTATAAGGCGCCCAATAAAAGATTGGTTCGTGCAAAAAAAGACAAACCCCAACAAGCGTATTGGGAAGACGTGATTCCAGAAAAAGAACACGTATTGAGCCCGAGTTCAGGGGGTGGTTTTCTCTTTGCGAAATACATGATTGATGCCATTTCTAAAGTGTACCAATATGACTACAAAGGCAACTTGATTGATGAAATTACGCTCCCAGGAGTTGGAAGTGCAAGTGGGTTTGGCGGAAAAAAAGAGCAAGACACTCTTTATTATTCTTTTTCCAATTACCATACCCCTGGCAGTATTTATGCCTATCATCCGAAATCCATGACGTCGGAGTCCTACTGGGCACCTTCCATTGAATTTGACCCTACGGCCTATGAGTCCAAGCAAGTTTTTTATGAATCAAAAGACGGTACTACGATTCCCATGATCATTACGCATAAAAAGGGACTTGAATACACTGGCAAGAATCCAACCCTCTTGTATGGGTATGGTGGGTTTAATATTAGTTTAACCCCTCGATTTAGTATTGCCAATGCAGTATGGATGGAACAAGGTGGGGTCTATGCGGTTCCCAATATTCGTGGTGGTGGAGAATACGGAAAGGAATGGCACAAAGCCGGTACTAAAACCCAAAAACAAAATGTTTTTAACGACTTTATTGCGGCTGCAGAATATCTGATTCAAGAGAATGTGACTACGCCCGAATTTCTGGCTATCCGCGGAGGTTCTAATGGGGGATTGTTAGTAGGGGCCTGTATGACTCAGAGACCTGAGCTCTTTAAAGTAGCCCTTCCGGCTGTTGGCGTGCTTGACATGCTTCGCTACCATACCTTTACTGCAGGTGCCGGCTGGGCCTATGACTATGGGACCTCTGAAGAATCAGAAGAAATGTTTCAGTATCTAAAAAGCTATTCTCCGGTCCACAATGTAAAAGCCGGTATTCGATATCCCGCTACCTTGGTTACCACTGGAGATCACGACGATAGAGTCGTACCTGCGCATTCCTTTAAATTCGCAGCTGAACTACAAGAAAAGCAGACCGGTCAAAACCCTGTCATGATCCGAATTGAAACCAAAGCCGGTCATGGGGCTGGCACCCCAGTTCGCAAAATTATTGATCAATATGCGGACCTCTTTGGGTTTACCCTTTACAATATGGGTTATAAAGTACTCCCTGAAAAAACAGGAAACATTAAAGGCTAACAAAAAAGCGGCTGTTAAGCCGCTTTTTTTAATCTTCCATACTGAAGTCTTCCATAAACTTCGTGGTATAATTACCAGCGACATAGTCTGGATGATCCATTAATTTTCGGTGGAAGGGAATCGTTGTTTTGATTCCTTCTATATAAAATTCGTCCAAAGCACGTTTCATTTTATTGATGGCTTCTTCACGGGTTTGTGCGGTTGTGATCAACTTGGCAATCATAGAGTCATAATGGGGTGGAATGACGTATCCAGAATATACATGAGTATCGAGTCGAACTCCATGTCCACCCGGAAAATGAAGGGTGGTTATTTTACCTGGTGAAGGTCTAAAATCATTGTGAGGGTCTTCGGCATTGATACGGCATTCTATGGAATGCAACTTGGGAGTATAGTGCTTCCCTGAAATTGGAATCCCCGTTGCGACTTTTATTTGTTCGCGGATCAAATCAAAATCAATGACCTGCTCCGTTATGGGATGCTCCACTTGAATACGGGTGTTCATCTCCATAAAATAAAAGTTACGATGCTTGTCAACTAAAAACTCTACTGTACCGGCTCCTTCGTACTTAATATATTCTGCTGCTTGAACGGCCGCTTCTCCCATTTTTTTCCGCAAGCTAGCTGTCATAAATGGAGAGGGGGTTTCTTCTGTCAACTTTTGATGACGTCGCTGAACAGAGCAGTCTCTCTCGGACAAATGACAAGCCTTTCCATAGGAGTCACCTACCACTTGAATTTCTATATGGCGGGGTTCTTCTATGAGTTTTTCCATATACATCCCATCGTTGCCAAAGGCAGCACCCGCTTCCTGTCGGGCACTTTCCCATGCCTTTTCGAGCTCTTCGGCTTTCCATACAGCACGCATCCCTTTTCCGCCTCCTCCAGCAGTCGCTTTGAGCATGACTGGGTAGCCCATATCGGCAGCGATCTCATGTGCTTCCTCTAAAGACTCTAAAAGCCCTTCTGAACCTGGGATAGTAGGAACACCTGCGGCCTTCATAGTCGCCTTAGCAGTTGCCTTGTCTCCCATTTTATCGATCATTTCCGATGAAGCGCCGATAAATTTAATCTCGTGCTCAGCGCAAATTTTAGAAAACTTGGCATTTTCGGATAGGAAACCATATCCAGGGTGAATGGCATCTGCATTCGTGATTTCAGCAGCTGCGATGATATTCGATATTTTTAAATACGATTCACTACTAGGAGCAGGCCCAATACAAACAGCTTCGTCTGCAAAACGAACATGTAAACTATCTACATCGGCTTTTGAGTAGACCGCAACAGTCTTGATTCCCATTTCTTTACAAGTACGTATAATACGCATGGCAATCTCACCTCGATTGGCAATTAAAATTTTGCTAAACATAAAATGGGTTTTTAGGATGGGTCAACCAAAAATAAGGGCTGATCAAACTCAACCGGAGAAGCATCATCAACTAAAATCTTGACCACTTTTCCACTTACTTCAGATTCGATTTCATTGAAAAGTTTCATGGCTTCAATAACGCAAAGCACATCCCCTATTTTTACATCGGCACCTACCTCAACAAAGGCTGGTTTATCAGGAGCAGACTTTCGATAAAAGGTCCCAATAATGGGAGATTTTACAGTGATTAAGTTCGCATCTGCCTCATTTGATCCTCCATTGGAAGAAGCGGGTTCTGAAGTAGCCTCTGTCTCCACTGCGGGTGCATTGATAGCTTGCGCTGCAGGCATTGGGCTTGCAGCTGGCATAGCAGGTATTTGCTGTACTATCGTTTGCTGTTCTGGCAATACGTTGTCGGCAGCCGTTTTAATGGTAATCTTAACATCTTCCATTTCTAATTTTACCTCATGTGCGCCAGATTTGGCTACAAAGCGAATTAGATTTTGAATTTCTTTAATATCCATACGTTTACTTTTTCGAATTAGTTATACGCCCATGTATAATAAGAAGAGCCCCATGTAAATCCCCCTCCAAAGGCCGTAAATAATAGTTTATCTCCTGTTTTAAATTGGTTTTCATAATCCCACAATAGCAATGGTAATGTCGCTGCTGTGGTATTGCCGTAATTCTCTATGTTGGTTAAAAATTGTTTTTCATTCAAAAAGGCATTCTTTCTTGTAGCCTCTAAAATACGTTTATTCGCTTGATGTGCAATAATGTAGTCTATGCTTTCGGGCTTCAGTTGATTGCGCTCAAGTATTGCAGTCGTCGCTGCAGCCATTTCTGAAACGGCATATTTAAAAACTGTTTTGCCGTCTTGGTAAATATTCTCCCAGCCTTTGGCTATTGTCTCTTGACTTGTTGGGTGAAGTGAGCCCCCTGCTTTTATATGCAGGTGTTCTTGTCCGATACCATTAGACCTAAAATACTCATCTTCCCAACCACACCCATTTTTACTCGCCTCCATTAAAACGGCCCCAGCTCCATCTCCAAAAATGATGCAGGTGGTCCGATCTGTATAATCTACTATTGACGACATTTTATCGGCTCCAATTACAAGTACTTTTTGACAATGTCCGGCTTCGATTTTAGCGGCTGCCACAGACATGCTGTATAAAAAACCAGAGCATGCCGCTTGTAAATCAAATGCAAAGGCATTATAGGCCCCTATATCCGTCGCTACTTTAGCGGCAGTAGCAGCTACTTTCATGTCAGGTGTAATCGTTGCCAGGATAAGCATATCAATTTCTTCCGCCTTCGTTTCTGACTTTTCCAATAGTTGCTTGGCGGCTTCGATAGCCATATATGAAGTGCCTTTGGAGGGATCTTTTAAAATACGGCGCTCTTTGATTCCTGTTCTGGTGACAATCCATTCATCGTTGGTATCCACCATCTTTTCCAAATCTGAATTGGTTAGCTTGTCTTCAGGAACATAGCCCGAAACAGCAGTAATAGCTGCTTTTATGGTTTTCTTTGACACAGAAGTCATTTCAAAAGTCCTTACTTATCTGTGATTCTTTCAAGTGAAGATAGTCGTTTTTTTGACATTGAAATAAACATCATAAAAAAAACCCTCTTATGAAGTAATAAGAGAGTTTGGTGGGTTTAGGTGAGGGATTTGGCTAGGCTTCAGCTCCTTCAGCACTGTCAATCAATACTTTTCCTCTGTAGTATAATTTTCCTTCATGCCAGTGAGCACGGTGGTATAAATGTGCTTCTCCTGTTGCCCCGCAAGTCGCTATTTGCTGAGAACTGGCTTTGTAGTGCGTTCTTCTTTTGTCTCTACGCGTTTTTGATATTTTTCTTTTAGGATGTGCCATTGTTTCCTGTTTTTATATTTTAATACTTAATGGTCTATAATAGATCTTTTAGTTTGTCCCAACGAGGATCATTCTCCTGTTGCGATTTTATTTCTTTCGGCTCGAGTTCTTTTAATTTTTCAAGAATCGGAGATTGCAAGGTCCCATCTTCAATCTGAGGGTGGATTTTTTTACTGGGTACTGCCAATAAAATCATCTCGTAAACAAATTGAGAAAGATCCACTTGATAGCTGCCGTGTGGCAACACTAAAATCTCATCGTTGTCATTGTTGAATTCGGCTCCAAATTTGACAATCAAATCAAATGAAGTTTCGATTGGCATTTCAAAAGGTTCTGTTGAAAGATCACATTCAACGCCAACAACTCCTTTTGCTTGCAGCGCAAATTCTAATAACTGTTCTTTTTTTTCAACCTCTACTTGTATTGTAAAAGTAGGGTGGTCAAAATCAAAAAACTCAAAAGCTTCAAAGAACGTTTTATCAATCTTAAACTCAAAGCTGTGTTGTCCGTTTTTTAATCCTACAAAAGGAATTACAAACTCTGACCGCGCATCCATAGCCTAAAATTGAGCATGCAAATTTATGAAAATAATTGAAAAACCCCTATTTATATGACTGTTTTTAAAGTATCAAATCCCAAGGGATTCTTTTTCTGAGGAAAACTTACACTCTTCTTTGTGCAATTTCCTTTGCAGCGAAAAGCGCTGCTTTAAATGAGCTAAGTGTCGCAAGGCCTTTGCCTGCAATATCAAAGGCAGTACCATGGTCAGGAGAAGTTCTCACAGCAGTGAGGCCAGCTGTAAAATTAACCCCTTCTCCGAAGGATAATGTTTTAAAGGGAATCAAGCCTTGATCGTGATACATAGCCAATATACCATCAAAATTAGCGGCAGCGTTTGAGCCAAAAAAACTATCCGCAGAATAAGGTCCATACACCAATTTTCCTTTGCCTTGAAAATCGGATAAAACAGGCTGAATAACGGTGTCATCTTCTTCCCCTATTACGCCTTCATCTCCTGCGTGAGGGTTCATTCCCAGTACTGCAATCTTAGGCTTTGTAATACCAAAATCCTGTTGAAGGCTGTGGTAAAATTGTGTTATTTTACGCGCTATTAACTCGGGGGTTATTGTTGTGCTTACTTCTTTTACAGGAATATGATCGGTTACCAATGCAACCCTTAGTTGATCCGTCACCATGAGCATGAGTGCATCTCCCGCTAATTCTTTTGCCAAAAACTGAGTATGTCCAGGAAAGTCAAACTGCTCTGACTGTATCGATTTTTTATGGATTGGAGCCGTAACCAGTGCCGCTATTGATTTCTTCTTGAGGGCTGAAGTAGCCGCTTTGAGGGAAGCAAAAGCACATTCTCCGGCTTTGGGATCAACCACACCAAAAGCATGCTGATACTCTGTTGTTTCAATAGCCACCACATTTAATTTTGCCTTGTTCAGCTTATTTAAGTCTGTCCCAAACTGAATATCGGTTGTTACTTCAAAATGTTCTTTTTGAGCTTGAACCAGCTTTTTGGGAGCAAATAAAACAACCGTGAAAAAATCAAACATCCTCCGGTCTTCAAAAGTTTTAAGGATAATCTCTAGCCCAACTCCATTGGGATCTCCCATTGAAATTCCAATAATACTTTTTGCTGGAGTACCCATGCTGGTGTTTTATTTCTAATTTCGCCAAAGGTAATTAAAACAAAGATGTTTACAGGAATTATAGAAGCTTTTGGGGAGGTCGTTCGTTTGGAAAAAGACAACACCAATCTTCACATAGAAATGAAAAGCCCATTGGCGAAAGCATTAAAAATAGATCAAAGTTTGGCTCATAATGGGGTTTGTTTGACGGTTGTCAAACAGAACGAAACCCATTACACCGTGACTGCCATTCAAGAGACTTTGGACAAAACCAATGTGGGAAAGTGGAAAGTGGGAGATTTGATTAATCTAGAACGCGCCATGCAACTTAACGCCCGTCTAGACGGTCATCTTGTTCAAGGACATGTAGACCAGGTGGCCGTTTGTACTTCTATTGCAAACGAGTCTGGAAGTTGGCGTTTTCGTTTTGAATACGATCCAGGGCCTAAAAACATCACAATAGAAAAAGGGTCTATTACAGTAAACGGAGTAAGTCTTACTGTTGTTGATTCAGACACAAACGCTTTTTCTGTGGCGATTATTCCCTACACGTATGAACACACTAATTTTCATCAATTTAAAGAAGGGACAGCGGTCAATCTAGAGTTTGACCTCGTCGGAAAATACATCAAACGTATTATGGCTGTATAATTTTACTATATTGACATTTCTAACTATAAATTATGGAAGTACTTGAACTCACAACCATTCTAATTAGCTTGGCTGCTTTTTTTTCGCTTGTAAACATTCGTATTCTTAAGTTGCCGACCACTATCGGGCTTATGGTTTTAGCCTTGCTATTATCTGTCTCTATAATGGGTATCGGGGTTCTTTATCCAGACTTGTTTGATGCTGTTCAGATGATTACTGTAGAATACGATTTTAGCAATCTTCTGGTCAATGTGATGCTTCCTTTTTTACTCTTTGCTGGTGCCATAAGCGTGAATGTTCACGAGTTGTTAAAAGACAAACTCACCATCCTTTTACTGGCTAGCTTTGGCGTCCTGTTTTCTACTTTTGCCATTGGAACTGCGCTTCATTGGATGCTTACACTGCCTTTTCTAGGCTTGGGTTCTCTAGGGCTTAGTTATATTGATTGTCTCCTTTTTGGTGCCTTGATTGCGCCAACAGACCCGATCGCTGTTTTGGCTATGGTTAAGAAAATGAATCTTTCCTCCATTACAGAAACACGAATTGCAGGAGAATCATTGTTCAATGATGGTATCGGGGTTGTGGTGTTTCTTACCCTCTTAAATATTCAGCAAAATGGAGTTGATACGATTTCTGCTTCAACCGTCTTTGGCCTGTTTGCAACAGAAGTTGGGGGAGGCGTTTTATTAGGAGCCATAATGGGATTCTTAGGATTAAAGCTGGTGAAGTATATCGAAAATGAACATGTAGAATTAGAGGTTTTAGTCACTTTATCCATGGTGTTAATCCTTCCTATTATATCCCATTATTTTCATTTCTCGGCGGTTCTAGGCGTTGTCGTTATGGGGCTTTTTATGAATCAAAATATTGACACAGATGACGAAAAAGAAGGCCTTCAACGCGCTATGGGAGCGTATGTATATAAATTTTGGCACTTGCTTGATGAAACCCTTAATGCCGTTCTTTTTATTCTTATTGGTCTTGAAATTATAACCCTAGTTGGGAGTTTCAAAATATCGTATCTCATTGCCTCGGCGTTGATTATTGTAGTGGTTGTAATCGCTCGTTTTATTGGAGTCACCCTTCCTATTCGTTTTTTATCCATTTGGAAAACCTTTGAAAAAAAGACGGCTCTTATTATTACCTGGGGAGGACTTCGAGGGGGATTGAGTGTTGCGTTGGCCTTGAATCTTCCCGATAGCATGGGAGGTGGAAAGTCTTTAATCTTAATTCTTACCTATGCGGTCGTATTGTTTACAATTTTAGGGCAGGGGCTAACCTTAAAAAAATTAGTGGATTAGTTTTTGACAGTAACAAACAATTTCTAATTTTGGTACAGAACCAATGAGCGCTGTGACAACAGTGATGTTTAATTTAATGTAGAAAGGAGGTGTCTTATGTCTTATGATAATTATTTAAGAATTAGTTCAAGACTTCAGGCCCTCAATACTGAGGCCTTTTAGGAACTAAATTCTTATCTACTATTTACAAAGCAGGCTGATGGGCCTGCTTTCTTTTTTGCTCCCATTGAAGTATTTGCCGCCCTAATTCACCCAGAAAAGGGAAACCGAGTTCATCGTATTCGTAGTTGTCATCATTGAAGATTTCATTGGCATTTACAAATACCGTTGCCGTGAGAAAAAACTCAATATTCGACTCATTATCAACAACATAAGCCGTGTCAGTGAGTGTTCCATAGGCATCCCCAACTTTATTAAAAACACGAATCTTGGGATTCATCTTTCCGGGTTGATCCCCGTAAATCAAAAATTTCACATAACTGTCGTAATAGCCTTCCGCTTCTGTGTAGCGTGGGGATGTGCTCTCCAAAGTTGTCCGACTCATCCAATGCCGCAAGAAAGTATAATCTTCCTCTTCTAAGTCAAACTGCTGGGATATAGGAACTGTTTCTGGAAAAATAAGTCTTTTCAGAAGCCCTTCTAAACTGTATATCGACAACCGATTTTTGTGGCTAAAATCCATGGGGATATTCTTTAATTCGCCCTTGTCAATATAGCCTTTCCCTTTCATAACATCAGCTAAACCGGCATTGCTTTTAGCGTATTTTGACTGCTGAGAGTGTTGTGTGTAAATGCTATTCTTACCCTTAAAAAATTCGTACTCCCAGCTGTTTACATTATCCGCTCCAAATAAAAATTTGTGGTGTATTTGAATGTCTGTAAAGCCCTTTTTCTCGAGCTCTTGATTGATGTAATCTCGTCCTAGAAAATCAAATAAATAGTTATAAGCGTCATTATCACTTACTAAAAATATTTTTTTGATCAGGTGAGCAATGGTGACTTTATTATTGACATGAGTGCTGTCTTTTTCTACTAGTATCGTGTTATTTCTGGGATCTCTAATTCGAAATGGGGTTTCACTATCAATCGGAATTCCTTGCTGCTGCAATTCTCTTAGTCGTTGAAGTGCCAATGCCGCAACAGGAAGTTTTGCTGTACTTGCCGGGTAGAAATAACGCGATTCATTGACCCCAAAGTCATACGATTTAAAGTGGGGACGCATAGCGCTATCTCGTTCTATCTGCGTATAGCGAATTTGAACAGCATGCTTGTGAAGAGATTCTGCAATCGCTTTTATTTCTTTTTTATCAGATCGCATGATCCGATCCAAGGGAGAATTTTTTTGCGTGCATGAAGTCATCAGTAAGAGAAACAAAAAGAAAGTCGATGTACGCATACATTAGGCTTTAAAAAAAACATGATGTAAAAATCGCCCTGGGAAAAGCGTGAATCCTCCTGCTATTAGTAGGCCTGAAAAATAGAGTAATAACATGGTCCGCTGATGCCTTTTAATAGCTCCCTTTCTAGCCGCCTGAATACTTACGGGAACGGTGGCTATAGTGACAAGAGACAGGCTGTGAATCCATCCAAAATGATTCAGAAATTGGGGTCCTACCTTGGCTTCCATAAACAGAGACACAACAGAAGAAAAGAAAATTAGCCCCATATAGACTTTTCCCAGACGCTTATGTGAAAGGGTTCCCTTTTGGAAGCCAATCAAATAAGCGCCTAAAAGAATACAGGGAGCAATAGTACCTAAATGTAGGTACAATAAAACATCGTACATAGAGCTTATTGAACCGTTATCTCAACCTTTTCTGTTCCGATTGTTAAATCAAATACTCCTGGCTCTACTACGGTTTCCAAATCAGCATTCACCAGAGCCAATTCAGAAACGGGAAGTTGAAAACGAACTTCTTTCGTTTCCCCTGGGGCTATGGCAATTTTCTGGAATCTCCGCAATCGTTTTACATCCGGCGTTAAACTGGCGTAATGATCACTCGAATACAACATAATCGTTTCTTTTCCTGCCTGCTTACCGGTGTTTTTTACTTTGACAGCAATAGATAAAGTGTCTGTTACAGCCACTTCTGTAGCGTTTACTTTTAGCCCTGAAGATTCGAAAGTGGTATAGGATAATCCGTGTCCAAAATCAAATAAATTTTTGACTTGCCCTACATAATTATAAGCTCCCTGGGCATTGTTTTGCGTTTGAGAGGGTTTGTAATTGTAGTTGGTGAGGGCGTTCTGATACAAGGGATAGGAATACGGAAGCTTCCCAGAAGGATTTACCTCACCAGAGAGTATCGCCGCCAAGGCATCGCCACCATGATTTCCAGGCAAATATGTTTGTACGATCCCCGCTACTTTATTTGCGATTTTGGTAATCAATCTCGGGCGCCCTTCGTTCAATATCAATACTACAGGGGTTCCTGTTTGAATAATACGCTGTGCAAATTCCAATTGAAGAGGATGTAATTCAAGATCGTTAAGATCTCCAGGCTTTTCGGTATAGGTATTTTCGCCTAAGCACAAAAGAACGACATCGGCATAACGTGCTGTGCGAATAGCCTTTTCAAATTGATCCTTATTTTGATCATAATATTCGAATCTTGGCTCATTGTCATAATCTTCATTTACAGGATATGAAATTCCAGGGACAAAGCTCACATTTTGACGACCAAATTTTTGTGCTATAGCTTCGTAAAAGGTATTGTACTTTTCTGTAAAAAAATCCGTCTTTTCTCCTTGCCATGAATACGACCAGGCTCCATTTAAGGGGCGCATTGTATTGGCATTGGGCCCAGTAACAAGTATTTTCTGTCCTTTTTTAAGGGGTAAGATTGCCTTATTATTTTGCAATAATGTAATGGCTTCAGCCGCCGTATTGTACGACAGTTTTTCGTGTTTATCACTCCCGAAATCAGGATAATCAGCCGGGTCAGAAACCGCTTTTTCAAAGAGGTTTAGCTCAAATTTTAAACGTAGAATCTTTGAAACAGCATTGTCTATCCGTGCCATTGATACCTGATTTTCTTTTACAAGGGCTACTAGATTGTCACAAAATTCTTCGTAGTCATAAGGCACCATAGACATGTCTATACCAGCATTGATTGCCATTTTTATAGCCTCTTTACGAGAGGCCGCTACCTTGTCTCTGTCGTGAAGTTTATTGATGTCTTCCCAATCTGTCAATACCACGCCTTCAAAACCAAGTTCTTCTTGGAGTAGGGTGGTTAGTAGATACCTATTCGCATGTACAGGCATCGAATTAATCAATCCCGAGTTGATCATGATTGTTTTAGCGCCTGCATCAATTGCTCTTTTAAAAGAGGGTAAATGGATCTCTCGCAATTGGTGCTCGGGGATATAAGCAGGTGTTCTGTCTTTTCCTGTACGGGTGATTTGGTAGCCCATGAAATGCTTCATACAAGCTGCTAAGGTGTAAGGAGTGCTGATGTTGTTATCGGAACCTTGATACCCTAAAATAGCTTGTTCCCCCATTTCTGAAGCCAAGTAAGGATCTTCACCAAAGGTTTCAAATTGTCGAGGGAATCTGGCATCCAATCCCAAATCTAAAACAGGAGAGAAATTCCAAGGGATGCTACTTGCCTTGGTATCATAGGCTGTAATCCGTGCCATTTCGTAGGCATTTTTAGGGTTCCAGCTTGCCGCTACAGCTACTTGCTGTGGAAATAAGGTGGCTCCGGCAACATAATTTGCCCCGTGGATACCGTCCAAACCGTAAACAATGGGGATTCCCAATCGAGTTTTGGAAGCATGCTGTTGGAGTTCCCCGATGACTCTATTCCATTCTTTTGGACTACGTGCTTTATTATTGGTGGTGTTGAGAACCGATCCTACATGGTATTTTTCTAGGGCTTTTGCCACTCGAGCGGTGTCTAGCTCCATGGGCTCAAAGGAGCCCCATTTATGAGGGCCTTTTGCAATAACTGTTAGGTTAATTTGAGCCATTTGACCTACTTTTTCTTCTAAAGTCATCTGACTCAGTAGGCTCGCTACTTTCTCCTCTATGGCGTCTGGATTCTTGGATGCTGATGGAGTACAAGCACTCACTATTACGATTAACACAGTCGCAATCAGTGCTTTAAAAAGGTTTTTTCTACTGTCCATAAGTTCAAAATTGATCCTGCAAAATAAGTATTTCTCCCGATTTAAAACAGCCTTAAAAATGAGGACGCCAAATACTCGTTTCGGGTATGCTTGACATGCCCCAGAAGTTGTGCAAACGATCTTATGTCACTTGAGGCTTTTCTGTTGAATACTGTGAATATTCTTTGCTGCTAATAATCGTCTCCAAGCGCACCACTGTATCGAAGAGGTCTTTAAATCGGGTGTAAAGAGGAGCAATTCCAAGACGGATAAAGCGATCTGGCCGATAATCCGGAACAACCTCAGGGCTTCCCTTTTGAAGTGCTTTTACGATTCGCCATGCTTCAGGATGTGAAATAGAGATATGGGATCCTCGATACTGAGGGTCAGAAGGGCTTTCTATTTTTATCCCTTGAGGCTCCACTTTTGTTCGAAGTAAATCAAAAAGAAATTGGGTTTGTTCCCTGCTTTTCTGGCGAATGGCCTCAATCCCTGCTTCTAACGTAATCTCCACTCCTTTTTCTAAAGCTACTAAAGACAGTATAGAAGGAGTGCCTATCGCCATTTTTTGAATGGTAGTAGCTGCTTGAAAGTGGGGGGAAAAATCAAAAGGTCGCGCATGGCCAAACCAGCCCGCTATTGGATTCTCAAGTTGGTTTAACAAAGCCTTTTCTACGTATAAAAAGGCCGGTGCTCCTGGGCCCCCATTTAAATATTTATAGGTACAACCAATAGCAACTCTGGTTCTGGTTTTTTTAAAATCGATGTCAATAACGCCTGCCGCATGACTCAGATCCCAAATTATGATGCTGTTGTTTTCCGCTGCCAGCTCATTCAATTGCTGCATGGGGTAGACATAGCCACTTTTATAGGTCACCAAGCTCAAACAGTAGATGCCTGGCTGGTTTTGGAAGGCCTTTTCCAATAAGGGTAAATCCGCATATACAGAAGACTCATCATAGTCAATACAGACTGCTGGTTGACTAAAAAACTGCATACTAATACGGTCAATTATGTATTGGTCTGTTGGAAAGTTAAAGGAGTCTGTAAGCAGTCTATTCGGAAATAGAGACGCGTTCACCAGGGCTTGGGCGATCTGAAAAAGACGAACTGAAGTTGATTCTCCAATAATAAGTTCCTCCGGGTCAGCCCTGAAAAGACCTGCTAATTTGCCCCCAATTCTATGCGTTGCTTCTAGCCAGTGGTCATTCCAGGAACGAATTAGATTCTGACCCCATTGCTGGCTAATAACTTCTTGCAATTGATCCGACACTCCCAGAGGTAATTTTCCCAATGAGTTTCCATCCAAGTAAATTTCATTAGGATTGTGTGAGAACCTGTCATAAAAAGCGGCGAGTGGATCTTGCGCATCTTTTTCCGTCGCATGAACCTCCCAATCACTCATGTATGGAATCATAAATTATCGGACCCATTTTATCAACCCATTCTGCATACATCAAGCCACTTGGGTGAAGCCCATCAGTGGCTAATAAGCTTGTGTCTATAGCCGCTTTTCGAGAGAGTTCCGTAACATCAATATAGCGAACATTAAGGCTTTTACTCAGCTTGATTATTTCTGCATTAAAAGCATCTATTTCACTGGCAATTTTGTCTTTATCTCTCGTTCCTGCAAAGGGGGTAACCCCCCAATCGGGTATGGATATAACGAACACTTTTTCGGTGTCTCCACCCGCGTATTGGAGACTTTTTTCTAATAAGATTGCGAGTTCTTTTCTAAAGTTCTCTAAACTTCTACCCCTGAATTGGTTGTTAACTCCAACCATTACCGTGACCAAATCATAGGCTGGCAATACCGGACTTTCTAACACCCCTAGTAATAATTCATCTGTTGTCCATCCTGTTCTGGCAATTATTTGAAGCGAGTCCATGGTATAGCCTCTTTCTTTAAGATCTTGCACCAACTGCACAGGCCAGCGCTCTGCTTGTTCAACTCCTTCACCAATAGTATAGCTATCGCCTAGTGCTAAAAAATAGGTGTCTTTTTTGGGTGTACTACACGCTAAAACTAAAAGGCCAATAAGCCCCAAACATACTTTTCTCATCCTCTTTTCTTTTTATGCAAACTAATCAAAATCAAACAATTCCTAATTCTAATTAAATAATTAAATCCTTTAGGTTACATTTAAAATCGTAAAAGTCCTGTTTCTATAGACATACAAGAAGGTAAATAGACAATGAAAAACTTAAATAGAAGAGCTTTTTTGCAAAAGACGAGCTTGGGTTCAGCAGCGGTATTACTCCCCAACTCCATACCCTCTCAAAATTGGAACGCTCCCACGAAAAACAATCAAAAATATGTAGGTGATTTTGCTGCTCCACCCTTACATACTATCAAGATGGCTTTTATCGGACTTGGATTTAGAGGGCAGGGACATGCTGAACAATGGGCTCAAATTGAGGGTACTGAGATTGTAGGGGTTTGTGATTTGTATCCGGATCTTGTTGAAAAGGCCATTCAAGTATGTCAAATGCATGGAAAAGGAAATCGTCATACCAATATTGCGGCCTACTCAGGAGAAGAGGAAGCCTGGAAAAAAATGCTTCAAGAAGTAAAGGCCGACGTCGTTGTTATTGCTACCAATTGGAAAAATCACGCTCCTATGGCTTTGGAGAGCATGCTTGCAGGTGCTCATGCTTTTGTAGAGGTGCCTATCGGGCTTACAGTGGAAGAAATGTGGGCTTTAGTTGACACGGCCGAAGCCACCCAGAAACACTGTATGATGCTTGAAAATGTCAATTATGGGCGGGAAGAATTACTCTTCTTAAACCTATGCAGACAAGGAAAAATAGGTCCTATTCTTCACGGAGAAGCAGCTTATATTCATGAGTTACGATGGCAAA
Organism: Flavobacteriaceae bacterium; assembly: GCA_965658355.1. Taxonomy (GTDB): domain Bacteria; phylum Bacteroidota; class Bacteroidia; order Flavobacteriales; family Flavobacteriaceae; genus UBA11891. Next base: position 48,805 of record CBFHRX010000004.1, on the reverse strand, counting down.
TGGACGAGGTTGACCGAGGGACAGGCTCTTGGCGTACACCCAATTATGCCAAACGAAATGGGAATCTATATCCCACTCACGGACTCGGCCCTGTGGCCCAGTATATGAATCTGGCGCGAGGAGAAGATACTTTTGGCAAAATCGTATCCTATTCAACTCCTAATATCGGCAGAAATTTATACGCATCGCAAAAGTATGGCAAAGAGCACCGTTGGAATCAATATGATTTTAAGGGGGGTGACCTCAATACCTCCATCATTAAAACCCAGTTGGGGAGAACCATACTCGTGCAATGGGATGAAACCAGTCCAAGACCGTATTCTCGATTGAACTTAATTCAAGGAGCGCTTGGAACCTTAGCCGGCTTTCCAACCCGCGTTGCTTTTGAAGGGGGGTTTGAAGACATTACAGACTCTCATCATCAATGGGTGCAGGGTGATGATCTTGCGAAATTGTATGAGCAATTTGAACATCCACTCTACAAACGATTAGGTGCCCTAGCTGAAAAAATGGGTGGCCATGGGGGGATGGACTTTATGATGCGGTATCGAATTGTAGAGTGTTTACAAAAAGGGCTGCCTTTGGATCAAAATGTGTACGAAGGTTGTTTTTGGAGTGCTGTAAGCCCTTTGAGTGAAAAATCTGTAGCAGAAGATGGGATGCCACAAGCCTTTCCTGATTTTACACGGGGACGATGGAAAGAGACCCAGCCTCTGTCCATTATTTCATAAGATATGGGGTTCTCAATTAAGGTACCTGGTAGAATTTGCTTTTTTGGTGACCACCAAGATTATTTAGGCCTTCCTGTTATTGCTGGAACAATCGATCGCTTTCTCTACATAAAAGCAGAGGCTATTCAGGATCATTACTTTGAGATGACTCTCCTAGATACGAGCGAGCAGATTCGAATTCCCCTAGACACTCCTACTGTCGATACGCCTCCTCACAATTATTTTGAATCGGGCTTGACTTTTTTACGTCAAAAAGGGGCTGTCTTTACCCAAGGGTATTCTTTAAGAATAAAAAGTGATATCCCTATCAACGCAGGGCTTTCTAGTTCGTCAGCATTGGTGGTTGGCTGGCTTCGATTTTTACTCAATGTGCAACAAAACATCCCACAGCCCTCAAATGCAGTCTTAGGACATTGGGCTTACGAAGTCGAGGTCTTGGCTTTTAAGCAACCTGGGGGCTTGATGGACCAGTATACGATTGCACAAGGGGGATTGCTGTATATCGATACCGATAGTCAGCAATCCCACCCTTTGCCGCTCCCTACTTGCCACTGGGTAGTAGCCGAGTCAGGGGTTGAAAAGAAAACCCTCACAGTTCTTAAAAATGCACGTGAATGGCAACAAAAAGCGCTTCAAGCAGTAGTCGCAAAAGAGCCACAATTTCAGTTACAGCAAAGCACTACTGCCGATTATTCTCGTTTCTTACAGGCAATTCCCGACTCCTTACACGCCCATTGGTATGCGAGTATTTACAATTATGATATTACACAGAAAGCCCATCAGGAGTTCTTGAGAGAAGCGGATCCAAATACCCTTGGAACACTAATCAATGCCCACCAGCACATCTTATCAAACCACATACAAAACACGCCAAAAGCCTTAGTTCACATGCTCGATTCAGCAAATGATGCGGGCGCATTGGGAAGTAAAATAATCGGCTCGGGCGGGGGAGGGTGTATGGTCTCCTTGGTAACAGAATCCAATCAAGAGCGCGTCATAGACGCCTATATGAAAGCAGGCGCCAAAAAGGCGTATCGCATAACCCTAACCGCTGGTCATGAATAAAGCGCGGTTGGTCATCATGGCAGGTGGGGCATCCTCTCGGATGAAGAACTCTTTGGATACAGAAAAAATAGATCCAAAAATCCGTTCAATTGCTCAAAAAGTCCACAAGAGTTTGATTCCTTTGGGGAAAACACAAACCCCTTTGCTTATTCACCTCATAGAAAATGCGAAGGAAGCTGGCTACCGCGAAATCTATATTATTACGGCTGCTGACAACCAGGCCTTTAAAACGGCACTTGAAGCACATTCGAAACGACTTGAATCTCCCAAAGTAACTGTTTTTTATGCGATTCAACACATCCCCCCTGGCAGGCAAAAACCGATGGGAACCGCCGATGCAGTCTTGCAGGCAATGGCGCAGTATCCTGAATTAGAAAAGGGATCTTTCACGCTTTGCAACGGTGATAATTTGTATGCTGCTTCTAGCTTAGCACAACTGCTAAAACCGTATTCTTCTCCTCATGCTATTGTGAGTTATGACAGATCAGGATTGGATTTCCCTGAGGAAAGAATTCGTCGGTTTGCTGTTTTACTTCACGACGAAGAAGGCTTTCTCTCCACTATTATTGAAAAGCCAACAGCCAAACAAGTAGCGACTTTAAAGACTGCTAACAGCCCCCTTTATGTCAGCATGAACCTCTTCCGTTTTAGTGGGAAACTGCTAAAACCGTATTTGGAAAATTGCAGGGTCCATCCTGAGAGACAGGAAAAAGAACTTCCTGAGGCGGTTCATAAGCTTGTTGAAGAAAACAATCAGGCTGTTTATGGTTTTAAGGTCTCTGAAAATGTCCCTGACCTAACTGCAGCTGCTGATCTTTTAAACTTTCGCAACTAAGCACTAGAGATTGTAAATCAACCTCAATTCTTGTCGTTAAAAGAGCTTCTTCCGTTTTTATTTCCAGCGCAACTACTGTCAGGATTTCTATAAAGATGACTTGGATTTTTAGAACGTAAAAAGAAACAGAAAAAGAGAAAAAATAAAAAAATAGTTTTTAATTATTATTGCTATATGGACAATAATAGTAGTATTGACAGGCCAAATAAGATGGATGCTTGAATAATGTTTTGAGTATTTTGTGTCACTTTGAGATTTATATGCTCTTTCATAGAATGCCCCAAAACAGAAATTCCACCAAAAACAAACAGCGCCTGAGCCCAAAATAGAAGTCCTAAAATTCCAAATTGCCATTGTAAGGAAAGTTGGTCAGAAAATAGAAATCCAGGGAAGAAAACCATGAAGAATAAAGTCACTTTTGGATTGGTAAGGTTCATAACAAGCCCCTGCCAAAAAAAGCGTTTTCTTTCCCTCTCAAGTTTCGTTTTTTCAAGAGCATGTTGCTGTAAAACACCGACTGCTAAATAAGCTAAGTATCCAGCCCCTCCGATTTTTATCGCCCACACAAATTCTGGTATCGCCATTAGAATTTCGCTCCATCCAAAAGCCACTATTGCGGTATGAAAAAAAAGTCCCGTTGTCAAGCCCAGGCTAAGCTGCAGGGCTGCCGTCTTGGACTTCCCTACAGACACCGTAAAAACATAGAGATTGTCAGGTCCTGGACTTAGCGTCAAGGCTAAAGAAGCACCCATAAAAGCCAAAATAATTCCCCAGTCTATTCCCATTTACGCCTCTCTATTTGTAGCATCTGTAGATATACTTTATATAGTTTTTGTAGCTTGCTACTCCAATTGTAACCACTATGAAAATACGAAAAAAACCCGTCGAGGTGTTTAGCCAGTGGGCAGAAACAGGAAAAGACGAAGGGATGGAAAAAAACCACCGAGAAGCAGTAGACGCCATGTTGGATTTTGCCACCAAAGAGCATTCTTCTTTTTCCTTTATTGATGCAGGCTGTGGGAATGGCTGGGTTGTTCGTGAGGTAGGTGCACGCTCCAATTGCCAATCAGCGATAGGAGTTGACGGTTCTCAAAAGATGATTGACAAAGCACGTACTTTGGATTCTAATAACTCCTACATAACAGCTGATTTAACAACTTGGTCCCCCTCAAAAGCGGTCGATTTGGTTCATTCTATGGAGGTGTTTTACTATGTGCAAGAACCTCAACAATTGGTTTCTCATGTTTATAAACATTGGTTAAAACAAGGAGGGCGCCTTATTATAGGCTTGGATTTCTATCAAGAAAATACGGTTTCTCACAGTTGGCCCGAGGACTGTGGCATCTCTATTATGACGCTATTGTCAAGCAGCGATTGGAAAACCTTGTTTGAAAAAGCGGGCTTTCAGCAACTGCAAACATGGCAGGTTGGGGCTTCCGAAAATTGGGCAGGAAGCTTGATCGTAACGGGTGTGAAGTAGGGACTTAGCTTCTGTATTTTTCGATTAATTTTTTAGTGGCTAGTATGCCCTCTTTGGGAGGCAAGTAATCTCCTTTGCCGCCATAACGCTGCATCATTCCACCTTCGTACTCAATGGCTAAATAGCCTTCAAAAGAAGACGCTTTTATCATGTCTAGCATTCTTTTAAAATCAGTATCTATGTCTTCGCCGTCAGCATCAAACTGTGCCGTCTTGGCACTGATGCCCTTCGCATAAGGAAGCAATTCTTGTACGCCCTGGTACTTGTCATACTGAGTAATACATTCCGATGAAAAATAGTCCCCTTCTTTAGCGGGCGCCCTTTCAACACAAAAATTTGAGGTTCCAAAATCAGGCAGTGTCCCCAAATAGGAATTGTTGATCTTTTTCATCAAAGCCACTACCCATTGCGCATCTGAAGTATAGCCTCCGTGATTTTCTATCACTATAGACATCTCTCGTGCAGCACTATACTCTAATAGTTGATGCAAACTCTCTTCGCTTATTTTGGCAACCTCTTCTGCTGATAATTCTTGGGCTCTTAAATTTACCCGAATGGCCGAACAGCCTATTGTTTTGGCAACATCTATCCACTCATAATGTGCCGCCACAGCCTTATCCCTTTTTGTTTTATTCGAATCACAAAGGCTTAGGCTTTTGCTACGGTCTTGAAAATTAATCAAGTCAACTAGCATCAAGGTGTTTACAATTCCCTGGTCTGCTGTTCGCTTTTGAAGCTCTTTTAGGAATTCTGGATTCTTTCTCTTTTGGGCTAATGGGAGATTCCAATATTCTGCTGCCGAAAGACCAAAGTCTTCCCGTATCCTTTTGGGGAAATCCAAAATATCAAAACTCCCCTTGAATATTTCAGAAACAAATGAATAGCATTGCACAGAAATTTTTAGTCGTTGATCCTGTGCTGTTTTTCCCCAAAATCCTGAGGCTACAAGTTCATTTAGTGCCAACAGCCCTACTGAGGAATGCAGTGTGTTGCGTAAAAAATCTCTTCTGTTTACTGCCATGCTATCTCTTTCCTTACAAGATACAAAAAGAAAGATTTATGCTTGCATGGGGACTTCTATCAACAAAAGTTCCGAGTCTGAGTCTGCCTTTATTATTACCTTTTCCGCTTCCCAGAGTCCGATAGCGTCTCTATTAGACAAGGTCATGTCCTCTATTTGAATGGTCCCGTCTAAAACAAAAACATAAAGCCCATTCTTGTTTTGCTCTTTTAGTGCATACGAAACCGATTTTCCTTCTTCTAGTTGACTGCGATGGAACCAAGCATTTTGATGAATCCAGACCCCTTCGTCTGTTGGGGATGGAGAAAGAATTTGTTGCAATTTATTCTTGCGGTCTTCCTCTTGAAGACTTATTTGATCGTACCGTGGCTGGACTCCTTTTTGATTGGGCAGTATCCAGATTTGAAGAAACTTTACAGGCTGATCTTGATTCTTATTGTATTCTGAATGTGAAATCCCTGTACCTGCACTTAATACCTGTACATCGCCTGAACGAATTACAGCTGTATTGCCCATGCTGTCTTTGTGCTCAAGATCGCCTTCTAGGGGAATGGAGATGATCTCCATGTCTTGATGCGGATGCGTGCCAAAACCCATGCCAGGAGCTACCGTATCATCATTCAAGACCCGGAGAACACCAAAATTCATTCGATCTGGATTGTAATACCCTCCAAAACTAAACGTATGATGCGAGTTCAGCCAACCATGGTTAGCACTTCCTCTACTATCTGCTCGGTGTATAATTGTTTTCATTTTATTTTTTTTTCAAAGATACAGATTATTAATGTATATACAAATGTTGTTGCTACATTTATTGGTTTGGGTGCTTTGCTAAATTTTTTTAATTTTATATATAACCATAAACCAACAAAAATGAAAAATACACTTATTGCCATAGTGCTATTGACGAGCTATGCACTCACTGCTCAAGTAGCAGTACTTCACCCAGTTCATGTGCCTGGAGACCAGGTCGAGAAATTTTTAGATGTAGAAACAAATTACAGCCGTAAAATTGCTAAAGATGCCATTGCCAAAGGCAGCCTCAATTGGTGGGGACTTATGCGAGCGACGAATCCGTCTTCCGACGATTCGTATAATTATATGTGGGTAAATGTGTATGCCGATATTGATGCTGCTGTTTCAGAGGCAGCTAATTGGTGGGCAAATTCTAAATCGGTTGTAGGCGTCTCTCCTGATATTCTTTACGACGGACTTAGTGGCATAAAATCAGATCGCCTTTATTACTATCAAATACAGCAACAGATAGAGACTGGAAAAAATGGCAAATACGTCGTCTTTAATTTTGCTAGCCCAGAAGATGTCAATGCCATTTTAGTGAACAACAAAGAAGTCATTATCCCAGGTTTTAAGAAAAATTCAAAGAAGTCTGGAATGACGGGTTGGGGTGCCGCCACCAAAATCACGCCCCAAGGATCTGAATACGCCTCTTTTATGACGTTTGATGCTTTTGATACAATCGCCAATCTGATGAAGCACTTATCGGGAGAAGGGGCTGCCATACAAGGGATGGACTGGGAATCAGTAGTCCCAATAAACTTCGAGTCACGCTACGTATTTGAAGTAATCTCTTCTACAGATGAATAATCTAAAATTTAAAAAAATGAAAAAAATACTTTTTACAGTACTGCTAATGGGTTTTGTCTCTGTTTCCTATGGGCAAGTACTTCAGGCCAGAGTACTGGACGTTGACCCCCTGAATATGGAAAAACTGGGGAAAGCCATTGCACAAAAAACAAAGCTGTATAACAACAAGGAAGGATCGGCTCGTTTTTTGACTTTTCAAATATTGACAGGACCGCATACCAATGACTTTTACCGAGTGCAATGGGCAGAAACTATTTCCGATTTTGACAAGGCTGTCAATAAAGAAGAACTTGACTATTGGTGGAAAGTGACAGGGAAACTTCATGAATCGGGTCCCAACCGGATTTTTGCTGTCAATAAGCAGGCTACCTATCAGCCTAAAGAGGCGACCCCTGTAAACCACAGAAGGGTCTTGTTTTACAAACTAAAACCCGGTCATGAAAAAGACTTTTGGAACTACCGAACACGACTTAAAAAAGCCTTTGAAGCTGTCAATTGGCCAGGAAGAGTAGGGGTTATGAATTGTCAATCGGGATGCAACGGAAATTGGGTTTCGGTACGATACCATCACAAAAACTATGAGATGGAAGCAGAAGAAACCGCTGCCATGTACCCTAAGGTGGTCGAAAAATACAATGAACTATTTGGGCAAGATGCCTATGAGGACGACTCAAAGCGTTTGAGAGTATCTGTCACAGAAAGCATCACTCAGCACCAGAAATTAAGGCCAGAAATGAGTTCAAGCTGGTAGCATTTAAAACCCCTCTTTTACAGAGGGGTTTTTTTGTCTTAATAACACCATAGCACTTAGGTAACGGTTTCTTAAAGTTGTGAGGCTTTTGTATTGAATTAAACGGAATATTCCATACTTTTGTTTAACCTTTTCTTTTATTCATTGAATTGGTTTATGGTTATAAACCGCTGGACTTAACATCTGGCGGTTTGTTTTTTTGTGCTACGTCCGAATTCCCTTGCTAGAATGGCAAAAATCAATTTGTCTCTTTGCTCTTTTTTCTGACAGCCCAACACAAGCACAACCTCTATAGACTTATGTTTTCTTTTCGAAGTACCTCCCCTGCTTTAAGCCCTTTAAACACCCCTTGATCCACAGCTAATTTTCCGTTTACGACCACATACTCTATCCCCTCTGGGTATTGATGCGGCGCTTCAAAGGTGGCCCGGTCTCTGACCGTTACGGGATCAAAAATAGTGATATCGGCTTTGTAGCCTTTTCTTAAATACCCTCTGTTGGTTACCCCAAAAGAAAGTGCGGGCAAAGCGGTCATTTTATAAATAGCATCTGCCATTGTAAGTGTTTTTGTCTCCCTAACATAGTGCCCCAAAACACGTGGAAAAGTACCGTATGCTCTCGGATGAGGATGCCCCACTCCGGGTTCTGACAAACGACCATCAGAGGCGATCATTGTATAAGGATGCTGCATGATTTTTTGGACATCTCTTTCATCCATCGCATGAAAAATACAGCCAGCGCCTCCTTGTAGTTGGGCTTCAATAACCAATTTCGCACCATTGCTGACACTGGGTTCCATTTGTTTCATCACCGCCCAATCGTGCAGTGTTTTACCCTCTAGCCCTGGCTTCCATTTTACTTTTGAAAACTGTATTCTTCTTAAATCCTCACCTCCTCTATCGTTCAGAATATTAAAGACAATTTCCGCTTCTATCTGTTTGCGTATGTTGGGCTTGGACACTCTTTTTTTAAACGCTTTTGCACCCCCTGCTCGAGCCCAGGTTGGAATTAAGACGCTTATCCCGGTATGGCTTGCGTTATAGGGGTATTGATCCAATCTTATTTTAAGTCCTTTTTGCCTGGCAGAATCTACTAGTGTTAAGGTTTCATTGCTTTTTCCCCACATGGGCTTTCCGATTACTTTGTGGTGGGTGAGTATCACACGTATATCGGCTTCTTTTGAAATTTGAATAGCTTCCCGTATCGCTGGCATAATAGCAAGCCCTTCGTCGCGCAAATGAGAGGTATACACACCTCCTCTATTCGAAACGGCTTTAGAAAGAGCTATCACCTCCTCTACATTCGAAAAGTTTCCAGGGAGGTATTTAAGCCCTGTAGAGATTCCATAGGCGCCTTCCTCCATGGCCGTGGCTACCCTGTCGACCATCTGTTTCAATTCTGTTTCTGTCGGGGCTCTATTGTCCAAGTTCATAACACGCTTGCGGATGGTATTATGCCCGGTCAAAAAACCAACATTCATACCTACTCCTATTTTCGCTACCGTATCTAAATAGGCTCCAAAACCAAATTGCTGGGGGACACCTCGTCCATCGGGCCCACCGAAACTGGTCGTCACTCCCTGGCGAATATGACTCTCTGATGCCGCAAGCTTAAAAAAAGACTCCATTGGGTCTAAGTGGACATGGGTGTCAATAAACCCAGGCGAGACGATCAAGCCTTTGGCATCTATTCTTCTTTTTGAGTCTGCTTGCTCAAGCGCTCCAATCGCTGTGATTTGATCCCCTTGAATCCCTAAATCTACCTCCTTGGCTGGCTCGCCTGATCCGTCATAAACAAGACCGTTGACAATCACAAGATCATAGCTTTCTTTTGAAGCACAGGAACTCAGTAAAATCAAAAGCCCTAAAAAAATGGCTTTCTGCATACTAATTCAGTTTGACAGAAAGATACTTCTTTATGGTTAAAAACCCCAAAAGAATCTTTTTAAGACGCAACAGGACGTACTACAAAAACTGTTTTTTTGTATTTTAGAAATCATCCAAAAACTGATTGTATGACTCTTCCTTCTTTGTATAAAGTATTCTTGGCCTTTATTCTGACCTCTATTCAAGTAGGTACACAAGAATACATTCAAGACAAAACCCTTGAAGGCTCGTACTGACTAAAAAATAATGAAACCCCTGCGCAATGAGGTGTTTTTGGCAACCGATATCGACTGTGCTCCTGGATTTTATAAGCGGGTCAACAATCAGAAGCCAATGGAATAGTATATCCCTTGCTAACACCAGAGAAAAAACCAAACGCACTTAAAACCCAACCTAATGAACTCTTTTTATCGACTCTTTGTTTTCTATTTGTCAACCCCACTATTTCTTTTTTTTCAAACATGCGATAAAGACAATGGCACTAAAGAAAAGGGGGTACAAGGCGAGCCTTTTGTCGATCAAGGAATCAGTCAGTTTGCGGATAACGATCCCCTCAACGATGTTTTTATGCAAGGCTTTTGGTGGGATTCCTTCAACGACCCCAAAATCGCTTCCTATCCCTCCTACTATGCCTATCTAGAAGCACAAGTAGTCGCCCTTTCAAATGCCCATATCGACTTGATTTGGCTTCCCCCTAGCAGTGAAGGAGTTGGTATGGGATACCACCCTAGACGGCTGTTTGACTTTACCTCAGAACACGGGAGCGAAGCGGAATTGCGATCTTTAATAAGCGCCCTCAAAAGCAGAAAAATGCATGCCATGGCGGACTTGGTTTTTAACCATCGAGTGGGCACCGATACTTGGACTGACTTTACAGAGCCTGCTTGGGGTTGTGACGCTATTTGTGAAGATGATGAAAGTGCTACCAATCCCGACGCTTTTGGCACCCCACCCTGTGGGGCTTTAGACGAAGGCTTTAGCTGGGGAGGAGCTCGTGATCTAAACCACCAAAGTAGAGAGGTACAAGAAGGATTAAAAGAGTATTTAAACCGCCTTCAGGAGTTGGGGTTTGATTCGTGGCGGTACGATTACGTCAAAGGCTTTCCGGCTAGTTATGTAGCGACCTATAACAAAGCCCTTCCCTACTATTATTCCGTTGGCGAATTTTGGGACGGGGAGCTAGGTGCTATCAAAAATTGGATTGACCAGACGGAAACCACCCACGATCAACAAAGCACGACAAAAGCAGCTGCTTTTGATTTTGCCCTTAAATACAAATTACACGAAGCGATCGTTCAAAAAGAATACACTCGTTTGGAACAAAATACGTCTTTAGCAAACACCTTTAACTATGGCAATCACTCGGTCACCTTTGTCGACAATCACGACAGCGGCTGCATTAACAGAGATGATTGTGACAACCTTTTTAGCAAACAGTTGAACAGCATCACACAGGCCTATGTCTATCTGCTTACCCATCCTGGTATTCCCATGATTTGGAGTTATCACTATTTTTTTTCTGATGCCTCTGGCACTTTGCAAAAACAGCTTAACGAGCTGATCCGTATTCGTAAAGAAAACACTATACAAGCCAACAGTACTGTTGAAGTTCTGAAAGTAGAATCGGGGTCTAATGGGGTTTATGTTGGTGAAATAGACAATCGCATAGTCGTCAAGATTGGCTTTGGTGACTACGCTCCCTCGACAGACTGGGAGCTTCTTCTCGAAGGAAAAGGCTTTGTCGTATGGAAGAAATAAAACGGTTAAAATCGGCCCTTGAAAAAGAACAACTGCTATTGGATAACTGTTTTGAAGGCAACATCTTTAGGTTTTGAAAGACACGTATAAAACCCTTAAAGCAGCCACCGAAGAAAGTCTTTTTAAAGAAAAGGGCAGTAAGTTTTTCGGCTATGCTTTCCCCATCACTAAAGAAGAAGAGATACGAGTAATTTTGTCTCGTTTGAAAAAACAACACCCTTCTGCGGGTCATTTTTGTTATGCCTGGCAATTGGGCAAGGAAAGCATCCGATTTCGGGTAAGTGATGATGGAGAACCCAATAACAGCGCTGGAATGCCCCTCTACGGGCAAATACAAACCCATGCTCTCACAGATGTTTTAGTGGTTTCCGTTCGCTATTTTGGCGGTACAAAGTTGGGAGTTGGAGGGCTGATACAAGCTTATAAACACTCTGCTCAACAAACACTTGAAAAAGCCTCTGTGGTAACACGAACCATAGATGTCGTCTATCAACTTACTTTTGAGTACGAACTATTGAATGCTGTTATGCGGATTGTAAAAGAAAAAAACCTCACTATTCTAAGTCAAGATCTGGGCGAACAATGTGTGTCTCGAATTGCCATTCGAAAATCAGAAGCAAAGACCCTTTTAGAACGCTTTAAAAGCTTGTACAAAATAAAGATTCAAGAAGAAGATTAAATCAGAAATAGGCCTTTAATCCGCTTTATAGAGCCCTTCCCTTTTACTGCAATTAGCCGTAAATCATTTTACCGGTGTATTTGCATTTGATATAGTCAAGTGCAATTTGGTCTACCAATAAATTCAAATCATTATCAAAAGGGACTTTAACCACTTTCGGGTTTTGCAACCATTTTGTGAGCGGTTGGCTGTTTTGAGCGCTTAGTTTTTTGACTACTGTAACACCCATTTTCTGTAAGGCAAAGGCATTGTAATTTTGCTCGACATGACCTCGCATCGGAACCACAAATAGCGGTTTTCCAAGATACAAAGCCTCCGAAGTGGTTGCAAAACCAGCATTGGTGACAACCCCATCGCATTGGGCCAACTTCTCTATAAAGTTGTCTTCGTTAATGGGGCAAACAGTAAGGGATCCACTGCTTGTCGTTTCCTTTGTTTCTTTGGAAAAAACAGTCCACTTAACCTCTGGATATAAAGACAAAATAGCCTTGGTGTTTTCGAGGGTATAGGAAGGTAAATAAACCAGTATTCCGCCCCCTTTTGTGGTTTTAAGTGCTTTAATTTTGGAACGAATGATCGGTAAAAAAATACGCTTGTTAAACTGCTCATAATGGATGCCATATTCCAGCTTTGTGGGGGCAAAATTCCGAAGGTATTTTACAGAGACGCGAAACCTTTTTTTGGGCTTTGGCACTTTTTTTTGCCACAAAGAGATTTGGTTGCTCACACCAAAAGAAAGAACTCCTCTGAGTTTGCACGCCCAAGCAGAAATAGGTTCAAAATCAGTCAGTATTAAATCATACTCCTGAACGCGAAGTGAAAAAACATCTTTTGCAAACTGAAGTATATTGTTTTTGAAAACTGTTTTTGGCCAGTTTATAGCTCCCTTTTTATCGTAAAAAAACGTTACGCCTTTAAAATGATATTTGATAGGATAGCCCAAATCAAGTTCGTTTTTTGGGCCACTCAGCATAATGTCAAACTGGAAACGGCGCTCCAAATAAGGAATGATTTCTTTAGCCCTACTTATATGACCGTTTCCTGTAGATTGAATAGCGTATAAAACCTTCATTAATTCTTCATCATTTGAAATTCAACAAGCATTTCATTGAAAAGTTCCTTGTTGGATTTATCTACTTCATGAATTCCGTTTTCGTCATTCCCGATGTTGTCGTATTTATAAATAGACCATTTTTTATGGTGGTATTCTAAGGCCGTTAAGTTTTCAATCCAATCCCCAGAATTGAGGTAGGTCACCTTATCTTTTCCTGCCTGATACTCTTTGATGTTAGGGTGGTGAATATGCCCACAAACAACATATGAAAACCCATTTGAAGAAGCAATGTCGACGGCTGTTTCTTCAAAGCGGTTGATGTATTTAACGGCTCCTTTGATGCTGTTTTTTATCATTTTTGATAGGGACAGCTTGTTTCTTCCTAGTGTGTTGAGAATAAAATTGATACCGCTGTTCAAAAGGATTAAAAAGTCATAGCCTATGCCTCCGAGGCGTGTTAACCATTTTGAATATTGCATGGTGACATCAAAAACATCTCCGTGAAAAAACCAGGCTTTTTTCCCGTCTAGCTCTAAGACAATTTTATTAGAGATTTTGAAATTCCCCAACTCAAAGTCTTTAAACTTTCGGAACATTTCATCGTGATTGCCCGTTAAATAATGAATCTCTTTTCCCTCTACAATCCATTTTAGTAGATACTTAATCACTTTCATGTGAGGCTTGGGAAAATAGCGTTTGTTAAACTGCCAAATATCGATGATATCTCCATTAAGGATGACCACTTTAGGATCTATTGACTTTAAGTATTTTAGCAATTCTTTCGCCTGACATCCATAGGTGCCCAAATGGACATCGGAAATGACTACCAAATCTAAAGGTCTAGAATTTTTCATGTTACCAAATCTAAACCAAAAAGCTTTGGGTCTAGTGTAACTTATTGAAAACGAATTATTAAGAAAACGTCAACAAAAAGTAGTTTTTTATCAGAATCCCCCTAATGCCTTACTGATTTGGTCATTAAAAATACAGCCTGCAATCGAAAAAACCCTCCACTAGGGAGGGTTACTTTATTTGTTTTTATTGTGCTATTGCTGCCGCAATTTCATTGTTTATCAAGGTAGGGTCAAAGAAATGATAGGCTGCTGTTATTTTATCTCCTTCCCATCGGAAAGCATAGTGTACAAAAGTTTGTGCTTCTGTACCCGTATATTTTCCTGTGCCCGTCCAAATAAACCAACAAAGCGTCCAAACTTGACCGTTGTCATAGGTTGTTGTTGTCAAATTATACGGCTGAATTTTGTTATTTGATATAGCGTCAAAATAATCGTGATGAGAGGAAGCTCCGTCAAGCCATCCTTGTTTCGAAACTTTCACACTGTTAAAATAAAATTCATCCGCTTCATCAGAGATCATATAGGCGCCTTTTTGAAAATCATTCCCCGTATAATAATCGTTGAATTCACGAGCCATTAATGACTCTTTACTGTGATCATCTGAAGTACCACTCCACCCGCCAAATTCCATGTTGGGTGCTGCTTTTTTTTCGGCTTGTGGTTGGCAACCAACCAGAGCTACTACAAAAATTGATAGTATGACATTTTTCATTTTACTTGATTTATGGTTAATGAGTTATAAGCTACAAAGAAGTCTTTGCTTGTGCTAATTATAAAAATAGATCTGTATAAATCTTTCTACTACTAGATTTTGAGTTCCCCTTTTTGGGACACATATAACAAGCCCGCAACAGGAATCAAAGTGAGTGCCATAATGGCTAAAGGGGGGTGAGCAGCACCTCCTGATAAAAGGGTTACAAAATCAGGTAACGTCCAAAAAAGGTGGACTAAAAACAATATAAAAGTGGCTGCTTTTAATCCTTCTTTTGTTTTTAATCGAAGTGTATACAAAACCGAAAGTATGGTGCCTAAAAAAACAAATCCAAAGATATAGAGCATTATGTCAAGTACTTCTTGTCCGGCTGTACTAGTTGCCAAACCCTCGATATTAAGGTCGCTAATCATCTGATCTTTCATCTCGCTCCCCAATTGAGGAAGCACTAACGGAATAAATTGAAGAAGGTCAAGAATTAGGGTTATTATCAATATGGTTTTAAAGTTTTTCATTTTAATTGGTTTAATGTTCGTTTTTATTTGATCTTCAGAAGTGTCGAAACAAATCGAATTAAAAGCATGCTGAAATAGAGAACCCTCCACTATGGAGGGTTCGTTTATGAGTACTCTTAGTTTTGAGGAGAACTCATCTCTGGTTTAAACAGCATTGTGCCTGTATATCTTCCAAACCCACCTAGGGTAAATGAACTTTGGAATTCTCTTAGATCCGCTTCGTATTTAACACCGTATAGTTCGTTGTACTTGTCGTATACCTTTTTCCATTCCGGGCCATTGTCATTTTGCATATCTTCAAAATTTGAGTGACTAAAAATCACCATCACTTGATTGCCTTGACAGCCGGCATTACAACGTAGTGTTGTTATATTTATATCAGCACCTGACTGCTCGATGGCCCCACGAACCTTATATCTAAAGGCCCAAAAATCAGCATCTTTCTCTCCGTCGTAATTGAACATAAAATATCTTTTTAAGGGTTTTTTCGTGTTGTTATCTCCCTCTGGCCAATAGGACGCACTTTTGACGACATTCCACCAAGCAGTACTGGTCATTCTTCCGTATTTAGCGGCGTTGTTTTGCATGGCTTTCATTCCATTAGGATTTTCTTTTTTGTCAAAATCCTTAAGCTCATTTTCGATTCTGATTCGCCAGTAGTTGCCTGTTTCATTTCCGGAACCAATTCGAAATGTGAACATTTGGGGATCGCTTTTGGAGGAATTAAACTTTTTAGTTTTTTCGCCAACTGCTTTTTCAAATTCTTCCCATTGCCCTTGATTGGGGGTCCAATTCCATGAGCGAACTATTTGACTATGCCCAACGACAGCAGTTGCCAATAAGAAGATCGTGAATACACTTTTTTTCATTTTAAATGGTTTATGGTTAATAGATTACAATATACTAAGAAGCTTCTAGTTATAAAATAGAAATTCTAAACTCTTTTTATAAGGTGTTAAACTTATTGTGACCAATACTTTTGTAATAAAATCAACTCCTGAAGAGCTTCGTTTTTAGTCGCGCTGTACTTCGCTTTTTATAGCTGCTATTTGCATTTGAAAAGAGTGGCTAAAATTATCTCCATATTGATTCCACATGGTCGTTACATAAGGGTTTGTTTGTAGAAGGGTCGTTATTATAGATTTGTATTTTAACCATTCTTCTTTATCCAATAGGCCGTTTTGAAACTGATAATAACCATTGTCAAAAATTCTAAAATTAATATGCTGTTGCCATATTATTTGTTGGATCTCATAGGCAGATAGTTCTTCTCCTGTTGCAAGCTTATGATTGGCAATTGGAAGAGTACTTGCGTCTAAATAGGTTTCTAAAAATTCGATGTCGTTATCGTTGATGGTTTGTCGAACAGTTGCTTTGGCAAGGAGATTGCTTTGACGGGTCTCTATCCCCAAAAAAAGTAACGAAATGAGAATCGCAATTGAACTTATTAATTCAATTAGAAAGCGCCATTTAGAATCCATAACTACTTAGTTGTATTGTTATTTGAATTCTAAATCTAAGGCTTTCAATACTACAGACCAAAAAAGAAAACCCTCCATTTAGGAGGGTTTTATCTCTGTTATTTGCGCTGTTATAATTTTATTCTAGACTCCTTTTTTATAGCCGTACAGACTTAAAGTCGCTAAAATTAAATTTGTAATTATGATAGGAGGAGGTGCACTATGGTTCCCTAATAAATGATTATAGAGTGCTTGTAATAATGCAAATCCAATGAATACTGCATATGCGAACAGTAATTTTTTTGAAGCTTCTAATGTTATATCTTTACAAATAAAGAGTATAAACCCTACGCCTATGAAAGAGGCTCCCAAAGGCATATGCATTTGTTCCCCTACTAATAAGGCTTCTTCACTTGCGCCAAGAAATACACCTTCTGTTAATTGTCTTCCATTAAAAAACATAAAGGCTCCTTGAGCTATGTTTAGGAGTCCAAATGAGGTTAATAGTGTTTTGATTTTCATTTAAATTGATTTATGGTTAAAGGTTTTTAATATAGAAACAATATTTGGATTTGTATCAAAAAACAATCTGAAAACCTTCAAACAATACCTTCTAAAACCGCCTCATAGTAAACTTAGATTTAGTCAGTGAGATAACTTGTTTGGTAAGGGTTTGAACTGAAACAATTGAGGAGTTGAGTTTTAAGAAGATCGAAGACCGATTGTTATTCTATTTGAAAAGTTATACGGATAAATCTGGATATGTTGTTTTAAACAAAACAAATAAAGAGGTGGCAAAAGACATAGCAAGTTCTAGAGAAGTAGTTTCCAGAACACTTAAAAAACACATCTGTATAAACCTCTATAAAAATTACGCTCCTTTACAATTTATGCTTTTGGAAGTCATGTTCTATGCAGCTGATAGCTTAGTATAGAATTTCACAGTATATCTAAAGGGTAAAGGAGGGGAAGATTACTAGTGTGTTTTTAAAGACAGTTATTCATTTATTATAGAAAAATCATCTACGAATAATTGTATATCAGATAGGATAGTCTAGTTTCGCGTGGTGATTTACAAGCTTTTACAATTCTTTTCGGCAGGCTCGCACTTACTGTATGGGGTCATTACCCTGCTGGATCCTTTTTATGAAGAAGAATTTATTCGTTATGGATTTTCAGAATATCGAACTTTAATAGCCCTGTCACAGCTATTGGCGGGCATAGGATTGTTTTTGGGTTTTTATAATATCCGATTGAAACAGTATAGTGCTGCAGTACTTTCGATAATGATGATCGGTGCTTTTATAACAAGAATCGTAATACATGACAGCGTCATTCAGTCCAGCCCAGCCTTTTTATACATGTGTATAAATTCAATTATATTTTTGAAAAGCCTAAACATAAAGAAATAACGTCTCAATAGACATCCCTTTACATACAGTTTGCTTTTTTGTAGTTTTAATAGGAAACTGTTCAATCCATGAAAAATCTAATCGCGTTATCCGCCATACTATGTGTTGTAGCATCCGGATTTGCTCAAGCGGAAAAAAATTTAGCTCAAAAACTGGGGTTCAAAAAAGACGCTCGGCTTTTGATTATCCATGCAGATGACATCGGGGTTGCGCATTCTGTTAACAGTGCAAGTTTTGACGGCTTTTCGTCTAAAATTATTAGTTCGGGTAGTGTTATGGTGCCCTGCCCTTGGTTTTTAGAAGTTGCTAATTATGCTAAACTCAACCCAAATCATGACCTGGGATTGCATTTGACGTTGACCTCTGAATGGGAAAATTACAAATGGTCTGGAATCTCATCAAAAGATAAAATTGGTTCTTTACTTAATGAACAAGGACACTTTTATCCACTAAATGAAGGAGTCCGATTAAATGCTACCTACGAGGAGGTGAAAAGAGAACTAAAATCTCAAATAAAATACGCTAGTAAGAATGGGTTAATTCCAACTCATTTGGACACCCATATGGGATCTGTTACAGTAACCCCAGAAATCGTACAAGCCTATTTTGAAGTCGGTCATGAACACCGTTTACCTATTTTACTGTCAAAGGAATATAGAGACATTCTCAAGGTGATTGACACCACACAGTTTGAGCCCTCTAAATTGGTTTGGGCAGAAAAGATTTATCAAAAAGCTGCTGACTCCCCCATCGATTATCAAAGTTGGAAAACGTTTTATCTGAATGCCATTAGGGATGTTAAACCCGGATTAAACGTTTTATTGGTCCACTTAGGATATGATACTGAAGAGTTAAAAGCCATTACTAGTAATCATCCTGATTATGGAGCTGCTTGGAGAGAATTAGATGTTAAAATACTGCAAGACAAGGCGTTTAAAAAGCTAATTAAAGACAAAAATATACAACTAATTACCTGGAGGCAGGTCAAAGATATTTTGTATTAGATCTAAATTTAATCGTGGCAAAACAGAGCCAATGTGATGATTATCGCCCTTGATAAAAAATTAAAGTTTAATCCAAAGCCCCAGTAATTTTTAAGAATATGGTAAAAAGAAACACCGCACTACGGATTCGAAAAACCCATCGTTATCTGGGCCTGTTTATTGGGTTGCAATTTTTGGCCTGGACGGTTTCTGGACTCTATTTTAGCTGGACAGACCTAGATGAAATTCACGGTGATCCGTTTAAAAAAACCCCTTCCACAGCAGGAGTATTTACAAATCTGATCCCCTTGGATAGTATTCCGGAAACTATTGAAGATCTGAGTTTGGTTGCCATCAACCAATCGCCTTATTTTTGGATCAACAGCAAAGCGCTTTACCACGCTCAAACAGGTGCCCTAAAAAATG
Source organism: Flavobacteriaceae bacterium (assembly GCA_965658355.1). Taxonomy (GTDB): domain Bacteria; phylum Bacteroidota; class Bacteroidia; order Flavobacteriales; family Flavobacteriaceae; genus UBA11891. Next base: position 29,578 of record CBFHRX010000004.1, on the reverse strand, counting down.
GGATTACGGAGCAAGAGGCCATACAAGTTGCTGAAGAAAACCTTGTTGGGGATTTAAAAATAGACCGTGTCGAATTCTTAACTGATACGGATCCCCAGCATGAATACAGAGGGCAGGCACTCCCTGCCTATGCGATTCACTATGACCATCCAGATCTTTTAGTGGCCTATGTAGATGCGCAAAGTGGGATTTTTAAAAAGGTGCGCCATGAGAGTTGGCGTTGGTTTGATTTTTTGTGGATGGGGCACACGATGGACTACCAAGGACGTGATAATTTTAACAATCTCTTGCTTCGTGTTTTTTCATTGTTTGGGTTGTTTACCGTACTGAGTGGGTTTTTACTGTGGGGGACCAGTTCACCAAGCTTGCGGAAGATTAGAAGGCGATAAATATTTGTGCTGCTGCTAAGACAAAACTAAGTCGTTTCATCAATTATTTTGATTCATCTTTTTAAGAATGTCCTTCCATCTGACCCACTTGAAGTTCTGTGTCTCACCAGTATTAATGCCATCTTGAACAATAAGAACAGGGAATCTAGGGTTTGTACTCACTTCAATTCCATCGGTTTCTTCAGTGCCATCAATTAAATCTGAAGATTTAATGTGAAAAATAGCCTTTAAGGTCAGGGTCTTCCTGTCTATAACGGCATAAGAGTTATTACCTTGTACCGATAGAAGTATATACCCTTCACCCTCTTCTAGATCAGCAAGAGCTAAGCCTTCTAAATCAGCAACTACTGTTTTTCTGTCAGTTTTTAAAACTTTTATTCTTGTGGGTTTCGCTTTTGTTAAATCCAGATACCAGAGCCCCTTATCTTCTTCGGCTAGATAAACTCGTTGATAGTATGAGTCACCTACAATACCCTCAATTGTAGAACTAAACTTAAATGTATCCAATAGGTTTACAGAAACAAAGTCATTGAATAATTTAATGGCGTAACGCTTTACAAAACCTTTTTTATCACTAAGAAAAACTTCTGTACTTTGGTTTTTTCCTAGATAAAAACTAACACCATATACATCCAAAAGACCTGTAGGATAACGATTTAAAAGTTCTAAAGAACCGTCAGTATTAAGTTTGTAAAAATCAAGGCTGTTAAAACTTCGGTTTGACCCTACAACTATCGGACCGATGGGGCTGTCCCATAAATCTACATTGTTAATGCGACCAAAGGGCGCATCAAAAATACGTTGTCCCCATTCATTGTAAGTCTCTAAACCTCTTCTTTTGTCGGTTCCCACCACATATATAGGCTGATCTTCGGAATTACTCACCCAAATACAAATATCATCTGCAGCGTCATCCACAGACATAACCGGAGTCGATTCAACATAGGGGGTCATCTCAAAATAAAATAGTGGGTCAGACGACCCACTATTCTTAATTTGACTCTGTATTGAGAACGTAACGCTAACGAGACAAATGGTAAGTGTTTTAGAGTATTTCATTGTCAGGGTAGGTTGGCGCGTATTAAATTACCTAATATCGATTTTCAAACCGATATTCCAATTGATGTCATAATATTCAAGTTGCATCGTTCTTTGTGCAAGTCCTTGGTAATATCTTAAAGGCTGATTCGTCAAATTCTTAGCTTCTGCAAAAATGCGAACTCTATCGTTGATTGAATAGGTTGCGTTTAAGTCTACGAAGGTTTGTTCATCGTACCAGCGATCTTCAAATTCATTTCCACCAACTTCATCTAAGGATTCCCCGGCGTAATTCAAAGAAGCTCTCAAAAAGAAGTTTTTAGTCTCGTAGGCAAGAGAAGCATTAAACATATTTTCATTCGCTCCTGCTAGCGGTAGATCCGTTCTTCCTTCAACACCATCGGTACTTGAGTTGGTATAGGTGTAGTTACCGTAAAAAGTGGTGTTTCTTAGAAACCCTGGTAAGAAGTTTAATTTGGACTGAAGGCCTAATTCAAAACCGTTTACCGTTGCAGATTTTCCGTTACGAACTTGCTCATAATCAAAGCCTGCATACTGTCCTGAAAAGCCTTCAAAGTTATCATCACTAAATGTATACAGCCAGTTGTCAATACTTTTTGCGAAAACACCTGCTGATATAAGCCCTACATTTCCAAAGTAATATTCGGCCATAAAATCAAAGTTGTTCGAAATCGTTGCCTCAAGATCAGGATTACCAAAAGCGATTTCTTCATCCTCAGAAACGACCTCGCGGTAAGGCACTAAATCAAAATATGCTGGACGAGCTAATGAAACAGTGTAAGCAGCATTCAAAACAAGGTTTTTAGCCGAATGTTGCACGGTCACATTTGGTAATATATTAGTATAACTATTGCTGCCCGAAACTTTTCCTAAATCAGCGATGGATTCATCAGTAGTTTCATCGTATTCGAAACCTGTATAATCAATGTTAGTTGACTCTAAACGGGCACCAAATATTGCTTTTGTGTTAGGGCCTAATTGGTCGGTAAACATTAAGTACGCTGCATTTACTACCTCATCGGCATTATAATTTTCTGCACCAAACTCTCCAAGAGCGATCGATTCTTCATAACTCCCAATGTTTAGTCCTCCTAAGAATTCAGGAGTAGCAAATAAGCCATGTTTGTATGCGCCTGCTAAATATCCATTTATGTCGTAATTTTCATTCGTTGATTCAGACAATGTTGGAAAAGCTGACTCCGCATCATACTCATACCAAATATTATCACGCATTTTAGTCTTTGAATTCACTTTATATCCAAACTTGACAAAGTCGTTCTTGCCGTAAGGTAATTCGAAGTTGACTCTGAAAGTAGTGTTGTCCTCTTCGGTTTCTGATTCGCCCTCTAAAAATTCCTTATACTCAAATTCATCAGTAGCATTCAGAACTGATTCCGCAACCCTGAAACCAGGCAGTGATGAATTTGAAAGGCCCACAGCTGTGTAGGCTGCCCCTTTTTGATCAAACCTGATATATCTTTCATTTGGTCGGTTTTCTGAAGCTTGAGAATAAGCGGCTTTCCAGTCCATGGCTAATTTCCCAAACTGGTGGTCTCCACCTAAGGAAAAACGCGAAGTACGTTGGTCTTCAAGACGTGTATTGTCTACACGATCATTCCCTATTCCACCTTTCGTTTGTTTACGAATGCGCAGTGTTCCATCGCCTTCATCATCAATGTCGTCAAAACGTACTCGAAATCTGTTTTCCCAGTCGTCACGTGAATTGTACATTGATTTAAAATATAAACTATTGTTTGCATTGATATTATAGTCTAAATTCATAGAAACTGAACGTCGTGTTCGCTTTACATCATAACGGCGAATGTCTTGTTCTTTTATAGCATCTTGAGCATTATCATCCCACTCGAATTCTACATTATCAGAACCATAGTCAGCAGTGTTATGACTGGCACTAAATGTATAGGCAAATTTGTCGTTGAATTTATCTGCAACTATTAAACCTAGACTACGATTAAACCCGCCTTCTCTAACTGGGTTGGCACCCCCCGATAAGGTTGAAGAAAAACGGAATCCATTTGGATTGGAACGGGTAATAAGGTTTACAGAACCTCCAATAGCGTCAGCTTCCATGTCTGGTGTAAGCGTTTTACTTACTTCAATTAGTTGGATCATATCGGATGGTATTAAGTCCATCTGCACCCGTCGATTGTCCCCTTCAGCAGACGGAATTCGATCGCCGTTCAAGGTAACAGAGTTCAATCCAGGAGCAAAACCGCGAATGATAATATCTCTAGCTTCTCCTTGATCATATTGCATAGCAATACCACTAATTCTTTTTAATGCATCTCCAATATTAGCATCGGGAAATTTTCCGACCTGATCAGATGAAACTATATTGGTAACATTAACATCGCTTTTTTGTTTGTTTAGCGATTTTACGACACCACTCTGGAATCCAGAGACTATTACCTCTTCTAATACGTTTACTTCTTGTTGTAAAACTACTACAAGAATAACATCTGAAGTGGAAAGGGAGAGTGTCTGAGAGGCAAATCCAGTGTACTCAACATTGGCTACTAAACTCTCTTCAGTGTTTTCTATTAATACTGAAAAATAGCCTTCAAAATCAGAGACTACAATTTGTCCATCTTCAGTTGTAATAATAGCTCCTGGTAAAGGAAAGTTACTTTCATCAATAACTCTACCCTTGAGTGTGCTCTGAGCAAAAGAAACGGTTATGGAGAATAGTAAAAAAAAGGATAATAGGTTTTTCATGATTATGATATTTATTCAAAAGTATTGAGTTCAACTATCTAAAATGTGACCTTCCTGTTAACAGTACCTTATAAAAACCAAACACAAACCTTATGTAAAAGTTAAAAAAGTTAATACGCTATTAAGACAATTAACTCAACTCCAATCACTAGCTCCTGTAGGGTGTATAATTTACTGAGTGGGTTTTTACTTTGGGGGACCAGTTCACCAAGCTTGCGGAAGATCAGAAAGCGAAAATAGTGTTGGCGCTTTTAAAAAACTGAACTTTAAAATTATTTACCTCTTCTTTTTTTATAGTATGGAATTGAAATACCACCGATAATAGGAAAAAACCAACTAATGAGAACCCACCAATGTTCTTCCCATGTTAACCATCCAACCAAAAAATCTACTACAATAAGAATTGAAATAGAGAGTAAAAAAACATTTAATAGTCTTTGTTTTTTCGTCATGTCATACCGTTTTTGTTCGTTTAAATTGTGATTAAGAACATCACCCATTTTTTTTAACGAGTGTATTGAAGGTTCTACTTCATGGTTTTCTATTCTTTGAATGGTTCTCTCTGTTAATCCTGTTTTTTCTGAGAGTTCAATTTGAGTCAAACCTTTCTTTTTACGCAGTTCCTTGATTTTTGTCCCTAATCTCATGACAAAACTATTCTTATATAAACTTTTCTCTCACGACATCTACACGTCATTTTAACTATAATAAACCATGTTTGGGTTCACAAAAGGGTTCACACTTAAATATGTAAAAAATAAAAACCCTCATAGTCAAAGACTTAGAGGGCTTATTGGTGGTCCCACCTGGGCTCGAACCAGGGACCAACTGATTATGAGTCAGCTACTCTAACCAACTGAGCTATAGGACCTGTTCTTTCGGCTAATCCGAATTTGAACATAGGGCAAAAATACAAAAAAACTAAATTGCTAGAGCCCTTGAATGGATTCGTTTTTAGTAATCATATAGTGGTCCTCCTGCGGTCTCCTTGAATTTCACGACCAATAGAGTATCTTTGAAAAAAATTGTTTTGAAGAAAAAGCCTGATTCCGTTGTTTGGGATGAAGACACTGATTCCTATGTAGCCAAGTTACTGCCCTATGCAAGCTCGGTGAGTGGGCCTTTAATTGAGGTTCCCAACGTAGATGCATTTAAGCGAAAAGGAGTCGAAAAAGCATCCAAGATTTTAAGTGCAGAGCTCGAAGAACTGCAACAGAAAATCAAAGCTTTTGTCACGGAAGCCTCAAATACACAAAGGGTCTATGCAGCCGCTTATAAATTTGAGCCCATCGTAGGAGAGGTCTATCATTTGTATGAAGGTGCCAAAGGTGATTTTCTCTCCATTATACCGCCTAGCCAATGGCGAAAAACACATGTCGGAACCTACCGTCTGACGTCTGATTTTAAATGGGAATTTGTGCCCGAAGGCTAAGCCCCTTCCCTATTTGCTGTTACTTCCAGCTGTTATCATGACCCTTCTATGGCAGACTCCTCTTTTCCAGTAGAGATTCCGTACTTTTGTTTTATGCAAGAAGAAAGTCCACGGCAACAGAAAATAGGCAGCCTGCTTCAAAAAGAAGTCGCCCAGCTTATTCAAACGGCGCTTCGTCAAGAAGGAGTTTCCAACCTTATTCTGTCGGTTACCAAGGTCAAGGTTACGATAGATTTGTCGCTCGCTAAAGTCTATCTAAGTATATTCCCTTCTGACAAAGCTTCTTATTATCTAGACGCCCTGCAACAAAACAGCTTCCAGCTGAAGCACGATCTTTCACAGTTGCTAAAAAACCAATTGAGACGAATCCCGGACTTGGTGTTTTATTTAGACGATTCTCTAGATTATATTGAAGCCATCGAAAGAGACTTAAAAAGCCCCGATAACCCTATTGCTCCAAATCAGCCGCCAAAAAAAGACTAAACATGCACATTGTCTTTCGGATCGCATGGCGTTATTTCTTTTCTAAAAGCCGACAGACCGTTATCAATCGGATCAATGCTATTGCGGTTTTGGTTGTCGTAGTGGCAAGCGCTTCACTATTCGTGGTCTTAAGTGCCTTTAGTGGGCTCAAAGAATTTGGCCTAACTTTTACCAGCGGCCTAGATCCCGATTTTAAGCTAATCCCCAAGCAGGGGAAGACTCTCGTGCTGGACAGTCTTGTAATACAAGAACTCAACACCCTTCCTATTGCCTCTTGGGCACCTGTTCTGGAGGAAAAAGTATTTCTCTCTTTTGAATCCAAAAGCCAAGTTGCTTATTTAAAAGGAGTGCCTCCAGACTATCCCAAAACAATTCCCGTTGATAGTTTGGTGCTAGTAGGTGAATGGAATCAGATGGAGCAATCCCAAACGGTTATGGGCTATGGTCTGGCTTCGGCCTTGGGGGTTGGCGTGTTTGATTACGACTCGTTTTTGAATGTAACCGTCCCCGAAGAAAACAGCAGTAGTATCTTAAATAACACCCGTTTAAAAACCCGCCCACTTTATGTGGTGGGACTCTATCGAATCAGCGACGATTTGGATAAAAAATACCTCTTCGCCCCTTTGTCTTTTGCGCAAGAGTTGTTGAATTATCCCGATACGCTCTTTAGTGCTATTGAAATCAAGGCTCCCTTGCTTTCCAAAGACCAGCTTCATCAGCAACTCTCTGCTTTGCTGCGTTCTAAACTCCGTTTGTTAGACCGCAACGATCTCAATGCCGCCTTTTATAAAATGCTAAAAACTGAAAATTTAGCCGTCTACCTCATCTTTACGCTTGTCTTAATCATTGCGCTTTTTAACGTTGTGGGGGCTTTGTTGATGATGATGGTGGACAAAAGACCGCAATTTACCATCTACCATGCCATGGGCTTGACCCCTTCTCAAATCCGACAGCTCTTTTTCACCTTGGGCTGTTTAATCAGCTTTTGGGGGGGGATTGTTGGGGTAATACTGGCCAGTGCTATTGTCTTAATACAGCAGTTTTTCCCTTTTATTTATGTCCCCGGAACGGCCATTGCCTACCCCGTCATTTGGGAAGTTGGCAACATTCTACTGGTGCTAGTAACCGTCTTTGTGCTGGGGTCGATTGCCTCTTTTTGGGCGACTCGAAATAAAGAGAGGAAGGCTTTTCAGGCAAATTGATAATCTCCCCACTTTTCCAAAACAGCATCAAAAGCGGCAAAAACATCTGAGGATGCATTAGCGGTCACCATTTGTGTTCGGTATTCTTTGAAGTTGGGAATCCCTTTAAAATAATTGGTATAGTGACGCCGGGTTTCTAAGACCCCCAAGACTTCCCCTTTCCAATCTAGAGACATCTGCAAATGGCGACGTGCTGCATGAACCCGCTCTTCCATTGTGGGAGGGGCTTGGTGCGTGCCTGTTTTCAAAAAGGTTTTTACTTGATTAAAAAACCAAGGGTTGCCAATACTGGCTCGGCCAATCATCGCACCATCCAAACCATACTCATCACGCATTTTTTTGGCCTGCTCGGGAGTATTCACATCGCCATTACCAAAGACAGGTATGTGCATACGGGGATTGTTCTTAACCGCCGCAATGGGTTTCCAGTCGGCATCGCCTTTGTACATCTGCGCTCGGGTTCTGCCGTGAATAGAAATGGCTGCCACCCCTACATCTTGCAAGCGCTCAGCTACTTCTACAATTTTGATTGAATCGTGGTCCCAGCCCAATCGTGTTTTAACCGTGACTGGAAGTGCTGAGCGTTTCACCATTTCCGCACTTAACTTAACCATTAAAGGAATGTCTTTTAAAATTCCAGCACCTGCGCCTTTGCAGACGACTTTTTTGACAGGACAGCCAAAATTGATGTCTATTATATCAGGCTTGGACTTTTCAACAATGTCCACAGCTTGCAACATAGAATCCAAATTGGCCCCAAAAATTTGAATCCCAACAGGTCTTTCCTTTTCGTAGATGTCTAGTTTCTGTACGCTTTTGGCAGCGTCTCGAATCAATCCTTCAGAGGAAATAAACTCAGTATATACAACATCAGCCCCGTTTTCTTTGCACAAGGCGCGAAAAGGCGGATCGCTTACATCTTCCATTGGGGCAAGCAACAATGGGAAGTCAGGGAGTTCTATTGGACCTATGTTTGGCATGCTGCAAAGGTAAAAACATTTCTAGGAATCAAAGCCTTGCTTTTTTCTACTCAGTCCACAAACAAAGTAATATCTTTGTGGGGCTATGAAGGAAGGCGTTGAGATGAAGAATATTAGAAATTTTTGCATAATCGCACACATTGACCACGGTAAAAGTACCTTGGCTGATAGACTCCTTGATTTTACGGGAGCCATTACCGATCGAGAAAAACAAGATCAGCTGCTGGATGATATGGATCTGGAACGCGAACGCGGAATCACCATCAAGTCCCACGCGATTCAAATGAACTATACCCACGAAGGAGAAGAATATGTGTTTAACCTTATCGACACTCCGGGCCATGTTGATTTCTCCTATGAAGTTTCCCGTTCTATTGCGGCATGTGAAGGAGCGCTCTTGGTTGTAGATGCGGCACAAAGCATTCAGGCACAAACCATCTCCAACCTTTATTTGGCCTTAGAGAACGACTTGGAAATCATTCCTGTTCTCAATAAAATCGACTTGCCTTCTGCCAATCCTGAAGAAGTAACAGACGATATCGTCGACTTACTTGGCTGTGCCCCAGAAGAAATTATTCCTGCATCTGCCAAAACGGGTTTGGGAATTCAAGAAATACTAGACGCCATCGTAGCCCGCGTACCCGCTCCCAAAGGCGACCCTCAAGCCCCCTTGCAAGCCCTGATTTTTGATTCTGTTTACAATCCCTTTAGAGGGGTTGAAACCTATTTTAGAATCCTAAACGGACAACTCTCCAAAGGCCAAAAAATTCAATTTATGGCCACCGGCAAAAATTATTTTGCTGATGAAATTGGAACGCTACGCCTTAAACAAGCCCCACAAAAAAATATCGGCGCTGGCGATGTAGGCTACCTCATCACGGGAATCAAAGAAGCCAAGGAGGTCAAAGTGGGAGATACCATTACCGCTACAGAAAACCCAACCCCTTTTGCTATTTCTGGTTTTGAAGAAGTCAAGCCCATGGTTTTTGCCGGAATCTATCCTGTAGATACTGAAGACTACGAGGAGCTTCGTGCCAGTATGGAAAAACTACAGCTCAATGACGCTTCATTGGTATTCCAGCCAGAAAGCTCCGCTGCCTTAGGCTTTGGATTCCGTTGTGGGTTTTTGGGAATGTTACATCTTGAAATTATTCAAGAGCGCTTGGAGCGTGAATTTAATATGAGTGTCATTACAACCGTTCCCAACGTATCCTATCACGCCTTTACTAAAAAAGAACCCGATACCATATTGCCGGTTAACAACCCCTCTGATCTGCCCGACCCTTCCTATCTTGAACGGGTAGAAGAACCCTATATCAAAGCCACTATCATTACCAAATCTGATTATGTTGGGAATGTCATGTCGCTTTGTATAGAGAAACGGGGAACTATCACCAATCAAACCTACCTTACTACCGAACGTGTTGAGTTGAGTTTTGACTTGCCCCTTGCTGAAATTGTTTTTGACTTCTACGACCGGCTCAAAACAGTCTCCAAAGGCTATGCGTCTTTTGACTATTCCCCTATTGGAATGCGCGCCTCAAAATTAGTGAAAGTAGACATCCTCTTAAATGGCAATCAGGTAGATGCCCTATCGGCTCTTATCCACGCTGACAATGCCTATACGATTGGGAAAAAGATGTGTGAAAAGCTACGAAGCCTTATCCCACGTCAGCAATTTGACATTCCGATTCAAGCCGCTATCGGTGCTAAAATAATCTCTCGGGAAACCATCAAAGCCTTGCGGAAAGACGTTACGGCAAAATGTTATGGGGGAGATATTACCCGAAAGCGAAAGTTGCTTGAAAAACAAAAGAAAGGAAAAAAGAAAATGCGCCAGGTGGGTAATGTTGAAATCCCACAACAGGCATTTATGGCCGTCTTACAACTTAACGACTAAGCCCCTAGCTCCTTTTTATTGAAATCATATTTTCTATCTTTAGGAAAAATGATTTTATGAAGACTTTTTACTCACTTCTCTTTAGCTTTCTTTTTACATTCCCACTCCTTGCGCAATCTGCTCAACAGCTGGATAAATGGGCCGCCGAGGCTACTTTGGAATCTTTTCCGATGTTGCAAGAGGTGCTAAGCATTCCCAATGACGGAATGCGCTTGCCAGAAATAGAAAAAAACGTTCAATGGTGTGAACGTACCTTTGCCGAAAGAGGCTTTACTACCCAACGTATTCAAACCCCAAAAGCACCACTGCTTCTCGCTGAAAAAAAATACCCCTCTGCCAAGCAAACAGTCTTAGTCTATTTACAGCTTGATGGACAACCAGTAGATCCTGCTAAATGGAATCAAGAAAGTCCTTATATCCCGGTCTTAAAAAAACAAAATACAGCAGGTGAATGGGAAGCAATCCCCTGGGACACCATTCAAAACTACGAAGACGATTGGCGTGTTTTTGCCCGCTCTGCAAGTGATGCGAAAGGACCCGTTGTCATGTTTTTAAAAGCAATGGATGTGCTGTTGAGAGAAAAAATTCAACCCAATTTCAACCTAAAAGTCATTATGGATTTTGAAGAAGAGCTCGGGTCTCCTCATCTTCCCGACGCTGTTAAAGCCAACAGAAAATTACTAGCTGCTGATCAATTGATTATTTTTGATGGGCCCATGCACCGTTCTGGAAAGCCAACTCTTTCCTTCGGCGCAAGGGGGATTGCCACCCTTCAATTGACAACCTATGGCCCCATCGCTCCTCAACACAGTGGTCACTTTGGCAACTATGTGCCCAACCCTGCCTTGCGAATGGCAAAGCTACTGGCTTCCATGAAAGACGACAGTGGAAGGGTCACTATTCCTGGCTACTACGATGGAATTCAGATTGACGATCAAACAAAGAAAATTCTCAAGGCTTTTCCCCACGATAAAGAGCACTTTATGAAAACCCTTCAGATTGGAGAGGTTGATCAAGTTGGCCCCAACTATCAAGAGTCTATTCAATACCCTTCACTAAACATTAGAGGCTTGCAATCCGGCTGGATCAATGAAAAAGCACGAACCATTATCCCTGCCTGGGCGCGTGCAGAAATTGACGTTCGCTTGGTGCTCGAATCCGATCCCAAACGCTTGATTCAACTCATACAAAAACATATCGAAAATCAAGGATACTATGTCGTGGACCGCGAACCCACAGCCGAAGAACGCACGCAATATCCAAGGGTCGCCACTCTTAGTTCTGAAATTTCCTATCAATCTTTCAGAACCGATTTGGATACCAAAGTTGGAAAATGGCTTCGCAAAGCCCTCGTTCGTGGCTTTGAGCAAGACCCTATTCGGGTCCGTATGAGCGGAGGCTCTATTCCCATCTCGCCTTTTGTGAATACGCTTGATATTCCTGCTGTTGCAGTGCCAACCGTGAACAGAGATAACAACCAACACAGTCCTAATGAAAACATTCGGTTGGGGAACTATCGAAATGGCGTAAAAACCCTTTTGGCCATACTAACCGAAAAGCTCTAAATATGCGATTGCTTTTTCTTGCCCTCTTTTTTTCATTCTCAGGCAGCGCACAACAATTCAAAAAAAACCTTTTTGAAAACAATAAGGGGAGTCTTCCCTATCAAATTTTACTGCCAAAAGAATATGATATCACCAAAGAGTATCCCCTACTCATCTTTCTTCACGGGGCCGGTGAACGCGGGAATGACAATGAATTGCAGCTTACTCACGGCAGTGATTTGTTTTTGCAAAAAGACATTCAAGAACAATTTCCTGCTATTGTAGTTTTTCCACAATGTCCAAAAGAAAGCTATTGGGCTACCGTCCTTTCGCGTGATGTCCCCCTTAAGTTTGCCTATTCTGAAAATCCCACAGAAAACAAGACCTTGGATTTAGTAGAAGGCTTGCTAGAAGAGCTTGTTTCGAATTATGAGGTCGATAAAAACCGTATTTATGTAGGCGGGCTTTCAATGGGTGGCATGGGCACTTTTGAGTTGGTCTATCGCAATCCAAATACCTTTGCTGCTGCCTTCGCCATCTGTGGAGGCGCCCATCCAAAAATTAGTGCTAAAATCCGCAAGCCTGTCTGGCGAATAGATCACGGAGAAATTGACGAGGTAGTCCCAATAACCCACTCCGAACGTATGGCCGCTGGCTTAGAAAAAGCAAATGCTCAAGTGCGCTTTAATCGCTATCCCGATGTCAACCACAACAGCTGGGATCTTGTTTTTGCAGACCCTACTTTTCTGCCTTGGCTTTTTTCACAAAGCAAATAAAAAACAATAGCGGCTTTTCTTAATTGGTGTCGAGAGCGAAATAAGTTTTTGGCTTAGGAGTCCTGTAAAATAAAAAATGGTCATTATCTTGACTTGGTAAACCGTAAAAATGGAAGTTGTACCAAAAACAGGGCTTAAAGGCTTGCTTGAAAATTGGCGTGGGGATGCAATAGCGGCCATCAGTGTCGCACTTATTGCCTTGCCACTGTCTTTAGGGATTGCCTTGGCGGCAGGGGCTCCTGCGATGGCAGGTATTTGGTCGGCAGTTGTAGGAGGGGTTGTTACCACCCTGTATAGAGGTGGACATGTTTCCGTTAATGGCCCTGCAAAAGGCGTCATCGCAGTAATCCTCTATGGGATTGCGGTTATGGATGATGGCTCTGGACAGGCCTTCAATTACGTTTTAGCTGCCATTGTTGTTTCCGGTGGGATACAGGCTTTTCTAGGAGTACTGAAATTGGGCCGCCTGGCCGATATTTTTCACTCATCGGTTATTCATGGATTGCTAGCGGCCATTGGGATTATCATTTTTGCCAAACAAATTCACGTTGCTTTGGGGACCCATTCTGATAGCCCAAGCATCATTCAAAATCTTATTGAAGCCGTTCTTTTCTTACCCCAAGCGAATCCTTTTGTTGTTATTATTTCCATTATTGGCTTGCTGCTGTCGCTGTTTCATTCCAAAATAAGCTTCCGTGTCTTTCAATTTTTTCCAGCGCCTATTTGGGTGATTGTCTTTTCCATCCCTTTCGTTTATTTCTTTAATTTCTTTGAGCAACACAGCCTGAGTTTTTTGGGAAGAAGCTATGAAGTAGGTCCTACACTTCTTTTAGACATTCCCGATAATTTTATGGACTCCATACTGCATCCTAATTTTTCTAAAATAGGGACCCTTGAGTTTTGGACCACGGTCTTCTCCATTCTTATCATTACCAGTATCGAGTCGCTCGCGATTGCCAAAGCAGTCGACAAAATCGATCCCTACAAGCGAAAAACAGACTTGAATAAAGACCTAACAGGTATTGGTCTCAGTACCATGGCGGCAGGCTTTATTGGGGGTTTGCCTATTATCGCTGTTATCATTCGAAGTACAGTCAACATTCACAATGGTGCAAAGACCAAGTGGTCAAACTTATACCAAGGGGTGTTCTTGTTGCTCTTAATAGTAGCATTAAGCCCCATTATGAAACAAGTGCCTTTGTCTGCCTTTGCCATCTTGCTCGTCTATACTGGGTTTAAACTCGCTTCTCCTGCTGTTTTTAAACAGGTCTATAATCAAGGTCCTGAGCAATTGATCTTCTTTGTTTTTACCTTAATCCTTACCTTATATACCAACCTTTTAATAGGGCTTGTCGGTGGTTTGCTTTTGGTCTTAGCGACTCATATGCTGCTGGCAAAAGAATCTATTGGACTGTTTTTTAAGATGACCTTTCAGTCAGGATCGAGTCTTGATCAAAATCAAGAAGGCGGCTACGATGTAAAAATTAAAGGCATTGCCAACTTCTTAGGGGTCTTAAAAATAGACAGCCTCTTTAAGAAAATTCCTAGCGGTGTTGATGTCAACATCGATTTATCCGAAACCCGCTTAGTCGGCATGTCTTATATGGAATATTTAGTAGACTTTCTAAGAATGCAAAAGGAAACTGGAGGAAATGTAGTCATTAGCGGACTGGATTCTCATGTGTCCTATTCTACCCATAACAGGGCCTTAAAGATCTCCTTGAACAATGCCGCACCAAAACTATCTCCTAGGCAAATACGATTGCAAAACCTGGCTGCCGAAAAAGACTATTCCTTTAATTACAAAGTAGAGTGGAACACCCAATATCTCAAGAAATTCCACTTCTTTGAAATCCGTCCTATTGAGCGAAAATCGAACTCTCTAAAAGGTTCTTTTGAGGCTTTAAATATGTCCTGGGAAATCTCTGACCTAACCTTTAATGAAGGAGATACTTTTTCTGCAGAGACCTTCAACACAACCGTAATGGTTTTGAAATTAAATAAAAAAATTCCTGTTTTTGCCATGGAAAAAGAAGGACTATTTGAAAAAATATTTGACCGCGTAATGGCTTTAACAGGATTTAAAGACATCGATTTTGATATGTATCCTGATTTCTCGAAGCGCTTTTTAATTACCGGTAAAGAAGAATCTGAGATACGAGCCTTTTTCACCGATGAGCGGATTCGTTTTTTTGAAAACCGCCAGATTTACCACATCGAAAGCAATGGGGACTCCTTAATTCTTTTTGATAAAATCAAATTGGCCCGAACAGATGAAACCATTGCGCTGATTGAGTATACAAAAGATTTAGCCAAACTTTTAGCCTAAAAAAACCGTATGAAATATCTTTCTTTCCTTTTTTGTAGTCTCTTCTCTCTCTTCAGTTTTGCGCAGCAAACCCTAGGTGGAGTGGAGCGGCTCGATCCAGAAATAAATCTTCTTATTGACCAAGAGGCAACTGTAGAAATCCTTGCAGATGGCTTTAACTGGTCCGAAGGCCCTGTTTGGGTTCCGGCACTTAATAGCGTTTTGTTTACCGATGTGCCTGAAAACAAATTATACCGTTGGAGCGAAAAAGAAGGTCTTACTGTTTATTTGGACCCCAGTGGCTATACTGGTTATGCCCCTAATAAAAAGAAATCTGGTGGCAATGGGTTGATTCTCGATGCAGAGGGAAACCTCCTGATTGCTCAACATGGGGATCGAAGAATTGCACGGGTCAATACCCCTTTAGCCAATCCCAGTCCCTTTGTAACTGTTATTGATAATTTTGAAGGCAAACGTTTTCATTCTCCCAACGATCTGATTTTACATTCCAACGGAGATTTGTTTTTTACAGATCCTCCTTATGGCTTATCAGGAGACCAAGATCCCTTGAGAGAACTCCCAATAAATGGGGTTTATCGTTTGGATACCAAAGGACAACTAAGTCTTGTTTATGATACATTAAGTCGCCCTAACGGCTTGGCCTTATCGCCAGACGAAAAAACCTTATACGTTGCGAATTCAGATTCAAAACGAAATCTATGGATGGCTTTTGACCTCGACGAAGGGAGGCTCACAAACGAGCGTATCTTTTTTGATGCTACTTCTATTGATCGACCCGGTTTAGCCGATGGGATGAAAGTCAGTAAAAAAGGCTATGTGTTTGCTACTGGCCCCGGTGGAGTGCTCATTTTTAACCCTTCAGGAAAACATCTGGGCACTATCGTAACAGAAGAGCGAACGGCAAACTGTGCCTTTAATGAAGATGAATCTGTGCTTTACATGACGTCCGATCGCTACCTAACTCGAATAAAACTGAAAAAATAATGCAACTCTATCCCATCGAAACAGGTTGCTTTAAACTGGATGGAGGGGCTATGTTCGGGGTGGTGCCCAAAGCACTATGGCAGCGAACCAACCCTGCAGATGCACAAAACCGTATCGAAATGGCGGCGCGTTCGCTCCTTATTGAAGAAGGAAACAAGCTTATCCTTGTTGACACCGGTATGGGCTCCAAACAAGACAACAGCTTTTTTAAGCATTATGCACTTTGGGGAGACCACTCCCTAGAAAAGTCATTGGCTCAACACGGTTTTTCAAAAGAAGACATCACCGATGTAGTGTTTACGCATCTTCATTTTGATCATTGTGGAGGGGCTATCGAAAGAACTAAAGACGGGCGATTGGTTCCGGCCTTTCCCAATGCGCGTTTTTGGTGCCACGAAGCACAATGGAACTGGGCCGTAAACCCCAACCCAAGAGAAAAAGCTTCTTTTTTACCTGAAAACATTCAACCCATTATAGAAAGCGGACAGCTTACTTTTATTAAAGGAAGTGGCTTAGAAATTCACAACACTTCTTTGGGGATTGATTTTCTAGCCGTCAATGGGCATACCGAAAAACAATTGTTGCCCAAGCTTTCTTATAAAGGAAAAACCCTTCTTTTTGCCGCGGATTTAATCCCAACTGTTGGGCACCTTCCTATTCCTTATGTAATGGGTTATGACACTCGGCCCTTATTGACTTTACAAGAAAAAAATCAGATCTTGCAACAAGCTGTTGAAGAAGATTGGGTTTTGTTTTTAGAACACGACCCACACAACGAAATCATCAGCCTAAAAAAAACAGAAAAAGGAATTCGACTTAAAGAGAGTCACCTGTTTAAAACTATCTTTTAATATGAAAAAATATTCACTTGTTCTTCTTTTCGGAATTGTCCTAAGCAGTTGTGCTGGGGTTCGGTTTAAGGGAGAAACGATCGTTCTCAACACCAACAATGAAATAAAGCCAGCGCTTACTTCTGCACAAAAAAACCAATGGGCTTTATTGGATCCAATACGCGATCAAATTCCCGGGATGTCTGTCAAAAGAGCATATTCCGAACTCATACAAGATAAAAAAGGAGAAGAGGTTATCGTTGCAATTATTGATTCTGGTGTAGACATTACACATCCCGAACTCGCTTCCTCTATCTGGATCAATAAAGGTGAAATTCCAAACAATCAAATTGACGATGATCAAAACGGCTATGTTGACGACGTCCATGGATGGAATTTTTTAGGTGCTTCTGAGAATGAAAACCTTGAATACATTCGACTTCAAAAACAAGAAGAAATTGGCTCTAAGGCCTATCAAGAATATGAAGAAAAACGCCGGGAAGAACGAAACAAATACAAGAGCCAATTGGCCAATGTGTTGTTTATTAAAGAACAGCTGCCGGTCGCTCGACAGCAACTTTTAACGGCCCTTGGAACGGATGAGATTGACCTGGACGCAGCAAGAAACATAAGTCCTATTACCCCCGAATTATCAAACGCCATTCGTCTGGTGGCCTATGCTCAAGATGCCGAAATTACAGAAAGCCTTCTTGATAAAGCCTTGAAACAATATCAAGACGCTCTTGACTACCACCATAATATAGATTTTGAAGGACGCTCCATTGTAGGAGACGATCCCGACAATTTTGAGGATCGTGTGTATGGTGATTCCCGAGTCAATGGCCCTGAGGGAGTTAACAATGAACACGGCACTCATGTATCGGGGATTGTTGCAGCCAAAACTGTTGGGATTGCCAAAGGGGTTAAAATAATGCCGCTAAGAGCCGTTCCCAATGGTGATGAGTATGACAAAGACATTGCTTTGGCCATTCGCTATGCTGTTGATAATGGCGCCAAAATAATCAATGCGAGTTTTGGAAAAAGCTATTCTGCACATCCCAATTGGGTACAAGAGGCCCTTCGCTATGCCGCTGATAAGGATGTCCTTTTTGTGCATGCTGCGGGCAATGATAGTGAAAATGTAAACCCAGATGAAAACCCCAATTTTCCTGATGACTTTGTAAACGGTCAAGAAATTGCAGACAATGTAATAACCGTTGGCGCTAGCAGTTGGGAGTATTCTGAAGACCTCATCACGAGCTTTTCAAATTTTGGAAATGTCAATGTAGATGTGTTTGCGCCTGGCTATAAAATCTACTCTACTGTCCCTGGTGGGGGCTTTGAGCGCTTTGATGGCACTTCTATGGCGGCCCCGAATGTGAGTGGTGTTGCGGCTGTTTTACGCTCCTTCTATCCCAACTATTCAGCCGCTAAAATCAAGAAAATTATTATGGAATCCGGGGTTCCGATGTATGCGAAACTGACGCTTCCTGCTGGTGAGGAACAACACAACCCGTTTTACTATTCCAAAACAGGGAGACTCGTAAATTTATACAACGCTTTGTTGTATGCTTCAAAATAAACGTACTTTGCTCAACACCCTTTAAAAACTTCTTTTTACTAAAGTCTATTTCTTTAAAAAGAAGGGTGACTCGTGATTAAAAAAAATTAAAATTTTAATGAAAAATCCTGTTCTATTTTATCTCAGCTTATTCTTAATTGGAAACCTATCTGCCCAAACCTACTGGCAACAAGCTGTTCAATACAGCATAGAGGTTAGCCTTGATCCTGAAACCGCTCAATACCAAGGAACACAGACTGTCGTTTACACAAACAATTCCCCAGAAACGCTACAGAAAGTTTTCTTTCATCAATACTACAATGCCTTTAAGCCTGGAAGCGAAATGGCTATTCGGCTCAAAAATGCTGGGGATAAAAACACTCGTTTCAAAGTCGATCTTGATACGCTTAGCCCAAAACAACAGGGCTATTTAAAGGTAATAGACCTCACTCAAGACGGCCTTATTACAGAGGTTGTCGACAGCGAAACCATCCTTGAGGTTCGCTTGGCAAAGGCACTGGCCCCGGGAGAAAGTACTACTTTTAAAATGGCCTTTGAAGGGCAGGTTCCGGATCTTATCCGTCGTGCTGGAAAAAACTCTAAAGAAGGCATTGCTTTTTCTATGGCACAATGGTATCCTAAAATGGCAGAATATGATTACGAGGGTTGGAATGCCGATCCTTACACCGGTAGAGAATTTCATGGGGTATGGGGTGATTTTGATGTCAAAATAACGCTAGACAAAGAGTTTACGGTTGCCGCGAGTGGCTATTTACAAAACGCCGACGATATCGGACGCGGCTATAGTGATCGCAAAAGGGCAAAAAGTAAAAAAGGGAAAATTACCTGGCATTATATTGCCCCCAATGTTCATGACTTTACGTGGGCGGCTGATCCCGATTATATACACGACACCTTCCCTGGACCCAATGGTGTTACCTTGCATTTTTTCTACAAAAACAATCCTGAAATTATAGATAATTGGAAAAAATTACAGCCCCTTACGGCAAAACTAATGGCGTACTTTAACGAAAAAATAGGACCCTATCCCTATACACAATATTCTGTCGTTCACGGCGGGGATGGGGGTATGGAATACGCCATGTTAACGCTTATTACCGGCAATCGAAAATTTGGCTCTTTGGTTGGTGTAACTGCGCACGAACTGGCTCATTCTTGGTTCCAGCACGTTTTGGCGACCAATGAAACCAAACACGAATGGATGGACGAAGGCTTTACTTCCTTTATTTCTACACTTGCTGAAAATGAAGTTTTAGAAGAAAACAAGGATTTCCCTTTGGAAGGCTCGTACCGCGGTTACTTTGGTTTGGCTTCTTCTGGTGTTGAAATGCCACAAGCAACAAATGCAAACCGATACGCACACAACTACGCTTATGAGCGGTCTGCCTATAGCAAAGGGGCCGTCTTCTTAGCTCAATTGGGCTATATTATCGGGCAAGAAAACCTTTTTAAAACACTACAGACCTATTATGATGAGTGGAAATTCAAGCATCCGCTGCCCAACGACCTTAGGATTATTGCAGAACGTATCTCAGGAATCCAATTGCAGTGGTATCTAACAGACTGGACTCAGACCACCAACAAGATCGATTATGCAATCGAAGCCGTTTCGAGTGTTGAAAACGGAACCGAAATCCGATTGAAAAGAAACGAATTGATGCCAATGCCACAAGAAGTTTACATTCAATATAAAGACGGCAGTACCGTTTTGCATTACATCCCTATTTCTTTAATGAGAGGCGAAAAAGAAAACAGCTATAATGTTAAATGGGTTCAAGAAAAAGATTGGTCATGGGCCAACCCCAACTACTCTTTTACAATCGACCAACCCAAGGAGAATATTGAGGCCATTGTCTTGGATCCTAGTAATCTGATGGCTGATATTGACAAGAGCAACAACTATTATGTCGCTGAAGAAAAATGATTTTAGTCTAAAACGATTAAAAAGCAAATATGCTATTGAACACCTTTTTACTCAAGGGAAGTTCTATAGTAGCAAGCACTTAATTTTTCGCCTAGTAAAAGACCCCAAAGGGGACGCTTTTCATGCTGGAGTATCTGTTTCTAAAAGAAATTTTAAAAAAGCCGTAGACCGCAATCGAATTAAAAGACAATTACGCGTGGCTTTAAAAACACACGAAAGCTATTTGTCTTTCCCTGGAAATGGAATGCTTATTTTCAAAGGACGTAAAGCCTTGTCAACTATAACCCTTATTGAAGAAACTAAAAGCCTTCTGGAAAATTGTAACGAATAAAAAAACCACTATAGTTGTGTTTTTTTGTTCGTTTTTTCTCTTTATAAAAGTTGCTGTCTTGTTTTTATGAGCATTTTAAAAGCCAAAAAATAACCTATTTCAAGAGCATGCCAATATGAGGTATACCATCTTCTAAATAGGCTTCACCCGTGGCGACAAAACCGTGAGTTGTATAAAATTTTTCTAGATGGGCTTGGGCAGATATTTTTATTTTTTGCCCGGTATAATGCTTTTGGCAAACACCTATAGAATAAACCAGTAGTTCGTGTCCATACTTTTTACCACGGTTCTCAAGATTGGTGACAACTCTTCCTATAGAGGCGTAGTCCTGGTAAGAAATCCCTTCTTCTAAAACGCGTGCATAAGCCGTTAATGTGTCATTTACAAAACCGAGAATATGTAAAGCTTTCCTGTCTTTACCATCTACATCTTGATACGGGCAATTTTGTTCGACCACAAAAACTTCTGCGCGAAGCGCCAAAATTGTATACAACTCCTCCGTTGTTAACTCATTAAATTGCTTTGCATAAAAAGAAAGCATTATAAACAGGGTATTTTATCAATCCTTCCTTGGTGACGCCCCCCTTCAAAGTCAGTACTAATATAAGTCTCAACCATTGCTAGGGCTTGCGGAATAGAAATATATCGGGCGGGCAAGCTTAGTATGTTCGCATTGTTATGCTCTCTTGCCAAAGCCACAATCTCCTTTGTCCAACAGAGTGCTGCTCTAATTTTCTGGTGCTTGTTTGCAGTCATCGCTGCACCATTACCACTTCCACAAATGATAATTCCCAACGCTGCTTTTCCGTCAGAGACATCTTTGGCAACTGGGTGAATAAAGTCCGGATAATCCACACTGTCATCCGTATCAGTTCCATAATTTTGAACCTGATATCCTTTTCCTTCTAAATAGGCAATTATTGCTTCTTTGTAAGAAACCCCTGCGTGGTCATTTCCAATGCTTATTTTCATATTTGCTGTTGTTCGTTACTTATGAATTAACTGTGAATAAAATGATACTATCTCTGATAACTATTTTTGTAAATGTGATCTTTAATTATGAATTAAAAATTAATACAAGAAAACGCAAAAATTAAGCTTTTGTTATCGTTTACTTATGCGCACTTTTTTGGCTGTTATAAACTTAATTTTTGCTGCTTTTGCCATTTTTTTATTCTCAAAATACGTTTTAAACAATCTGTTAATTAAACCTGTTTTTGTTTGATGATCAATCTTTTAGTAGTGTATTATTTCTTGATAATCGGTGAATATAAAAGTACTTTTTTTTTGACCAACAACTAACGAAAAAGTTATTCTAGTAATCAACACTACATCATATACACCCTCTTTTTTTTTAAATAAATTAATAAATAATGAATTATATATAAATGGTTGATAAAGTAAAGAATGATGCATTTTGAAAAGCGTAACTTTGTGTCAGTTACTTACAGATGTCTAAAAAGAAAAAAAAGTCCCAACAGTTTACACGAAAGTTACTAAAGCATTTTCGTGAGCACCCATCCAAAACCTACAACTACAAGCAACTTTCTTCAGTATTTGGTTTCACCAGCACTCAAGACAGGAATACCGTTATTTCTTCTTTGCATCAACTAAAGTCCAAAAAGGAACTAGTTGAGGTAAAAAAAGGGAATTATCAGTGGAATGCTAAAAATGTCCAATATGTTGATGGGAAGCTAGAAATCACAGGAAATGGAAATGGCTATGTCGTGCTTGAAGATCAAGATGATCTCTTTATTTCAAGAAAGAACCTTGGGGGAGCATTCCATGGGGATATTGTCAAAGCCTATCCATACCGAAGAAACAGAAACGGTAAAAGTGAAGGCGAAGTCGCAGCTATTATAGAGCGTGTTAAAACAAGATTTGTGGGGACGTTGCAACGCCAAAACGAATTTGGTTTTGTTCTAACACAAGGCGCTCGTATGTATACTGACTTTTTTATTTCTAAAGAAGAACTAAAAGATTTTGATGAGGGCGATAAAGTAGAAGTAGAATTAATTGATTGGCCTAAAAGAGCGTCATCTCCTCACGGTAGGATTATTAAAAGTCTCGGTAAGCCAGGAGAATTGAATACTGAGATGCATACTATACTGCTAGAATATGGTTTGCCTGCAGCTTTTCCTGAGGAAATAGAAACCGCCGCTAATGAAATTCCTACTTCCATTAGTGAAGATGAAATTCAAGAGCGTAAAGACTTTAGAAACACCCTCACATTTACGATTGATCCTATTACTGCCAAAGATTTTGATGATGCTATTTCTTTTCAACTTCTTAAAAATGGGAATTATGAAATTGGTGTTCACATAGCCGATGTTTCACATTATGTCACAGAAGAATCTATTATTGACGATGAAGCTTATCTTAGAGGGACTTCTGTGTATTTAGTTGATAGAGTAGTTCCTATGCTACCAGAAAATTTGTCAAACGGTCTTTGTTCTCTTCGTCCAAACGAAGAAAAATTAACGTATGCTGCTGTTTTTGAAATCGATAAAAAGGGGGCTGTTATCAAAGAATGGTTTGGACGTACAGTGATCTGTTCGAACCACCGATTCGCTTATGAAGAAGTTCAGTATATGTTGGACAGTGATGCTGCAGAAGTAGAAGCATCTGTTTCTCTTACAAATAAATCATATAGTGTACCCGACGAAACTTTTACTGCAGTAAAAGAATTAAACCGACTTGCACAGCTGTATAGAGCAAAACGTTTTAAAGCCGGAGCGATTTCTTTCGATAGAAAAGAAATACAGTTTCATTTAGACTCAAAAGACCATCCAGAATCTGTTTTCTTCAAAGAGTCTAAAGCGTCTCATCAACTGATAGAAGAATTTATGTTGCTAGCCAACCGCGCAGTAGCCTCTTTTATTGGAAAGCAAAAACCTATAAAACCTTTTGTTTATAGGGTTCACGATGAACCCGATAGAGATCGTTTGGATAATTTACAACAAGTCGTTAGAAATTTTGGTTACGAGTTTAATGCTTCTGCTAAATATGTAAATAAAGAAATCAATAGCCTCTTACTAACTACTCATGGTAAAAAAGAGCAGCATATGATTGATACGCTCACGTTACGGTGTATGAGTAAAGCAATTTATACCACTGATAATATTGGTCATTATGGTTTAGGTTTTGAGTATTACAGTCATTTTACCTCTCCTATTCGTAGATATCCCGATGTTTTGGTTCATCGCCTTTTAGACTATTATCTAAAAGGGGGTAAAAAAGTAAATGCTGATTTATTAGAAGAGGCCTGTACGCATGCTTCTCAAAGAGAACAATTGGCTACTAAAGCTGAGAGAGAATCCATAAAATACATGCAAGTGAAATTTATGGAAGATAAAATAGGCGAACAATTTGAGGGTATTATTTCGGGTGTCACAGAGCGTGGTTTGTATGTTGAGTTACTATCAAACAAATGTGAAGGGATGATAAGTGCGCGTGAGTTAAGTGGCGATTATTACCACTTCGATGACCAACAACACGCTCTTATTGGACAAAGAACAAATAAGACGTATCACTTAGGAGACCCCATTCGGATAGAAGTCAAAGCGGCCAATCTCTTAAAAAAACAATTGGATTTTGTTCTGGCTATAAATAATTAATACCTTTTTAATTAAAATGACTGCTATGCGTTTCTTTTTTATTCTTTTTCTACTTCCTTGTTTCGCCTTTTCTCAAACCGAAGAGTTGAATACCCGTACGATTGAACTATCTCCTTTTATCAACCTAAAAGTTTATTCGGGTATTCACATAGAGCTCATTCCTTCAGCAAGCGATAGTTTGGTTATAAAAGCAGAAACCCCAGATGAGGTTGTCAGTGTGTTAAAAGGCAACACCTTAAAGCTTCGATTGGGTTTGGAAAACCTTCTTCAAAAATCAAAAACACAAATCGAAATATACCATTCGCAGCCGATCGATCTTATTGATTTAAGTCAAGGATCACAAATGAAAGCAAAGGGCACCATAGAACAGACAAGTTTGACCCTTATTTTACAAGAAGGATCAAAAGCTGAAGTTGATTTGAAGCTGGAAAAATTAAGTGCCAAAGTACAGTCAGGCTCTAAGTTATTTCCAACAGGGTTTGCCAAAAATATACTGATATCTTCTTCTTCAGGTGGAACATGTGAAGCCGATCAACTCCTTTCTGAACAGGCAGATGTCAAGGCGAGTTTAGGAAGTGTTGTGTATGTTAATGCCTCACAATTGGTGGATGCAAAAGCAAGTGTTAATGCGACAATACGAGTTCACGGATCGCCAGTAAAATTGATAACGAAAGAATCCGTTGGAGGGAGAGTTCTTGTAATGAACTAAAAAAACCCAAGTATTAACCTGGGTTTTTTGAGGCACCGAGCGGATTCGAACCGCTGTACAAGCTTTTGCAGAGCTCTGCCTAGCCACTCGGCCACGGTGCCGTTTGAAAGGCAAAGTTAATCATTTCCTGTGGCTTCCCAATTTTTTCTCACTTCCTCTATAGCCACAGCAACAGAATGTACATTTGCATTAATAGGGGGATTTAGTTTTGCAATTGTGATGGCCACTTTCTCTACTTCAGAGTGCTTTTCAAAAATTTGATCTTGAATTTTGTACAGCACCTTTTCAATCAGCTTACAAGGAATTTTCATACAGTCTAAGGCAATCTGTGTCAAACTCACATAATCTACTGTGTCTTCAAGCGCATCAGAAGCAGCAGATAGAGCTAAATCTGTATCAACGGAGATGTCAATCTTGTAGTGGGTCCCAATTTTTGTTTCCTCCTCTAAGCAGCCATGATATCCATAGCAGCGAATGTCGTTTACATATATTTTTCCCATAGCGGCAAATATAATCCCTTCTCACAAGCAACAGGATATTTCCTTTGTAATATATTTGTCCAAAAATTAAACAATGTCATCTAATAGCAAAGGGCGAAATTTCATAGAGCAGATGATTGATGAAGATTTAGCATCTGGCTATAAACAAGAAGACCTTCGTTTTCGTTTTCCACCAGAACCTAACGGCTATCTCCACATTGGTCATGTTAAAGCAATTTGTCTAAATTTTGGCTTGGGCCGTCAATACAATGCTCCGGTAAACCTTCGTTTTGATGACACAAACCCTGTAAAAGAAGAAACATCTTTTGTAGATGGTATCAAAAAAGACATACAATGGCTCGGTTTTAAATGGGATAAAGTGGTCTATGCGTCTGATTATTTTGAACAATTATATGACTGGTCACATTCGTTAATAGAGAAAGGCCTAGCGTATGTAGACTCTCAAGATTCCGAAACGATTGCCAAGCAAAAAGGGACCCCTACACAAGCGGGGGAAGAAAGCCCGTATCGAAATCGTTCTGTTGCAGAAAACAAGCAGCTCTTTACAGAGATGAAAGAAGGAAAGTATCAACAAGGAGAGCACGTTCTTCGCGCTAAAATTGACATGACTTCTCCTAATATGCTGATGCGTGACCCTATTATGTACCGCATCTTATTGGCTTCTCATCACAGAACAGCAAATAAATGGTGTATCTATCCTATGTACGATTGGACCCATGGGGAGTCTGATTATATAGAGCAGGTATCACATTCTTTGTGTACACTAGAATTTAAACCGCATAGAGAACTTTATGAGTGGTTTTTAAGCGCTTTAACCCCTTTAGAAGGCCTTCGTCCAAAGCAAAGAGAATTCTCTCGCCTCAACCTTTCTTATACAGTAACCAGCAAGCGCAAACTTGCGCAACTAATAGAAAAAGGTCATGTTAAAGGTTGGGATGATCCCCGTATGCCTACAATAGCCGGTCTAAGAAGAAGAGGGTACACCCCTGAATCTTTACAACAATTTGTTAGTACCGCCGGCATATCAAAACGTGAAAACGTTATTGATGTAGGTTTATTGGAGTTTTGTGTGCGCGAACATTTAAATAAAATTTCTCCTCGTGTTCATGCGGTGGTAAACCCAGTAAAATTGACCCTTATTAATTACCCTGAAAACGAAACAGAAATGGTATCAGGAGAATTAAACCCTGAAGATGCATCCGCTGGAAGCAGAGACATCCCTTTTTCCAAGCATTTGTTCATAGAGCGTGAGGATTTTAAAGAAGAAGCAAACAGAAAGTTCTTCCGTCTCACTCTCGGCAAGGAAGTGCGTTTAAAAAACGCCTACATTATCAAGGGGGAATCGGTTGTTAAAGACGCAACGGGAAAGATACTTGAAATTAAATGCTCTTATGATCCTGACAGTAAAAGTGGATCCGGAACCGAAGCAAGTCAACGAAAGGTAAAAGGAACACTTCATTGGGTCTCTCAAAAAGAAGCCATTCCCATTCAAGTGCGCGATTATGATCGTTTGTTTGCACACCCAAGCCCTGATAAAACAGAAGAAGATTTCCTAACCCATCTGAACCCGGATTCATTCAACGAGTCGCTAGGTTATGCAGAGCCTTTTTTAAAGTCTGCTCAAATGGGTGAAAACTATCAATTTCAACGAATCGGTTACTTTACTCTAGACCCTGATTCTGAAGCTACAGATTCTTTAGTTTTCAATAAAACGGTTGGTTTACGAGACAATTGGTCAAAGAATTAGGCGTCTCCGTCTTTCTTCTTTTTCATGTTTTCTGCCTTCATCGCTTCACCGATCTGATTGCTTGCCGTAAACGAAGCTACCATGTTGTTTAGCATATCGCTGCCTGCTTGTGGAGAATTTGGCAGTAAAATCAAGTTAGAGTTTGTCTCTTCTCCTATTGACTGCAGTGTGTCGTAATGTTGTGTCACCACAATAAGCGCTGAGGCCTCCTGTGAATTGATACCGACATTATTAAGGACGTCTACAGACTCTTCCAGTCCTCGTGCAATCTCCCTTCTTTGATCGGCGATCCCCTGCCCCTGAAGTCGTTTGCTTTGCGCTTCTGCTTTTGCTTTTTCAACAATTAAAATACGAGCGGCATCCCCTTCATATTGTGCGGCTACTTTTTGGCGTTCAGCAGCATTAATTCTATTCATAGCCGTTTTAACTTCGCTATCAGGATCGATATCCGTCACTAAGGTTTTTATGATATCATAACCATAATTAATCATAGCATCATTCAATTCACCTTTAACAGCGATCGCTATTTCATCTTTTTTTTCAAAAACATCGTCCAGTTTCATCTTCGGCACAACAGCACGGACTACGTCAAATACATAAGAGGTAATCTGATCCTGAGGGAAATCGAGTTTATAAAAAGCTTCGTACACCTTTTCGGGTACCACCCGGTATTGGACGGATACTTTCAATTTTACAAACACATCGTCTTTAGTTTTCGTTTCTACAATAACATCTAATTGCAAGACACGCAAACTAATACGTCCAGAAATACGATCTATTAAGGGTATTTTTATGTGTAGGCCCGGTTGACGAATGGCAATAAATTTTCCAAATCGCTCTACAATGGCTGTCGTCTGTTGTTTCACAACAAACAAACCGGATAGGATTATCAATACAGTAAGTACGCTTAAAAGGATCGTTAACCAACTCATTTATTCTGTTTTTAAAAAATTAATAAAATTTTCAATTCTTACTAAAATAGTCTTTTTCTCCAGTAAGCTCATAAATTCAAAAATATCAGGTCCTTGAAGGGAGCCAATCATTGCCAAACGAAGCGACTGCATTCCAGCTCCCACTTTCATTTCAGCAGCTTCAATCAACTCAAAATAGGTCTCTTTTGAAAACCCTTCGTTTTTTGAAATAATGTCTTTTGTTAGACTCAGAAGATTCTGACACGCATCGCCATTTAACTTTTTAACCACCTTCTCATCATAGCCCTCAGGGTTTTCTTCAAATAACGAAAGAAGCGTCTGTAAGTCCACTATCGTCTCAGCCCTTTCTTTAATCAGATCAATTTTTTCCAGGTACCGATTTACTCCTTTTACTTTTAACAGTGTGCTCAAATAAGAAGCGTCTTTTTCTTTCAAATGTTGCGCATTTATCCATTTTGCCTTTTTAATATCAAAGCGAGCCCCTCCTTTTTGAATTCCCGCTATGCCAAAGGCTTTTTCCAACTCCTCTAAAGAGTAAATCTCTCGATCATCCCCAGCATTCCAACCTAATAAGCTAAGGTAGTTTAGCAGCCCTTCTTTGATAAAGCCTTGTTCTTTAAAACCAATTGTGTCCATCCACTGTAAGGGAAAAACGGGAAACCCACCTTTATCCCCATCTCTTTTTGAAAGCTTGCCTTTTCCTTCTGGTTTCAAAATCAAAGGAAGATGGATGAATTTTGGTGTTTCCCAACCAAACGCATCGTATATAAGCTTATGCAGGGGTAATGACGGGAGCCACTCTTCACCTCTTATGACACAACTTATTTGCATCAAGTGATCGTCTACTACATTGGCAAAATGGTAGGTAGGCATGCCATCGGCCTTCATTAATATTTTATCATCAATTTCAGCGGCATCAACAGTCACGGTGCCTCTTAATTCGTCATATACCGTTAGGGAACCAATCCCCTCATTTTTGAGCCGTATAACACTATTATTCTTCTCAATTTGATGTTGTGTTTCTTCTTCAGAAACCGTTAAGCTGTTCAGCAAAGAGGTTCGATTATGAACACCATATTTAAATGTTTTTTTAGCACCCTCAGCTTGTTCTCTTAGTTGGTCTAGGCTCTCTTTGGAGTCAAAAGCATAATAAGCCTTCCCTAATGCAACCAATTCAGCAGCATATTTTTGGTAAATCTCCTTTCGTTCACTCTGTCGGTAAGGACCGAAATCACCACCGTGTGAAGGACTCTCATCTACCTTAAGTCCTAACCATTCCAAAGAATTCAAAATGTATTCTTCAGCCCCTTCAACATAACGATTACGATCGGTGTCCTCAATCCGAACCACGAATACCCCCCCTTTATTTTTTGTGTAGAGGTAATTGAATAAAGCAGTTCTGACCCCTCCAATATGTAGAGGTCCAGTCGGGCTAGGAGCAAATCGTACGCGTTCCATTTTTTATTTTCAAAGATAGCGACTTCTCCCTATTGTGGCGTTGTGTATCTTTGCATTGTGGAGATAAATTTTCATGACGCACCAGAGGGCTATAACAATAGCTCAGTTCTAAGCCTATTGAATCAGATAGAGGA
>CBFHRX010000003.1:55541-95936 GCA_965658355.1 Flavobacteriaceae bacterium | reverse complement strand
AAATTCAGCTCCTTTATTACTGTTCAGAAAGTCTTCTGTTGCTTCTAAGTCTGAGAATTGTCGCATCAATTGTGAGCGAATCGCCTTGTTCTCTGGAGTAGTAAAGCGGGCTTCTGTTCTGAATACTTGCTCTGGAATAAAATTTTGAATTGCTCTTTCACGCTCCACAATTAAACGAACGGCAACGGATTGCACACGACCTGCAGAGAGTCCTCCTTTTACCTTTCTCCACAACACAGGGGAGAGTTCATAGCCTACTAAACGGTCTAAAACTCTTCTTGCCTGCTGGGCGTTTACGAGGTTGTAATCGATCCCTCTGGGGTTTTCAATAGCTTTTAAAATCGCAGGCTTTGTAATCTCATGGAAAACAATTCGCTTTGTGTGCTCGGGCTTTAAATCTAGGTTTTCAGACAAATGCCATGCGATCGCCTCTCCTTCGCGATCTTCATCACTCGCCAACCAAACCGTTTCTGCTTTCTTGGCATGGGAGCGTAATTCGCTTACTACTTTTTTCTTATCAGAGCTGACGATGTATTTAGGTAAGAACCCTTTTTCTACGTCTACCCCTAACTCGTTGGAGGGGAGATCTGAGATGTGACCGTAGCTGGACACAACTTTGTAATTACTCCCTAAATATTTTTCAATCGTTTTCGCTTTTGCTGGTGACTCAACGATGACAAGATTTTTAGCCATAGAACTATTTTTCGCGATAAAAGTAGAGAGATTTTTGGTTTTTTTGGTTTTTTAACCTCTTTTCGAGTGTAAGAAATCCATTTAAAAAGGAATGAATCCTCTGGTATCAGCTTCTTCTCTCTAGCTAAAAATATACTGACATTACGCCTGACAAAATTTCAGCATTTGGTAAGTTTGTTTAATTTTGTCGACACTATTGTAGAAGAAAACCTTTACAGCATAGGGCTATGAAAACAAAAAGTAAAGCACATCTAACGGCACAACCAAAGATCGATTCCCTTTCATTGGAAAAAGATCCTATGGCCTATGATGGTGCTGTACTTCCTGAAAAACAGACAATTCCTCATTCCAAAAAACTCTATATAGAGTCCTATGGATGTCAAATGAACTTTTCAGATAGTGAGGTTGTGGCTTCCATTCTTCAAAAAGAAGGATACCAAACGACTTCTTCCTTAGATCACGCTGATTTGATTTTAGTCAATACCTGCTCAATTCGTGAAAAGGCTGAGCAGACAGTCCGCAACAGACTTTCTCACTTTCAGCATGTTAAAAAACAAAACAAAAAAGTAAAGGTCGGAGTCTTGGGCTGTATGGCAGAACGATTGAAACACAAATTTCTAGAAGAAGAGAAAATTGTGGACATCGTGGTAGGGCCAGATGCCTACAAAGACCTACCCAATCTCCTCCAAGAAGCTGAAGCCAATCGAGAAGCTGTAAATGTACTTTTATCAAAAGAAGAAACCTACGGTGATATTGCCCCTGTTCGTTTGTCAACAAATGGTGTCAGTGCTTTTGTCAGCATCACCAGAGGCTGTGATAATATGTGTACTTTTTGTGTGGTTCCTTTTACCCGAGGAAGAGAGCGTAGTAGAGATCCCAAAAGCATCCTTGAAGAAGTTCAAGATCTTGCCGAGAATGGATATAAAGAGATTACACTTTTGGGGCAAAATGTAGACAGCTATTTATGGTATGGAGGCGGCTTAAAAAAAGACTTTAAAAACGCCAGTACTCTTCAACAGAGAACTGCTGTTGATTTTTCAAAACTATTGCAACTAGTAGCTGAAGCGCAACCCAAAATGCGGATTCGATTTTCTACCTCTAACCCACAAGACATGTCCGTTAACGTATTGCATACCATGGCCGCTTATGACAATATTTGTAACTACATTCATTTGCCTGTTCAATCTGGCAGCAATAGGATCTTAAAGAAAATGAACCGCCTGCATACGCGAGAGGAGTATTTTGCCTTAATTGAAAATATTCGAAAAATCATTCCCGATTGTGGTATTTCACATGATATGATCGCAGGCTTTCCTACAGAAACTGAAGCCGATCACCAAGACACGCTCGATTTGATGCGATTCGTTAAATATGATTTTGGGTTTATGTTTGCCTATTCGGAAAGACCCGGTACACTGGCCGCTCGTAAAATTGAGGATGATGTTGATGAAAACGTCAAAAAAAGACGCCTCAACGAAATTATAGCGCTGCAACAAGAACACAGTAAATACAGAACTCATTCCTTTATCGGAAAGACCGTTTGTGTATTAATAGAAAAGGCTTCGAAACGCTCTGATGACCATTGGAGTGGTCGGACTACACAAAATACAGTGGTCGTTTTTCCTAAAGAAAACTACTCCATTGGAGATTTTGTAGACGTAACTATTGATACCGCTACCACAGCAACATTGATAGGAACAGCTCAAGGATATTCTAATAGAATTTGAGGAACAGTATGGATAGTCTTCAACAACTAAAGCAGCGATTCGGAATTATAGGAAACCATCCTGGGCTCAATCATGCCTTGGAAAAATCCCTCCGAGTAGCCCCTACTGAAATCTCTGTCTTAGTGACTGGTGAAAGTGGTGTAGGGAAGGAAAACATCCCTAAAATCATCCATCAATATTCGGCCCGTAAACACGCTAAGTACATTGCAGTAAACTGTGGCGCCATCCCAGAGGGCACCATAGACAGTGAACTTTTTGGACATGAAAAAGGAGCTTTTACAGGAGCTACAAGCACGCGAAGTGGCTATTTTGAAGAAGCCGACGGCGGTACTATTTTTTTAGACGAAGTAGGGGAACTTCCCCTACCGACCCAAGTCAGACTCTTACGGGTTCTTGAAAATGGAGAATTTTTTAAAGTAGGTTCTTCTAAAGTCCAAAAGACAAACGTTCGCATTGTTGCGGCTACTAATGTGAAGATGGCTGAAGCCATACAGAAAAATAAATTTCGAGAAGATCTCTACTACCGTCTCAGTACAGTAGAAATTGCAATCCCCCCTCTAAGGGAGCGAAAGGAAGACATTCACCTTTTATTTCGAAAATTTGCTGCTGATTTTGCCGAAAAATACCGCATGCCTCCCTTGCGATTGGACGAAAATGCACAACTCGTATTGAGTCAGTTCCGATGGAGTGGTAACATTCGACAACTGCGCAACATAGCCGAGCAGATGTCAGTACTTGAAAAAGACCGAAGTGTGGGGCCCGATATTCTCAGACGCTATCTGCCGGATAATGCAGCCCAATTACCTGCCTTGGTGAATTCTGAAGAAACAAAAAGTGATTTTAGTTCTGAGCGCGAGATTCTCTATAAAGTGTTGTTCGACATGAAATCTGATCTGAATGATTTAAAACAGCTTACATTGGATCTTTTAGAAACAGACGAGCAACCTCAATTTAAGGAACGAAATAAGTCCTTGATTAATAAAATATACGGAGACAAAGAGGAGCCCCCTACTGCAGAAGCCCACAAAGCCCTGCAAGCAAGTACTCCTGCACCACAATCAGTAGAAATAAGTCCTTCTAAAATAGAAGACAAATACCAATTTGTAGAAACCGTTGAAGAAGAAGAACCTCTTTCTTTACAAGAAAAAGAAATAGAAATGATTCGACTGGCACTAGAAAGAAGCAATGGACGAAGAAAAAAAGCAGCGGACGAATTGGGAATCTCTGAAAGAACACTCTATCGTAAAATAAAACAATACGACTTGAATGAAGAGGAAGATTAAATACAAGCATCTATTTTGGAGATATCTCTCTTTTGTTCTACTCGGCGGATTGCTGTCTCAGTGTGGAATCTATTCCTTTACGGGAGCTTCAATCCCTCCTGGCACAGAAACCTTTCAGGTAAACTATTTTGAAAACCAAGCAGGGAATCGTCCTGGCTCTACTGTTGAACCCGGGCTTGACAGAGACTTTACTTTAGCCCTTCAAGACCTCCTCCTGAACCAAACAAATTTATCTTTGGTAAATACTGATGGTGATCTGATATACGAAGGAGAGATTACTGAATACAGCGTGACCCCTATGGCAGCAACAGCAGATATAAAAGCGGCTCAAAATAGATTAAAAATGAGTGTTAAACTTCGTTATTTCAATACAAAGAAAGAGGAAGACGACCTGGAAAAAAGTTATTCATTTTTCTATGACTTTCCTGCAGAACAGCAAGTCTATGATGTCCGAGATGCTGCTTTAAAGGAAATTTTCGAGCGAATAACACAAGATATATTCAATGATACACTGGCAAAATGGTAAGTCTTGAATTCAAAAATATCATCCAAAACTTCGACCCTAAGAGTTCCGAATACTATCAGGCTCTGGAACAACTAACGAAGGATTATCCTTACTTTCCTACGCCCTGGATATATTTAGCCAAGGCAGCAAAAGCGCAAAAAAAAATAGAGGCTGAAAGAATTGTTGAGCGAGCTGCTATCCTTACCTATAATAGGGCTGCATTTAAAGATTGGATGGAAGAAACGAGAAGTGCTCCAGAATCCAGTGAAAACAAAAAAACAGCTTCTATTGAAAAGCAGGAGTCCCCTACTGAGGAAAAATCTTCTGCTGTAAAAGTACGGATACCTAATGCAGCTGCTAAAAAAGCAAAGCCTCACTCCAAAAAAAGGAAGCCTGTTGTACGTGATTTTGAAAGTCGCTCTTTTTTAGAATGGCTAGATCATGCACCTGAGGCTCCTAAGACGCCTGAAAAAAATCCTTCAAAGGCCCAAAATAAATGGGAAATAATAGATGCCTTTATCGACAGCAGCCCCAAGATTAACACTCCAGACAAAAAAGCAAGTGAAGAGAAAAGTGTTGACCTAGCAGCCCAACAAGAATTTGTGAAAGAAGAATTAATGACCGAAACCTTGGCTAAAATTTTAGTCCAACAAAACAAATACAATAAAGCTTTGCAAGCCTATAAAATACTAAGCTTGAAATATCCAGAAAAAAATAGTTTCTTTGCCAACCAGATTGATGAAATAAAACGCCTACAACAGGCTAAAAAATAAGCTTATGAGCACATTTACCATCTTTATTGCCCTCATTATATTAGTTTGCTTTTTACTCGTTCTCGTAGTAATGGTTCAAAACCCTAAAGGAGGCGGACTTTCTTCCTCATTCGGTGGTGGTGGCCAACAATTAGGAGGTGTTCAAAAAACCACAGACTTTCTTGATAGGAGTACTTGGGTACTTGCTTCTCTATTGGTCGCCTTAATCTTATTATCCAATATGGCTCTTCCCGGGGGCACCACTGCTTCTGATTCCAGATTGATTGATGACAATGCGGTTCAACAAACAATACCGCAGGCATTGCCCGATGCAATTCCTGAGGAACCCGAACCTCAAGACAATTAGACAATATAAAAATGCCAGACGCCTGACAGTCTGGCATTTTTTTTTGTAAAATTTCTCAAATTCCCATGTGGCATAGTTTGTGCCTTAAACCAATCAAACAAAAAAATAAAAATCATGAATATCAAACCTCTAGCTGACCGAGTACTGGTAGAGCCAGCGGCAGCAGAAACAACGACTTCTTCGGGAATCATTATTCCTGATACTGCTAAAGAAAAGCCACAAAAAGGAACTGTAGTAGCTGTAGGACCTGGAACAAAAGAAAACCCTATTACCGTAAAGGTGGGAGATCAGGTGTTGTATGGTAAATATGCAGGAACTGAATTACAGCATGACGGTAATGATTACCTCATCATGAAAGAAAACGATCTACTTGCAATTGTATAATTCATAAAAAATTAAATCATGGCAAAGAAAATAGAATTTGATATCGATGCTAGAGACGGCATCAAAAGAGGCGTAGACGCCTTAGCAAATGCGGTAAAAGTAACTCTCGGACCTAAAGGGAGAAACGTAATAATAGGGAAATCATTTGGAGCCCCACAAGTAACAAAAGATGGGGTGAGTGTCGCAAAAGAAATTGAACTTGAAGATGCCCTCGAAAACATGGGTGCTCAGATGGTCAAAGAAGTGGCTTCTAAAACCAATGACCTTGCAGGGGACGGAACTACTACTGCGACTATTTTAGCGCAAGCAATTGTCAAAGACGGTCTAAAAAATGTCGCAGCAGGTGCCAATCCACTTGACCTTAAGAAAGGGATTGACAAAGCCGTTGAGACAATCGTTAGCAACCTTGGAGAACAGTCTGAAGAAATCGGAAGTTCTTCTGAGAAAATCAATCAAGTGGCTAGTATTTCAGCCAATAATGACAGTACTATAGGAGGGTTGATTACCGAAGCTTTTGATAAGGTAGGTAAAGAAGGTGTCATCACAGTAGAAGAAGCAAAAGGAACAGATACTTATGTAGATGTAGTTGAAGGTATGCAGTTTGACAGAGGATACTTATCTCCCTATTTTGTCACAAACTCTGAAAAAATGGAAGCTGATTTAGAAGCTCCCTACATCTTGCTATACGACAAGAAGATTTCAGTAATGAAAGATTTATTAGCGGTACTTGAGCCCGTGGCACAATCCGGAAAGCCTTTGTTGATTATTGCCGAAGATGTAGACGGTGAAGCCCTTGCAACTTTAGTCGTAAACAAGCTCAGAGGTTCTCTTAAGATTGCAGCGGTAAAAGCGCCAGGCTTTGGAGACAGAAGAAAAGCGATGTTAGAAGATATTGCCATTCTTACAGGTGGTACTGTAATTTCTGAAGAGCGTGGATTTACACTGGAAAATGTAACCCTCGACATGCTAGGCACTGCAGAGAAAGTAGCCATAGATAAAGACAATACGACTGTTGTAAACGGGAGTGGTGAAGCTGCTAATATCGAAGCACGGGTTGCGCAAATCAAAGCACAAATAGAAGCGTCTACTTCTGATTATGACAAAGAGAAACTACAGGAGCGTTTGGCCAAATTAGCAGGTGGAGTTGCAGTATTGTATGTTGGAGCCCCCTCTGAAGTAGAGATGAAAGAGAAAAAAGACCGTGTAGACGATGCGCTTCACGCTACGCGAGCAGCTATTGAAGAAGGAATCGTTGCGGGTGGTGGAGTAGCCCTTCTGAATTCTAAAAAATCATTAGAATCTCTCAAAGGCGAAACTGCCGATGAGCAAACAGGAGTTCAAATCATCCAAAAAGCAATAGAAGCTCCTCTTAGAACCATCGTAGAAAATTCAGGTGGTGAAGGTTCTGTAGTTGTTTCTAAAGTACTCGAAGGAAAAGCCAACCACGGGTATAATGCCAAGGATGGAACCTATGTAGACATGCTTAAAGCGGGAATTATAGATCCTAAGAAGGTAACACGTGTTGCACTTGAAAATGCAGCCTCTGTAGCCGGTATGATTCTCACAACCGAGTGTGCACTTGTAGACATAAAAGAGGATGCCCCACCAATGCCCCCTATGGGTGCCGGTGGCGGAATGCCCGGAATGATGTAAAATCATACAACATAAGAATGTTTAAAAACCTGCTCAATGAGCAGGTTTTTTTATATTTATAAAAAAATAATGACCAAAAAAGGGCTCTGCTACTTTTTGATTTTTCTTCCACTATGCGCTTGTCTGGGGCAATTTAAGCTCACTATTCAAGTTGAAAACATCAAAATTCCAAAAGGACAAATTCTTTTAGCTCTTTATGATTCTCAAGAAAATTATGATGCTGAAAAAAGCCCCAAGCACTATATAAAAAAAGTCGCGGTCTCTACGCATAACACGGCGATCATATTTGAAGATTTACCTCCCGGATATTATGCTATCAAAGCTTTTCACGACGCCAATAACAATGCTAAAATAGACACCAATCTAATCGGAATCCCCAAGGAACAGTATGGGTTTTCGAATAATGTGATGGGGCGTTTGGGTCCACCGACATTCGAACAAAGTCGTTTTCGAGTTCAAGGGGATACAATTCACCAGCTACGTCTTCGTTAGGAAGCCCCCAACAACATCGCTATAGCCATCACAATCATGATGCCATTTTCTACTAGAGTAGCCTGTGTCATAGGGAGTTTTAATACAGTGCCTAAACAAGCACAGCTAATTTGCCTTTTGTAAACCAAACTTTGAATGACTCCTACTGTGGTCATCCCTAATAGAAGTATCGTAAGCCAAAGCACCAAAGGCACTTCATATTGAAATAGGAAACATATCCCCAATGCTGTTTCGATGAAAGGATAAATTTGCCCGTAAAAACGACTGCGCTTTGCCAAGGGGTCATATTGAGCAAAAGAAGCTGGAAAACCTTTGTAATCCAGTAGTTTAAAAAAGCCAAAAACGATAAAAAACACACCCATATAGTGCGCCATAATAGTCGCAGCCGTAAAATTGTCTTTTGACAGAAAAAGGGCCGCTGCTAGAACATAAGACAAAATCAAAAACAAGGGAAACAACTCGCTTAGCTGAGACGCTTTTGGAGGTTGATCCGACACTACTTTGTATTTCTTACCCAGTATATTTTGCACTTCCGATAGTTCAATTTCTTCTGCCGTATTCAACTGGGTAAAACCACTTTCCAAATCGACACGAACCTCTTGTACGGAATCCAAAGAACTGAGTGATGCAATGACCCCTTTTTTACAATTACCACAGGTCATTCCTTGTATGGTGAAATTTTGTTGCATTCGTTTATTTTATTGTTCAAAAATATTACCATTTCCAAAGCCAAGCACTAGGGTTTTTAATATTTTTGAAAAAATTAACTCGTGAACGCTCACAAGCCTATTCTAAAAGAAGTAGACACGGTCTTAACAAGACCAAAATCTGAATGGAAAAATACATTGACAGCTGTTTGTGAACTATTGCAAAAAGCTATTCCCCATTTCAACTGGGTCGGTTTTTATTTTGCCAACCACAGAACACGAACATTGCATTTAGAATCCTTTTCTGGGATTCCGACAGAGCATACTGAAATTCCTTTTGGAAAAGGAATTTGTGGTCAAGTTGCCGAAAGCAATCAAAATTTTATGGTTCCAAATGTTCAAGAGCAAGACAACTATATCGCTTGTGACCTTCATGTTAAATCTGAATTGGTCGTTCCCTTGTTTATCAATGGAATTAATGTGGGGCAAATTGATATTGATTCTAATCATTTAGATCCGTTTAGTAAAGAAGATGAACAACTGTTAGAAGCTGTTAACGAAAAAGTTGCTGCCTATATACCCGATACCCTATACACCCTATTATGAAGGAAATTAAAATCAAAACTGCCCTCATTTCTGTTTTTGACAAGACAGGATTAGAGCCCATTATCAAAACGCTTCACCAACAAAATGTAGTCCTTTATTCTACCGGAGGTACTCAAAAATTCATAGAAGAATTAGGGGTGCCTGTAGAAGCTGTAGAAGACCTTACGGGCTATCCTTCCATATTAGGAGGGCGAGTTAAAACACTTCATCCTAAGGTTTTTGGTGGTATTTTAAACCGCCAGGGAAATGCTTCTGATGAAAAAGAAATCGCTGACTTTGAAATCCCACAAATAGATTTGGTCATAGTAGATTTGTATCCCTTTGAGGAAACTGTAGCTTCGAGTGCCTCCGAACAAGAAATCATTGAAAAGATTGATATTGGTGGAATAGCACTTATTAGAGCCGCCGCAAAAAACTTCAATGATGTCGTTTGTGTCTCTCATAAAAACTATTACGATTCGCTCTTACAGCTGCTTATAGAAAAGGAAGGATTGCTGTCATTGGAGGATCGAAAATCGTTTGCTACAAAAGCCTTTTCTGATTCTTCTCATTACGACACTGCTATCTTTAATTATTTTTCAGAAGACAGTAGCTTGCTTAAAATTAGCAGTCATACTTCCAAAACGCTACGGTACGGAGAAAACCCTCATCAAAAAGGACAATTCTTTGGTCCTCTATCAGAC
This sequence comes from Flavobacteriaceae bacterium, assembly GCA_965658355.1. Taxonomy (GTDB): domain Bacteria; phylum Bacteroidota; class Bacteroidia; order Flavobacteriales; family Flavobacteriaceae; genus UBA11891. The sequence goes on along the minus strand of CBFHRX010000003.1, from coordinate 86,144 downwards.
ATAATAGAGCAAATCCATGGTAAGGAGATTTCGTATAACAATTTACTTGATATCGATGCGGCTGTTCAACTGATGTTAGAGTTTTATGATGACGCGCCAACTTTTGCTATTTTAAAACACAACAATGCCTGCGGACTAGCGACAAGAGACAGCTTACAAAAAGCCTATTTGGCAGCGCTGGCAGGAGATCCTATTTCTGCTTTTGGAGGGGTCTTAATCGCAAATAGAGCCATCGATAAGGCAACGGCAGAGGAAATACAGTCTCTTTTCTGCGAAGTGGTCATTGCCCCTGCCTTTGATCCAGCTGCAAGAGAGATCCTCACACAAAAGAAAAATAGAATTTTACTCATCCAAAAAAGTAGGTCGGTGGCAACACAATCGGTACGTACTTGCTTGAATGGCTATTTAGTACAAGACAAAGACACACATACAGATGCTGAAATAGACCTTAAAACGGTAACGGAACGAGCCCCTTCCTCTGAAGAAGTTGAAGATCTATTATTTGCCGCCAAAATATGCAAACACACAAAATCCAATACTATTGTTTTGGCGAAAGACAAACAGCTTTTGGCCTCTGGGACAGGACAAACCTCTCGTGTAGATGCATTGGAACAGGCTATTGATAAAGCTCAGAAATTTAAATTTGATCTCACAGCAGCTGTTATGGCAAGTGATGCCTTTTTCCCATTCCCAGATTGTGTCAGTATTGCCCACAAAGCCGGAATCCAATCTGTAATTCAACCTGGTGGTTCTATCAAGGACCAAGATTCTATTGATTTTTGTAATGATAATAATGTGAAAATGGTGTTGACCGGAATACGTCACTTTAAACATTAATTTCTAACTTTACAAAATAACCTTTTGACTTTATGGGGATTTTCACTGAAGAAATAGCTATTGATTTAGGAACTGCTAACACGCTCATCATTCACAATGATAAAGTAGTTGTTAACAGCCCCTCTATAGTGGCTATTGACCGAACAACAAATAAAATAATTGCCATCGGTGACGAGGCAAGTATGATGCAGGGTAAAACACATGAAAACATCAAAACGGTTCGCCCTTTAAAAGATGGTGTTATTGCTGACTTTAATGCATCAGAGCAGATGATCAATAAATTGATCAAAAGTATCCCCTCATTAAAGAATAAATTCTTTACTCCTTCTTTGCGAATGGTTATTTGTATTCCCTCAGGGATAACAGAAGTAGAGATGCGTGCCGTAAAAGAATCCGCAGAACGAGTCAATGGGAAAGAAGTATATCTTATCCACGAGCCTATGGCAGCAGCTATTGGAATCGGTATTGATATCATGCAGCCCAAAGGGAATATGATCGTTGATATAGGGGGTGGTACTACCGAAATTGCTGTAATAGCACTTTCTGGGATTGTTTGCGATAAATCGGTAAAGATTGCAGGAGATGTATTTAGCAATGATATTGTGAATTATATGCGAAGCAAACACAATCTCTATGTTGGCGAAAGAACAGCAGAAAAAATCAAAATCCTAATTGGCGCTGTTATCGAAGACTTGGAAAACCCACCAGAAGAAATGTCCGTTCAAGGTCGTGACTTGCTAACTGGTAAACCCAAGCAAGCCGTGATTTCGTACACCGAAGTAGCGAAGGCCTTAGACAAATCAATCATTCGAATTGAAGAAGCCATTATGGAAGCGCTTTCTCAAACTCCCCCAGAATTGGCGGCGGATATATACAACACTGGGATTTACCTAGCCGGAGGTGGCGCTCTTTTGAGAGGACTTGACAAGCGATTATCACGTAGAACTGATCTCCCCGTTTATGTCGCTGAAGACCCGCTGCAAGCTGTTGTTAGAGGGACGGGAATTGCCCTTAAAAATATTGAACGATACAAGCCTGTTTTGATTAAATAGAAATGCATGCAGCAGATAATTAATGCGATTTTAAAAAATCGGAATTTTTTTATTTACCTATTGCTTCTACTCTTTTCTATTTTTTTCCTCCAAAATAAAAGTCCTTTTCACAAAAGCCAGTTTCAAGAAATAAGTCTTGGAATCTCGGGTTCGATGTTAGGCTTGAGGAACAGCTATCAAGCTTATTTCAACCTTCGCGCTGAAGCGCAAGCCCTACAACTTGAGAATTTAAAACTGAGGTCTCAACTCATTCAATTGGAACAACGATCAGGGATAGACAGCTCTCTAATAACAGAAACATCACCCTATGTATTGCGCCCCGCTAAAATTGTTGAAAATAGTATTGGAGGGGTTCGGAATTATCTCCTCTTAAACAAAGGACGACAAGATAGCGTTAGAGCAGAGATGGGAGTCATTAGTGAAAATGGAGTCGTAGGAATTGTCAACCGAGTAAATGCTAAATATGCAAGTGTGGTTTCACTGCTGCATAGAGATCTAAAAATTAATGCCAAGCTAAAGCGAAATAACGCTTTTGGTTCTCTCTATTGGCCGGGTAAAGAAATCAACAAGATGATTTTATCAGATATTCCAACTATTAATTCAATACGCATTGGTGACACCATTGTAACAGGAGGAATGTCAGCCTACTTCCCAAAGAATATAGCCATAGGAAAAATTAGTGATTTTACCATTTTACCTTCGAAGCGATATTATGAGATCGAAGTTCTTCTCTTTACTAATTTCTCTGCTTTAGACCGCGTATATATTGTTCAAAATTTGGAGAAACCATTACTTGACGAACTCACTAAATAAAGAAGATGCTACAAGAAAACATCCGTTCTGCCGTTGCATTTGTTGTGTTGATTCTACTGCAGTTTCTTCTGTTTAGCAATATCAATTTTTTGGGGAGCATCAATCCGTTTGTCTACATACTTTTTTTAGTTCGCTATCGTTTGGATGCCAACCAAACGGTATTTCTACTACTTAGTTTTCTTCTCGGGTTTTTGATCGATTTAATTTTAGGAACCGCAGGGGCACATACGATCGCAACTTTAACAGTGGCTTTTCTAAGGCCCACTATAATTGGATTTAGTTTTGGAATCAATGCGGATATCCCATATGCTATGAATAAAGAAATGCGAACCTCCAACCAACTCACCTTTATTGGGCTACTCCTCTTTGGTCATTCGCTGGTGTATTATAGTGTACAATATTTTTCCTGGAGTTCTTTTTTCACGATTCTACAAAATACATTTTTAACAACAATTGCTACCTTTAGTATTGTTTGGTTGATTTTAGAATTTGAAAAGTCCAAAAAATGAATCGGAGTCTGTTACTTCCTGTGTGTACCTTATTGGTTTCCTTACTTTTTGGAATCAAATTAATTCAGTTACAGCTTATTGATTCGTATTATTCTTCCCTATCACAGAACAATGCTGTTATCAAACGAGCCGTTTATCCTGAGAGAGGATTTATTTATGACCGCAATGGAAAACTATTAGTCGCCAATAAGCCTTCTTATGACTTAATGGTTATTCCCGAAGATATCAAGGCTTTTGACACCCTTGAGTTACTTTCTATCATTGATTTAAAACGGACTGAACTAGAAAATATACTCAAAAAAGCGCGTGCCTATTCACGTAAATTACCGTCGACTATAGTGGGACAATTATCCCAAGAGGCTCATGCGCTATTACAAGAAAAAATGTGGAAATATGAAGGTTTTTACCTTCAGAAAAAATCAATTCGCGATTATCGAAAATCGATTGCTTCGAATGTTTTGGGCTATGTGAGCGAGGTCAATAACAGAGATCTAAAAAAAGATGCTTACTACAGTAAAGGAGAGCTGATTGGACGACAAGGCATCGAAAAATACTACGAAAAATACCTTAGGGGTATAAAAGGCGCACAATTTCTTCAGAAAGATAAGTTCAATAGAATTTTAGGCCCTTATGAAGAAGGTAGCTTTGATAGCCCCCCGATTCAAGCACGTGATATCACCCTGACATTAGACGAAAGCTTACAAGAATATGGGGAGCGTTTATTACAAAATAAAAGAGGTGGAATTGTCGCTATTGAACCCGAAACAGGCGAGATTTTAGCCTTGGTCAGCGCTCCTAACTACGATCCAAGTTTATTAATTGGTAGAGACCGTTCTCAGAATTACCGAAAACTAGCGCAAGATACCTTGGCAAAGCCTTTGTTTGATCGAGGCTTACAAGCACAATATGCACCAGGATCTCCCTTTAAAGTTCTCAATGCACTTATAGCCCTTCAGGAAGGTGTGGTGACACCCGATACAAAACACAGTTGTAACGAGGGACATTTTTATGCCCGTGGTGCTTTTATGGAATGTCACTGTCCTTTGAGAACTAAAAACGACTTATCACGGGCTATCTACAAATCTTGTAATTCTTATTTTGCCAAAACATATGCAGGCATCATCAATGCCTATGAAACCCCCGAAGAAGGAATTGATAGATGGAAAAAACACCTCCTTAGCTTCGGCTTAGGAAATTATCTAGGGTATGATCTTTCTGTTGGAAAACCAGGCTATATCCCAGGCTCCGATTATTACAATCGAACGTATGGTGAAAAAGGATGGAAAGCTCCCACCATTATTTCCAACGCCATAGGCCAAGGGGAGATTCTAACAACCCCCATACAAATGGCGAACTTTGCAGCAGCTATCGCCAACAGGGGCTATTATATCAAACCTCATTTTATGAAGTCCATTTCGGGTTCTCCAGAATTGGGTGTATATGAAAAAAATAAAACCACAATAGACGCTGTCCATTTTGAAACCATCGTAGACGGTATGCACAAAGTAGTTGAAAAAGGAACCGCTCGTGTCGCTAGGATAAAAGGGATTGAGGTATGTGGTAAAACAGGAACCGTCGAAAACTTTATTTTACTTGAAGGAACGAAAACACAATTGACAGATCACTCGATGTTTATTGCTTTTGCCCCAAAAGAAAACCCTAAAATCGCGTTAGCAGTCTTTGTAGAAAATGGCTATTGGGGCGCACGATGGGCGGCTCCTATGGCGAGTTTAATGATCGAAAAATACCTGAACAAAGAGGTAAAAAGAAAATGGCTAGAGAATAGAATTCTGAATGGTAGTTTATTGGCGGAATACGAAAAACCTTACTCGGGTAAACCTTTTACTATAAATCAATGAAAGATGCTGTCCTCACTCGAATCGATTGGATGAGTCTTTCCCTTTATCTAATCCTTGTTTTTTTTGGATTGCTTAATGTCTATTCAGCGACTTACGACGAAACCAGCCAATCCATTTTAAATATAAGCAGCCCTATTGGGAAGCAATTATTTTTTACCATACTCAGTTTACTCATAGGTGGGTTTTTGTTAGCCTTGAAAGTAAAGTTCTTCGAGCAACTTTCACTTCCTATTTACCTGCTTTCAATCTTATCACTACTGGGGCTTTTCGTTTTTGGGAAAACAATTTCTGGAGCGCGCTCTTGGTACGGATTGGGTGCCTTTGGATTGCAACCTGCAGAATTTGCTAAAATGGCAACCGCAATAATGTTAGCCAGTTTTATCTCACGACTCCAAACAGACCTGAAACAATTTCGCTCTCTATTAACAGTTGCTGCCATCATCATTATTCCTGCACTCCTGATAATAGCACAACCAGATCCAGGCAGTGCGCTTGTCTTTGGGGCTTTTATATTTGTTTTATTTCGGGAAGGTTTAAACCCCTATTTCCTTCTTTTACTACTTTGTCTTTTAGTGCTGTTTATCACCACCCTCCTATTTGCGATTCCTGTAGTGATTAGTCTCATTATTGTGGTTTTGTCGGGTATCTTTTATTTGTTAAAACGGATGCGCTACAAGCCTTCACTTTTGCCCTTTATACTGTCGGGCATTATGGCAACAGCTTTTACCTTTTCTGTAGATTATATCTTCAACGATATTTTTGAACAAAGACACAGAGACCGTTTCAATATTATTCTCGGTAAAGAGGTGGATACCCAAGGGGTAGGCTATAATATTAACCAATCAAAAATAGCCATTGGTTCAGGTGGATTTACAGGAAAGGGCTTTTTAAAAGGGACGCAAACGAAAGGAAACTTTGTGCCTGAGCAACATACCGATTATATCTTTAGCACTATTGGAGAAGAATGGGGGTTCTTAGGAAGCTTTTTTGTAATTCTCTGTTATACCTTATTGATCATTCGTATCATATGGCAGGCCGAAAAACAAACCAGTCAGTTTCGGCGCATTTTCAGTTATAGTGTTGGGAGTATTCTCTTTATCCATTTCCTGGTCAATATTGGTATGTCTTTAGGTCTGGTTCCAACAATTGGTATACCCTTGCTTTTAATAAGTTACGGAGGATCCAGTTTATTGGCGACAAGCATTCTGTTTTTCGTGTATCTAAACATGGATGCCAACCGACTTAAAGACTGGTAATCAATGCTTGATATCAAAATAATCTTGGAGTACATTGCCAAGGGTCATAAACGTCAAAACCAAACTCATAATGGCAAAACCAGGGATAAGGGCCAAATAGGGCTTTCCCAATAGCAGGTATCTAAAATGTTCTTTCACCATACCGCCCCAACTAGGAACGGGAGGTTGTGCCCCAATACCTAAAAAACTCAAACCACTTTCTATCAATATAGCACTGGCAAAATTGGCTGAAGCCATTACAATAATGGGACCTACTATGACCGGTAAAATATGAAGGAAGATGATTCGAAAATGGGAATAACCCAGCGCATGTGCCGCTTCTATATAGGTTTTTTCTTTCACTGAAACCACCTGTCCCCGCACCAGACGAGCTACTTCTACCCACATTGATAAGCCTACTGCAATAAATACTTGCCAAAACCCCCTTCCTAAAACTAGGGTTATCCCTATTACCAATAATAAGGTCGGAATGGACCAAATAATAGTGATCAACCCCATTATGAGTTGATCCAAAAGCCCTCCGTAATAACCCGCAACTGCCCCTAAAAAAACACCTATTAAAAGTGAAATAACAACCGCAACAAGACCAATCGATAATGAAATTCGAGAACCAATTAGCAACCGGCTCAAGAGGTCTCTCCCGTATTTGTCTGTCCCTAACCAAAACGTCTTATTCACAATCCATTTCTTCTCTAGCTGTATTGAATCAACCCCCTTCGGCAATCGATTCATTGAAATAGACTCATAATATCCATTAGCTGCCCCATAGGGCTGTATCTCTAATTGATTATTTGAAAACCGCCAGGATTGGATAGGAATCTCTTCATTAGTAGAAGGGTAGCCCCACAAAAAAGATCCTTTTTCGCCTGACTTAGCAATCGGCAACAACAGCAGCTGCGTTTCAAAACCAGGCGGTTTGGAGTGAATCGAAAGATGCATCTGGTTGGCGTTTGGGGAATTGTCTGGAGACAGCACATAGGCAAACAGAGATAGGATACTGACTAAAGCAATATAACCCAGGCTAAAAATCCCCGCTAACCCATTTATTTTCAAAGATGTTTTTTTAATGGAGGATTAATTTCTATTTTGTGATACTCGACTCCCTTTCGTCAGGGAGATGCTCATGTCGTCTAATATGTTGACGGCTTCGTTTACATAAAGGTCTTTGTCTAGACTCTCAATCCATCTTTTTCTTTTTTCAATATAATCTTCATTTTGAGGCGCTTTAAGGCCTGCTTCTGGCAACCATTTGAAATGTAGATTGGAATCAAATTCTTCTAGTATATCAAATTCTTTTGATTTCGCTAAACCTTCTTTTTGATCCCTTGAAAAGGACGGGTAGTCCAGGTAATACTCATAGTCCTTTTGCTGGGCAGCCACCCATTGTGCTTGCTTTTCAATAGTTGCAGTATAGCTATTCTCTTGTATTCTGTATTCGCTTTGCTTGACCACATAATCATAGTTAAATCGATCGGGCCATGGACTATAATTTGCGGGGGTAATACGATCCCAAGCCAATGGATTTTCCTGGTCTTTTTCTCCCATATCGACATACTGATAGCGATCTGGGAAAACAACATCGCTTTTAACGCCTTCTAACTGTGTTGACTCTCCTGTAATTCTGTAGAATTTATCAGTGGTTACCTTAAGAGCCCCTAAATCTCCATAAGTACTTCCTCGAATAATTCGATTTAAATCTACTACATTCTGGACGGTTCCTTTTCCAAATGTTTGCTTACTACCCAACACAACAGCACGTTTATAGTCCTGTAAGGCCGCTGCAATTATTTCTGATGCAGAAGCAGAAAATTCATTTACTAAAACGACTAAGGGGCCCTCCCACACAATTCCTGTATCTGAGTCACTCAGAACTTCTTTTCGCCCTCCCACGCTTTTAACTTGTACAACAGGCCCTTGATCTATAAAAAAACCGGTCATGTCAACCACCGTTTTAAGGGAACCTCCACCATTATTTCGCAGGTCAAGGATAATCCCGGAGACATTTTGTGCTTTTAATTGCTCTATCTCTTTTTTGACATCTAAAGCGGCATTCCGTTCTCCATAGTCATTAAAGTCAATGTAAAACTTTGGCAGGTTAATCAATCCAAACCGCTTCTCTCCTTTTTGGATAACAGAGGAACGAGCATATACTTCTTCAAGCTCCACCACATCGCGAATTATAGGGACCACCTCAATGGTACCGTCTACACGCTTTACAGTCAGCCGAACCTCAGTTCCTTTAGGCCCTTTGATGAGTTTAATAGCATCTTCCAAGCGCATTCCAACGATTTCAACAGGGTCCTCATCTTTCTGAGCCACTTTTAAAATAATATCTCCTGCGTCTAATAATTTCCCTCTCCAAATAGGACCTCCTGATATAATCTCAACAATTTTCACCTCTTGATTTCGCTTTTGCAAACGCGCGCCTATCCCTTCAAATTTCCCGGACATATTGGCATCGAAACGGTCTTTTTCTTCAGGAGCAAAATAAAAGGTATGGGGATCAAATTGCGTCACTATTGCATTGATATAAACTGAAAACCAATCTTTTTGATTAAGATCACTGACCAATTCAAAATAATCTCTTGTATTTTCTAATGTAAGCTTCCGAGCTTCTTTTTCAAGCTCTACATCCGACTTCATCACATAGGTACTGTCTTTTTCAAACTTCTCTTTTTCTTCTTTCTTTTTATCAGAAAAACGATCCAAAGTAGAAAGTTTAAAACGTTTACGCCAACGCGTTTTTAGGTTGGTAACCGTAGTCGCATAGGGAATATTTTCGTAATCGAGACTTATGGTTTCTGGCTTTGAAAAATCAAAAGGAGTCTCCAATAATTGAGGATAAAAAGCTTCAACTTGCTTTATTCGGGAGCGCAATCGGTCGTAAGTAATGTTGAAAAAATTCAAGGAGCTGGCTTTAAACTCGTCATCAATACGATAGCGGTAGCGCTTAAAAGTATTGACGTCTGTTTGAAGAAAAAAGCGGTGTTGCCCATCTAAACCTTCTAAATAATTGTGAAATGCATTTTCAGAAAAAACGTCGTCAATCACTTTAGGATCATAGTGCCCACGTTGTAAAACTACATTTAGAATTTCCAACAACAGCTTATCTTTCTCGGGGGGGGTAGGTGTTGTGATAACATTCCAAAAAAGGAAAGCCGTCATCACACCACTTAGAAGAATTCCAAAAACACGCATAGCAATTTTTTTATTTGAAGACTTAAAAATAGATAAAATGCTGTTATTATAAGGCTTTGCCGATAAAAGTTTTGTTAAAGTAGATTCAGGTCTTACCACTGATAATTCATAACTTAGGTCAAAATATTAGAGATTTTTACATGGCTGATAGACCGCTTATTTTAGTAACCAATGACGATGGTATTACTGCCCCAGGAATCCGGGCACTAATTGAGGTGATGAACGAAATTGGAGAGGTTGTTGTCGTGGCGCCAGACAGCCCGCAATCTGGAATGGGGCATGCCATAACCATCAATTCCACTTTGCACTGCAGCAAAATTGAGGTGGATGCAGGTCCTCAACAAGAGTACAGTTGCTCAGGTACGCCTTCAGACTGTGTCAAACTCGCGGTAAATGAATTGATGGATCGCAAACCGGACCTTTGTGTTTCGGGTATTAACCACGGCTCTAACTCCTCTATTAATGTTATTTATTCAGGGACCATGAGTGCCGCTTTAGAAGCAGGTATTGAGGGGATTCCAGCCATTGGGTTCTCATTGCTTGATTTCCGTTGGGGGGCAAACTTTGACATCCTGAAACCCTATGTCAAAGAGATCACAAAAAAGGCCTTGCAGAATGGCATTCCAAAAGACGTTGTGCTTAATGTAAACTTTCCTAAAGGAACAGAGAGCCCCATCAAGGGCATCAAAATCTGCCGCCAAGCTAAAGCATATTGGGTGGAAGAATTTGACAAAAGAACCAATCCCATGGGCCGCGAATATTATTGGCTAACAGGGAAATTCATCAATGAAGACGGTGGCGAGGACACAGATGAATGGGCACTAGAAAATGACTTTATTTCGGTGGTCCCGGTTCAGTACGACTTAACAGCCCACCATGCGATTCAGAATTTAAATACATGGAAATTTGAATAGAAAAGAAACGGCTACGGGTTTTATGGCGGCACTTTGTGCCACCGCAGCATGTGTCCTTTTGTTTACCTCTTTTGTGTCAAAAGCAGATTCTATTGACAGCCTGCTCTTTTTATACCAGCAAAAAAAATTGGGAGCCCTTATTAGTCTCGGAGCACTCATCAACCTTGGGTTGTTCTTTATTGCCATACGAAGAAATAAGATGGCTTTTGCGACTGGCGTTCTAATCTGTTCCATGCTGCTTGTACTCATAATTGCAGGTCTAAAATTTATGGGATAAATGAAGTACTATATTATTGCGGGTGAAGCGTCTGGAGATTTGCATGGTGCCCGATTAATCGAAGCTTTACGAAAAAAAGATCCTGCTGCCCAAATTAGAAGTTGGGGAGGCGATCTGATGATGGCTGCTGGCTGTGAATTGGTTAAGCACTATCGTGAGTTAGCCTTTATGGGATTTTGGGAAGTCCTCCTTAATCTATCCACTATTTTACAAAATATTCGTTTTTGTAAAAAAGATATTACGGCCTATCAGCCAGATCTTATTGTCTATATTGATTATCCAGGTTTCAACTTACGGATTGCCGAGTGGGCTCACAAAAAAGGGTTTAAAAACCATTACTATATCAGTCCACAAGTATGGGCATGGAAAGCCAACCGGGTCTCGAAAATGAAACAACACCTCGACGCCCTGTACACGATACTTCCTTTTGAAAAAGCCTACTTTAAAGAGCAGCATCAGTATGATGTTCACTATGTAGGCCACCCTCTATTAGACAGTATTTCTAACATAAATAAACCACTGCATTTTCATTCAGAAAACAGTCTTGATGAACGACCTATAATTGCCCTTTTACCGGGAAGTCGAAAACAAGAAGTGAAAAAAATGCTCCCCCTATTTTTGGAGTTACCTTCTGAATTTCCAGAATATCAATTTGTAATCGCTGGAACTTCAAGTCTAGGAGCTACTTTCTATGAAGGCTTTATGCAGCATCAAAAAGAGGTTGTGTTAATTGGAAAAACATATGAGCTCCTTCAATCAGCAGAAGCTGCCATTGTAACCAGTGGAACTGCTACCCTTGAAACAGCCTTGTTTGGGGTGCCTCAGATTGTTTGCTATAAGACCAGCGGTATCAGTTATTGGCTTGCTAAAAAGTGGGTGACATTGGAATGGATTTCCCTTGTTAATCTAATTTTTGATCAGGAAGTTGTTCAGGAATTAATTCAAGAAGACTGCCAGCTCACGGCTCTGAAAAAAAACCTCTACAACATCTTATCAGAAGAGGGGAAAAATAAAATGAAGGACAAGTACCAACAGCTCCATAAGCTGTTAGACCAAGGTGGTGCAAGTGAACAAACCGCATCGAAGCTAGTAGCGGCTCTTCGTTAAATCTTTTCAAAACGCTACCTTAGGGTATGCCCCAATTCGATTCTTACCTCTTTAGAGGCTTGCTGTTTTTTAGCACAGGACAGCTACTAGTCTCCTCTTTTCCTGGCTCGAATGAACTCCCTTCTGCCCTGTTCATATATGCGTTTCTTATGGTCTTCCCCTTTCTTTTTATAAAAAAGAAGATCGTATATGAAGGGGTTGGGTTTTTCCTACTACTACTTTGTGGAGCTTGGTTAAATAGGGCATACTACCAAGTACCCACTAATCATTACAGCAGTCAAAACAAAAAGCAAATCCATACTATTCGTGTTGATAAGGTGCTAAAAGAGAACCCATATGCCTATCGTTACTACGCCTCTATTCAGAGTGTTGGAAAAACAGCTACTTCTGGAAAAATAGTGCTGCTGCAAGAAAGAGATTCCTTCGGAAAACCTTTCGAAATGGGTACACGCTTTGTGACTTTAGCAACACCTAAAAAAATACAGGAACCCAAAAACCCGGGTGCTTTTGACTATGCTGCCTATTTGAAAAATCAAAAAATACAGGACCAGCTCTACCTCAAAGCCAACACCTATATAGTGCTAGCAAAACAGAAAGCAGAAGGATTCCACAGGCTTTATGAATGGAGAACAAGAAGCATTCAAAAAATACGATCTGCTGCTCTTTCAGCAGAGGCCTCAGCTTATATCCTAGCGCTTGTCTTTGGTGAAAAGATGTATTTAGCAAAAGAAACCCGAGCAGCATACTCACAAACAGGAGTTGTTCATTTAATAGCCATTTCTGGCTTGCATATCGGAATTATTTCCCAATTTATCGGTTGGCTATGTCTCCCATTTTTACGTATTAGACATGGCCAGTGGATCCGGAATAGCCTTCGAATTATTCTTTTATGGGGGTTTGCTTTTCTTACAGGACTACAAGCTTCTGCTGTGAGAGCCGTTGTTGTTTTTTCACTTTTAGATTCGAGTCAACTCAGTAAAAGACCACAACCTTCTTTTCATAGATTAGTACTTTCGGCATGGATACTTCTATTGTTTTACCCCCCTTATCTTAAAGAATTAGGATTCCAACTGAGCTACCTAGCAGTTCTTGGAATACTGATCGTAACCAGCTGGGCAAAACCGTTCATACAAAAGCAGAAAGGATGGGTTAGAAAAGGAGTTCAATTTATAGTAGTAAGCATAGGAGCACAAGCGGCCGTTGCACCGATTGTCTTATATACCTTTCACCAGTTTCCCCTCTTTTTTATTCTGAGCAATTTGCTGCTTTTTCCGCTATTCATTCTAGCCCTATATGGGGCCTTTCTCCTAGCCCCTTTGATACTTCTAGACATGGCGCCTTATTGGATGGTATCGCTTTACAACCCCCTTATATCAGGAATGCATTCTATTGTCTATTACATGGCCCAACTAGAGAGCCTCATAACAACCCCTTTCTCATTGAGTTTGTTGAGTGTAATAATGCTCTATCTCCTGGCCTTAGCGGCTTGTTTAGGATGGAAAAAGAAACAGCCTTATAATTGGAATCCACTTTTACTCACCCTAGTAGGCTGTTTTTTCTTTCAGGGATATTATATCAACAAGAACTGGAAACCGAACACACTTTGGATCCTTCATCAACATCGAAAGACAGTTCTCATTCAATACCAAAATCAAAACGCACATATCTTCACAGATATGGAAGAAACCTTACTTCCCTCCTTATTGGCCTCCTTTAAACGACAGTACCCTATTGAGGAATTAAATATAGACAGTCTATCCCATTGGATGGATTTTCAATCCAAGCGGATATTGGTACTCGATTTTAAAGAAGAAATACCCTATGATTTCCCAAAGACTGATATACTGTTGTTACGCAACAACCCCAAAGTTCATTTGGATAAGATTTTGAAAAGATGGCAGCCCTCTATTGTGATCGCAGATGGAAGCAATGGTCCCTGGGATTTTGAACGATGGCAGGAAAGCTGTCTAAAAGCGAATGTCCCTTTCAGGAGTACTCGAAAAGGAGCGGTACAAATCAGCCTTTAAAGCGCGGGATAAAGTTTTTTCGATAGTTTTCAAAGTCATCCGCATTTGAAAATATCTGATAATCACCTTGCTTAATTAACTTTAAATACATCTCAATTTGCTGAGGGTTGTGATAGCCAACAATAGGCATAATCGGATCTCCAGTTTCACTCAGAAAAACCATAGTGGGGTATCCAGATACCCCTAAAAACTGTGTAAACTGATGAGTTGAATTACGTCCTTTTCTACTGGGATCATAATTAGGGTTGGTAAAGGTATTGCCGAAAAATTGAATCTCTTCTTGCCCCTCAGCATCAAACTTAACCGCATAGTAGTGTTCAGAAATATAGGCCGCTACATAGGGGTTGGCAAATGTTTTCCGATCCAATAATTTACAGGGACCACACCATTTGGTGAAGACATCCATAAAGATCTTCTTAGGTGTTTCTTTTTGAGCCGCTAAAGCCTCCTCCAATGACATCCATTGTATTTGCTGTGCACTGGCTGTTCCCGAAATCAATAAAATCAAAACTGTCAAGCCTTTCCGTATCCCTTTATATTTTCTAGTGTACATCTCCCATGAGTTTATTTATCCAACGTGATGAAATCAAAATTAGTATCGCAGCCCCTATTGCATATTGGGCAATAAGGTTAAAGCCATCGATATAAATATCCAATGACTGAAAACCACTTACATTGCTATCCGTACTTTCCACAGCCAATTGCTTTCCAATAAATCCAACTAGTTGAAAAGCATAGGCGGATGATAAAAACCATACGCCCATCATAAAGGCTACAATATGCTTAGGGGATAAGTCCGTAATCTTTGACAAGCCCACCGGAGACATAAACAATTCCCCCACAGACAATAAAAAATACATGATCAATAAATAGCTAAAAGGAACTCTTCCACTATCATCTGCTGACATACCACTAATGGATAAAATGTAAAAACTAATCCCAGCAAACAACAATCCCAATCCGAATTTGAAAGGCGTACGGGGATCTCTCCCAACAGTTCGCAATCGGGTAAATAGCCAGGACAAGGGTATTGATAGCAGAATAATAAACATTGAATTAAGGGAATTTGTTTGGGCGGCATCCATCAAGCTTAAGTTTACATTTCGTGCTGCAAACAGAGTAATGACGGATCCTGAAAGCTCATGAAACCCCCAAAATAAGGTGATAAACAAGGTGAACAATAAAGCTGCAAATAATTTTTTACGCTCTTCTGCTTTGGCTTGTTTCAGTATATAGGCCATATAAACAACAATAAAAACACCTATAAATTTGAAAAATACATTAACGAGATTTTGATCACCAAGCCAGCTTGTACCCCCACCAATTGATTCGTATGAAGACAGTAAAAATGCAATAAGTGGGGCTGCTAAAAAGGCCAATATGGGAATTAACACAGACCGCTTAACACCAAAATATTTTTCTTCCAAAAGAGTCGGATTTACCACCATTCCTTTGTCACCAAAAACACCGTCTTTGACCCCTTTCCAGAAAAAAAGCAGGCCTGTTAACATTCCAAAACCTGCTAAACCGAAGCCATAATGCCAACCGTATTCACGTCCTAAATACCCACATAAAAGAGGGGCTATCCAGCCTCCAATATTGATCCCCATATAAAAGATTACAAAACCAGAGTCTTTTCTTTTATCCCCATCGGGGTATAATGAGCCTACAAAAGTTGAAATATTAGGCTTAAAAAAACCATTTCCTACTACGATAAAAGCCAGGGCCAGAAAAAAAGCAGTATTGTTTTCGATAGCCAAAACAAAATGTCCCAACGCCATCAGTATGCCCCCCAGATAGATGGAACGACGATACCCTAGATACACATCCGATATACGACCTCCTACAACAGTAGAGGCATACACTAAAGATCCGTAGGAAGCATACACCGCAGCGGCAGCCATGTCTCGATTCATAAGGGCTTCAAAAATTTCATTGACCATATAAAGGGTCAACAAAGCACGCATCCCGTAAAAACTAAATCGCTCCCACAGCTCTGCAAAAAACAAATAAAAGAGCCCTTTGGGGTGACCTAGATAGTCTCCTTGTGGGACTGTTGTTGAGTTCGCCATTTGGTTTCTTAAAGTTTAGATTCAATAAATTTAGTCATTTTCTCATAGAGATGTACGCGGGCGTTCCCCGCTCCTATTCCATGATTTTGATCTGGATAAATAGCCCAATCAAAGGATTTATTCGCTTCGATGAGCGCATTGATCATACGCATGGAATTTTGGACGTGTACATTATCATCACCGCTACCGTGCACCAAAAGTAAATTCCCTTTAAGCTGATCGGCATAATTAAGAGGGGAATTCAAATCATATCCCTCCGGGTTTTCTTGAGGGGTGCGCATAAAGCGCTCTGTATAGATGGTATCATAAAAGCGCCAGGTCGTAACAGGAGCTACGGATATGGCAGTAGAAAAAACATCGTTTCCAGTCAACAAACTCTGCAAGGCCATGTGTCCGCCAAAGCTCCAGCCCCAAATTCCTATGCGCGATTCGTCAATATAGGATCGTTTTCCAAGAGTAGTCGCTGCGGCTATCTGGTCTTCGGTTTCATATTTGACCAGATTCAGATACGTCTGCTTCTTAAAATCAGCGCCTTTAAAACCTGTTCCACGACCGTCAACACAAGCGACGATGACCCCTTTTTGAGTAAGCAAATAATGCCATAAGTCTCGAGACGAAGCCCACCGATTTGCGACTTGCTGAGAACCTGGTCCGGAGTATTGAAAGAGTAGCAAAGGATACTTTTTTTGAGGGTCAAAATCTGTTGGTTTTAGCATCCACATATTCAGCTCATTTCCATTCACCGATAAGGTTCCAAACTCTTTCTGGGGCAAATGAAGTGCTTCCAGCTGATCTTGCAATTCTGTGTTTTCCAAAACAGTTCGAATGACTTTTGCAGTAGACGTTTTCCGTAATTGGTATTTTGGAGGTGTGTTTGAGTCTGAAAAAGAATGAATATAATACTGTCCATTTTTACTAAATAAAGCCCCGTTATAACCATGGTCTTCAGAAAGAAGACGCTTTCTTTTACCACTTAAGGAGACGGCATAAACGGCTCTTTGTGTGCTTCCTATTTCTGTAGAAGTATAATACACTTCTTTGCTTTTTGCATTGTATTGGTTAAAAGCTGTAAGCTCCCATTTCCCTTTCGTGAGCTGCTTTTTTAATTTGCCCTCACGGCTGTAATAATACAAATGATTGTAGCCATCTCGTTCACTGGTCCACAAAAAGCTGTTGTCGTCTAAAAATCTCAAATTACTATGCACGTCAACATAGCGATCGTCTTGCTCTTCTAAGAGCACCTTAGCTTTAGAAGTGGAGACATCTATTTGCCAAAGTTTAAGATGATTTTGGTGACGATTCATACTTTGAACACTCAACAGCTTTGGGTCCTTAGAAAAACGAAATCGAGGGATGTATTCTGGTTTTTCACCTTCAAAATCTAATTGTTTGTGACTTTTATTGGCCAGCTCATACACATGCATACTTAGGGTAGAGTTGGTCTCTCCAGCCTTGGGATAGCGAAACTGATAAGGATAAGGATACAATTCTGTCCCGTAAATATCCATTGAAAAAACAGGTACTTGGGACTCATCAAAACGCAAATACGCTAAATGCGTACCCGTACTATTCCAATCATAGGCTCGAACATATCCAAACTCTTCCTCGTATACCCAATCGGTTATTCCATTTAGTATGGTAGCGCTACCATCTTTAGTGATGGTTTCGAGCGTACCAGTAGCCAAATTTTTGATGTATATATTTCGCAAATGCACAAAGGCAACTTTGCTTCCATCAGGAGAAAATACAGGCTCTTGTATCCAAGGATAGGCGTCTTCTGGATCAAAAACAGGATCTAGGGATTGGTCCGTAAAATTGTAAACGTAATAAACGGCCTGTTTGGATCTCCTATAGATAGAGTATTCAGAGGTCGCAATCAATACTTTTGTTTCGTCTTCTGAAAAAGCATAAGAGGTAAAGAAAGGAATTTCATCCCCAGATGCTAGTAATACATTTTGAGCTTTTCCATCGAGATAGGTATATTTTACCAACTTCGCCATCTTCGCTTTGCGATCTGTTTCCAAAACCGTGTAGTGTTCGCCATCTTTCATAGAACGATAGCTTTCCAAACGCTTTGGGTTGAAGTCGCCTTCAAAAATGGATTTATTCGTAAGGGTTTGAGCAGTAATACTTACACTCAATACTAAAAATAAAATTTGAATTTTTTTCATAAACGAATACACATATAGCGTGTAAAGTAAAAAAATAAATTGATTTTAGTTCTATCAACTATCTTTGACAAAAAGAGTCTATGCAGCAGCCTGTAAGTGGCTTTTCAAAAAAAAGCAAAACCGAAAAAATAAATTGGATTGTCGAACAACACTTTGAAAATCCAAAACATGCTTTAGACCAGCTCTCCAGCTATTGGCACTCGGATCCTGTCTTACAGGAAAAACACGATGAGTTTATAGAAAATACCCTGACAAACTTTTATGTACCCTTAGGAGTAGCACCAAATTTTTTAATCAATGGGCGCTATTACACACTTCCGATGGCAATTGAAGAGAGCTCCGTTGTAGCGGCTGCAGGTAAATCTGCTAAATACTGGATGGACAAAGGGGGTTTTAAAACTGAAATTTTGGGTGTCGAAAAAGTGGGACAAGTACATTTTTTATGTTCTGAAAAACCAACTGTCGTAAAAACATTTTTTCAAACCTACAAAGAACAACTTATAGCGTCTTGCGCACCTTTACTCAAAAGAATGGAAAAAAGGGGCGGTGGACTCCTATCGCTCACTCTTGTCGATAAGACAGCTGCTTTGGAAAATTACTACCAACTCCATGCCACCTTTGATACTCAAGATGCTATGGGTGCCAATTTCATCAATTCTGTTTTAGAACAATTGGCAGAAAGTCTTTTAGAAGCTAGTAAAGAATATTCCGCTTTTTCTGATCAAGAACGTGCCGTAGAAGTAGTTATGAGCATACTCTCAAATTATGTTCCCAACTGCTTGGTTCGCGCTGAGGTCCGCTGCCCAGTGGCAGATCTTGAAACCGAAGAAAATCTAAGTGCTGATGCCTTTGCCAAAAAAGTCATTCAGGCAGTTAAGATTGCCGATATAGAGCCCTATAGAGCGGTTACTCATAACAAAGGAATTATGAATGGAGTAGATGCTGTCGTAGTAGCTACGGGAAATGACTTTCGCGCTATTGAAGCTGGAGTTCATGCGTATGCCGCTCGTGATGGTCACTACAGAAGTTTAACAAAGGCTTTTATTGAAAATGGAGACTTTGTTTTCCGCCTTGACCTTCCCCTAGCAGTTGGAACTGTTGGTGGTCTGACACAACTTCATCCTATTGTGAAATGGAGCCTTGAACTACTTCAAAACCCTTCCGCCCAAGAGTTGATGCAAATTATAGCAGTAGCAGGGCTGGCACAAAATTTTGCCGCCGTTCGTTCATTGGTTACTTCTGGAATTCAAAAAGGGCATATGAAAATGCATTTATTGAATATTCTCAATCAGCTCAATGCTACGAGTGAACAAAAAGAAAAAGCGATAGTCCATTTTAAACAGAACACGGTCAGCCATTCAGCTGTTCAAGATTTCCTCAATTCCTGAGTATGGAATACTATGCACATGGTAAATTACTGCTGACAGGAGAATATACCGTCCTACACGGAGCACAGGCCCTTGCTGTCCCTACCAAACAAGGGCAATCCCTTACAGTTGTCCCAACAACTTCTGATTTATTGACATGGAAAGGTCATACTCTGAAAGGTGATTTGTGGTTTGAGGCTTATTATGATATTGAGAATTTTAACATCATAAAAACCAGTGATCAAGCTGTTGCTGAGCGTTTGGCTTCCATTTTAAATACCATCAGAAAACAAAACCCAGACTTTTGTAAGGATCCGGTACAGGTATCAACACATCTTGAATTTGATCAACGCTGGGGCTTAGGATCTTCCTCCACACTACTGTCGTGTTTATCGCAATGGGCAGCAATAGATCCCTTTCCATTACTCGACGCCACTCTTGGGGGAAGTGGATACGATATCGCTTGTGCTCAACAATCATACCCCATACTTTACCAACGTATTGAAGGAAAGCCTTTTTTTGAAAAAACCCTTTTTACCCCTCCCTTTTTAGACAAACTTTATTTTGTGTATCTAAACCAAAAGCAAGACAGTCAAAAAGAAGTTGCCGCTTACAAACAGCTAGAAATAAACCGTGAGTTAATGGATACCATCAGCGGCTTAACACAAGAGTGGGTTCTTTGTAGTGATTTTGAAATCTTCTTAAATCTAATTGACGAACATGAAAATTTGATGGCCCAACACCTCCAAAGAGAACGAGTTCAAGAGGCCCTTTTTCCTGATTTTGAGGGGCGCATTAAAAGCCTTGGAGCTTGGGGTGGAGATTTTATTTTGGCTGCTGGTGGCAATCCCTCATATTTTAGTGAGAAAGGATTTTCTACTGTCAAAACCTTTAAGGATTTGATTCTCTAAAATGTAGTAGAGGCCAAAAAAAAGGGGTTGCTCACTTTCAGAGCAACCCCTTTTTTGGTGACTTCAAATAGGCTTCTTAATAATAAAGGGCTCTATTATCAATAATATTTGAAACCGATTTTAAGGCCTCTAGAATAGCCTCTTCAAGATTTTCTTTTTCAGCTTCTTGGAGGGAATTCGCATACGCTATATAACTAGGCAACTCTGGAGCGATTTCTTTTTTCGTTACTCGAACCAGGTAAACGCCTTCTTTTCCTTTTATCAAAGAAGAGGTTTCACCTACTTCTAATGAAAAGGCAACCCCAATAACATAAGGCTCAAATCCAACTCCCGCTATGGTCGTATTTTCTTGTGTCATCGCCGAAGCTGTTTTTATTTCTCCTTCTGTTGCTTCAGCTAACGCTTCCAAGGAAGTGGTGGCAGCATATTTCTCTTCTAGAAGTGCCAATCGCTTTTCGTTTTCTACTATAGGGGTTACTTTGGATTTAGCTTGGTTGACAGTTTGTAGACCCGCAGGGTTCTTCTCGACAACTTGAACAACAGCATACCCTCCTTGTGAGAGGCTAAATCGTCGAACATCTTGAGGCTTTGTTTCCGAATCAAAGGCCCATTGTACAACATTGCGTTGAAGACCCATTCCTGGAATAAATTCATCAAGAATATCTATCTGTGTTGGATTTTTTATGCTGTAATCTTTGGCTTCCGCCGCAGCTTCTAGATCTTTATTTTCTTTAGCCGCAATTTCGAGTTCTGCAGCCTTGCGAAAAACAATATTAGACGTTTCGTCTGAAGGCACAATCTCTTTTACAATCTCTGCCAACAAAACCACATCTTCTTTGTCTGTGATCTTGATAATATGAAAACCGAAATCAGTCTCTACCAATCCTATTCGACCTACTCTGTTCTTATTCGTATAGTCAAAAAACTCAGTCGCCATCCCTCCTTCTTGATAGAAACCTAAGTCTCCACCAACTCTTTTGGAAGGACCATCTGAGTTGTTACGGGCAAGAGTCTCAAAATCATCAGGATTTCTTCTTGCCTGACGCAGCAAACGGTTTGCCAAACGTTTGGCCTCCTCTTTTGATCTTGTTACTCCTGGTGTCGGGTTTACAGCATCTTCAAATGAAATAAGAATATGACTGGCTCGTATTGACCCGTTCTTTTTTCGGTCTAACATCCGCGCCAGCTTGAGGGTGTTACCATCTTTAAAAGGCCCAAATACGTCTCCCTTTTTTAATTTGAAGAGAGATTCGGCATATTCACTTGCCAGCTCCCCTTTCGGAAGGTAAACTGAATCAAAGGCTTGTTCCGAATGCTTTTCAACAAAGTCAAAAATGTTTTTTGTTGTACGAAAGCCATCCAGTGTATCTGTCAATTTAGAAACATCATTATACGCAATCTGAACGTCTAGTAATTTTTCTAAGTCGGAATATAGAAAGGCTTCATCCTCAGGAGAGGCTACATCTTCGAATACCACATATCGGATCTGAGTAGAGGCTTCAGCTTCAAATTCATCCGGATGGGCATTGATATATTTTCTGATATCAGCATCGGTGATTTCATATTCACTATCATCAATGGCGTCCAAGGGAACTTGTACAAACTCCATATTGATGTTGTCATTTTCAATATGATAAGCCATTTTACCCTCTTCTTCTGTAAAGCCGGTACTCGAGCGAATGAGATCTAAATAAATATTCTGTTTTGCAATATCAACCAAATTGGCTTCTTGTAATTTCCACTGCTCATAAGCAGCCGGATTTTGTTCTTTCATCAGGTTGATGAAGTTGGTGAATAAGCCAAAATCAAAAAATCCACTTTGATTCAAAAATCGCTCATCTCTTACAAAAGCGGGATTTTGAGAAATAATTTGCTCTATCTGTTCTTTTCCAGCATCGATCCCTAAGGCGTCAAATTGCTGGTTTAAAATTGTGTTTTGAATACTTTGATTCCACACGGCTCTCACAGCTTGAAGAGTAGAGAAGCCATAATTCCGTTCCGTTTGTTCTACTTGAAAGCGGAATGTATTAAGGTCCATTTCTTCATCATTAATTAAAGCAATAGGCTCAGTGGCTATGTCACCACTGCTGTTGCCATCAAAAACACCAGAGATAACAAAAGCAAAAAGTGCCATCCCAATGATGAAAATTAAGAAGAAAGAACGTTGTCTGATTTGTCCTAAAATTGCCATACTATACCATATTTTCAGCTAGTGTGCGAATTTACGATTATTAGAGCGATATCAAAATATTTTTGAGACTAAGAAAGAGAGAGAATCTGTTAGTCTTTATTGGGAAGAGACTGAACGATTAAACGCTCAATTTTAGTAGAAGATACCTTTTTTACCGTAATTGAAAAGCCCTCTATTTCAACCACAGCTCCTTTTTCTGGAATCTCTTCTGTATGAAAAACAATCATTCCTCCTAGCGTTTCATAAAATTCATTTTCAGGAAGCCCCAAATCATAGGTTTGATTCAGATAATCAACTTCCAAGCGGGCTGAGAATTCATATGTTGCATCCGCTATTTTTTTCTCAAAATGCGCAACACTATCATGTTCGTCTTCAATTTCACCAAAAAGCTCTTCTACTATATCCTCAATGGTTACGATCCCTGCTGTTCCACCATATTCATCAATGACCACCGCTAGGCTCTTTCGTTGACGCGTTAAAACTTTAAGCACTTGATTCACTGGCATGGGCTCGTGCACCTGAGCGACTGGCAATAAAATACTTTTTAAGCTTTTTGGCTGCTTAAACATCTCAAAGGCGTGAACATAGCCTATTAGATCATCTAATGTATTTCGATAAATCAGAATTTTAGAAAGACCGGTAGAAATAAACAACTTTTGCAGCTCTTTTACGGAGGTATCTTGTGAGGCCGCAATTATTTCGGCTCTAGGAACCATTGCTTCTCTTACTTTCACATCTGAAAATTCAAGCGCATTTTGAAAAATTTGAATTTCAGCATCCAAATTTTCTTTGTCTTTACTCTGCTCAATTTGTTCTTCTATATAGTCTCCTAACTCAACATTTGAAAAACTCAATTGAACCTGATCTGTTTCCACTTGAAAAAAACGTTTCAGTACCCCATCTGTTAAAAATATTATGGCGCGCGAAATAGGGGCCAACAAATAGTAGAAAAAAGCCGTTGGCAACAAAAAGAATTTCAATAAGCGATTGGCGTATAATTGAAAAAAAACTTTCGGCAAAAACTCTGCCGTGATTAAAATGATAAGCGTAGAGATCAAGGTTTGGTAGAGCAAAATACTCAGGTCATTCAACTCCCCTATCGCACTATCATTAAATAATAAAAAGGTAATTCTGTCTCCCATAAAGATTCCATAGGCGACCAAGGCAATATTATTCCCCACTAGCATGGTAGCGATGAATCGGGAAGAATTCTCTGTTACCTTTTTAAGAAGCACTGCTAATACTCCAGCCTTTTGCTTTTCAATGGCGAGTTCCACACGGTTGGCAGAGACAAAGGCAATCTCCATTCCCGAGAAAAATGCCGAAAGTATCAGGCAGCCAAGAATAATAAAATCCTCAGGCATCATGCTTTTGGGGGCCTGCGTTTTTCAAATTTCTTCCGAAAATGACGACGAAACAATGCCATGAAAATAGACAAAGCTGCAAAGCCTAAAAAGAGGTAGGCTTTTTGAGAATTGGCATTCCACTGCGAATAGGCTTGATGGAGCGACAAAACACTAATTACCCAATAGATTATTTCTGATATGCGATAACTTCTCATAAAGTATTTACACTGTCTTTAGCCTCAGAAACAGCAATTGTCCCGGTAAGCTTTCCTGTTTGAAATTTACTAAATTCCTTGTTGGTGTCCAATCGGATCGCATTCAAATTATAGTCTTGATTCTCAAAGGTAAAGGGGCGCTCGGTAAACAACCATTCATTTCCTGCATCCCAGAACAATTGGTCTGTTTTTAGGAGTGACCCATCCGAGGAGGTCAAAACGACATTTTTTCGTAAATCAATAAGGTTGGTGGCGTTGTAGAGCAGTCCATACTCTGCTGTTACTGTATTTTCATTGTTAGAAGAATCAAAAAAGACAACTTTTAACCCTTTTGGAAATTCTGCATATTGGAAACTTAGGTTCGTATAATCTACGTGAACTGGAGCCGTTAATATAGCTTGAATCTTGAGAGAATCTGTATATACCATTCGGATGTTTTGAGCAGTTCCAACCGCTTGTGTTGAGGTGGAACGAATTTCATTTAGAGCTTGTGTGGAATCCGAACAAGAAAAAAATAGGGGCAGTACCAAAGCAGCTACCCCTATGTATTGTATCAAGATTTTGATAGGCATTATAATTTCGGAACCTTCACACTTCCTTTTACCCAACAATCAAAACTGATCGTGCTTCCTTCATTCCCTTCAGTAAAGATATCTGTCTTACTGGGGGCGCGCCCCATATAGCTTTCTGCTGTTTTCAGGGCTACTTTCTTAATAGACTCGTCTACACGGGCTGCTTTTCTTGCTACATCGGCAGCTAACCAATAAATGGCTCGTTTATTAAATTGAGTCGTCCCACAGTCGTTCGCACTTGCCGCATATAGGTTCGCAATTAATAGATGTGCTCTCCCCATAGAAGGCTGATAGCTAAGTGCCTTTTTAGCATAGCTACGCGCCGAGGACTTACGTCCTGATTTTTTGAACTTCAAAGCGATTTTATACAAGATTTTAGCTTTTTTGTAGCTATCTGTTTCAAGCGCTATAGACTCCTCATAATATTTTAGGGCCTCTTGACTTTTTCCTGCTTTGTCATTTAGCAAACCTAAATAGTAGGCTGAATCGGCTGAAGGGTCAAGGTTGTGCAAGGCTTCAACAAGCGTCACAAACAAAGGATCATCCGAACACTCTTTAGCATCCATACGAGAAGCAGCACGTTTCAACCAAACCGCATCAGCTTTATTTTCTTCAAAATTTCGCTGATACAGCGGAATCAAATTTTCACAAGTAGCTTCCTTGGAAATGATAGCATCTAAGTTTGAGACATAGGTTGCAATCGCCTTTGAGTTGATCCCAAAAGCCCTTTTATTTCTCGTTTCACGAGATGTTAATGGGGATCCTGATTCTTCTTTCTTAAGAATCTTATCTAGGTTTTTGGCCAGCTTAGTAGACTCCAATTCGAACTTTTCAGATACCTCTTCGTATTTGTTGAACAACTGCTCCATGGTTACTCCCTGATCTCCCGCTTTGTAAAGGTTAAAAAGAGTCTTGAAGTAATTGTACAAACGCTTTGGGTTGGTGAAACTCGAAGGATCTTCTGTAAATGCCTTGTCAAAAGCGGTATACGCTTCCATTGGAGAACCAATTTTAAAATCTAATAGCGACTGCGCTTTGGCGCTTAGAATATTACCAAGACGACTTTTTCCTTTTCTAGTCGGAAAGTTCTCGGCCCATTTCCCGTACAAATCCACCAAACTTGATTTAAAAGCTTCTTGATCCGCCCCAGTACTATTTTTGATTTTATGCTGAAGTATTTTTTCACCGTAGGAATAGATCGCCGCATTTAAAGTTGGACAGTCTGTCAACACTTTCTGCCACGGCTCGTAAGCAGAGTCATAATTTTTAACCTTGGCGAATTCCGCAAAAATGGATAAGTTCTGTAAACATTCTTGGTCTGATTGTGCAAAGCCAGTAGCCCCCATCAAAAGGAATAAAAGACTTGCATATACGCGTAACAATTTCATTTCTATTTTTTTTATTAGTTGTATTTTCTTTTTATAAACCATACGTCATTAAGTGAGAATCCTAAGCTCAATTGCCAATAATTCTCTTTTATTAGATTTGAATTAGGGGTTGTTCTACTCCCCAATGTCACTCCTAGATTGGCATTAGAAAAACTTCCCAGCCTTAATGCTGGTAAACCTACTCCAAAAGTTATGCCACTATCCGTTAAAGAAGACCCCTGAACCTGGATGCCTGTAGTTTCATTAAAAAAACCAAAACGATATACAATTCGTTTCCAATAGTCTGTTAAGGAACCGTAACTAGGGATAAAGAAACCTCCAAGGGCTAGCTTGTTTCCGTCTTCATAACTTAGTCCGTCTAAAGTAATAAAATCATTCCTGAAATTAGAATTATTAGAGGTTTCGTACTGTCCTCCTACAAACCACTTTTTATTTTCCCCAATTCCAAAGCCTATTGTCAGTTTTCGTGGAACGATCATAAGGGTTTCGTCCAATCCCGTCAGGCTTAAATCTACCAACAGTTGCTGCCCAACACTTGAGGTGCTGGTAGAAAGGGTGGTAAACAATTCATTATTTTTAGAGTTGATCTTTGCTTCTGGAGTATAAGAAGTATAAAAATGGACGCTCTTAAGTCCTAGAGGAAATCGTAGAACAGAAGAAAATTTGTATCGCAATCCAGAAAGACTGGAGTTGCTTTCTAAAAAAGTAGTCCGATCCACATTTTCTATCAACTGGGAGCTTCTGTGTGTTATGTCACCAAAACCGTATTGCGCACTGGCACCTAAAGACCACCATTGAAATAGATTGAAGCCTACCGAAAGAAAAGCCAAATTCAATCCTCCACTACCATCGTAACGTTGAATTTCTGTCGCCTCCTCTTGCGCGTCTCTATACTCCATGCGATAGCCTACGGAACTATAGGGAAGCAGCCCAAAATTAAAACCAAAATATTTGGTTGGGATATTGACTCCCATATAGTTTAAGGCTGATGTGCTAATCGATTGGCTGTTGGAATTGTCTTCCAAATTGGTGACTTTATAATCAATCCCTAAGGAGAAATTTGTCACCTTAAGCGTACTCAAGCTAGCTGGATTATTAAAGTCTACATGAATGGAATCGGTGTAAAATTCCAAGCCACCCATCGCTCTAGACCAGTGATTCCCTTTGTAATTAATTTCGCCTAAGCCCCCAAAAGAATAGGGAGATCCTGTGCCTGACTGACTCCAGATTGTTGTTGAGGCCCCTAAAAAAAATAACAGTAGGATTCTTTTTGTCATGAATTTTTATTGTACTCCAAAAGAGAGAACATCCCTTCTAACAGAAAATTAGGTTCGGCAAATATGGGCTTTTTTATACTTTTAGACAACACTGGCGCATCTCCTCCGGTAATAATTATGATAAGATTAGGATGTTTATCATAATAATGATTTATATGATACTCTATTTCGGCTAATACGCCATTGTAAACCCCCGAATGAATAGCCTCTTGAGTGGAACTTCCGGTTAGGTTTGGGCTTGGGTTTAGATCCAACAAAGGCAATTTCCCTGTTTTTTCATGCAATACTTTGTATCTCATCTTGATGCCTGGGCTTATGGCACCCCCGTGATACACACCTTGCTCATCGAGAAAATCATAAGTGATGCAAGTACCAATATCTAGTATCAAACAAGCTGCATTCGGGTATTTAAAATAAGCTGCCGCTACCAATGCCTTTCTGTCTGCCCCTAGTGTCTCAGGGGTTTTATAGGCGTTTGTAAAGGGAAAATAAAGATTCTTTGAATCTAGAGACAAGCTGCTTGCTTGAGGGAAAAGAGTGTTTAGCATCTGCGAAGCCCCGCCGCGAACATCTGAAAAAAAGACCGTCTGAGGCGCATATTGACGATTTATGTTCTCTAATTCCAGGCGTTCAGGAGTATCCAAAACGCCATGCTTCAGCGGCTCTGATTCTTTATATAAAGAGTACTGAGTTCGTGTATTTCCAATATCGAGAAGTAATACCACTTTTATTGATGACTTTAATAGCGCTACAAATTTAGGGCATTTGATTTGTAGAGAACTAAAAAGCAATTTATATTTGCACTCGCCTAGAGCAATGGTACCTTAGCTCAGTTGGTAGAGCAAAGGACTGAAAATCCTTGTGTCCCTGGTTCGATTCCTGGAGGTACCACTAGACCCTAACTATTTGATATTGAATTAGTTAGGGTCTTTTTATTTTGATGAATTTCAATGATTTTAGGGAATCGAACCAGTTCTTTAAATAGCTGACTTACAGATACTTAAATAAATCATGGGTATACACCTGTAAATAATTGAGAATCGGATCGATTATCTGGATTTCATATAGTTGATCCTAATCTAAACTGAAAAGATCGTCAACAGTACATTCGAATATTTTCGAAAGTTTTAATCCTAATTCCAACGAAGGAAAGTATTTGTTGTTTTCTATTGAGTTAATCGTTTGTCTTGAAACACCCAGTTTATTTGACAAATCTTCCTGAGTAAGGTTGAATTTACCTCTATACATCCTAATATTATTCTTCATGATTAAGATTTATAGTGAATACTAAGTTTATACCTAAAAATCAGATTGAACAAAATTAGAATGGTGAATAAATGAAATACCATTACATAGAAATAGGAAAGTTCATAGACAAGGAAGTTAAAGAAGAGAAGAACACCATAATTGATGTAAAGGGATAATACTAAACTATCCACTCTAATTTTGGAGATTAGTTCATCTTCAATCTTCTCCTTACAAAAGGAATGAATTATACCTGAAACAATGATAACAAAGGTTAATATTTCATCTAAAAACCCATTTTCAATCCATCTAAAACCCTTTGAACCTATTACATTTTCTGTTTGAGGTGTAGTGAAAATAGTATCATAGGAAAACAAGGAAAATACTTTAATTCTAATTAAATCTTCAAAACTATCGGTGAAAAGTAGATACAACCCAATAGGGATAGATAAATAGAATACCCAACCAGATATTCCTTTCCATTTGTTGTGAAACAAGTAATTCATAGTGTAAAATATTTTTTACAAATGTATATTTTATTTTACATTATGACAAATATTTTTGACATATATGATCGTTTTCCTAACTATCATAATCCCTAACCAAACTTTACACCATAAGGAAATAAAGGGAGTTTAAAACCCTAAGAACAGATATGATTTTCCTTCAAGGAATAATTCAGTTTAACAATTAAGGATGGTTAATTTTGAAGTACCACACAAGGGTACTAAAAACCGAAAAAGTGTATACACATCAGAAGTTGTGAATACCATGTATACACAAAACTGTATACAATGTATACACTATTATTTTTTATCTATTTGATTACTAATGTGTTAGTATATTGGTCTGTTTTCTGGAGGTACCACAAACCCTTACAAACACTGTGTTGTAAGGGTTTTTTGTTAAAAAAACGAAGAGTTCTATTCCGCATTACATCTAACCACCAATTTACCTTTTACCTTTCGAGCTTGCATTTCTGCTAGCGCTGCCGCTGTATCGGCTAAGGGATAAACAGCATGGATATGGGGATTTATTTTACCTTCTGATTGCCAGCGAACTAACTGCAAGGTATTGCTGCTATTTTCAGCTGGGAACTGCATCGCCCAAGCGCCCCAAAACACACCCACTATCGCACATGATTTTAAAAGAGGCAGATTCAGTGGGATTTTTGGAATTTCTCCCGCTGCAAAACCTACGACTAAATACCGACCTGCCCAGGCCATAGCGCGGATGGCAGGTTCTGAGTAGCAATCCCCGACAGGATCGTATACGACATCAGCTCCTTGGCCAGCTGTTAGCTCTTTTATTCGTGTTTTAAGGTTTTCTTTTGTATAGTTTATCGTTTCATCAGCTCCTTGCTGACGACAGAATTCCAATTTTTCTTCTGATGAAGCACAAGCAATCACGCGGGCACCCATTAATTTCCCCAAGACGATGGCAGCGGAACCGACCCCTCCTGAGGCTCCTAAAACGACAAGGGTTTCTCCTTCTTTGAGTTGTGCTCTATCCTTTAATGCATGGTAAGAGGTGCCATACGCCATCATAAATGAGGCAGCTATCTCGTCTGACATAGTTGGGGGTTTCGGGAAGACACTTTTACTGGAAACGGCTACATATTCTGACAACCCCCCATAAGGGAGTAATCCGAATACAGCATCCCCAACCTTGAAGTGTTTTACTGCAGCTCCTATAGATTCTATAGTTCCTGATATATCGCTCCCCGGAGAAAAAGGCAATGGGGGCTTGAATTGATATTTTCCCTGAATAATCAAAGTGTCTGGAAAGTTTAAGCTGCACACATGAACCTTTACGACCACTTCGTGCTCTTTAGGCACCGGCATGGGACATTCTTTATATTGTAATAAGGAAGGGGGGCCAAGCGTTTCACAAACAATTGCTTTCATATCGAATTAGAAATTTAGGGCATGAGAATATAGCCTTGCATTTGATAATTGGCAATAACCGTCAAGGCTGATAAGGCAGCTTCTACTCTTGG
>CBFHRX010000003.1:0-55443 GCA_965658355.1 Flavobacteriaceae bacterium | reverse complement strand
GGTGCAGTTCATCCAATGGATATTTACGTCCCACCATGGCTTGTGCGCATACCCTAAAACGCACCTTGTTTTCTGCCAACTGCTGTATGAGTTGCGCATTGGGATTGTTTTTTTGAAATAGCCTCTGGTAGGCAGTATCAGAGAGTGCTTCCTTAGTAGCGCTTCCGTGCAGTGCTACAACAATTTCAATATTCTTATTTGGAACACCACAAGCCCCCATTAAATTTAGGGTGCGCGCTACTCTCCATAACCCTTTATTAACCCCCTCTTTTTCGGCAGCAGAGGTGATATCAAACAACAGTTTATACGGCTGCTGTGCCTCAAAAGCTTCGGTAAATGCATCTGAGTACTGGATCCCTCCATATTGTTTTATCACTGGGTATTCCCATTGTTGCGCAGAGAGAAAAAACGGAAATAAGAATAAAAATAGTAAAGCGTAACAACGGTTACTTTGAAATCGGGTAAGACGAACTATATTGTGCATGTTATTAAGATATATCATAGTTACCGAATCTATGGATTTTTACAACACCAAAACAGCCCTTCAAATATTTCTTAAAAAATTTAAGAATACCGCCAGTCTTTTTCTTTTTATCCTGACGGCTGTTTTTGTTTGGGTTTTTTTACCCAAGTCTAGCGGGGTCTCCGCTATGGATCTGTCTCCAAATCCTTGGACAATTGAATCCTTTATGGAGGCGACTGATCCTCCTAAATCTGTCAAAGAAGGGTATCAACTTATTAGTACCCAATCACATCTGTGGCCTTCTAATCCGCAGACAACCTCCAATCGCTTGGCTTGCACCAATTGTCATTTGAATGCCGGAACTCAAAATGGAGCTGCCTCCTTTATGGGAATCACCAAGCGATATCCAAAATTTTCTGCTCGTGAGGGGAAGATGAGTGACTTGGCCGATCGTATTAATGGTTGCATGGAAAGGAGTATGAATGGCAGTATTCTAGAAAAAGAAGGCCCTCAAATGCAGGCCTTCTTAGCTTACATGAATTGGCTGGATAACACCTTCATTAGCTTTCAAAATCACGAAGTGGGATTCGTTCCCATCAAGGCTCCAAAACGAGCCGTTAATCTGGAAAAAGGAAGCGAAATTTATACACGAGAATGTGCGCTATGTCATGGAAAGAAAGGAGAGGGAACTGTTGTCGAAGGCCAATATCAATACCCGCCTCTATGGGGGTCAGCCGCCTATAATAATGGTGCGGGTATGAATAGAGTGTTAACCGCAGCGGCATTTATAAAATCCAATATGCCCTATATGGAAGCCAGCTGGCAACAACCGAAACTGACAGATCAGGAAGCATTTGATGTTGCTGGCTATATCAACAGTCAAAATAGACCTCACTTGACAAAAATAGCACAGGACTATCCCGATAAGAAATTAAAACCTGTCTCTACCCCTTATGGGCCTTGGGAAGATGCTTTTAGTGCTCAGCAACATAAGTATGGCCCTTTTGATGCCATTCAAAAATATTATACGGAGACCTATTCACTCAAGAAAAAATACTAGCCTTACTGAAGTTTCCAAAAGAGTATCGTAAACCAAATATTTTTAGCCAATACCCCAGCAGCTTTATTAACAGAGGCTCGCTGATAGCCCGTTTGAAGTCTTAGATTGGAATTCAATTGCTTACTAAAGCCTAGATAGGACCAATTTTGATTGAATAAAGCAGGAAAACTATTACTGAAATTCAAAAAAGTTTCATTGTAAGCCACTAAACGCAAGTCTTGATAAAGTGGAATAGTAAACCCATTGCGAAACCGTATTCGTGTACTAAAACGTACTGAACCAGTATCTATCCATCGGTGTTCTGCCCGTATCCAACCAAAAATAGTGACTTTACTGCTAATGGGATATCTCGCGGAAAGCTGTTCCCATAGATTGTTTTCCGTTACCCTTGCTTTTCCTACTCCATTGCTTAAATAAGTGTATCCAGCAGTTAGGGTGGCATTTTTGGACATTTTTTTTGAAAAAGAAGGGCGGATTAAAATCTGATCTTGAATCCCATAAAATTCTTTTGTTCTGTAATGTGTCTCCAATAAAATACTGGAAGAGGATGTTAATGAATAGGAAGTAAAAAGTGCATTCCACCCATTGTATTGTTGGCTTTCTTGTGCGTGTATTTGCTGCCATCCAATTGTACCTAAAAACAATCCCAGCAGTAGGCTTATTTGTTTCATTTAATCTGCTTTATCGGATAGGCCTAAGGGGTTATCAATAGGTTCTTCGGGGCTATCCAAGGTTTCAACTTTACGCAACTTCGAAAGCATCATTTTGGTTCGAGTGGTCACCAGTTTATTTATTTCTTGATCGGCTTCACTAATTTTCTTCTGTGCTTTTTCGAGGACGCCGCCAAACATTTGAAATTCTTTTTTTACAGCCGCCAAAATTTGCCATACCTCACTGCTTCTTTTTTGTATCGCCAATGTTCGGAAGCCCATCTGTAAACTATTCAACATCGCTGC
Source organism: Flavobacteriaceae bacterium (assembly GCA_965658355.1). Lineage (GTDB taxonomy): Bacteria > Bacteroidota > Bacteroidia > Flavobacteriales > Flavobacteriaceae > UBA11891. The sequence continues at coordinate 52,964 of CBFHRX010000003.1, read as the reverse complement.
CAAGGTCGTGGGGCCTGTTATCACAATTTTGGATTCTCGCTGCAATTGCGCAATCAAATCGGGATGGCGAACTACCTCAGCATACAAGCCTTCAATAGGAAGAAATAAGATCCCAAAATCGGTTGTATGGGGCGGATCGATATATTTTTGGGAAATATCACGCGCGAATTTTTTAATGCTTTGAAGAAGCGCACGAAGAGTGACTTCAATAACAGCAGGATCGCCATTTTCGTAAGCAGATTGCAATCTAATATAATCTTCTTGTGGGAATTTGGCATCTATAGGCAAATAAACCGGACCCGTTTCATCGCTTTTTCCCGGTAATTTTAAGGCAAATTCTACAATAGCATCAGATCCTTTTTTGGTTTTTACGTTGGCCTCGTATTGCTCGGGAGCCAATATTTGCTCAAGGATATTTGCCAACTGTATCTCTCCTAAAACCCCCCTTGTTTTAACATTACTCAACACTTTTTTCAAATCGCCAACTCCTGCAGCCAAACTTTGCATCTCACCCAAGCCTTTTTGAACTCGAAGAAGCTGCTGGGTGACAATTTCAAAAGATTTACCCAAACGCTCCTCTAAGGTTTTATGAAGTTTTTCATCGACTGTTTCCCGCATCTTTTCCAAACGCAACTCGGTGCTTTTGACCAATTCATCTTGCTTTTGATGCATGGTTTCAAACTTCTGCTTTTGCAATTCGTTAAAGTCTTTGACGTTTTTAGTGAATACGTCTTGGAAATCTTTAAGGGTATTGCGCTGCTCCTCTCGGTCTTCTTTTGCTTTTTTGGAGATACTTTCGATTAGTCGATCTAGTCCTTGTGTCAACTCCAATCGATTTTCTCTAAGATTGCGTTGGAACTCTTCTCTGTTTTTGGAAAGCTCTTCTCTTAACTTCCCTTCCACGGCTGAATCGTTGCTTTTCCCATAGGACATTCTGTAAAGTAAGAAGACTACTAGGCCTACATTTAGTACTTGAAGAAGAATCCAAAGGATTTCCATAGATGAGCTACTTAATTTGAAAAAAGTAAATGTAATGGGATTTCGTGGCAATAGGAAATAAAAAAACAAGGATAAAAGAGGGCACGGACTCTCTCCTTGTTGTCAAAATCAATATAATTGATTATCAATGTTATACACTTTCTAGGTGACGCAATTAAGCTCCTACAAAGTAACTAAATAATTCTCTCCACCAATTCATTATAGAAGTATTTTAGCTAATAACGGAGTCTTTATTTTTTTATTGTAGCAGATATCCTTTTTTTTGTTTCTTTAGAGAAAAGAAACAAAAATGAAGAAAACTTTACTCTGGTCATTAACGGCTGCTATCGCAGGTTTTCTGTTTGGATTTGATACTGTCGTTATATCAGGGGCCAACCAGCCAGTTAAAGAATTATGGCAATTAAGTCCTTTGTTTCATGGTACATTTATCATGTCAATGGCACTATGGGGAACCGTTATTGGCTCTTTGTTAGGGGGATATCCTGCTGAACGTTATGGCCGAAAAAAAACACTTTTTTGGATTGGTGTACTGTATTTAGCCTCAGCTCTTGGATCGGCACTTGCTCCAGATCCTTACACCTTTTCTTTTATGCGTTTTATAGGTGGGCTTGGCGTAGGGGCCTCATCGGTAGCGGTACCGGTTTATATTTCGGAAGTCTCCTCAGCTAAAAGTAGAGGGCAATTTGTTGCGCTCTACCAATTCAATATTGTCTTTGGAATCTTTATCGCCTTTATATCCAATTACTTATTAGATGGATTCGGAGGGATTCAGGATTGGCGATACATGCTGGGCATCGAAGCTTTGCCTGCCATCGTCTATTGTGTTTTAGTGATACGGGTTCCAGAAAGTCCCCGTTGGCTTATTCTATCTCAAAAAAAAAATACCGAAGGGCTGCGGATATTGAAATTTATTTATCCCGAAGAGGTGGCCCAACAAAAGCTTACAGAAATTAAAGAGTCCGAGAGTGTAAAAACGGAAACCGAATCACTCTTCCAGAAAAAATACAAGAGGGTACTAGGGCTTGCTTTTCTATTGGCTTTTTTCAATCAGTGGTCTGGAATAAACTTTGTGTTGTACTATGCACCCGAAATTTTAGAACGTTCAGGTTTGGCCTCCCAAGAATCACTTTTCAGCTCCATCTCCATTGGAACAGTTAACTTGATTTTCACCATCATTGGGGTTCGACTCATCGATAATCTAGGTCGAAAACAATTAATGACAATTGGCTCCATTGGCTATATCGTGAGCCTGGCATTGGTCGCATGGTGTTTTTACAGCCAAGCAGACCCCATACTACTCATCAGTTTTATCCTTGTATTCATTGCTTCCCATGCAATCGGCCAAGGAGCGGTGATTTGGGTTTTTATATCCGAGATATTCCCCAATAAAGTCCGGGCCTATGGTCAAGCTTGGGGGACAGGAGTTCACTGGGTTTTTGCCGCTTTAATCACGCTGCTCACCCCTTTATTTTTGGATGAAAAAGAAGGGGTTTTTGGTGAAAACCCCTGGCCCATTTTTGCATTCTTTTCATTTATGATGGTGGGACAACTTATTTGGGCACGTGTCAGTATGCCTGAAACCAAAGGAATCTCACTTGAAGAGCTGAGCAAAAAATTAATTAATTAATAACTATTTTAATGAAGTCTTTTCCCTTTTGTTTTGGTTTGATGAGCCTTATCCTATTTGGGTGTTCAGAGACGATACATGAAAAAATGAAACACGAAGAATTCAGTAAAAGACCTAATTTTCACTTTACACCTAAATCAAACTGGATAAACGATCCAAATGGTATGTTCTTTTTAAACGGAACCTATCATCTCTACTTCCAATACCATCCTTTTAGCAATGTATGGGGCCCTATGCATTGGGGACATGCTACTAGTAAGGACCTACTCCATTGGGAGGAACACGCTATCGCTCTTTACCCGGATTCATTAGGAACCATTTTTTCAGGCAGCTGTGTGGTGGATTACAACAACACATCTGGATTTGGAAAAGACGGACAAACCCCCATTATCGCGCTGTACACCAACCACGATTCTAAAGGCGAAGAAGAAGGTACGACCACTTTTCAAACGCAAAGTATTGCGTATTCGCTTGACGAAGGGTTTAGTTGGATCAAATATGACGGCAATCCTGTTATACCCAATCCTGGCATAAAGGACTTTAGAGATCCTAAAGTTTTTTGGGATACCACTCTCGAAAGATGGGTGATGGCTCTCGCTGTAAAGGACCGTATCTATTTCTACGCTTCCGATACTCTAAAGGAGTGGGAATTTCTGTCCGAATTTGGAGCCCATAAAATAGGGAGCTATGAGGGGGTTTGGGAGTGCCCGGAACTTTTTGAACTTCCTGTTGCTGGTCATTCCGAAAAAAAATGGGTGCTGCTTGTCAGCATAAACCCTGGTGGTCCTAATGGAGGAAGTGCTACTCAATATTTTGTTGGGGATTGGGACGGTAAAACGTTTACGCCAGATCAAGCTTTTGTCGCAGAAATTGAAAAAGAACATACTTTTTGGCTTGATTTTGGAACCGATAATTATGCCAGTGTAAGTTTTGATAATCTCCCCAACGTCTCCGGCAAGAAAGTGATCATGGGATGGCAATCCAACTGGAACTATGCGCGTAAAGTTCCTACCGAAAAATGGAAAAACGGGATGACACTTCCAAGAGAAATAGACCTAATTCCCTTTAAAAACACCTATCGTCTTAGATCAACTCCAACCCCTTTTTGGGAAAAAGCAATAGCAGAAAATAATATTGTTAATTCCATGACGATAAAAGGAGAGAAATTAATTGTTGAAGCGAAGGAAGTCTCTTTAGAAAAAATTGATATTAAAGGTACTGCCCTTCTCGAAAAAGAAGATTCTTCTTTTGCATTTCTTTTAAAAAATAGTGCTGGTGATCTGCTTGACTTCGGATATGATGGAAAGACCAAAGAGTTTTATTTAGATAGAAGTAAACAAGCGCTTCCAGAATTTGACTCTAGTTTTGCCAATGCCGTTCAAAAAGCAAAAAGAACCTCCAGTTCAAAAACAATACCATTTCAAATAATACTCGATAAAACCTCGGCAGAATTGTTCTTTGATAAAGGAGAAACAGTGATGACCTCTATTTTCTTTCCTAAAAGCCCTTTTGAAAGCGTATCCATTAAAAGCGAGCATGAACTACGTATAGAAGATCTTAGGGTATCCGAATTCCCCCTCGAAGGAAAAACTATACAACTCACACCCTCTATTAGAGATGAAAAACAAAAAGGCAGTATGTTTCGGTGAAATCTTGTGGGATCTCTTTCCCACAGGAAAAAAAATTGGTGGAGCGCCCCTTAACGTGGCTTTTCGGATGACGCAACAAGGGATTCCTACTGCTATGATCAGTGCTATTGGGACCGATTCTTTAGGGGAAGAATTGCAACAAAAAGCCCAAGAAACAGGGGTCAATATCCATTTACAACAAATCCAGACGCTCTCAACAGGGACAGTAGCTGTTCACCTAGATGCTACCGGATCAGCTACCTATACTATTGTAGAACCTGTTGCTTGGGACGCCATTGCCTGCACTGAAGAAATACTAGCAACGGTGAAGGAAGCTGACTGCTTTGTATACGGCAGTCTTGTAGCTAGAGGGGAGCGTTCAAAAGCTACATTAGAAAAGCTGTTGCCACATGCTTCTTTCAAAGTATTTGATGTCAATTTACGTCCTCCCCATTTCAATCAGCAAGAGCTGCTTAAATGGATGTCTTCTGCAGACCTTATTAAGTGCAACGATGAAGAACTGGAGCTTCTAGTCGCTCATCATGATTTTAAGGATCCGTCTTTAGAAGCTCAAATTCGATTTCTTTCCACCCTCACCAACACCTCCTTAATTTGTGTCACCCTAGGCAGTAAAGGAGCGGTTTTATATGCAGATGATAACTTTTATCACCAAGCTGGATTTTCGGTAGAAGTACAAGATACAGTAGGTGCTGGCGATAGTTTTTTGGGCACTCTATTGGCCGGTATATTAAAAGAGGAAGAACCATCATACTGTCTTCGAAATGCCTGCGCGATTGGATCGCTGGTAGCCTCAAAAACAGGTGCCAATCCGATACTGACGAAAGAAGAAATTAGCACTTTTTTGAAAAGTAAAACATGAGTACAGAATTTATTAAAACAACCCATCGGTTTATAGACTATTGTGAATCGCTTTCTGATTCCATTTATTTCAAAGAAGGTGACAAATGGAATACAGCTCAAGTAATGGATCATCTAGAACGAAGTATTCGCCCTGTGAATCTAGCCATGGGACTGCCCGGTTTTGTCCACAGAATTCTTTTTGGAAAGAGTACGAGAGCTTCCAGAAGCTTTGAAGAAGTAGTCACTAAATACCACAACGCTTTGGAAAAAGGAGGGAAAGCAAGTGGTCCATATATTCCAAAAGGAGCCTTACAAAACCGAAAGCAGAACAGCGCTAAGCTTCGAAAACTATGCCAACATTTGGCCCGCCGTATTGAAAAAAGAAATCCTACTGATTGGGATAAAAGCGTGCTTCCTCATCCCCTACTAGGGAAATTGACCCTTAAAGAGATGATCTATTTTACCACCTATCATGTTGACCATCATCTGGTCACATTAAAAAACTTTAATGAAAACCCTTAATTCTTTCGTGTGTCTATTATCATCGCCCCAGATTCACTAAAAGGAAGCTTGACAGCAAAACAAGCTGCACAAGCGATACAGAAGGGAGTACTATTACTTTATCCAGAGGCAGAAACCTACTGTCTTCCCTTTTCCGACGGCGGTGAGGGAGCAATTGATTTTCTATCGACACGCTTTACAGGAAAAATCCAATCAGTCGCTACGACAAATGCTCTTGGCAAAAAAATACACGCACCTTATTACCAAATGGGTGATAAAGCCTGGATAGAACTTTCACAGGCTGCAGGACTTGTTCAACTGAAAAAAGAGGATCAAAACCCGATGAAAACCTCTACTTATGGGGTAGGGCTACTCATTAAAGAGGCACTCAATAACGGTTGTAGACACCTTTATTTAGGCTTGGGTGGGAGCGCCACTCATGATCTAGGACTAGGCCTTTTTTGTGCTTTAGGCGGCGTGGTCAAAGATGACCAGAATAAAGAATTTATACCCATAGGAGAGACCTTACACAAAGTGACGTTTATTGACCCATCCAAAGTGGATTCAAGATTGCAGGAATGCCCTATTTCAGTAGTTTGCGATGTTACCAACCCATTAGTAGGACCCAAGGGAGCAGCTTACACTTTTGCCAAGCAAAAAGGAGCTTCGTCAACTGAAATACTTCAATTGGAAACCCAAACAAAACAAGTGGGTACTATTCTACAAACCCTCACTTCTAAAAAAATCGACTCTCTAGAAGGAGGCGGTGCTGCTGGGGGAACAGCAGCGGGGATGGTGGCCCTTTTTGGGGCCAGTCTCCAATCCGGTTTTGACACTTTTTATGAATGGGCAGATTTGGATTCTCTATTCCAAAAAGCGACTCTTTTGATCACTGCTGAAGGCCGCTTGGATGATCAAAGTAAAGACGGCAAGGTCCCGCTTTCTTTAGCCCTAAAAGCCTATCAAAAAAAGCTGCCTACATTGGTAATCTGCGGGGAATTAAAACTAGATCCAGAGGTTTTACAAGACTACGGCATTCAAGACTATGAAAGCTTAGTAGAAGCTACTGGGAGTGTCAAGGAAGCGCAGCAAAACGCCTTTGAAGAAGTTACTAAAGCGACCTGCAGCCTCTTAAAACGAAATCCAATAAAACAATCATGAGTGGTGAAGTAGTGGCATTATTGATCTTACTAGTATGGGTTATACTCGGAAGTAGTTTGCTCAGGTGGCCCCCCTTTTGGGTTCTTTGTATCGGGACCTTTTTTGGTGCCTTTGCTTTTGCTATTCCCATTGGTGAAATCCCCTATATTATAGGAACTGGTTTTATCTCAACACTTTCTAAAATTGGCCTTTTAATACTCCTCGGAAGCTGGATTGGGAGCTGTATGGAAGGCTCTAGAGCCACACTTACTATCGCCCATGCTTTCTTAAAAAGAATGGTTCGTTTACCGCTCCACTTTGTCGTGGGTTTTGTTGGGTATTGGATATCCATTCCTGTTTTTTGCGATGCCGCATTTGTGATTTTAAATTCCCTAAATGAACCCTTAGCCCAGAAAAGTAAAACCCCTAAAATTGGGCTCACGGTCGCCTTGTCGACAGGACTTTTTGCAACGCATGTTTTGGTACCCCCTACCCCTGGGCCGCTAGCCGCTGCTGCTAATTTTCAACTAAACAATCTCTTTTTATTGTTTCTTTGGGGGGCATTACTGGCTTTTATTTTAACGATAATAGGAGCAGCCTATTCCTATTGGATCGGATCTAAAGAGATAATAAGAGATCGCTTTGAAATTTCAAAAGAAGAAAAACCCGTAGTAAACACCCCAACATTTTCTCTTGCCATTAGTCCCATTTTGATTCCCATACTTTTGATGGCTTTGGGCAGCCTTCCTACAGATTATAAGACTTCGTTTGTAGTAGGAATTTCCAAACCTATTACGGCACTATTCATAGGAGCACTTATCGGCATACCCTTGCTTACTCGGTATTCACAAACCAAGCTTTCGAAACATGCCCAGAGGGCTTTTAAACAGGCATTCCCTATTGTGATGATTACGGCAATGGGAGGAGCACTTGGAAAGGTATTACAACAACTCCCCTTGGGAGACTATGTAACTAGCTTTTCTTTCCCAGAAACCCTTGGCTTACTGATTCCCTTCTTGATAGCCGCATTCCTTAAAACAGCACAAGGCTCTTCTACTGTAGCTATCTTAACTGCCTCCGCAATTGTGTTTCCACTATTAATGAATTTGGGATTGGATACTGAAGTTGGAAAGGTATGGGGCATATTAGCTATCGGTACAGGTGCCATGACGGTTTCACACGCTAATGACTCATATTTTTGGATCGTCTCGCAAATAGGGGGCATATCCCCTAAAAAAGCCTTGCAAACCCATACCATTGCCACCTTGCTTCAAGGAGTGATAGGAATAGTAATTTTACTAGCCACCTACCAATTGCTAGGAAAATAAAAAAGCCCTCCGTTTTACAGGAAAGCTTCTCATTAGTTGCGCAACTATTACAGTTTCACAACACACAACTTTGTGAAAGCGGTCTGGACGGGACTCGAACCCGCGACCCCATGCGTGACAGGCATGTATTCTAACCAACTGAACTACCAGACCGGGTTAGCGATTGCAAATATACACCCCTAATTTTAAATCCCAAACAAAAGAGTTTAAAAGAAGGATAATTTACATGGCTGCGTCAATAGCGTCAGCATAGGTTTGCTTAGGGGCAACTCCTACTTGGCGTCCAACTAATTCTCCATTTTTGAAGACCAAAACAGTTGGGATGTTACGAACTCCATACTTGGCAGCAAATTCTTGGTTAGCATCAACATCTACTTTACCAACCACCGCTTTATCTTTATATTCTGTACTCAATTCATCGATGATAGGGCCTACCATTCTACAAGGACCACACCATGCTGCCCAAAAATCTACCATTACAGGTTTGTCCGATTTCAATACAACCTCATCAAAAGTTGCGTCTGTTATTTCTAATGCCATTTTAATTAATTTTTACAAATTTACGTTTTTATAGACAGCTCATTAAGCGCTCTTGCATCATTTTATCTAATAGATCTATAAACATTCTAGTTGATCCGATACTGCCATTTTTTTTCCTCTAATAAATCTAATAACTCATTTGTGATGTCCAACTTTAAGGTTCGGCTAGTAGCGGTCAATTTTATATCAGGATCCCTGTGTATCAAATCTACCATCACTATTTTATCTCCTTTGTGGGGTTTCAATAGCTGTTTTAGTGCTGCTGTTGATTCAGAATTAACTTGATCTGCGGCCAACTGTAAGGTTATTTTTTTAGCGTGATTGACTAAGGCATTTTGCAATTGTTCAAATTGTAAGAACTGTATTCTGGGCTCGCCTGCTTTTCCTGTTTCTTTATTTGTCCATCCTGCTTTTACCAACAGCTTACAACGGATAAATTGATTGACTCCAATAAAATGCCTGAATTTTAAATATTCCTCACCAAAAATTCGAAACTCAAACTGGTCGTTAAAATCTTCTAACTGAAATTTTGCCCAACCTTTACCATTTTTAGATTCCAAATGCTCAACGGCATTCACAATTCCGGCTACGTACATTTCAAGACCTACAAGAGGATATAAGTCTGATAACAAATGTAAGCTTCCATTCGTAAAAAGGGAGACCTCTCTCTTAAAGTCATCTAATGGATGTCCCGAAATATAGATTCCAACTACTTCCTTTTCGCGCTTGAGGCGTTCTAAGTTTCCCCAAGTGTCACAAAACGGAATTTTTAACTCTTGATAGGTACTGTCATTCGTTGCTCCGAATAAATTAGTTTGAGAGGAGTTTTCATTTTCTTGGTATTTCACCCCAAATCGAATCGCTTTTTCCAAAAATAAAACCCCATCCCCGTCTGGATTAAAATACTGAGCTCGATGCGTGGTGTCAAAAGAATCAAAGCCTCCAGCCAAGGCTAAATTCTCCATCGCTTTTTTATTGGCGGCTCGCAAATCCACTCGCTTTGTTAAATCAAAAATGGACGTATACGGATCCTCTTTTCGATTTTCAATGATGGTTTCAACTGCTCCTTTACCGACTCCTTTAATAGCCCCCATTCCAAAACGAATGGCTTGATTGTCGTTGACAGTAAACTTGTAAAAGGATTCATTAACATCAGGCCCTAAAACGGCTAAGCCCATTCTACGGCACTCTTCCATAAAAAAAGTGACTTGCTTGATATCACTCATATTATTAGAAAGTACGGCCGCCATATACTCGGCAGGGTAATGGGCTTTTAAATAGGCGGTTTGATAGCCGATCCAAGCATAGCAGGTAGAGTGGGATTTATTAAAGGCATAAGATGCAAACGCCTCCCAATCCTTCCATATTTTTTCCAATATTTCTTCTGGATGGCCATTCTGTTTCCCGCCGTTGATGAACTGTGGTTTTAACTTTTCCAGCAAGGCAAATATCTTTTTCCCCATTGCCTTTCTAAGGACATCTGCATCCCCCTTAGAAAAGCCTGCTAATTTCTGGGAAAGTCGCATCACTTGCTCCTGATATACTGTAATACCATAGGTCTCTTCTAGGAATTCCTCCATGGCAGGTAAATCATAGCTGATTTCTTCTTGACCATTTTTTCGAGCTACAAAACTGGGGATATATTCCAAAGGACCAGGACGATACAGTGCATTCATCGCGATAAGATCCGCGAATTGTGTGGGCTTGAGTTCTTTTAAATATTTCTGCATACCAGCCGATTCGTACTGAAATATTCCAACGGTTTCACCCCTTTGGAAAAGCTCGTATGTTTTGACATCATCCAATGGAAAGGCGTCAGGATCTAAGTCAATGTTGTGTTTGTACTTGACTAATTTTACGGTATCCTTTATCAAGGTTAAGGTTTTCAGACCCAAAAAGTCCATCTTTAACAAGCCCGCATCTTCTACAACGGAATTGTCAAACTGGGTTACAAAAAGATCGGAGTCTTTGGCTGTAGCAATGGGTACAAATTGGGTAATATCATCAGGGGTAATAATAACCCCACAGGCATGAATTCCTGTGTTTCGAAGGGAACCTTCCAGCACCTTTGCTTGCTGTATCATTTCGCCTTGAAGCCCAGATTCTAATGCGATGGATTTAAACTCTTTGACCCGTGTATATTCTTCTGCTCTTAGACTCTTTTTTAAGGCGTCTTCTTCTAAACCAAAAATTTTAGAGAGCTTCATATTGGGCAATAGCTTGGCAATATGGTCCGCTTCATTCAGGGATAAATCCAATACTCGAGCGGTATCTCTAATGGATGATTTCGCCGCCATGGTCCCATAGGTGATGATCTGAGCCACCTGATTCGACCCGTATTTATCAATCACATATTTCATCACCCTGCCGCGACCTTCGTCGTCAAAATCGATATCAATATCGGGCATACTCACCCTGTCAGGATTCAAAAACCGCTCAAAAAGGAGATCGTATTTGATAGGGTCCATATTCACAATCCCCAAGCAATAGGCCACAACAGAACCCGCGGCAGAACCCCTTCCAGGCCCTACGGATACATCCATTGCCCTTGCTGCAGCTATTAAATCTTGAACAATAAGGAAATAACCTGGATAACCGGTCTTGGCAATTACTTCTAACTCAAAGTCAAGTCTCTCTTCAATCTGGGGAGTCAGCTCATCATACCGCTTCTTCGCCCCTTCGTAGGTAAGATGTCGTAAATAGTTATTCTCCCCTTTTTTTCCGTCCGAATCATCGGCTACTTGATACGCTTTGGGAATTTCAAACTTGGGCAATAAGACCTCTCTTGCTAATTCGTATGGAGAGACCTTATCAATAAGTTCTTGAATGTTTAGTATCGCTTCTGGAACATCCTTAAACAAGCGTTTCATTTCTTCTTGCGACTTGAAATAATACTCTTGATTGGGGAAACCATAGCGATATCCACGACCCCTTCCTATGGGAGTTGCTTGTTTTTCTCCCTCTTTTAAACACAATAAAATATCATGAGCGTTGGCTTCTTCCTTTGCCACATAATAGGTGTTATTGGTCGCAATAAGGGGAATATTGTGCTTTTGAGACCACTCCATCAGAACCGTATTGGCACGGTCTTCATCCTCTTGCCCATGACGCATAAGCTCTATGTAGAAATCCGATCCAAATTGGTCTTTCCACCACAACAACGCTTCTTCTGCCTGAGCATCCCCTATATTTAATATTTTCGACGGAACTTCCCCATTTAGATTTCCTGACAGTACTATCAGATCTTCCTTATACTGCTGGATAATCTCTTTATCAATACGAGGCACATAATAAAAACCTTCTGTGTACGCTAATGAGGTCATCTTGATCAAATTCTGATACCCCTTTTTATTTTTAGCTAAAAAAACAATTTGATAGCCGTCGTCTTTTCTCGATCGGTCGGTATGGTTTTCACAAACATAGAATTCACAACCGATGATAGGCTTAATTTGTGCATCTGGCTCTGCAGCGGCATTGTGATTTTTGATCGCTTTGACAAAATGAAAGGCCCCCATCAAATTAGCGTGATCAGTTAGGGCTATGGCTTGCATTTTGTGGCTAACCGTCGCCTCTATTAATTGCGAAATTCGCGAGGTGGCTTGTAAAACTGAAAACTGTGAGTGATTGTGCAAGTGTACAAAAGGAGCGGTCTCCAACGCGCTCAAACGTTCTTTTGAAACAGGTTCTTTTGTCGGGGGAGCTGTTTTAGTTGCAGCCGCTAATGCTGCTGAAGCCTCTTTTAAATTCTGATGCTTTAGCCCAACCAAAGGAACCCCTGCTGGATATTCACGATGCAAGGGCGAGCTGATATCTTCACTTTGCAAAGGGGCTGGAGAAATTTTATGGGTTCGCAATAATTCTAAGAAAGCACGACTTGTAGCTTCTACATCTGCAGTCGCATTATGCGCCTCTTCAAAACTACTTTGAAAAAGAAAATGATACAGCTCGCTTAAAGTAGGGAGCTTAAACTTACCGCCACGCCCTCCCGGCAATTGACACAAAGTGGCTGTCTCTTCCGTACAGGTATCTATGAAAACACTGTTTTCAAGCGGGTCTTGTTGATGAATTCTTAAAAATTCAGCCCCCATGATGTTGCGGTCAAAATTAATATTGTGACCTACAATAAATCGTGCTTTTGACACTGCTTTAGCAAAATGGTCTAAAACAACCTCTAATGGCTCTCCTTCAGATTCTGCCAATGCTGTTGAAACACCGTGTACCTGTTCGGATTCGTAAGGAATGGTAAACCCGTCGGGCTTTACCAGATAGTCGCTATGCTCTATGCACTTCCCCGAAACATCGTGAATTTGCCAAGCAATTTGAATACATCGTGGCCAATTATCAGAATCTGTCAGGGGGGCATTCCATCTTTTTGGCAATCCAGTTGTCTCTGTATCGAATATTAAATACATAAAACGAAAATAGAAAAAGACGAAGGGCTTTTGAAAAGGAGTTGTTGGGAGTTATCAACGAATACAAAAAAAAGTAAGCCTCCGTTTTTGTACCTTTCAAAAAAAGAAAAAGAAAATGCCGTTGCTGGAATTTACCTCGCGGGGTATCTATTGTGCTGCCGCAGATGTTTACTTAGACCCTTGGAAAAAGGTATCCAAAGCCATTATCTCGCACGGACATTCTGACCACGCACGCTGGGGGCATGCACAATATATCACACATACTGATAATGTTCCCATTATCAAACACAGATTGGGGAATATAATTGTCGCTGGAAAGTCCTATGGTGAAACCTTTACCATAAAAGGGGTTCAATTTTCTTTTCATCCGGCGGGTCATGTCCCGGGGTCAGCCCAAATCAGGGTGGCACACAAAGGAGAGGTTTGGGTTTTTACTGGGGATTATAAAACGCAAGTTGATGGTATTTCCACCCCTTTCGAGCCTGTAAAATGCGATACTTTTATCACAGAGTGTACTTTCGGTTTACCGGTTTTTAAATGGGACGAGCCCCAAACAACACACGATAGCATCAATCAATGGTGGGCACAAAACCAGGCCGAAAAAACGACTAGTTTATTGATGGGATATTCTCTGGGAAAAGCCCAGCGACTTTTAAAACATTTAGATCCTTCTATCGGTAAAATATACACCCATGGGGCCACAGAACACATGACAGAAGTCTTGCGACAGTTTATCGACTTCCCAGAGACAGAATTGATTACCCGTGACACCACAAAGAAAGAGATCGAAGGAAATTTAGTACTCGCCCCCCCTGCTGTATTAGGCAGTGCTTGGATCAAGAAGTTAGGCACTCTTTCAACGGGCTATGCCTCTGGTTGGATGGCCTTCCGCGGGGCCCGAAGAAGACGAGCCGTCGACCGCGCCTTCGTCTTATCGGATCATGCCGATTGGCAAGGCCTTTTGTCTGCCATAGAAGCAACAGGCTGTGAAAATGTAATCACCACGCATGGCTATACCGATCTTTTTGCACACTACTTACGCGAAAAAGGCTGGAATGCGCGTACAGAAAAAACACAGTACGAAGCCGAAACCCCAGAAACTGCTACTGCCGAATGAGACGTTTTGCTGCTTTAATAGAAGAACTGGACAGCACCACTAAAACCACTAAAAAAGTAGCTGCCCTAACAGACTATTTTAAGGCTGCACCCAAACAAGATGCCTTGTGGGCGGTGGCCTTGTTATCGCATCGTCGACCCTCACGACCTGTTACCACCACCTTGATGCGTAGCTGGGCGGCAGAACTCGCCCAACTACCGGAATGGCTTTTTGAAGAATCCTATCATATTGTGGGAGACCTGGCCGAAACCATCGCCCTTTTGGTCCAACAAGAAACCAAAGGGACCCCTCCCTCGCTAAGCCAGTGTATCGAAGAGATCATCGCTTTAAAATCAAAAGAAGAGGAACTAAAAAAAAGGTACATACTAGAACGATGGCAAAGTCTTGACAATTTTGAGCGCTTTGTTTTTAATAAAATCTTGACAGGAGGATTTCGGATAGGGGTGAGTCAAAAGTTAATGACCCGCGCCCTCTCAAAAGCAGTTCATATCGACGAGACTATTTTGGCCCATCGTTTGATGGGGAAATGGAGTCCGCAGACAACTACTTTTCATGAATTGCTTATAGACCCCAATCCAGAAGATCAAATCTCCCAGCCTTACCCTTTCTTTTTAGCCTATGCGTTAGAAGAAAATTTTCAAGAAAAAGAAAATATCGAAGAGTGGCACATTGAACACAAATGGGATGGAATGCGCTCCCAGTTGATTGTAAGAGAGGGAAAACATTTTTTATGGAGTCGCGGGGAAGAATTAATCACCGATAAATTTCCAGAAATAGCCCAACTTGCTCAACTTCTTCCTAACGGAACCGTGGTAGATGGAGAACTACTCCCCTATAAAGAAGGTGTCATTGGAGATTTTAACGCCCTTCAGAAACGCATTGGAAGAAAGACCGTTTCTCAAAAATTACAAAATGATATTCCCATAGTGATCATGCTCTACGATATCTTAGAATGGGAAGGCAAGGATGTACGAGAACTTCCTTTGGCAGACCGTCAAAGCCTTCTGGCAAGGCTCCACCGGAATGTTCAGGGTGAGGGAGTTCCCCTATTATTGTCTGAAGTGCTGCAATTTTCTAGCTGGAAAGAAGTCGCAACAGAGCGGGAAAAAGCGTCCGAAAAAAAGAGTGAAGGTTTAATGATTAAACATAAGGGCTCTCCCTATGCAGTGGGCCGAAAAAAAGGAACTTGGTGGAAATGGAAGTCAGACCCTAAAACCATAGATGCGGTTTTGACCTATGCGATGCGTGGACATGGAAGACGCACAAACCTTTACACGGATTACACCTTTGCACTTTGGCAAGGAGAAACCTTGGTCACTTTTGCAAAAGCTTATTCTGGCTTAACCGATGCGGAAATCAAAAAAGTAGATCATTTTGTCAAGCAAAATACACTTGATCGATTTGGTCCAGTGCGACAAATAAAACCGGAGTTGGTCTTTGAGATAGCCTTTGAAGGCATAGCCCCTTCCTCACGCCACAAAAGTGGAGTTGCCGTTCGTTTTCCCAGGATCTTACGATGGCGACACGATAAAAAATCACAGGATGCAAACAGTCTTGAAGACCTCAAAAAATTACTCCCATGACGAGTGTGCAGCAGTGGTTTAAAGCACAAGGCTGGAGCCCTCAATCATTTCAAAAAGAATGTTGGAAGGCCTATGGAGAAGGTAAAAATGGGATGCTTCATGCCCCAACTGGGAGTGGGAAGACTTTTGCCCTTTGGGGTGGAATTCTACAAGAAGCCCTCCAAACAAAAAAGCATCCTGCTGGAACGCAAGCCCTGTGGATTACTCCTTTACGCGCCTTGGCTGTAGAAATTCAGCAGGCTACCCAACGGATGACCAGTGATCTTCATCCAGACCTCAAGATCGCATTAAGAACAGGAGATTCTTCTCAAAGTGAACGAGCTACACAAAAGCGGAAACCTTCTTTTGGATTGGTTACGACTCCAGAAAGTCTTCATGTATTACTGAGCACCAAAGACCATCAAAAAAGCTTTCAACACCTTAAGGTGATTGTCATTGATGAATGGCATGAACTCTTGGGAAGTAAACGTGGGGTTCAGGTAGAATTAGCCCTGGCTTATCTAAGATCTTTTCTCCCTAATCTAAAAGTTTGGGGGATATCAGCTACGCTGGGAAACAAAGATTTGGCACGAGAAATATTACTAGGGCCAAACGAAAATTATGTTACCGTAAATGCCCAAATAAAAAAGAAAATTAAGGTTAAATCCATCCTTCCAAAAAACATGGAGAGCTTTCCCTGGCGGGGACATTTAGGGATTCACCTTTTACCACAGGTCTTACAATTAATCCAAAAAAACAAGACCACTCTTATTTTCACCAATACCCGTGCACAATGTGAAATATGGTTCCACCGCTTATTAGAAGCGGATCCAGATCTCGCTGGAAATATGGCCATGCATCACGGAAGTATTGATAAAAAAATTCGCTTATGGGTCGAAAACGCATTGCGCGAAGAACAGCTCAAAGTGGTCGTTTGTACGTCAAGCTTAGATTTAGGAGTCGATTTTTCACCTGTAGAAAATTGTGTTCAAATAGGCAGTCCAAAAGGAGTGGGGCGCTTTATACAACGAGCGGGACGCAGCGGACACCGTCCCAAAGCGGGAAGCAGCATTCATTTTCTGCCCACTCACGCCATGGAATTAATCGAATCTGTTGCCTTACAACGCGGCATTGAAGAGCAACAAATCGAAGACCGCATTCCCTTTCTCAATTCCTATGATGTATTACTCCAATTCTTGATGACCCTTGCTGTAGGAAGTGGCTTTCATCCAAAAAAATTATTCCCTGTTATACAAAACACTTTTTGCTTTCAATCGATAGACGAAGAGCGATGGCAATGGCTTTTGAACTTCTTGATAAAAGGAAGTCAAAGCCTAGAACACTATGATGAATACAAAAAGGTCACGGTCTTAGAAGATGGCAGCTTAAAGGTTCTCAATAAAGGAATTGCGATGCGGCATCGACTTTCAATGGGGACCATCGTAAGCGATGCCAATTTAAAGATTCGCTATCAAAAAGGGGGGTATATAGGAACCGTTGAAGAATGGTTTGTGGCCAAGCTAAAACCAGGAGAGGTGTTTACCTTTTCGGGTCGTAACCTAGAGCTCATTCGGATGCATAATATGGAAGTTATTGTGCGCAAGTCAAAGTCGAAAAAAACCCGCATCCCTGCCTGGATGGGTGGGCGTATGAGTTTTAGTGCACATTTAAGTGACCTATTAAAAAAAGCATTGTTTGATGAACGCAACCTCCAAACACCCGAGTTTAAGGCATTAAAGCCAGTATTCTATCAGCAAGAAAGAGAATCCATTATTCCAAAACCAAATCAGTTTCTAATTGAGCGCTTTGAAACAAAAGAAGGTTTTCATACTATTTTTTATCCCTTTGAAGGCTATGCTATTCACGAAGCCATGGCCAGTTTAATGGCCTATCGTGTGAGCCTCTTGTCTCCTATTAGCTTTAGCATGTCTTTCAATGATTATGGATTCGAGTTACTATCGGATCAAGCTTTTTCAAAAGAGGATTTTTTTGATAACAATTTGCTGACCTTTGACCATTTACACGAGGACTTGGAAAAGAGTATAAATGTATCCGAGATGGCGCGACGCCGCTTTAGAGATATCGCTGTAATCTCTGGATTGGTCTTTCAGGGATTCCCGAATAAGCCCATCAAATCAAAACATTTACAAAGTGGTTCCCAATTATTTTACGATGTCTTTAAAGAGTATGAACCCGATAATTTACTCTATCAACAAGCGCTTGAGGAAACGTTTGATCACGGGATGGAACACGGTCGTATGACTCAGGTTTTTGAAGCTATTGCAGCCCAAGAAATTATATGGTGCGACTGCAGCCAGCCGACCCCTTTTTCATTCCCCTTAATCACAGACAGAATCCGCGCGAAACTTTCCTCAGAAAGTGTAGAAGACAGGATTAGGAAAATGTATCTTCAATTAGAAAAAGCAGTAGAATGAAGCGGCTTAAAATAAGAGGAAATCACTTTATTCTGCACCCCAGTGGCGCCCTCTTTTGGGAAGAAAAAAAGAGTCTTTTAATCGCGGATGCACACCTGGGTAAAGTAGCGCATTTTCGCAAAAATGGAATTGCAGTACCGCGAAAAGCAGAGGGGGCTTTCTATCAAAAAATCACCCCTCTTTTCGAAGTATTTACAATTGAACGCATCCTTTTTTTAGGGGACCTCTTCCATAGTTTTCAAAATAACGAGTGGCTCTTATTTACAGCTTGGGTCCAGCAACAAAAGGCACAAATGATCTTAATAGAAGGCAATCATGACATCATCCCAGCTGCTCATTTTGAAAAAATAGGACTGCAGGTAGTGGATAACTTGTCTGAAGCGCCATTTTATTTTTCACATTTCCCTACCGAAAAAAAAGAAGAATTTGTCTTTTGCGGGCATGTTCACCCTGGCGTAAAACTAAAAGGAATAGGCTTACAACAAATGAAAGTCCCCTGCTTTTTTGAGTCTACAAACCAAATGATACTCCCTGCTTTTGGGAATTTCACCGGGCTTCATATAATGCATCCTAAAACTACTGACAGTGTCTATGCTTTGAGTGGAAAGAGTGTTCTTGCCGTTTCTCTAAGGAAAAAATAGCCTGTATATTTGCCCAAAAAAAGAGTGACCCGCTTTCCGCTTGCTGACACCAGGAATACTAGCCTTTACAAGGAACTGATAAAAGGATTCAATCCGCCACAAAAAACCCTTATAAAAGGGGCCATAGGTTCGGGAAGAACACTTGCACTTGCAGCCGCCTTTCAAGAACAGCCTAAAACGGTCTTATGGGTTTTAGAAAACCCAGAACAGGCGGCTTATTATCTTAATGATTTAGAAGAATTACTAGGAACGACAGAGGTGTTGTTTTTCCCCTCCAGTTATCGACAGGCCTATGTGGCAGAAGCTACGGATAATGCCAATGTACTTCTCAGGGCTGAGGTGCTGCGCAAACTAACAAATAGCAAACGCCCTCGGATCATTGTCAGCTACCCACAGGCTTTATTTGAAAAAGTCATCTCGCAACACACCTTGCGAAAAAATACTTTAAAAGTCCAAAAAGGAATGGCTTTGAGTTTGGACTTTGTCAATGAAACTCTTTTTGAGTATGGCTTTGAACGGGCTGATTTCGTAACAGAACCAGGTACTTTTTCTGTTCGAGGGGGGATCGTTGATGTGTTTTCATATGCCAATCAACACCCCTACAGGATCGAATTCTTTGGTGATGATGTTGAAAGCTTGCGTTCTTTTGATGTGGGGACACAATTGTCTATTAAACATTATGATCAAATAGAATTAATCCCCAACACTTCCTCCCTATCATTTACTGATAAACGTAAAAATCTTCTCGACCTATTCGATGCGAATAGCCTCGTACTTCTAGAAAATTTAGACAGCTGTTGTGAACGATTGGACAGCTTGTTTGAAAAGGCAGAAGCCCAGTATAAAGAGTTAGAAACCACTACTCAATTTCCACCCGATACACTTTTCTGTGACAGCAGCGATTTACGTACAACCCTGAATAATTTTGCCGTAGGCCTCTTTCAAAAATCTGACCGGCAAGCGGAAACAGAACTTGTAAAAGCCAACCAAAGACTACAGCCGACTTTTAACAGACAGTTTGATCTTTTAGTAGAGCACCTGAATGCAAATCATGAAAAAGGGATAACCAATTATATCTGTTGTTCAAGTGAACAGCAAGTAAAACGCTTTCATGATATTTTCCAAGAAATGGACCAAAGCGTTCATTATCAAACATTGGTTTGCCCACTTTTTGAAGGATTTGAAGACACAGAAGCGAAAATTGCGGTCTTTACCGATCACCAATTGTTCAATCGCTATCACAAATACCGATTGAAATCTCAAAAAACCAAATCGGATGCGCTGACCTTACAAGAGCTAACATTGATGGAAGTGGGTGATTATGTCACTCATATTGATCATGGAATTGGACGATTTGGAGGCCTGCAACACATTGACGTTGAGGGTAAAAAACAGGAGGCTATTAAGCTTGTTTATGGAGAAGGAGATGTCCTGTACCTTAGCATCCACTCCCTACATAAAATTTCAAAATTCAACGGCAAAGACGGAAAGGTCCCTAAGCTACTAAAGCTGGGATCCAAAACCTGGAAAGCACTCAAGCAAAAAACCAAAAAACGCGTCAAAGAAATTGCCTTTAATTTGATTCAGCTCTATGCTGAACGCAGAAAAAAAATTGGTTTTGCTTTTGCTCCAGACAGTTATTTGCAATGGGAATTAGAGGCTTCTTTTTTATATGAAGACACCCCAGACCAAGAAAAGGCTACTGCCGCTATCAAAGCGGATATGGAAAGCGAACGCCCCATGGACCGCCTTGTATGTGGGGATGTTGGCTTTGGAAAAACAGAAGTGGCGGTAAGAGCGGCTTTTAAAGCAGTTGACAACAGCAAACAAGTTGCCGTACTAGTACCGACTACTATTTTGGCGTTTCAACATTTTAAGACTTTTAGCAACCGGCTTAAAAATTTACCTGTTCGAGTTGATTACCTGAACCGATTTCGGTCTGCAAAAGACCGAAAAGCACTACTGGAAGACGTGAAAAACGGAAAAATAGACATCCTTATTGGAACGCATCAAATTGCTGGAAAAGCAGTTGAATACGCTGACTTAGGGCTTCTTATTGTTGATGAGGAGCAAAAATTTGGGGTAGCTGTAAAGGAAAAAATTCGGTCTTTAAAAAAGAACATAGATGTGCTTACATTAACAGCTACTCCGATTCCACGTACTCTCCAATTTAGTTTAATGTCAGCAAGGGATTTATCTGTCATTGCAACGCCTCCCCCAAATCGATATCCGATTCAAAGTGAGGTAAGCCGATTTAACGAGGAAATTATTCGAGACGGCATACGGTACGAACTTCAAAGAGGGGGGCAAGTTTATTTTGTTCACAACAGAGTAGAAAGCATTCCGGAAGTAGCAGGTATGTTACAGCGACTGGTGCCAGATGCCCGTATCGGAATTGGCCATGGACAGATGCAAGGAGATCAGTTGGAACAGACATTACTGAAATTTTTAGCTGGACAATACGATATACTGGTGGCCACTACCATTATCGAAAATGGATTGGATGTTCCCAATGCCAATACCATCTTTATCAATAATGCCCATAATTTTGGCCTGAGTGACCTGCATCAAATGCGGGGTCGAGTCGGAAGAAGCAATAAAAAAGCTTTTTGTTATTTTATAACGCCACCGCTGTCAGCCATGAGTTCAGACGCTCAAAAAAGAATCCAAACCATCGAGCAATATGCCGAACTGGGTTCCGGTATTCAAATTGCAAAAAAAGATTTGGAAATAAGAGGAGCTGGGGATCTGCTAGGGGGCGAACAAAGTGGGTTTATCAATGATATTGGATTCGACGCCTATCAAAAAATTCTGGAAGAAGCCTTAAGCGAATTAAAAGAAAATGAGTTTAAATCACTTTTCGAGAAGGAACAAGAAGAACACACATCTTTTGTTAGAGAAGTACAGCTAGATACTGATTTGGAGATTATGTTCCCCGATCACTATATCAATAGTGTCAAAGAACGTTTGTCCTTATACAATCAATTGAGCCAGGTAAAAGACCAAGAAGGCTTAGCCCTATTTGAAAAAAGTTTAGAAGACCGATTTGGCCCCTTGCCTCTCGCCGCTTCAGAATTACTGGCAAGTGTCAAGATCAAATGGGCTGCCGCCCAGCTAGGGCTGGAGCGCCTGGTGATTAAAAATGAAAAATGTGTGGGGTATTTTATAGGCCAGGAAACACATCCCTTTTACGAATCGCATCGGTTCCAAAATCTTCTGTTCCAAATTAATGAGTCTCCAGAATTGGCCCAAATCAAGCAAAAAGAAACCCGAAAAGGGATGCGTTTGCTGTTGATTATAAACGCTGTTAAAAACACAGAAAGAGTGCTTACTGTACTAGAACAACTTCAACAGCCTAAAGCTGTTTCAGGTTCTTAATCACTTCAAATGCGATATTCACCGAACTTTCATCCATTAATATGGTGAACTCATTTGAGGTTGAAATTACTTCTTTGATGTTTACTCCTTCCCAAGACAAGCGCTGAAAGATAAAATAATAGATCCCTGGTATTTGAACATTTTCGGTTGGCAACTTGACTGTTATGGCAGATAAATTTTCTTCTTTATCCAAGCAAAATTCATCCTTAAAAATGCTGTCTACAGTCGCAATAAGGTTTTGGCTCACAATGATATTACACTCTCCTACGCCTCTTGATGAAGTATAAAAGGCATTTGGTTCAGATTTGATTTCATTCAAAAGTTTTGCCTGTGTCATCAAAATTGAATCTGTGATTTTAAAACAATAATCTGCCAAAGAAGAACGAACTGTAATGTCCCCTAGATTTTTTAATACCCGAACAATCTTATGGGTCGATTGGAATTCTTGATTGTCAGAAATGCGCTTAAGCGCCATTACAATGGCTCCATTTTTTGCTGATTTCTTTAATGACTTCTCTACTTCAGGCTGAATTTCGCGAGCTAAAGAAGTTAAATTGATAATCCCTTGGGAAAGGGCACTCATCAGAAAAGGCTTTGTCTTGATATAACTTAATACTTCTGAAGATATGGTTTTCATTGTTTGAATTTGACACAAATATACGGATTTATAACATTTTGTGTGTTTTTTAAAATAGCCTTTATGAATCTCTAGTGCGAGTGATTAAAATTGATAAAATGTTGATTTCAACCTTCAAAAGAATAAAAAGCAGCTTCTATATGCTTAAGGGTCCATTTTCTTTTTGAATACGTCATGGCAATAATATCAAAACGGACCTCTACCTCGGCTGTGTACTCTTGGATGAATTG
Source organism: Flavobacteriaceae bacterium (assembly GCA_965658355.1). Lineage (GTDB taxonomy): Bacteria > Bacteroidota > Bacteroidia > Flavobacteriales > Flavobacteriaceae > UBA11891. The sequence goes on along the minus strand of CBFHRX010000003.1, from coordinate 29,928 downwards.
ATTGGCAGCCAGCACCAACAGCTTTATTTTTTTTGGGGTCACTGCACTTTCTGGACGGCCAAAGTAATCGCTTGCTCGTGCTTTAACCTCTACAATCACAACTGTATTACCAAGTTGAGCGATAAGATCTACTTCGGCTTTTAAATACCGATAATTCTGTTTTAGAATCCGGTAGCCTTTTTTTTTCAAATAAGCAGCTGCCTGGTTTTCCGCGGCAGCTCCTAGAAGCTGGTTGTCCAATGGGTTCAAATGTTTGGGGTTGCTTAAAGTTATCAATTTGATCTGTTACCGCATTATAATTATTATTTTTGAGCAAAATTCTTCTATGGCTAAAGCCTTTAAACGACACACCATTACAGCCGCCCTTCCCTACACAAATGGCCCTGTACATATCGGACATTTAGCGGGCGTCTATGTGCCTGCTGATATCTACGCACGCTACTTAAGACTGCGAGGAAAAGATGTGGCCTTTATTTGTGGTAGTGACGAACATGGTGTTGCCATCTCAATCAAGGCTAAAAAAGAGGGAGTCAAACCACAACAAATCATTGACACCTATGACCGTATCATTCGAACTTCTTTTGAAGAGTTCGGGATTTCCTTTGACAATTATTCGAGAACCTCAGCGAAAATTCACCACAAAACAGCCTCCGAATTTTTTACTGTATTGGAGGAAAAAAAGGAATTTGTAGAAAAGGAAACGGATCAGTTATACGATCCTGAGGCAAAAGAATTTCTCGCCGATCGTTTTGTGACAGGAACTTGTCCTCATTGCAGCCACGAAGAAGCCTACGGTGATATTTGTGAATCTTGTGGCACTTCTTTAAATGCTACGGATCTCATTTCACCACAATCCACTTTATCAGGAGCTAAGCCTATTCTAAAGAGAACCAAACACTGGTTTTTACCACTTGATAAATACGAAGGATTCATTAAAGAGTGGGTATTGAATCACCGCCAAAAAGACTGGAAAAGCAATGTGTATGGGCAAGTAAAATCATGGGTTGACAATGGGTTACAGCCACGTGCGGTTACCCGTGATCTAGATTGGGGAATCCCAGTTCCTTTGAAAGGTGCCGAAAACAAAGTCCTTTATGTCTGGTTTGACGCCCCCATAGGATACATTTCCTCTACCAAAGAATGGGCTGAAAAAAAAGGAATTGATTGGGAGCCTTATTGGAAAGACAAAGACACACAACTCATCCACTTTATCGGGAAAGACAATATCGTTTTTCATTGTATCATTTTCCCTTCTATGCTGCAGGCGCATGGAGATTTTATTCTTCCAGATAATGTTCCGGCTAATGAGTTTTTGAATTTAGAGGGAAATAAAATTTCTACTTCTAAAAACTGGGCCGTTTGGTTGCATGAATATCTAGTTGATTTCCCCAATCAACAAGATGTTCTTCGGTATGTATTAACAGCCAATGCCCCAGAAACAAAGGACAATGATTTTACTTGGAAAGAGTTTCAAACACGAAACAACAGTGAGTTAGTCGCTATTTATGGGAATTTTGTAAACCGAGTAAGTGTTCTAATCCAAAAATACTACAATGGACTATGCCCTAAGGGGCTACATTTAAATGCCACCGATAAGGCGCTGTTAAATGAACTCCCTCAGATAGTTCAAAAAATGGAAACGGCTATTGAACATTATAAATTTCGAGATGCCAGTCAGATATTGATGCAAATGGCGCGGGTTGGAAACAAATATTTAGCTGATGAAGAGCCGTGGAAACATAGTAAAACGGATCCTGACAGAGTAGAAGCAATTTTGTATACAGCCCTTCAAATAACCGCTTACCTCGCTATTTACAGCACACCCATACTCCCTTTTACAGCTGCAAAACTACAACAGAGCTTGGGGCTAGAGAATACTGATTGGAATGAAGCCAATAGTGAGTATTCGGAGCGAATTCAAGCAGCTAAACAAATTGAATCTCCCGGATTATTATTTGATAAAATAGAAGACAGCAGTATCGAAAAACAAATGGCAAAACTTCAACAAAACTCGGCGTCAGTGGAAACAGAAACAAATCAATCGAAAGGGAAAGCAGAAATTGATTTTGAAAGCTTTGGTAAAATGGAGTTACGAGTAGGGGAAATTAAATCCGCTATGGCAGTTCCGAAAACAGATAAGTTACTTCAGTTTGAAGTTGATCTGGGGTTTGAGACTAGGACTATTGTATCTGGAATTGCAGAGCATTACCAACCCGAAGCAGTAATTGGAAAAAAAGTAACAGTGCTGGTGAATTTAGCCCCTCGAAAGATTAGAGGCGTTACGAGCCAAGGGATGCTTTTGTTAGCAGAGGGCACGGACGGAAAGCTTACTTTTATCTCACCCGAAGATCCAAGCGTAGCTCCAGGATCTGAAATAAGCTAATTCCTGTGCTCGCTATTGCATATGATTCCATCTATCGACTTCCGCTTCCAGAGCGTCACCGTTTTCCGATGGAAAAATACGAGCTTTTACCCCGACAACTTTTGCATGAAGGCTTGTGCCAAGATGCCGACTTTTATGCCCCCAAAAAAGCCCCTTATGAGACTGTTTGTCGAGTACACGATGCGAGCTATGTGAACCGTTTACTCAATCAAGAATTAGAGGCTAAAGAGGTTCGCGCAATAGGCTTCCCTTTGACCTCTCAATTAATCGAAAGGGAGTTTATCATTGCTGGGGGAACCATATGGGGTTGCCATCAAGCATTAGAGAAAGGGATTGCATTTAATATTGCTGGCGGAACACATCATGCTTTTAAGGCACATGGTGAAGCATTTTGTTTGCTCAACGACCAAGCCATTGCAGCTCAGTATCTATTGGATTCTAAATTAGCCAAACAAATTTTGATTGTAGACCTAGACGTGCATCAGGGCAACGGAACAGCAGAAATTTTCAGTCAAGAACCAAGGGTTTTTACTTTTTCCATGCATGGTGCCAAAAATTATCCCTTTCGTAAAGAACAAAGTGACTTGGACATAGAAATGGAGGACAACTGCTCAGACAGTACTTTTCTATCCGTCCTTAAAAAGAAACTACCTGAATTGATAGATCACATTCAGCCTGACTTTGTCTTTTATCTCAGTGGTGTTGATGTATTGGCTACGGATAAACTTGGTCGTTTGGGCATGAGTCTTGCAGGCTGTAAAGAAAGAGATAGGGAGGTTTTGGCGCTTTGTGCGTCTCGAAACATACCGGTACAATGCAGTATGGGGGGTGGCTATTCTGAATCCATTAAAACGATTATCGAAGCGCACGCCAATACCTATAGAGTCGGCTACGAACTATTTGCTTAATTCCTCCAGGTATTACTTTTTAAATTGAGCGCAGCCAACACTACGTCCTTGCGACTCAGTTGGCCTACTAATTTACCTTTCTCTAAAACAGGATAGCGACGTCGACTTGATTTGTGAAATAATGAAGCGGCCTCAAATAAACTTTTATGGGTGTCAATCGTATCTACTTCTTCAGTCATAAAATTACGAACTGATTTATCTAAAATCGGCATATTGAAATACCGACTGTCAGAAATCTCTTTCATACAGTCCGCTTCGGAAATAACCCCTATTAATTTTCCTGAGTCATTCACTACAGGCCCCCCTGAAATACGATATTTCACAAATTTTTGCATTACTTCGTGTATCGATTGATCAGGATGAAAGACAATTAGGTTTCGACACATGATGTCCTTAACCAATAAATTGGGTGCCTTGGGATTTGTTTTTTTTGCTCGTGCCCCTTGAAAACTTTTAATTGCCATAATGCTGTATTTTTAATCGTTCTAGTAAGTTAATAACTATTATTCAATATTTTGTTTGATTTTTTAAAATATATTTAATTTAAAAGGAGATATGCTGACTATTTCTAGGATTGGAATACTGGGTTGTGGCTGGCTAGGAACCGAGCTCGCCCGCTCTTTTCTGCAAATGGGACTCCAAGTATCAGCCACTAGCAGACAAGAAAAAAGCCTTCAAAAACTTCGCGAAATTGGTTTGGATGCTTTCCCCCTTGATTTAAAAGAAAATCAAATAGAAGGTGATTTAGATTTCTTCAACAAACTCGATGTTTTGATCATCACTGTCCCCCCAGGCTTACGAAAAAATCCACATACTAGCTTTGAAAATAAAATGGCGCCTTTACTCGATCTTCTAAAAAACACCTCCCTTAAGCGGATTGTTTTTACGAGTAGTATATCGGTCTATGGCATTTCTAGCGGTACTGTTGACGAAAATTCAAAGCTGAAACCCATCACCAATAGTGGACAACAATTGGCTCATGTAGAAAAAAGCCTAGTCGCCCGCTACCCTGACACCACCCAAGTACTACGACTGGGCGGTTTAATGGGGTCGAACAGGCATCCTATAAACAGTTTAAAAACAAAATCCATCATTAAAAATGGGATGAATCCTATCAATCTGATTCACAGCAAGGATGTTGTAAATGCTGTTAGAATGCTTTTATCCAATCCAATAAAGAAACACTATTACAACTTGGCAAGTCCGTTTCATCCTACCAAAAAGGACTATTACAAAAAGCTAGCATACCAATGGGACCTGTCCCTACCGCCTTTTGAGAATTCAGTACTTCATCCTAAAGAAATCAGCAGCGCAGCATTTATGAAGGACTATTCCTTTTCTTTTGAAGTTGAAAGATTGTTAATAGAATAAAAACACCCATCCCACTGCAACCTGTTGGTTTTCCTATCTTTATGTAAATGGTTTCCAATAAAGAAATAGCGCAACTTACCAGAGCTCTTGGATTGCTAAAGAGCGCTAAATTGGAATATCTTAAGACTGCCGAAGGACAGCACAGTACTGAAGTACAACGATTTCTTCATCGCCAAGCAAGACTACGACATCATTTTTTTCAAGATCTAGAAGTTAAGTTGCGTGCCCTTGCACCTAATAAACAAGGAATTCATTTTGCTGCTGCGCAAATGGAACATCGTTTTGTGTCCTCTATGTCCGATACCCTAACAAAGGATTATGAAAACTGTATGGAGATAGACAGCAAAATAATAGAGACCTTAGGGAGTTTAGAAGAAAATGAAATTGACACCCAACAGTTGCTCATTCAATTAGGAGAAGCACAAAAAAGTCTTGTAAACTTCCAAAACAAAAGGAGTCTAAAAAGTAACTCTTTGTTCTAATTTACAGCATCCGGTTCAATAGATTCTTCATCACCGATACTAATAATTCGCTTGAGGAAACTATTATAGTGCATATACAAGGTATCGAGTGCATAAACTAGAGCTTCTTGTTGTTGACTTTTAGCGTAAAACTTAGCCTTTTGTGTTTGCATTAACACAACCTTTAAACGGCTACGTACCGGTAAAATATCTAATTTTTCAGGAAAATCTGATCTGGAAAATGTGCGGGTACGGAGATCTAGCCCATTTAGGAACAATTCCACTCCTTTGGTATCAAGCTTTGAAAAGTCCTCAAATTCACGCATCCACCGTGTAAGGCTTTCCCATTCATCCATATCGAGTTTGCTATACAGATCATCCGGAAGCTTAACCAACTTTGGAAGGGCCTCTGAAAGCGGTTGCTGAATACTGTCTTCTGTTTGAGAGATGGGGGCTGTTTTCACTTCTTTTTTGGGAGAACAGGCCTGCCATAAAAACAGAAAAACAAAAAAGCTTATAAATGGCTTCATGAAGTAAAATTACAGTTCTCTTTATAAACTTGGCAAAGAATTGAGTCGTAAAAGTAGAATCATAAAAAAAAGTAACTGAAGCAGGTATAGATTGTGAAAAAACCAGCCTTTAAGTTCCACTTTTGCGTACTGAAAAACCAATTGAAGAGGCAATGCAACAGCTGCCCAACCAATATAATTTTGATAGGGAGCGACACCTCCTTCAAATTCCCAAAAGTCAAGGACAGGAGCAATGGGCTCAATTAGGATATCCAAAAAGAGCATCAAGGCTGTTCCTAGGAGTGCTCTCCCCCACAAAAATCCCGTCAACTCTTGGGCAATTCGTCCGGTACAAGCGACAAGAATTACCCAGTTGGCTCCAATGAGCCAGGGCACTCCATCTAGCTTAGGCCCCAACATGGCGCCATAGGTGTAGTCACCAAAGAGGAATCCATACTGAACGCCCAACCACTCTGCGCCCATACCTGTCACAAAACAAAGAAGACATACAAGCAGGAAATTTTTTGTGTTTTTTCCCTGCCATAGCACCAATAGAAAAGAAAGTCCTAAGTTGATAGGGGTAGCCTCTATAAACCACTGGGTGTCGCCATAAATAATGCCTAAAATCCCCGATACATGAAACAACCAAATGAGTCCGATCGATACGAAATAAGAATTAGAAATTAACTGTTTATTCATAGGCCTCAGGAATCATATCGGCTGTTACTTTAGCAGAGAGCAAACACAAAGGAATTCCGCCTCCTGGATGCACACTCCCTCCACAAAAGAAAAGATTTTCTATGGAACGAGAAAAATTAGGATGCCTTAAAAAAGCACTCATTTGATTGTTACTCGAGGCGCCATAGAGAGCCCCTCTGTAAGAAGCGGTTTTTTCGGCAATTAGAGGGGGTGATAAATACGTTTCTTCTTCGATCACAGATTCTAGATCCACCCCTAGTATTCGATTTAGTTTCTGTATGACAACAGACCGAGTACGCGCTATTAAGGTCTCCCAGTCTTGGCCATAATCGGCTGGCGCATTCATCATGACAAACCAATTCTCGCATCCGTCGGGCGCGTCTGAAGGGACCTCCTTTGAAGTTATATTCACATAAATAGTCGGATCATCACTGAGGGTTTTGTTCTCAAACAATGCTTTAAATTCTGCCGCATAGTCTTTTGAGAAAAAGATATTGTGAAGATTGAGCTTGGGGAACGATTTGCGAACCCCCCAATAAAATATCAAAGCAGAGCTAGAGCGCTCTTGTCTCAATGTTTTTTCGGGCTGTTTTTGATTGGGTAATAAATTTCGATAGGTAGGAACGACATCCATATTGCTAACCACTAAATCAGAAGGTACGTGCTTCCCGTTCACTTGGATCCCTGTAGTTCGTTTTTGATCAATTACAATTTCTTCTACCTGTTGTTCGTATAAAAAGTGAACTCCACACCTTTTAGCGAGGGCAACAAGACTCTCTGTAATACTCGCCATTCCCTTCGTAGGGATGTAGGTGCCATAATGTTCTTCCAAATGCTGCACGAGACTCATGATTCCGGATGTTTGATAGGGATCAGAACCATTATAGGTAGCAAAACGATTGAAAAATTGAATCAAATAAGGATTCTCTAATTGTTCGCTATTTACTTGATGGAGACTTTTAAATAATTCTAATTTTCCGATTCCCAATACAGCCCTAATCGTTTCTTTATTGAGATAGGTACTCAGTTTATGCAGTGATTTCTCCAAGAACAAAGGGGCTGTGAGTTCGTATTTATGCTGTGCTTTTTCTAAATAGGCGCGTATCCTCTCTGCGGGAACACCCAGCTGTTTTTCTGCTGTTTGGCAAAACTTTTCCCGGTCTGAAAAAGCGGTAAACTGAGTTCCGTCCTCCCAAAAATATTCACAGTGGATCTCCTTTTTCTTATAGCTAAAAAAAGAGTTTGGATCCTCATCAGAAAGGGCAAACAGTTCTGTCACAAAATGGGGCATCGTAAACAAAGAAGGGCCTGCATCAAAACGATAGTCACCTAATGAAAAGCTTGACAACTTCCCCCCTGGGTAGCTATTTTTTTCATACACAGTTACCTGGTACCCCTTTTTAGCCAATCGAATACTAGTGGCAATACCACCAATTCCAGCACCGATAACTATGGCTTTTTTCACTCGTTTATGGATTGAAAATCTGTGTCTCCTACAACCACAAATCTAGAGAAAAGATCCTCTTTGTACCATTTTTTCGCTCTTGTTTTCTGTACAATTTCAGCATGGCCTTTATGCCGATAGGCATAGTTGTTGACTGCTTCGAAATTTTCCCAAATACTAATAGTCGCTTGTTGCACCCAAGGCCACTCACCTACTCCCTTATAATACTGAACTCCTTTGGCAGATTCAATGGTCTTTGCCGCTTTGGGCACCGATTTCCAGAAAGATAATAATCGATTCCAATTCAGTGTTGCTCTTGTTAATACGGCTACTTTGGCCTCTTTAGCCTCTACGTCACGAGCCAGCTTTTGTTGAAATGGATTTGTGCCATCCCACAAACCATGACTCTTAACCGGAATCATGCTAATCGTTCTTTGTAAACCGGCCTTTTGCTGGTAGGACTTCCAGTAGAAATTAGAATCAATAAAGTCATGATAATCAGAAGCTTGATCCCAAAGTGTCACAATAGCATAGGTGCCAAAATCAGGCCATAAACTAAAGCCTTTACCACCGCCAGTTCCTAAAAACTTAAAAAATAAAAGTCCTTTGCTCTTAGCTATTTTTTGAGGCCCAAGCATCATTTGCTTGAATGCCCAATACCGATTGCCGGTGAACTGAAAGAAATCAACAAAAAAACAAGCTCTAGGATTGTACGGTTTCATTTTTTATTCGATTCGAAAAAGAAAACGCCTCTGACTTGGATTTTAGAATTTGACTTATGGAAGTAATAAGCAGAGGCGTTTGAAACCAAATTGAATTTAAACTTGTTTAAAGATAAGTAAAAAAGTTTGTACAAAACAAATGATAGTTAAACATATTTTTATCTTTTTTCTATTTTCTTTAAACAAAATAAGTAAAACTCTTATTTACAGCTGCTTATAAACAAATGGTTGCCTTGTGTTTTTTTAGTAGATTTGCGTCATATATTAAACATTATGACACCTCTCTCAGTTGCCGTTATTGTAATCATTACTTCTGCCATCGTCTTAGGAGCGATTTTAAGAGATATGAGTCGATGAGTATGAAAACACCTGCTGCCTTCGACAAATTTATTTACGGGCTTATCATAGCAAACGTATTTGCTATGATTTTAGAATCCCATGTATCTATCAAAGAAGCCTATCATGCGTATTTTTATGTATTCGAGTTTTTCTCGATTATAATCTTCAGTTTTGAATACCTCTACAGAATATACGTTGGCTTTCGAAATGATGGGTTTAAAGGGGCTACAAAATACATGCTGAGTACTTTTGGGATTATTGATTTAATATCCATTCTTCCCTTCTACCTCAACCAATTTATTAGGGTTGATGGACGTTTTCTCCGGATACTTCGACTCTTTCGATTGACTCGTATTTTTAAACTAGGACGCGAAAGTGCTTCACTCAAACTTTTCGTAAAAGCGCTTGGTGCGGTACGCAATGAATTAAAATTCACCCTCTTTCTTTCTGTTTTAACGATTCTATTTTCTGCTTCGGCTATTTATTTTTTAGAAAATCAAGCCCAGCCAGAAAAGTTTAGTAGCATCACAGAATCGATCTGGTGGGCAACGATTTCCCTAGCTACCGTTGGCTATGGCGATGTCTATCCTATAACGATCGGCGGGAAAGCTTTTGCTGCCATTATTTCATTAGTTGGAATTGGCATTGTTGCCATTCCAACAGGGATTATAAGTGCCTCTTTTGTTGAAGAAATCATCGCTGCAAAAAGAAGAAAAGAGCGATAGATTCTAACCGGTCGAACAGAGATTTCTGTATCTTTGTTTAACTATGAAAAGAAAGATTCTCATCCTCGGAAGTGGATTCTCCTCGCTATCAGCTGCTAGCTATCTAGCCCAAATGGGACATGACGTAACTGTTTTTGAAAAAAACAATTCCCTAGGCGGAAGAGCACGTCAACTCAAAAAAGAGGGGTTTACATTTGACATGGGACCTTCTTGGTATTGGATGCCAGATGTTTTTGAAAAATACTTTGGGGACTTCGGAAAAAAACCTTCCGATTATTACAATTTAGAACGACTAGACCCTGGTTATCAGGTTTATTTTGGTGAAAATGACAGCATCCCTATCGGGGACAGTCTTGACAAAATATACAGTGTCTTTGAAAAAGAGGAAAAGGGCAGTGGAGAAAAACTAAAAGCCTTTATCAAAGACGCCAAAACAAACTATGATATTGCCATTATGGATCTGGTTTACCGCCCAGGAATCTCTCCAATGGAACTGGTTACTCCTACTACAATAAAAAAAGTTCGCTACTTTTTAAGTACGATCAAAAAAGAGGTCACCAAAGAGTTTAAAAACCCCAAGCTAAGACAAATACTACAGTTTCCGGTTCTATTTTTAGGAGCAAAGCCCGAAAACACACCTGCCTTTTACAACTTTATGAATTTTGCGGATTTTGGATTAGGCACCTGGCACCCTGATAAAGGAATGTATTCCATTGTTGAAGGAATGGTGGCCTTGGCAAAAGAACTAGGGGTTTCTTTTCATACGAATAGTCCAGTCGATACAATATTGGTTGAAAATGGTAAAGCAATTGGAATAGAAGTCAACGGAAAACAAATAAAAGGAGACTATGTGTTAAGTGGTGCTGACTATCATCATACAGAAACCTTACTCCCTAAAGAGTACCGAGCGTATAGTGAGCGCTATTGGGATAAAAAAACATTTGCTCCTAGCTCTTTATTGTTCTATGTAGGACTCGATAAGAAAGTTACGAATGTAACGCATCATACCCTGTTTTTTGATGTCGACTTTGATCAGCATGCAAAAGAAATTTACGATACGCCAGAATGGCCTACCGAGCCTTTGTTTTACGCAAATTTCCCTTCCATGTCCGATCCAAGCATGGCGCCTAAAGACCAAGAGGCTATGTTTTTATTAATCCCGATTGCACCGGGAATTGAAGATACTTCAGCTCATCGTGAGCGCTATTTTGATATTGTCATTGACCGCTTGGAACGATTGACGAAGCAGGAAATTAAAAAGCATATTCTTTTTAAAGACTCTTTTTGCGTAAATGATTTTGTAAGTGAATACAACTCCTACAAAGGAAATGCTTACGGAATGGCAAATACCCTTATGCAAACAGCCTTTTTGAGACCTAAATTAAAAAGCAAGAAAGTGAAAGACTTGTATTTCAGTGGTCAGCTCACGGTTCCAGGACCAGGAGTTCCACCCGCTTTAATCTCAGGAAAGTTAGTCTCCGGATTAATCGAAGAGGCTATTTGTAGTCAATAACCCACCAGATTATTTCGATTTCTTCGTCTTTATCTTTTATAACGGAGTCCAACATATGCATACTTTCATCCAAAACAGTTACATATTGATCTAGCTGATTGAGAATACTGTTATTCCATAAGTCCAATCGCTTGAAGAGATTGTACTTCATAAACTTATCGTCTTGGATATAACGTCTGTTTTTTACCCAAAAACTATTGTCTTCTAAATCAACTTCCTCCAAATCAAAAACCCAACGGTTGGCAATTCTATCCACAAATTGATTGACATATGACTCTTCAATTTTACCTGTGTTTTCAATTAAATATTTAAGGTCTGAGCCGTCGTAAGTATCTGTCATCTTTTTACCAACCTCAGTATCTAACAAACGAAAGGTCCCGTCTAATTTAATGGCATCATAAGTAACACGTGGAGGATCAAAAGGATCTCGCTGTGTGTAGAGCCCCATTGGAGCTGTGTAAAAAGCACCCTCCTCATCTTCAAAGCGCTCTAAGAATATACTGTCGTTATCGACTTCCCAAAGACTATATTGCTTGGTGTATATTCCGGCAATCCAATCTATTTGCTCAGTGTACTCTAGGGTGTAGGCTTTGATTTTTTCAATTTCTTCACGCAGGTTTATCAAGTTTTCAATCCCATCTTGTCGATCGCCAAAACTTTCCCCTTGACGTTCTACTGAAAAAGAAATCAGAACCCCAAAAAAGACCACTAAAAACTCCACAAAAGCTTTCTTAAAACGGTCAAAGAAATCTTGGGAATCAAAACGATCCCCTAGTGTGATCATCTTGATAAACCAATTAGTTTCTTCTTTTTTTACCCCTTTTTTCTCAGCCATATATAGTTACTAAATACTGACAACTAAAATACTAATTTCCCTCTTTCTGTTGAAACGGAATAGCAGGAGTTATAATTTCTTTGACTAATCCGAACAAATAGCGCTCAAAAGAATCAAGAGTATCCATTGACAAATTAGAGGTCCCCCCCCCTTTCCATTGAAGATTTAAATAACTGCTTTTAGATTTCAAAGCATAAACACCCGCCTGTAGGCTTTCCGTAGGGTTTTGTTTTAGATATTGATAGGCATAGGTAAGCACTTGAAAAGCAATTGCTTTTTTGCTGCCCTCAAAATCCAACTGATCTGGGTCAACAAGCAGTTTAGAAGCCTCTACATTACCCGTCTTATAATCAATAATTCGCAATTCTCCATTCAAGCGATCTATACGGTCTACAGTTCCTCTCAATCGAACAGGGATGGCAATATCAGGGATATCCAAGGCTATATCAAAGGGATCCTCAAGAGCCAAAATTTGAAGGCTATCCCCTTTTTGCACTAGGCTTTTTTCGTAGTGAATAAAACGCTGACAATGCGTGAATAATACTTCATAGATCAAATGATTTTTTCCTTGGAACGGCGGCTTTAGACCATAGACTTCTTTAAAATGATGCTTGAGAGTATTTCCCAATTTTGATTCCATTTCTTTGAACTCCTTTTCCGATAAAATAGCATTTAAATAGGGGGCATATAACTCCTCAAGGACATTGTGAACAATCGTCCCTTGATCCCTATAGGAAACGGTTCCGTCAGCCTCTTCGACTGGTTTAATGCGTAGGATTCGCTCTTTGTAAAAGGCAATAGGATCGCGTAAATAAAGAGTCAATGCGGAAGGAGAAAAGCCCTCTTTTGCTATTTCCTCTAAACGGGACTGTAAAGTCGGTGACTTTGTCACCTTTGTCAGTTCAAAAGTATGGGAAGTAAAGTTTGATTGAAGTTGCTGCTTTTCAAATTGATGCTTGGCTTCTTTAAAGTATTCTAATTGGTATACAAAACGACTAGTAGCGCTACCACCTAAGCCTTCTTGGGCTGCATCATATAATAAATACACCTCTTTTGAACGCTGTAACAACCTGTAAAAATGATAGGTAAAGATGGCGTCTTTCTCTTGATAGGTTGGAATGTGAAACTCTTTCTTTACTTCAAAGGGTAAAAAACTGTTTGCTGTTTTTCCAGCAGGGAGTATGCCTTCGTTTAAATGCGTAATGACAACACGATCAAAATCCAAAAGACGCGTTTCTAATAAACCCATTATCTGCAACCCATCATAGGCTTGTCCTTCAATATCTTGAGTTTCGTTCTGAAGAAGATCCGTCATAAACAGTTTAACTAATGAAAGTGACTTCAATTCTTCAGAAAAGGAAATAGACTCTGATAACTGATTCACCACCATTTCTAGGGAATAGAAATGAGACTCATAATGTGCGTTCGGATGAATTTTAAAGAAATACTGCTGCATGTCAATACAGATACTGCGCATTCTGTTGATTAATTCCTGTATGCTTGTAAATGGCGTAACTAAGAGTTGCCATGCAGCTGAGGAAAACCAATCTTCCACTTCAGTACTACTCAGATAACTTTGATTTTTTCTTTTGGCCTCTTTGATAGGGGCTTCCACATGAATTCCCTTTGATGCCAAAAAGTGTTCCAAAAAAGCGGTCTGCAATAGTTTTTCAAGGGTTTCCAATCGCACCCTTTTTTCTTCTAACTGCTCTAGAAAATGCACCCATTGCAGTACTAAATCAGCTGCAGGAGTATGGATAAGAGGGTATCCCATAGTGACATTCCAGTTCGTGAAAGCAGCATCAAAACTGGATATAGCGGGCACTAAATAAGACTCATCTCCCAACACCAAAGCAATCTTTTCGTTTGGATACAAAGTCGTTAATTCTTGTGCTAGATGTGCCGCATATTTTACTTGACTGATGCTGTTTTCACTGGCAATACATTTGATTTTTTTTGTCTGGCTATATTGATTCCCTAAGCCTTGTGGCTGGGTTCCTCTCAATACTTTCCACTCTTGAAAATAGTGGCGGATAAAGTGACCGCTAGCGTGATTGGGGTTTGAGTAAAAAGAAGCATCAATATCCCATAAGAGTTGCCCTTGCTCTTGGGCCACTATTTCTTGAAACAACACAGACTCTGATTGTGTGAGCGCGTTAAATCCAACCAAGAAATGATACTGATCGGTATGGGCTAAATACAAGGGGAGATTTTCTACTGCCTCAGAAAAAAGCAAGCCTAAAAACCCTGCTTTCTCTTCTAATAAACGCGTTGTAAAATGAGAAAACAAAGCGGGTAATTGTTGCCAAAATGCAATATAGTTCTTGACTAAAGGGGTTTGATTTTCTTCATACGCCCATTGCTTTAAGCTTTCTACTTCGGTCAAATAATGAAACACTTTTTCTTGAGGAACTCGGTGGGCACAGAGATCGTTAAAATCTTGAAGCATCACAGGGGCCCAATGAAGAAATTGTTCAAACGAATCTTGTTTCTCCTTAGGAACGGTTTTTTTATAACTCTCATAACAACGCACTAACAATTGATGAGATCGAAGCGGCTGAAGACCCGACAACTCAGCCACAAAATCTGTAACCGAGATAATATCAGGGCTCAAAGAAGGGCCATCCAATTCCGAAATCAAGGCTTGCTTCAAAAATCGAACCGCTCTTTTTGAAGGTAAAATAACCCGTATAGACGCAAGTGGCTTAGGGGACTGTATGAGCTCTTGGGCTACCTGAGTGAGAAAAGAATTCGTACTATTCATCTTAAACCGATTTAACTTCTAAAGTGGAGCCAATATACACTAAGTGCCTTGCCACAACAGTATAGCCCATATCAGTAAGTGTATCGGCATAGGATACAATCTGAATTTCATCCTTTTTCTGGGGACTTCCTGTTTTGAAATCTATCAGAAGGGCTTGGTCATTGGTAATGACCACACGATCGGGTCGAATAATAGTACCATTTGGAAGCATAATATCGCGTTCAATCCAGATTTTTGATTCCGAATCGAAAGCGGTTAGAAGTTGTGGATGACTAATTACCTCTTGTATTAATGTTTCAATGCTTGAATATTCATCTTCTTGAAAACGCCCTTCTCTTTGTGCCTCAGTAAGGACTATCTGCAACTGCGAGGCATCCCGAATTCTTCCCAATATATCGTGAATCAAAATTCCAAAATCACGAGCTGCCTCATCTGTATGCCGCTTTATCAAAAGTCGATTTCGCCACCCAGAATTACTTGACGAAGTATATTGAATAACTGCCTTTTTTGCTGCTTTTTTAGTCATAAGAGGAACTTCCTCACTCCAGTAATAAGAGTCAGGAATAGGATCTGATTCTGTTTGCTTTCGAATAAATTCTTGAAGCAAATAGTCGTAGGTAGGCCTAGAAGGCTTCTTTGTCATTTCACGACTAATCAAATGCAATTGAGAAACGGCCCGTGTACAGCCCACATAAAGTAAATTTAAGGAATCCAGGGCAGCCGACCGATTTGCTTCAGCAACCACTTCTTCTCCTTCTCTTCCATATTCAGCGACATTTGCACTATAATTAAATCGAGCCCAAGCGGTATCCAATTCCTGCTCTTCCTCTAGGGAATACCATAATTTGTCTTTAGGACTAGGTGCAAAACTATCTTCTAAAAAAGGATACAGAACCACTTCAAACTCAAGACCTTTAGACTTATGAACTGTCATTACCTGAATCGTTTGGGTGTCTTCTGGAAATTGGATCGTTAATTGGTCTTTTTCCCGTTCCCAATACTTGATAAAGTCTTTTGGATGAGAAGACTGCTGCTGCATAAAAAGGAAGGTCACCTCTAGAAATCGATGGAGATACACATCGTCTTCAAACAAGAGGTTAAGACGTTCCAAACAATACTCTACCACTTCATAAAGAGCGTACTCTTTTAGTTTTTGGGTATCAAATTCAATGTCATAACGCCTCGTAATCTGCTTGAAAAAAGAAGTCAAATCTGATTGTAAATGCTGGTTTACGAAACTGTGATAATCGTTTTCTTTTTCTTGTGTCTCCCAGATCCAGTCCAGTATCACCTTCATGGCTTCTCTATCTTTCGGATAGCAACTCAATTTTAAAATGGCTACTAAAACCTGAATTTGTGGGGCATTTGCTACTAATAATGAATCTGAAGAAACAGCAGGGATGCCATTTTCTTGTAGTACTTTGACAAATAGTTGAGCTTGATTTTTTTTACGCACCAAGATCACGATATCGTCCCAAGCATATCCTTGCTCTTTAAGTTTATGGACCAATGAGAGTATCTTCTGACTGTAGCGTATTCCTCTTTCTTCAAGAGTTCTTTCGTTTTCTACTCGATGAATGGCTGCAACACCTCCTGCTTTTCCGTTTTTCTTTTGTGTTAAAGAAGTCGTAAATAATTCTTTCTGTTGAGGGTCCTCAAGTACAGTAGCTGCAAAAGGAAAAAAATGATTGTTGAAGTCTACTATTTCGTCACAACTTCTGTAATTCGTCCCAAGACGATGTTGCGTTGGTGGAACAGAAAAATCACTTTTCCCCTGCATCAGGTCTAAAAACTGTTGCACATGACCTCCTCGCCATCGGTATATTGCTTGCTTTGGATCGCCTACTAATAGAAGAGAATTTTCCGGGCTGCTCTCAATTGCATGGGCGACTAAAGGGATCAAGTTTTGCCATTGCAAAACAGAAGTATCTTGAAATTCGTCAATAAAATAGTGCTGGTAGCGCGTTCCCAGACGTTCGTAGATAAAAGGAACAGCTTGGTTTCTAACAACGGCTGCAATTCGCTCATTAAAGCGACCCAATAACATTCTATTCTGGCCCTTTTGTTCTGCTTCTAAAGTTTTCCCAAGTATCCCTAATAAGGACAAAGGAACCCATTGCTGGTGTAGGGTTTTTAAAAATAAATAACGAATTGCTTTTTCCTTGCTTTGCTGGTATACTTTTGAAAGCTGGGGCGCAAGCGCCTCAAGAACAGCCTTCTTTTCAGGATCAATTCCCTTTTTGTAAAAGCCCGTCCCTGCATCAAGCTGCTCCCCTAATTTGTTGTCAAACCACCCTTTAATGGTTCTGCTACTTGCTTTAGAAAAGCCCTGAATACGTGTAAAATGGTTGAGTAATAAACCGGTAGGGAAATCCTCATATTCAAAATCTGCATTCGTCAAAAGCGCTAAAGTTGACGCTGCGTCTTCGGCTATAGCAGTGGCTATTTCCTGCATTTGAGCCCGAATTCGTTTTTGGTCCTGTTGAAATTGCTTTAGAGAGCTTTCATGAAGTGCCCGCAAAGGCAATCTATCATTTTCATTCAAAAGCAGTGGCGCAAACGCATTGATATCATGACTGATGTCCCAGCTTTTCTCATCCTGAACTTTTTGCAAACTGAATTGGGTCAATACTTTGGTAAGTCCTTTTGAAACACCGACTTTATCGATTAACTGATCTACAATATCTCGAATGAAGGAGGCACTATCAAGAACCACTTCGAAGCTGTGAGACAAGCCGAGATCAAAGGCAAAAGTTCGAATAACTCTATGGGTAAAACTATCTAAGGTAGTGACATCAAAAGCACCGAAATTGTGTAATATAGCTTCTAACTTTTGGGAGGCTCGCCACTGAATTTCTTCTTCACTTAAAGAAAGGGTTTTACAAAGGTCTTTTTTCATCCCATGATTCTTGGCTGCGGCCAAATCAGACAATACTTCGAGGATACGTTCCTTCATTTCGTTAACAGCCTTATTTGTGAAAGTCATTGCCAATAAATTTTGGTAGCTGTCTTTATTGGGGCTGGCAAGCAATTGCTGCAAATAATGAAAAACTAAGGTGTAGGTTTTTCCCGAACCTGCAGACGCATTTATGATATGAAATCCTTTCCGAAGCATACGTAGATGACTTGTTTAAATGTACACTATTTGACTTCAGTGAACCAACTGCTTTGTAAAAGAAATTCTATTTTTGTGTAAACTAAAAAAAAATATTATGCCGTTTGAACTACCAACTCTTCCCTATGCACACGATGCATTGGAGCCCCACATTGACACGACAACTATGGAAATTCACCATGGGAAACACCACCAAGGCTATACCACGAAGCTGAATGCCGCTATTGAAGGTACAGCAGCTGCAAATCAATCAATTGAGGAAATTCTTCAAGGACTTGACATGAGCAATGGTGCTGTTAGAAACAACGGAGGTGGTTATTATAATCACTGCTTATTCTGGGAAATCCTTAGCCCCAACGGAGGTGGAAGCCCCTCTGGAGCGTTAGCGGAGGCTATCGATTCAAGCTTTGGTTCTTTTGAAGCCTTTAAAACTGCATTTTCAAATGCCGCTGCTACACAATTTGGCTCTGGATGGGCATGGTTATGCGTGCATGCTGGAGGTAAACTCGAAGTATGTGGAACACCCAATCAAGACAATCCCTTAATGCCAGGTGTTGGCTGCAGTGGGATGCCTATTCTAGGCATAGATGTATGGGAGCATGCCTACTACTTAAACTATCAAAATAGACGTCCAGATTATATTAACGCTTTCCTTAATGTGATCAATTGGGAAGAAGTATCGAAGCGATTCGAGGCGAACAAGTAGAAAATAAAAAAGGAGGATAAAATCCTCCTTTTTTGCCCCAAATCTTACCATGAACTTAACCTACTTATGTTCTGGTTTTGTAAAGATGCACCATTGTCATTTTAACGCACCATATAATCGTTGAAATGCAATTTTTCCTGTTTAGTGGTTAATACGCTCTTTTCTCTTTACCTTCGTAAAAGTTCATAAACGCCCTGTTAACCATACGGTTACCCCCTGGAGTAGGGTATACTCCTGAAAAATACCAATCTCCAAGATTGTTTGGACATGCTTGATGCAAATGATCAATACTTTGGTACACAATCGAAACTTCAGCCTGGATAGAATCTGCTCGTAAAAGAGCGGCAATTTTCTGTGATATCTGCTCATCTGTAAAAGGAGCATAAAAGGCTTTTACATGATTTTCTTCTACCTGCTCTTCGTTTTCTTTACAGCGATCGTAAATACTGTCCATCACTTCTTGAAGATTCCCCTTCTCTTTGTGAAGCTCTAAAGCTGCTTGAAAGGCGATAAAGTCTTGTAATTTGGCCATGTCAATGCCATAACAATCGGGATAGCGAATTTGTGGGGCACTAGACACCACGATTATCTTTTTAGGATTCAGACGGTCTAGCATTTTTAAAATGCTCATTTTCAGTGTCGTACCTCGAACAATACTATCGTCAATAATGACCAAATTATCGGTGTTTTTGACCACTCCATAAGTGATGTCATAAACATGGGCCACTAGATCATCTCGACTAGAGTCTTCCGTAATAAAGGTCCGCAACTTGGCATCTTTAATCGCAATTTTTTCAATTCTAGGCTGGAGTGTAATCAGTCTTTGCAACGCATCGTGATCAATGGCTTCTTTGTCAATAAGCGCGTCCGTCAAAAGTTGTTTGACATGCCGCTGTGCAGCCCCTATCATTCCGTAAAAGGACGTTTCCGCAGTATTGGGTATGTATGAAAACACAGTGTTTTCGAGATCATTGTCAATCTCTGTCATGATTTTGGGGAAAATCAGACTTCCTAATTTCTTGCGCTCTTTGTAAATTTCCGCATCACTTCCTCTAGAAAAATAAATACGTTCAAATGAGCAGGCTTTGTGTGGCAACGGCTCTTTAATCTGCTTGATTGAGGTAGCACCTCCTTTTTTCATCAACAAGGCGTGCCCAGGACTGAGCTCTAGAATGGATTCAAAAGGAACATTAAAAACAGTCTGAATAACAGGTCGTTCAGAAGCCACCACAACCAACTCCTCATTTTCCATATAGAAGACCGGTCTAATTCCTGCCGGATCTCGTAGCACAAAGGCATCACCGTGTCCTAAAAGACCGGCCATAGCATACCCGCCATCCCAGTTTTTAGCTGCCTTTCGCAGCACCTTATGCATTTTTAATCGGGCTGCAATATGGGGAGAGGCCTCTGCTTTTGAATAGCCTTCCTTTTTAAGGTTTTTGTAAATTTTGGCAACCGCGTCATCTAAAAAGTGCCCAATCTTTTCCATGACTGTTATGGTGTCAGCTCTTTCTTTGGGATGCTGACCCAAATCCAAAAGGTTATCAAACAGCTCATTTACATTGGTCATATTAAAATTACCTGCAACGATAAGGTTTCTGTGCTTCCAATTATTTTGACGTAAAAAAGGATGGACACTTTCCAAACTATTTTTACCAAAGGTCCCATATCGTACATGCCCCAGTAATAACTCTCCTACATAAGGGGCTAGCGCTTTCAAGCGTTCGCCATCTTCCAACACACTAGGATCTTCTTTGACCACTTGCTGAATGCGCTTGTTGATTTTTTTGAAAATGGATTGAATGGGTTGGTTGTCGTTAGACCGAACTCTACTGATATATCTATTCCCGGGTGGCATGTCAAACTTAATACTGGCAAAGCCGGCACCATCCTGACCGCGATTGTGCTGCTTTTCCATCATCAGATACATCTTATTGATGCCGTATAAAGCGGTTCCGTATTTTTTTTGATAATAGGACAACGGCTTTTTGAGATGGATTAAAGCAATTCCGCATTCATGCTTGATCATGTCACTCATAGTTTGGAAAATTTAGGTCAGTGCAATTTCAAATTTTGTTAATTGATCAAAAGCACCTAAGCGCTTTGAAATTTTTTCTTTCGTTAGGGATTCAAGGTTTTGAGGGCCGAATTTTTCTACTGTAAAAGAGGCCATGGCTGAAGCGTAGACGATAGCAGATTTCATGGCTTCAAAAGAAATGTCTCCATGATGCGCTAAAAAGGCAGCAAAACCACCGACAAAACTATCGCCAGCCCCTGTGGGATCATATATTTCTTCTAGGGGCAAAGCAGGAGCACAAAAAATCTCGTCTTTGTAAAATAACAAAGCCCCGTGTTCGCCCTTTTTGATAATCACGAATTTTGGACCCATTTGCTGAATCAACTTAGCTGCTTTTACTAACGAACTCTGTTCTGTAAGTTGACGCGCTTCTTCGTCATTGATACATAATACATCGACTCTGGGTATTACTGCATCTAAATCGGACCGGAAATGATCCATCCAATAATTCATGGTATCCATGACAATCAACTTAGGCTGCGCTTTCATTTGATCTAATACAGCTGCTTGATTAATGGGGTTAAAATTCCCTAACAGTACAATATCTGCCGCTGCCCATTGTGGAGGCACTTTAGGATCAAACTTTGCATATACATTTAAGTCCGTTCTCAAAGTAGTTCGTGTATTGAGATCGTTATGGTATCGGCCGCTCCAGAAAAAAGTTTTTTCACCTGCTACTATTTCGACACCCGATAAATCAATATTACGGTCTTTTAATAAGTTCAAATGGGCCTCTTCAAAGTCGTCTCCCACAATTGAAATCACACCAATATCCAAATCCAATTGGCTTGCTGCTAAGGCAATATAGGTAGCGCAACCACCCAATATTTTATCAACCTTATCAAAAGGAGTCTCAATAGCGTCGTAAGCCATTGTCCCAACTACTAGGAGTTTACTTTTCATTTACTTTTTATTTTCCGTGTTCAAAGAATCTAAAACATACTTTTTACAGATTCTTGATTCGAGTTATTCAGCTTGTTTTTAACGTCTACAAATATAGTATTTCTAATTCGCCACAATCACTTATTTAGGATTCGAATGAAGCTTTTCGTAGTAGGTATCTTTCCTCTTTTCTTTAGACTTGGCAGCTTTAACAGCCAATTGATCGCACCATTCATTCTGGGGGTGTTGGTTATGTCCTTTTATCCACTGAAAATGAACTTTATGCTGTCGGTATATTTTTAAAAAACGCTTCCATAAATCTTCATTTTTCTTTCCTTTAAATTGTTTTTTTTCCCAGCCAAACACCCATTTTTTTTCAACAGCATCTACCACATATTTGGAATCGGAATACACCACGACCTCCAAAGGCGCTTTTTGCAATAATTCCAATCCCACAATCACCGCCATTAATTCCATTCTGTTGTTGGTGGTTAATTCAAATCCTTGAGAAAAAGACTTTTGGTATTGCTGACCCGCCCATTCCAAATGAATTCCATACCCACCTGGCCCGGGATTTCCCAGGGCTGAACCATCTGTGTAGAGATAAACCGTTTTAGACATTTACGCGAACTGTTTTTCTATGACAACAGGAAAATGTTTGTATTCAAGCTGATGCACTTTATTCGCTATACGATCCGGTGTGTCACTTGGAGTTAAGGCAACCTCAGCTTGAAACAAGATAGCGCCTTCGTCGTAGTGTTCATTTACATAATGTATGGTAATCCCTGTCTTTTCTTCATGGGCATTAAAAACGGCTTCATGAACTTTGTCACCGTACATTCCTTTACCTCCATATTTTGGCAACAAGGCAGGATGTATGTTGAGGATTCGTTTGGGAAATGCAGAAACAAGATTTGCTGGTATTAAAAGCAAAAAACCGGCTAATACAATCCCTTCTATATTCCGTTCCTGCAAAGCCTCTAGAAGAGCCCCAGATTGAAGTGCCTCTCTAGAAAAGACGTGAACTGTAGGAGGGTAGTCGGCCATTCTGTTGACAACCCCTGCTTTGGCATTATTGGTCCAAATACTGTCTATTTCTATTGAAGGATGGGCCTTAAAGTATTTCGTTATATTCTCTGCATTTGTTCCACTTCCTGAGGCAAATAGAGCCAGTTTCATATGTCTGTTAATTTTTCATTTAGGCTCCCCTAGCGACTTAACAGCTCGTTTCAGAGAATAAAATGATGTTGTATTTTAGGTCTAAGTACTGTCTAAACAGTTTAATAACACAAAGAAAAGTTATATTTCACAGTGCAAATGTTGTTTTACTTCAAAGTTTTATATTTTTGTCCACAACAATTAAACTTTAAATCATGTCAGATATTTCTTCTCGCGTCAAAGCTATCATTGTAGATAAGTTAGGCGTTGATGAAAATGAAGTTGTTTCAGAAGCAAATTTCACAAACGATTTAGGAGCAGATTCATTAGATACAGTGGAACTCATAATGGAATTTGAGAAAGAATTTGATATTCAAATTCCTGATGATCAAGCCGAAAACATTGCAACGGTAGGTCAGGCCATTCAATTTATTGAACAAGCACAGTAAACAACAAGTGCCATGAAACCAAGACGCGTAGTTGTTACCGGATTGGGCGCACTTACTCCTATTGGCAATACCCTCTCAGCATACTGGGAGGGTTTGTTATCTGGAAAAAGTGGAGCGGCCCCAATCACCTATTTTGACGCCAGCTTATTCAAAACACAGTTTGCCTGTGAACTCAAAGGATTCGATCCCTTAGCACATTTTGACAGGAAAGAAGCCCGTAAGATTGATCGTTTTGCCCAATATGCTATTGTGGCAACTGATGAAGCTTTATTAGATTCTGGCTTGGATTTGGATTCAATTGACAAAGATCGAGTAGGCGTTATATGGGGCGCTGGAATCGGTGGCTTGGAGACCTTTCAAAACGAGGTATTAAACTTCGCTGCTGGAAATGGCAGTCCACGGTTCAATCCCTTTTTTATTCCTAAAATGATCGCCGATATCGCACCGGGCTTGATTTCTATTAAACACGGTTTTGCAGGACCCAACTTTGCCACAGTCTCGGCTTGTGCTTCCTCTGCGAACGCATTGATTGATGCCATGAATTATATTCGCTTAGGGTATTCAGACATCATGGTAAGCGGAGGTTCTGAAGCCTGTGTCACCATCGCTGGAATGGGTGGATTTAATGCCATGCATGCGCTTTCTACTCGTAATGAAGACCCTCAAACGGCTTCCCGTCCTTTTGACAAAGACCGAGACGGATTTGTTTTAGGTGAAGGAGCTGGTTCTTTAATTTTAGAAGAATACGAACACGCAGTTGCCAGAGGCGCCACTATTTATGCGGAACTTATTGGCGGAGGTTTATCGGCAGACGCACACCATATGACAGCACCACACCCGGAAGGACTGGGCGCTATCAAAGTAATGCAAAACTGCTTAAAAGACTCCAATCTCAATATAGAAGAAGTAGATGCCATCAATATGCACGGCACCTCTACTCCTTTGGGAGACATTGCAGAATCAAAAGCACTGAAAGAAGTTTTTGGTGAGCATCTGTATAAGATGAACATCAACTCTACAAAATCAATGACGGGACATTTATTAGGTGCAGCTGGCGCTATTGAAGCAATTGCTTCCATAATGGCCATAAAACACCAGATTGTACCGCCTACGATCAATCATCAAACACAAGATGAAAATATTGATCCCAAGATCAATTTTACCTTCGGAAAACCACAGCCTAGAAAAGTAGAAGTTGCTTTATCAAATACTTTTGGATTCGGTGGGCACAATGCTTGTGTCGCATTTAAGAAAATTTCCTAATTTTAGGAGTGAATCTTTTTAAAACAATTCTCGGGCCCCGTTTGAATACCAACGGGGTTTTTCATACCCAATTGAAAAAGATTTTAGGCTATACCCCTAAAGATTGGAATGTATTTGAGGAAGCGTTTACGCATCGCTCCATGAACATTCGAGACGAAAAAGGCATTACCATCAATTATGAACGACTTGAATTCCTAGGGGATGCGATGCTCGGCACTGTAATTTCAGCCTTTTTATACCGTCATTTCCCTGATGCCAAAGAAGGAGAACTCACAAACTTGCGCGCTAAAATAGTAAGCCGGGACAACCTCAATGCAATCGGCTCCAAGATGCAATTGCTCAAACAGATCGAAAGCACCCACCCCAAAGACAGCTTTGGAACTGATATTAATGGGAATTTACTAGAATCCCTTGTAGGAGCCGTTTATGTTGACAAAGGCTATGAAAGCTGTAAGCAATTCATCCTTTCTAAAATTGTAGATCAATTTGTCAACCTCGAAACATTGGATTCTAGAATCCTCAGCTACAAAAGCACTCTGATTGAATGGGGGCAAAAAAATAAAATACGATTGCAATTTTTAACTCAAAAAGACGGAGGCCTCGACCCCACTATCAACTACGCTACGATCATCATGATGGAAGACAAAATATTGGTGAAAGCGAGGGAAATATCTAAAAAGAAGTCAGAAGAAAAAGCCGCCAAACGCGCCTACTACAAATTGAATTTGTGAACACTCAAAGACACTATTTATTAGATCCAGTAGAGGCCGATCAATTCAATTTATGGGCTATTCGAAGCAGCTTACTTCCCTATCAAATTGCCTTTTCGCTGAACAAATATTGTCATACTCTTTTTACCCACTTCCACCCTTCTCATTCAGAAAAAGCCAAAGCATTTCCATTTGAACGTTTTCATTGGAATTGTCTCAAAAAAGGGATTCGCCTAGAATTGATTGCCAATAGACATAGCCTTGAAGAAAAAAATACAGAAACCCCTTTTTCTTTGTTTGACATACCCCAAACAAAAGAAGTATATTTGGTCCCGAAACTAAAGAATGTGGATTATTTTTTATTGGAATATCATCCTATTTCTACGTTAAATTTAAAAGAGAAACTCCCTAGGGTAAACTCTTTTGAAATGGTCTATCGTATTGAAACCTACGATCAACCAACTGAATTGAATTTAATTTTTGACTAATGCTTAAGAAAACAAAAATTGTTGCCACTTTAGGACCCGCGTCTAGTAGCCCTGAAGTAATGGAACAAATGATATTGAGCGGAGTTGATGTTTTTCGTATTAACTTCTCACATGCCAATTACGATGACGTTAGAGAGCGTATCAAAACCATTCGGAATTTAAACACAAAATTAAACACCAATACTTCAATACTCGCAGACCTTCAAGGACCCAAACTTAGAGTGGGTGAAATGGAAGAAGGAACAGAAGTTATAGAAGGTGATGAAGTGCGATTTTTAACCAACAGCCCTTTTGTTGGGAACAAGGAAAAGGCTTATATGACCTATAAAAATTTTCCTAATGATGTTAAAGCGGGCGAGCGCATCTTATTAGATGATGGGAAATTAATATTTGAAGTCATCCGAACAGAGGCTGATGAAGTAGTGGCGAAAGTCATCCAAGGAGGGCCTTTCAAATCAAAAAAAGGAGTCAATCTTCCCAATACCGATATTTCGCTACCGGCGCTTACTGAGAAAGATGTAGAAGATGCCAAGTTTGCCATTTCACAAGAGGTAGATTGGATTGCCCTTTCTTTTGTTCGAAACAGTCAAGATTTAATTGATCTAAAAACGCTGATTGAAAAAGAAACCGCTCATAAGATTCCGATAATTTCAAAAATTGAGAAGCCAGAGGCTATTGAAAATATTGAGAAAATAATCGCCTATAGCGATGGGTTAATGGTTGCCAGAGGCGATCTTGGTGTTGAAATCCCTGCGGCTGAAGTACCCCTAATTCAAAAGCAATTAGTTTTAGCTGCTAAAAAAGCACGAATCCCTGTTATCATTGCCACACAAATGATGGAAACGATGATTGATAGTCGAACAGCGACCCGTGCAGAAGTGAACGATGTTGCCAATTCCGTGATGGATGGAGCGGATGCTGTGATGCTTTCTGGAGAAACCTCCGTTGGAAAATATCCGGTCCAGGTCATTGAAACCATGTCGGCCATATTAAAAAGCGTTGAGCATTCTGATTTGATTCAAGTCCCACATCAACCCCCAACCATTCGTACCAATCGATTTATCACTAAATCCATTTGTTATCACGCGGCCCATATGGCCAACGAAATAAAGGCAAAAGCGATTTGTACCCTAACCAATAGTGGTTATACCGCCTTTCAGATCTCTGCCTGGAGACCGTCTTCTCATGTCCTTGTATTTACTTCCAATAAACGGATTTTAACACAATTAAATTTATTGTGGGGTGTCAAAGCCTTTTTTTACGACACCTTTGAAAGTACGGACAACACCGTACAGCAAATCAATAAAATCGCAGAAGAAAAAGGCTACGTTAAAGAAGGTGATATGTTGATCAATCTGGCGGCGATGCCTATTAAAGAGAAAGGAATGGTCAATACACTTAGAGTATCCACCATCTAAAAAGGGAATTGCAACTGCTCCATTAAAGGAGCAGCCTTTTCACTGTCATGCTTCGCGCCTTTAAGGTTCGAAAGAGAAACACCGATCAAACGAACTGAATCTTTAAGCTTTTCTTGGTACAAAAGCTCTTTACTATACTCTAGAATCAAGCTTTGATCCGAAATATAAAGAGGTACTGTCTTACTCCTTGTCTGTACGCTAAAATCACTGTATTTAATTTTTAACGTAATAGTCTTGCCAGCTCCTTTATGAGATTCCATTCTTCTCCCCAAAGCTTCAATGATTTCAGAGAGTTTTTCTTCTAAAAAAATCTCACTCGTTAAGTTTTGTGAAAAAGTCCGTTCTGCACCTATTGATTTGGGAATCCGTTCTGGTTTTACCTCGCTTGTATGAATCCCCCGAACCACTTGATAAAAATGAGTGCCCGATTTTCCAAAATGAGTGATTAAAAAATCTTCTGACTTTTCTTTTAAATCGGCTCCAGTGAAGATTCCCAATTGATACATCTTCTCTTTTGTTTTTTTTCCTACTCCATAAAATTTCTTGACTTCCAAGGCTGTTAAAAATCCTAAAACTTCTTCTGGAGGTATCGTTTTTTGACCATTCGGCTTGTTCCAATCACTTGCTATTTTTGCTATAAACTTATTGATGGAAATTCCTGCTGAAGCTGTCAGGCCTGTTTGCTCCTGAATGTGTGATCGTATTTCTTGTGCGATTAAAGTGGCAGAGGGGTTCTTAAACTTATTATGAGTAACATCCAAATACGCTTCATCAAGAGAAAGAGGCTCTACTAAGTCTGTGTAGCGATAAAAAATAGAGCGAATTTGAGTTGAAATTTCCTTATACCGATCAAAACGGGGAGACACAAAAATCAAGTCGGGACAGAGCCTTTGTGCGAGCCTACCACTCATGGCAGAACGCACTCCAAATTTTCTTGCTTCATAGCTTGCCGCTGCGACAACCCCTCTTTCTTTACCACCTCCCACCGCCACCGGAAGCCCTTTTAAAGAAGGGGCATCCAATTGCTCTACAGAAGCAAAGAAAGCATCCATATCGATATGAATAATTTTACGATCGTTAAAAACCTCATCACTCATTGTGAAACAATTGGGTCATTCAAAAGTAAGCAGCTATTTTTGAATAAAGACAGTACTGCCATGAATACAGAAATAGAACGTAAATATGAAGTGAAAGGAACGGACTACAAATCCTTAGCGACGGCTTTCACTACTATTCACCAAGCGTATTTAAGTAAAGATGCTGAAAGGACTGTACGCATTCGTGTAGCAGATGAAAAAGCCTGGATTACCATCAAAGGGAAATCTACTGAAAATGGGTTAAGTCGTTTGGAATGGGAAAAAGAAATCTCCCTTACAGAAGCACAAGCATTATTAGCATTATGCCTGCCCTCTCCCATTATTAAAACGCGTTATACAGTCCCGTATCAGGGATTGGAAATTGAAGTTGATGAATTTGAAAAACCGAGAAAAATGGTACTCGCTGAAGTAGAGCTGCCTTCTCTAGAAACCTCTTTTACCCCTCCAGAATGGCTGGGAAAAGAAGTAACGGGAGATCCAAATTACTACAACTCACGAATGTAACAGCTCGCTATAAGAGCGCTCCACCTGGCATACTTGAACGCTGTAATACGCATAGGCTTTTTCTTTTCCGTACTGTTGGGCGACTACATGCTCACTTTGCTTTTTCCAGTTCAAAATCGCCTCTTTACTTTCCCAATAGCTTATAGTCGTTCCGGTACCGTCAGGGTTTCGATAACTCTCCAAGCCTAGATAGCCATCCTGTGAGAGGGCAAGTGTTCTTAAACTTTCTGATAATTGCTGATAAAAGGGATCTTGAGCGTCTTTGATTTTATTGCTGAAGATTACAGCAAAACATCCTTTTTTCATTCGTCCTTATAGATTTTTATACTTTGATTTCCTTTTGCATCCATATGGGCGCGATACATGCCTTCTGTATTCATTTCCATGGCTACATTCCCATAACGATCCAGTCCTACGATTCCGCCATCTCCCCCTAATTTTCCAACTTTATCATGAATGACTATACGAGCTGCTTCTTGTATGCTTAATCCTTTATAGGACACTAAGGCGGCAATATCATGAGCGACTACAGAACGAATAAAATATTCTCCCCAGCCTGTTGCAGAGATGCCACAGCTTTCGTTATTGGCATAGGTTCCTGCACCAATAATGGGAGCATCGCCAATCCGGTTCCATTTTTTATTGGTCATCCCCCCTGTCGAAGTACCCGCTGCTAGATTCCCCGCTTTATCGAGAGCTACACAGCCAACAGTTCCCATCCTTTGTTGCGCATAAAAGGGAGTATGGGGTTTCGCATAAGCTTGTTTTTTGGCTTCTTCTTTTTGCACCCGCTCCAAGGCCTTAAGCCTTCTTTCTGTCAGAAAATAATCAGCCTCTTCCATAAGCAGACCTTGCTCTTTTGCAAATTGGTCTGCGCCAGCTCCAGAGAGCATCACATGAGGGGAATTATTCATTACTTGGATAGCAGCGCTTATGGGGTTTTTAATGTTTTGTGCCCCCGCAATGGCGCCAGCGTCCAAACGAGCTCCGTCCATGAAGGAAGCATCTAACTCTACCCCTCCTTCTGAGTTTAATACAGCTCCTTTACCCGCATTAAAAAGGGGGGAGTTCTCCATCACATGTATTGTTTTTTCAACGGCCTCAGTACTGCTTCCTCCAGCAGCTAAAATAGCATGACCTGTCTCTATGGCTTTGGCTAGTATTTCGCGATAAGCCGCATCCATTTCTGGAGTCATGTTTTTTCGAAGGATCGTTCCGGCACCTCCATGAATCACGATCCCAAAATTATCTTTTGTTTGAGCTTTAGCGGATTTTTCCATTGGTTGCTCACAAGAGCAAAAAGCTAGAAATAGGCTGAAAATAAGGAAACGCATAGTGGATTTGATTTTGATAAATTGAAGATAGGAAATATCCTTTTTCTTCACTAG
>CBFHRX010000002.1:29232-103093 GCA_965658355.1 Flavobacteriaceae bacterium | reverse complement strand
TATTGGCAACCGAGCTTCAGGCAGGGATAAAATTAACTTCGGGCCCTGTTTTGGATAAACCTGGAGATCTAGCTGGGCTGCTCACGAATCTTCAGCCTAGAGACATACTCTTTATAGACGAGATTCACCGCCTGAGTCCTATAGTCGAAGAATATCTGTATTCCGCGATGGAAGACTTTAAAATCGACATTATGATTGAAACCGGCCCTAATGCTCGGACAGTACAGATACATCTAAATCCGTTTACACTTGTAGGGGCGACCACCCGATCGGGACTGCTTACAGCTCCTATGAGAGCGCGATTTGGGATCAGCAACCGCTTGGAGTATTATTCAACCGAATTATTAGCGACTATAGTGGAAAGAAGTGCTGCTATTTTAAAAGTACCCATAGACATAGATGCCGCAATAGAAATAGCAGGAAGAAGTAGGGGGACGCCAAGGATTGCCAATGGATTGCTTCGCCGAGTGCGTGATTTTGCACAAATAAAGGGCAACGGAAAAATTGACAATGCCATTACTAAATATGCCCTAAAAGCCCTTAATGTCGACGATCACGGTTTGGATGATATGGACAATAAAATCCTCACGACATTGATAGACAAGTTCAAAGGAGGACCTGTAGGGATTACCACCCTGGCTACCGCAGTAGCAGAGAATGGAGAAACCATTGAAGAAGTATACGAGCCCTTCCTGATTCAACAGGGCTTTTTAGTGCGTACCCCAAGGGGAAGAGAAGTTACGGAATTAGCTTATCGACACTTAGGCCGCATCAAAGACAATCAAGGAGGCTTGTTCTAATGGAATCCCGAAATTCTTTCAAAAGTACGCTTCATTGGAGCCAACTTTTGCGCCATAGTGCCCAATTGGTAAAGAACCCCATTCCATTTCATCATAAATGGTTTAATGAATACGGCGACACTCTCAAATTTCGATTTATCAACGGCACCAAAGTCTTTTTGACTCGCGATCGTGATTTTGCACTCCATGTACTTCGAAAGAATCACAAGAATTACCATAAATCGGATATCACTTCTGAAAACCTAGGACACTATATCGGCAAGGGCCTCCTGACTCTGAATGGGGACGAATGGAAAAAAGACCGTCGCCTTTTGCAGCCAGGTTTTTATAAAGGCCGCATTCAAAAGCTCTACAATGGGGTTATTCCGAAAACCATTGCTCGGGTGCTAAGAGAGCTTCCCATAGGGAGTGCCACCGATATTAAGCCCTATATGAATCAGTTGGCTTTTGAAGTAGTCACTCATGCGTTGTTTGATATGAAAATAGAACAAGAGCGCTTGGAAGAAATTAGGCAGATAATCGACTCGGTGCAAGAACATTTTGTAAAAGAAGTCCGGCAGCCTCAGTGGAACTTTTGGCGTTATTTAACAGGTGTTAACGCGAAGAACACCAAGCAAGTGCTTCGAATCCGTACCATCATGAATGAGCTGATTGAAGCTCGAATTCGCTCGGGGAATTCGCATGAAGACTTATTGGACCTCATGCTGCAATCTACTTATGAAGATGGAACAAAAATGGCGCGAGATCGTGTTATTGACGAGCTTATTATTCTCATTGTAGCGGGACACGAAACCACCGCTAATGCCCTTTGCTTTCTGTTTTATGAGTTGGCCCAAAACGCATCTCACTTAGAAAAAGTACAAGAGGAAATACAGAATCTACCACCTGACACGAGCCCTTATGAGCAATTGAAGCACTTGAAATACGGTCAGTGTCTCGTTCAGGAAACCCTCCGTCGCTATCCGCCTGCCTGGATAGTAGACCGTAAAGCTTTGGCAGAAGATCAAATTGGGGAGTATTGGATTCCCGCAAACGGATTTATAGCTGTTTCCATTTACGAATTACACCACAGTCCGCTTTACTGGGAAGATCCAATGATTTTTAAGCCGGAACGTTTTTTTCAGCCTCCACCGGAGGTTTACATCCCCTTTGGAATAGGTCCCCGTATGTGTATAGGCAATCATTTTGCTCTTTTTGAAATGACCGAGGTAGTCAGACAATTGGCCCTGCATTTCACGCTCCATACTGATACCTCTCCACCACAAGAACTGGCCTTAATTACCCTTCAACCGAATGCCGTAGAGATCCGTTTAGAGAATCGCCATGTCTAAAGAAAGTAATACCCAGAAATTAAAAGCAGCGGCACAACGATTGGGCTTTTTAAGTTGTGGAATTTCTCCTGCAGGATTCTTAGAAGAAGAAGCGCCAAGATTAGAAAAGTGGCTTCAAGAGGACCGGCATGGTAAAATGGGCTATATGGCCAATCATTTTGACAAACGCCTCGATCCCACTCTTTTGGTGCCGGGTGCTAAAAGTGTCATCTCCTTACTCTTTAATTATCATACAGAAGCCGAACAGCAAGACCCCGAGGCTCCAAAGTTTGCGAAATATGCCTATGGCGAGGATTATCATTATGTGCTTAAGGACAAACTCAAAAGCTTATTTAAATTTCTTCAAAGCGAAGTGGGGGATCTGAACGGCCGTGTTTTTGTCGATTCTGCCCCTATACTCGAAAAGGCTTGGGCCGCCAAAAGCGGCTTGGGTTGGGTCGGAAAAAACACCAATCTGATTGCCAAATCGATTGGTTCTTTTTTCTTTATCACAGAGATTATTTGTGATCTTGAGTTGGAGTACGATGGTCCTACTACGGATCATTGCGGAAGCTGTACAGCTTGTATCGATGCTTGTCCAACCGAGGCATTGACCCCCTATGAGATAGATGCTAGTAAATGTATTTCCTACCTTACTATTGAACTAAAAGATCAGATCCCTACAGAATTTCAGGGTAAGATGGACAACTGGGCTTTTGGCTGTGACGTGTGCCAGACGGTTTGTCCCTGGAATCGCTTTTCACAAGCCCACCAAGAACCTCGTTTTCAGCCAAAGGAAGAACTGTTGCAGTACTCTGCAAAAGATTGGGAAGAATTGACCCAGGAAACCTTTCAAGTTATCTTTAAAAATAGCCCTGTAAAACGAGCGAAATTTAATGGCTTAAAGAGCACTATTGATTTTCTAAAGAAAGCCGAGTAGATTCTCTTTTGATGAGATGAGTTGGGATTTCTTCCGTTAGATGTTCAATTTTAGTGCTTGAAATTTTCTGAAGCCGTTCCCTCATAAAATGATGAAAGATTTTTTGCCCTATTAAAGCGCCAGATTGTTCGACAGTCGTTAAAGAAGGCGTTGTTTCTGAAGAAATCAACCAGTTGCTAAACCCTACAACAGAGACCTCTTCTGGGATTTTAATTTGTTTTTCTTTCAGCAAGTTTATAGCGCCTATGGCGACTAAATCAGCATGGGCAAATACAGCATCAAAAGCAATCCCATTTTCAACAAGCTTACGAGTTTCAGTATAGCCTTCATCGTTCGTTCCTTTGGGGCAAGAAACAACCAGTTTAGGGTCGAAAGTAATTCCATTGTTTTCTAAAGCCGACTTGTACCCCAAAAAGCGATCAATAGAAACTTGAGGAATAAGCGGACCACGAAGATGTACGATGTTTTTTTTGCCAATGTCAATAAGATGCTGAGTGGCGGCATAAGCAGCTTTTCGATCGTTAATAATCACCTTTGAGGAATCAATAATTTTTGAGATTTTATCAAATTGGATTAAAACAGTATTGCTTTTTTGAATTTCTTCAAGATGTCTAACGTCATAGGTGTCTTCTGAAAGCGAAATAAAAATCCCATCTACTTTTTGCTGTAATAGCTTGGCTACATGATTTTTTTCTTCTTCATAAGACTCATGTGAAGAGAGGACAAGAACAAAATAATTTGCTTTTTCAGCGGCATTAAGAACTCCTTCTAAAATAGTATTAAAAAAATCATTTTTGGTACTGGGTAAAATAAGGCCAACGGTTTTTGATTCTTTTGTTCGAAGCGAAGCGGCTAACTTGTTTGGGACAAAGCCATTTTCTTTCGCAAAATGCAGAATCCTCTCTTTTGTCTTGGGGTTTACGTCGGGGTAATCATTAAGTGCTTTTGAGACAGTTGATATGGAAATACCGAGCGCTTTTGAAATTTCTTTGATTGTCATGTGAGCTTTCCTGAAGGCTTAATTATTGCTAAAATCACAAAAAATGCTGCTTAAAAATACAAAAAAATAATAACGAAAACGTTTTCGATTCACTATTTATACAATCTTCGCCCTCGTTAATTTTATGTTAACTATTTATTATTACTATTGTGATCGAGATTTTAGACAATTAACTAAATTTTAAACAAACTAGAATGAAAAAAAATCTATTCAAGTCATTCCTGTCTCTAATTTTACTATTAGGTAGTACAGGTTTGATGGCACAGACGGTTAATGGTACTGTTAGTAGTGAGGATGGGCCGCTCCCAGGAGCAACCGTTCAAGTCCAAGGAACTGACCGAGGTGTAAGTACAGACTTTGATGGAAACTTTTCTATTGAAGCTGGTGCAGACGATGTATTGGTTGTTTCTTTCGTAGGTTTTTCAACTCAAAATGTAGCTGTCTCAGGGCAGGATCAGTTGAGTGTGATGCTTATGGCAGACAATGAATTGGAAGAGGTTGTGATTACTGGATATGGGTCACAGCGTCAAAAAGAAGTTACTTCAGCTGTTGTTCAGATAGAAGCAGAAGGGTTTAACAAAGGAGCCATCAATGATCCAACACAATTACTTCAAGGTAAAGTGGCTGGTTTACAGATATACAATAAAGGTGGAGATCCAAACTCATCTTCTGTAATTCGTCTTCGTGGTATTTCTACTGTTGGTGCAAACACGCAACCATTAGTGGTTATTGACGGAGTAATAGGCGCCTCTTTAGGAAACGTTGATCCAAATGATATCGAAAGTATAAACGTCTTAAAAGACGGATCTGCTTCTGCGATCTATGGTTCTCGTGGATCTAGTGGGGTTATTATTGTGACAACAAAAGAAGGGAAAGCCGGAACGACTACGTTTAACTATAATGGTCAATTTGCCCTTGCTAGCCGTTTCAACTCTGTAGATATTATGACGCCAGGCGAATTTACTGCTGCTGGCGGTGCAGACTTAGGGTCTGAAACCATTTGGTTAGATGAGATTACGCGTTCTGCGGCAACTCAAATACACAATTTATCTGCTTCTGGTGGATCTGACTCAGCCACTTATCGAGTGTCTGCGAACGTTCGTCAGGTAGAAGGTATTTTGAAAAATTCAGGTTTCGATCAATTCAACACACGTTTGAATTATTCAACTAGATTATTCAATGATAAATTAAGATTGGATTTTAATACTTCTGTAACGAAGAAAGATGCTCAAAACGGTATCCCACAAGCGTTGCGTTATGCGATTGTTGCCAATCCAACAATGCCTATCTACGGAGCTGATTCTCCTTACCAGTTCAACGCAGAACAATTTGGTGGGTATTTTGAATCTTTAGGTCTTTTTGACAGCTTTAACCCAGTATCTATGGTGGAGCAAAACAGAAATGATGGAGAAAATATTGATTTTAACTACAATATTTCTTTCAACCTAAGCCTTACAGATGATTTGAGTATTTCTGGAAATGCGGCAGAGCAGAATTCAAAATTCAGTAATGTGATCTATTACCCAACAACATCTCATTTTAATGGGAATGCTACGTCACCTTTGCGTAAGGGTCTTGCTGAGTTTTACGATCAGAAAACGTCCTTCAAGTTATACGAATTATTTGGTACGCTTGACAAGTCATTCGGTAGTACTGATATGACATTGACTGCAGGTTACTCTTATCAGCAGCAAAACTTCGAATCTAAGTTTTTATCATTAGGGGATTTCCCAAATAATGATTTAGACTTTAGCCAAGCTATTGAAAACTCACAAGATTTATTAAATGCTGGTTTGATTGCAGCCAATTCAGACGCTTCTCCAGATGACAAAATCATTGCATTCTTTGGTCGTGTAAACTTGACATTTGACAATGCTATTTTTGTAAATGCATCTGTACGTCAAGAAGGATCTACTAAATTAGGAGAAGACAATCGTTGGGGACTTTTTCCAGCTGTTGGTTTGGGAGTTGATCTTAACAACTACTTAGAATTAAGCAATGTAGAATTATTAAAAGTACGTGTTGGATACGGGGTTACTGGTGCACTACCTGGGCCTAATGGATTGTCTCAACAAGGACGTGCTTTAGCTTATGATGGTGGTCAAGGTGGAGCCGGTACTACTCTGACGCGAGCGGCCAATCCTGATCTTAAATGGGAAGAAAAAGCAGAGACTAACTTTGGAGTGGAATTCCAGACAGGTAGATTTGGTGCCACTTTAGATTTATACACGCGTGATATTAAAGACTTTATCTTACAGAGAACAGTTGATGTTGCAGAATTTGGTGTAGACAGCCGTTTTGAAAATGCAGGAGAATTAAAAACTTCTGGTTTGGAATTGGCGATAGACTATGATGTTGTAGACAACGGGAACGTTTCTTATAACACAGGTATTAACTTCTCTACCTATACAACTGAGTTAGTTGATTATGTTTTAGAAGCAGAGATGAGAGGACCTCTTGGAGCTCCAGGACAAAACTCAACTTTGATGATTCGCAACGCCGTTGGCGAGGAAGTAGGTCAAATTTGGGGCCCACGATATACAGGTCAAACAGGAGGAAATCCTGATTTTGCAGATATCAATGGCGACGGTCAAGTTATCGCGAACCAAGATGCTGCCTTAGATGAAAATGTAGATATGGAAGTACTAGGTTCTGGTATTCCTGACTTTGAATTAGGTTGGAGCAACCAAATAGAATTTGGTGACTGGTCTGTTAATGCTTTCTTTAGAGGGGCATTTGGTCACAGCTTAGTAAACACCTTCCGTGCTTTTTACGAGCCAAGACTTTCTACACAAACATCGTATAACTTCGTAAACACAGAGTTGGCAGATCCAAATTTGACATCGGCGCGTTTCAGCTCCTTATATGTTGAAAAGGCAGATTTCTTTAAGTTAGACAACTTAACTATTGCAAGAAATATTGATGTTAGTGGTATTAACGGTATTGATGCATTAAGTGTACAGCTTACAGGTCAGAATCTATTTGTATTGACTAACTATACAGGATCAGATCCTGAACCAAGTTTGGTAGACAGAGGTGCTTCCGACAATGGAGGTATCGCGAGAGGTAGTGATGTATTGGCACCAGGTATTGACCGTCGATACAATTACTTCAACTCTAGAACATTCACACTAGGGGTTAACCTCAAGTTTTAATAACTTATAAATTAAAGTAAAAATGAAAATCAACAAATTTAACTTTTCGATTGTAGCTTCACTTCTACTCGTGTTTGCGTGTACGGATTTGGATGAAGAACTGAAAGGAGAGATTACCAACGATATTAATATCGAAGGTATTTCTACCGGAGGATCAGGTGGTGGTGGCGATGCGTTAACAGCGGCTTTTACAGCTTTGCGTAATGCAGGTACAGCGAACCACGGAGGGTATTTCTCTTTACAAGCATTAGCTTCTGATGAAACTTTAATTGCTGCAAAAGGAGGAGACTGGTATGATGGTGGTGTATTGATAGAACTTCATCAGCATACCTTTACTGCTAGTAATGGATTTATTAACGGTTCTTGGACACAACAATATTCAGGAATCAATACTACGAATGAATTATTAGCGTCCGATTTAGATGCAGCCTCTAAAGCACAGCTTCGTGTATTAAGAGCCTTTTTCTATTGGAGATTAATGGACTTGTTTGGTAACGTGAAAATAGTTACGACGCCTGGACAAGACGCTCCACAGTCTACTCGCCAAGAGGTATTTGCTTTTGTAGAGTCAGAATTATTAGGAGCCCTTGGTATTGACGCTGTAAGCTCTGATATGGATTTAACAAACAGTCCTTTAGGAGTTGATGATAACAAGTATAGAATCAACCGTTTTGCTGCACTTGGAATTCTTTCCAAAGTGTACCTTAATGCTGAGGAATACTCTGGAACTGCAAGATATCAGGAAGCTGCTGATGCTGCTGGCTATGTTATCGATAACAGTTCGTATCAATTAGCAGATTCAAGTTTTCAACGTCCTAACCTTGGAAGAAGACCTTCTGTTGATTCAGATCCAGCAAACTTGAGTGGTTTCGCTACTATCTTTGCACCAAATAACCAGGACAATCCTGAAATTATTTGGAGTGTAGAGTACGATGAAGCGACTGCAGCAGGAATGAATTTCTCTCAAATGACGCTCCACTATTCTAGCCAATTTACTTGGAACTTCCAAGATCAACCTTGGAATGGGTACGCTACTTTGACTGATTTCTACAATTCTTTTGATGATAATGATTTGCGTAAAAAAGCCAGTTTTATTGTAGGACCACAGATTGATTTTGGAGGTAGTGCTGTATTAGACTACGCTTCTGATGACGGTGATATTCCATTGGTATACACGCCAGAAATCAATGAATTAGAGCCTAATTCACTTCGTGAAGCGGGTGCTCGTCTTGGAAAATACAGCTTTAAGCAGTTTGGTCGTCCAGATATGGATAACGATTATGTTGTCGTTCGTTTGGGTGAATTGCACCTTAACCGTGCAGAAGCTTTAGCAAGACTAGCAGGAGACTGGTCAGCAGCGGATCAATTAGGAGATGTAACGGCTATTCGTGCTCGTGCAGGGCTTGCGCCTTTATCTCCTATCACAGCTGATAGTTTCTTAGAAGAAAGAGGACGCGAAATGTTCCAAGAGACTTCTCGTAGAACGGATCAAATCCGTTTCGGAAAGTTCACGGGACCTGAGTCTACATGGCAATTTAAATCAAGTCCATCAGACGATACGCGTAAGTTATTCCCTATCCCGTTTGAGCAAATTCAAGCGAGTGGTGGAACACTTACACAGAATCCTGGTTACTAATTAGTACCACAACTTTATCAAAAAGGGTTATTTTTACAATAACCCTTTTTTGTTTTTACAGTACTACTCTATGAAGCGTTATTTGGTCCTTTATGTATTGGGATTGTTTCATTATTCTTGCCAGCAAGCGCCCACTCTTTTTGAAGAAAGGGCAGCCCGTTCTGGAATTTCTTTTGAAAATACACTTACTTATACAGAGGAATTTAATCCGTACACCTATCGTAATTTTTTTAACGGTGGTGGTGTTGCACTCGGAGATATTAATAATGACGGTTGGCTTGATATTTTCTTTACTGGGAATATTGAAGACAATAAATTGTATCTCAACAATGGGGATTGGACCTTTAAAGACATCACAAAAGAAGCAGGGGTTGCTTGTTCAGGAGTATGGTCTTCAGGAGCCACATTTGCGGATGTAAATAATGATGGCTATTTAGATTTGTATGTATGCAAATCAGGGAAACCTGGAGGGCAAAATCGCTTCAATGAATTGTTTATTAATAATGGAGATGGGACCTTTACTGAAAAAGCAAAAGACTATGGATTGGCGATGGAAGGTCTTTCTGTTCATGCCGCTTTTTTTGATGCTGATAATGATGGCGATCTAGATTGCTATTTGCTCAATAATTCACTTCGATCAGTGGGTGGATATGACTTAATAAAAGACCAGCGAAAGGAGCCCGATCCCGAGGGCAATAAGTTCTACGAAAATGTGGAGGGCTTTTTTATGGATAAAACCACTGAGAAAGGCTTCTACTCAAGTGCGATTGGTTTTGGTTTGGGGATTACGCTGAGTGACTTTAATAATGATCGTAAAACCGATGTCTTTATTTCCAATGATTTTTTTGAAAGGGATTACCTTTATTACAATAACGGGTCTGGATTTAAGGAAGTAGCGGAGTCTCGCTTCGAGTCTCTTTCACTCGGTTCTATGGGTGCTGATGCGGCTGATTTAGACAATGACCTTCAAACCGACTTATTTGTAACAGAGATGCTTCCTGCTACCCTTGAGCGACAAAAGACAAAAGCTAAATACGACTCTTGGGATAAGTATATGCTGGCGCTAAAAAACGGGTATCACCATCAATTTCCTCGTAATGCATTGCAGCGAAATCTAGGGGCTGCTGGTTTTTCTGAGCTTAGTAGGATGACGGGTGTTGCGGCTACAGAATGGAGCTGGGGTTCCTTGATATTTGACATGGATAATGATGGGAATAAAGATATTTTTATCGCAAACGGAATTTATAAAGATTTACTTGATCGAGATTATTTGGCCTATATGGCAAACAATCAAAACGTCAAAGACATTTTAAAAAAAGAAAAGAACCCCATTGAAAAACTCATTACTATAATGCCCTCAAAAGCGGTTCCAAACGTGGCGTTCAAAAACAATGGGGATTTTCAGTTTGAAAATACGACTCAATTATGGGGATTGGACATTCCTACTTTTAGCAATGGGAATGCATACGGTGATTTGGATAATGATGGCGACTTAGATCTGATTGTAAACAATGTAAACATGCCTGCTTTTGTTTATGAAAACAATACAGACACCCTAGTCAATAGAGGAATTCAATTTCAATTAAAAGGCTTAAAAGACAATCTTTTTGCGGTAGGAGCAAAAGTTATCATTAAGTATGCTGGCGGGACCAAACAAGCCGTCATGGAGCAGTTAACTTCGCGTGGCTTTCAATCTGCTATTAGCAATCGAATTCATTTCGGAGTCGGAAACCATCCAAAAATAGATTCTACTATCATTCTTTGGCCAAGCGGAAAGACTTCATTGCACAAGGAGCTTGCTACCAATAAGATTCATACCATTCAAGAACCCCTCAACTCCAATTACACCTATATTGAAAAGGCGCTTGGGTCTCATGAAGCTGAAATCAAAAAGTCCTTTGATTATGTTCATAAGGAAAACAACTTCATCGATTTTAACAGAGATCGCTTGTTGCCTCAAATGCATAATAATGAGGGCCCAGCGATGGCTGTTGCAGATTTGAACAGCGACGGAATCGAAGACGTCTATATTGGAGGAGCAAAGAATCAATCCGGGGTCTTATTTGTATCCAACTCTAGAGGGTATCAGAAGATAGAAGCCCCATTTCGTAAAGACATACAATCAGAAGATACTGTCGCTATTTTTTGGGATAGCGATCAAGATGGAGATTTGGATCTTTATGTAGGAAGTGGAGGTAAAAATTTCTCTTCCTTTAGCCGTGCCTTGGACGACCGGCTGTATATAAATAAAGGCGGTAGCTGGGAAAAAGCAGATTCAGCCTTTGAATTCCCTGCCCATTTCCCTACTTCGACAGCAGTGCCTTTTGATTTAAATCAAGACGGTTTACTGGATTTATTTATCGGAAACCGGTTTCACCCACAGCGCTATGGGATTGCAGTGGACAGTTATGTATTTATTAATAAAGGCGACAATAAATTTGAGCTAAGCCCACAAAGTTCCCTTCGTGAAATTGGAATGGTCACAGCGGCTGCCGCTACAGATCTCAATCAAGACGGAGTAGATGATCTTGTACTTGTTGGCGAGTGGATGCCGATTACGACCCTGCAAAATCAAAAAGGAAAATTGGTCAATACGACCGCTAAGAGAGGGTTTTCAAAAACCAGAGGATTGTGGAATACAATTTATCTAAAAGATTTAAATGGAGATGGCATCGAGGATTGGCTCGTGGGAAATTTAGGCAGTAATAATTTCTTTGAAAAAGGAATGAAGATGTTTGTTTATGACTTCGATGAAAACGGCAGTATAGAACAACTGATTTGCAAACAAATAGACGGGAATTATTTTCCAATCGTAGACAAAGAGGAGTTGCTTTCACAGCTTCCGGCTTTAAAGAAAAAAGTAGTTCTTTTTGAGACCTATTCGAAAGCTAAAATGAGCGATTTATTTACAGCAGAGCAGCTGGATAAAAGTGATCAATATGAACTCGATGAATTAAAATCTTCAGTATTTTTGTCCAGTAGTCAAGGCTTTGAACGTCAGGACTTACCAGATGAAGCTCAATATGCTCCAGTGTATGCATTCGCCCCCCTAAAAAAGGATGGCGAAAAAGGCTTACTAGTAGGTGGGAATCAATTTTTAGTAAAGCCACAATTTGGTAAATACGATGCTTCGAAGGGATGGTACATTAGCTATGAAGTAAAAGACAATAAATTGGAATGGAAAACCATTAGTAGCCTGCGAATTCAAGGGCAAATCAGACACATCAAATGGCTAGAAGGTCAGGATTGTTTACTAGTGGGCCTAAATGATAAGGAACTTAATTGTTATGCACTTGATTAAATTATCGACACTTGTATCTGTGTTTTGTGTTTTGGTATTGAGTGGGTGCCAGTCAGAGTATTCGAAACTGGTTACACGAGAACTCGCCAGAGGCGAAGCATTTAACTCACTCCCTTTTGGAATGCAAATGGGAGCGGCGCGACAGTCTTTTTTTGACCGCTGTACACAGTTGAATAAAGAAAAAAAAATAACCCAAGGAAAAGGAGGTGTTTTCGCCGAGTATAGGATGATTCCCAAAGATTCGACTCGATTAGCCGATGTCATTGAACTGCAGTTTTACGGGCTTTTTAAGGATGAATTCCTACGTGGAATGGATATGCGATTTTCGTATTCAGGCTGGGCTCCGTGGAATGAAAAATACCAACCTACTACATTAATTAAGCCGCTCCAAGACACGCTGAAAAACTGGTTTCCCGGAAATGATTTTATGAAAATAGAGATGGGAGAAAACAGGCCGGATGCTTGGGTAAAAGTCGATGGGAATAGACAGATAAAAATGTATGTGCTAAATGATTCACAAGTAGCAGTGAAAATTGAAGACTTGCTTCAGAAATACTAGTTTAATGAAACACCCTCTTTTTTTCGTACTTCTAGCGGC
Source organism: Flavobacteriaceae bacterium (assembly GCA_965658355.1). Taxonomy (GTDB): domain Bacteria; phylum Bacteroidota; class Bacteroidia; order Flavobacteriales; family Flavobacteriaceae; genus UBA11891. Next base: position 90,353 of record CBFHRX010000002.1, on the reverse strand, counting down.
CTTCCTTATTGTTGCTTGCCATCAGCCAAACAGCACTTTATTTGAGCGCATGGAGAGTTCAAAAACCGGAATTGATTTTAGTAACGATTTGTCGTATTCAGATGCGTTTAATGTCTATCAATACCGAAATTTTTATAACGGAGGAGGGGTTTCTATTGGAGATGTAAACAATGATGGATTACTGGATGTTTACCTCACAGCCAACCAAAAGGAAAATAAGCTTTATCTCAACAAAGGGAATTTCGAATTTCAAGACATAACAGCATCAGCAGGGGTGGCTGGGAGCAAAGCGTGGTCCACAGGAGTTACTATGGTGGATGTCAATGCAGATGGTTTTGTAGACATATACGTTTGTAACTCAGGTGATGTTAAGGGAGATAATAAAGAAAATGAGTTGTTTATCAATCAAGGGGATGGTACTTTTCTAGAGAAAGCAAAAGAGTATAATCTGGCGGATAATGGATTCTCTACCCATGCTGCTTTTTTTGATTATGATAAAGACGGTGATCTAGATGTATATCTTCTCAACAATTCGTATCAAGCTATAGGAAGTTTTGATCTTCGCCGAAATGAACGCCCTAAAAGAGATGCTAGGGGGGGAGACAAGCTCATGGAAAATAGGGGAGGTAGGTTTTATGATGTCAGTGAAAAAGCGGGTATTTATGGAAGTGTCATTGGGTTTGGTCTAGGGGTTACCCTTGGAGATGTCAATAACGATCACTGGGAAGATATTTTTATTTCAAATGATTTTTTTGAGCGTGATTATCTCTATATCAACCAACAAGACGGAACCTTTAAAGAAGTACTGACCGATCAAATGCGTTCTATCAGTGGGGCCTCTATGGGTGCTGATATGGCAGATATTGATAATGATGGGCGCAATGATTTATTTGTGACGGAGATGCTTCCTTTTCAGTACGAACGTTTAAAATCGGTGACGACTTTTGAAGATTGGAATCGATACGAATACAATGTCAAAAATGGATACCACCACCAATTCACGCGCAATATGTTGCATCGAAATAATGGTGACAACACCTTTTCTGAGGTCGGAAGAATGGCAGGTGTAGAAGCCTCTGACTGGAGTTGGGGTGCATTGTTTTTCGATATGGACAATGACGGGCTTAAAGACTTGTTTATTGCCAATGGTATTTACAAAGACTTAACGGATCAAGATTACCTTCAATATGTTTCCAATCAAGAGGTAATACAATCTGTGGTACAAAAGAATAAAGTAGATTATAAACGTTTGATAGACATCATACCAAGTGAGCCTGTAGCGAATCAATCGTATCGCAATAAGGGGGACTTTGATTTTGAGTTGTACAGCGATTCAGGTTTGCAACAAAAGGGCTTTTCAAACGGATCAGCTTATGGGGATTTAGACAACGATGGGGATTTGGATTTAATCGTTAATAATGTCAATCAAGAGGTATTTGTTTATAAAAACAATCAAAGGGGAGGCAACTATTTGCAACTAGCATTACAGGGGGCAAATAAAAATTCACAGGCATTGGGCGCCCAAATCCAGCTAGAAGGGAGTTTTGGCTCGTATTATGCAGAACTACAACCAACAAGAGGGTTTCAGTCCAGTATGGATCCGCGTGTTCATTTTGGAATTCCACATGACAGTATTGTTCAACTTCGAATACATTGGCCTTCAGGCGGGTATTCAGTGCACCAAAATGTTGCGGTTAATCAACTCCTGGTTCTTGATGAGAACGAAGTAAAAAAACACAACAATAAGGAGAAAGAAGAGACTTCCTCTTTATTCACAGTTTCTGAAAAGATTCCTGATTTTCGTCATAAAGAAAATTATTTTGTAGACTTTCATCGGGAACGTCTCATCTATCATATGTGCAGTAATGAAGGTCCACAAATTGCAAAAGGCGATCTAAATGGGGACGGAACTATGGAGGTATTGGTTCCTGGAGCCAAAGGAGCAGCCAGTAAGATGCTATCAGAGAACCAAGCCAATTCAAAATCTTTATTTCCTGAATTAATTCAGGCTGAAATAGTGGAATCCGAAATTTTTGATGCTGATGGCGATGGTGATTTGGATGTTTATATGGCTTCTGGAGGTGTTGAAATCTCCCCCTATTCGAATTTATTATACGATCGTTTGTATTTCAATGATGGGAAAGGAAATTTTACAGCATCCGATCAACTGTTTCCTGAAATTGAGGCACGTATTAGTACGGGTGCAGTAGCTTCAGGGGACTATGACAACGATGGCGATACAGACCTCTTTATAGGGGAAAGAATAAAAATCGGGAGCTATGGCTTACCGGGTTCAGGATATTTATTAGTCAACAATGGAAAGGGCGAATTCACCAATCAAACCCTCCAAAAAGCCGCAGCTTTAAAAGAGCTCGGGATGATAACAGATGCCAGCTGGGTTGATTTAGATAATGATGAAGATTTGGATTTAATCATTGTGGGTGAATTTATGGGAGTTGAGGTTTTTGAAAATAAAAACGGAGAATTGATTAAATGGAAGGAGCATCCATTGCCTTCCTACAAAGGATGGTGGAATAAAATGGAGGTAGTAGATATTGATCAAGACGGTGATTTTGATTTGGTCGTTGGAAATCACGGTTTAAATTCTCGTTTTAGAGCAAGTAAACAGCAACCCATACAATTGTTTTTAAATGATTTTGATCAAAATGGTTCCCAAGAAGGGATTTTAACCTTTAGAGCAGAAAACGGAAAAGACTACCCTTATGCATTGCGACACAACCTGATTGATCAAATAAAGAAACTAAAGAAAAAATATCCTGATTATGACTCTTTTAAAGACCAAGATTATACCCAACTCTTTTCTAAGAAAGAAAGAGAAACTGCAAAAAGTATTGAGGTAACCACCCTAGAGACCACCCTTTTTATAAATAAAGGCAAGGCGAAGTGGGATGCAAAAGCATTGCCTTACGAAGCCCAGCTCAGTCCGGTCTATGCTATTTCACCTTATGATTACGACAACGACGGAGATTTGGATTTGTTATTGGGAGGAAATTTATACAATGCAAAACCTGAGGTAGGGAGTTACGACGCCTCTTATGGGGTTTATTTAGAAAATAAAGGAGAAGCAGGATTTTCTGCTCAAAAGGGAAATCAAGGATTTAAAGTAAAAGGCGAAATCAGAGATATGACAGTGCTAAATGATGAGGTTTGGGTGTTTCGAAATAATGACTCTCTTCGGGTTTTTAAATTTTCTGGGAAATGAAAAAAATAAGCATAGCCTTTATCGCGCTGATCTTCTTGGCCGCATGTCAGCAACAAACTCCTGAAAATGAAGCCTTCAAAACCTTAAATGGGGAAGAAACAGGAATCGATTTCGCCAATCAGCTTCGATTCGATTCGACCCTAAATATTTTAGAATATCTCTATTATTATAATGGAGGTGGAGTAGGAGTAGGAGATTTAAATGGGGATGGGTTAGAAGACTTGTATTTTACTGGAAATCAAGTTGCCGATCAGTTGTATTATAACCAGGGGGCTATGAAATTTAAAAATGTTACTGAAGAGGCAGGCATTTCTCAGGATCCTTTCTGGTCGACAGGGGTTAGTATCGATGACATTAACAACGACGGTCATTTGGATATTTATGTCAGTAAAATAGCCCTTTTTAATGGTGAAGAGGGGGCTAATGAACTCTACCTAAACCAAGGGAATGGAACCTTTGAGGAAAAAGCCAAAGAGTACGGTGTCGATTTTGAAGGTTTTTCAACCCAAGCGGCCTTTTTAGATTATGATTTAGATGGTGATTTAGACATGTATCTACTAAATCACGCTATTCATTCGGTCAGAAGTTATGGCACTATAGAAAAGCGACAAGAAAAAGATTCACTAAGCGGTGATCGACTCTATGAGAACAAGTTGAATGAAAGTGAAGGTCGGTTTGTTGAGGTAACAGAGCAAGCAGGGATTTATAACAGCCCCATAGGATATGGCTTGGCGGTACGCGTTTCGGATTTGAATGCAGACGGCTGGCCGGATCTATATATCGGAAATGATTTTCATGAAAATGACCTCATTTATATCAATAATCAGGATGGTACTTTTAGTGAAAGTGTAAAGGACTATTTAAATCATGCAACCCGATTCACGATGGGGGTAGACGTAGGAGATTTAAATAATGACGGACTACTCGATATTTTTTCTACAGATATGATGCCCAATGAGGCAGAGCTCTTTTTGAAATCAGGCGGTGAAGACACAGACAAAGTAGATCGTATAAAAAAAGAGTTTGGGTTTGAGCCTCAATTGGCTCATAATCATATGCAGATAAATCAAGCAAATAATACCTTTTCTGACTTGTCTCTTACCACTGAAACCTATGCAACAGATTGGAGCTGGAGTGTTTTATTAGAAGATTTTGACAATGATTGGGACCAAGATATATTTATTTCAAATGGGATTGTTAGAAGACCTAACGATCTCGATTATATCAACTACCTAAGTAACAATCCATTCAAGCAGCTCAATCAACAAGAAACGGTAGCCAATCAAAAAAAAGTGATAGAGCAAATCCCCACGCTCAAAATTTCAAATCTCCTATTTACGAATAAAGGGAATTTGCAATTTAGCCCGCTCAAAGAGTCAAAAGTTGGCTACCCAGGCTATAGTACAGGTGCCGCTTTTGCTGATTTAGACGCGGATGGAGATTTAGATATAGTACTCAATAATATTAACGAAGGGGCTACGATATTAGCAAATCAGACAGTTCAAAAAGGGGCACAAATAGAGCTCAAAAGAATGGCGAACAAAACCCCAAAAGGGACCAAAGTGCTCGCGTATAAAAAAGGAGTCCCCGCTTTAAAGGAATTAGAAACCGTACGCGGATTTCAATCTTCTTCGTCCCATAAAATTCACCTAGGCTCCTCTCTTGCTGACATAGATTCACTTTCAATTATTTGGCCGGGTGGAAAAATGCAATCCCTTAAAAAGGGGGCAATTTCCTCTGTTATTGAAGAAAAGGAAAGTCAGAAATATAGAGCGGAGACAAAGACAGCCTCAATTCAAAACGAGACAATAATTTTCGATTATAAACATTTTGAAGACGTTTTTTTGGATTATGAACGCGAACAATTAATCCCTGAACAATTGTCACACGAAGGCCCAGCATTGGCAATTGCAGATTTTAATAACGACGGGATTGAGGATCTCTTTATTGGGGGTGCTCGCTATCAAAAGTCGGCTTTATATTTAGCAAATTCAAAAGGTACTTTCCAGAAGCAAACGAATGAATCCTTTGCAACAGATAGTAATTATGAAGATGTTGACGCCGCACCAATTGATGTTGATGCAGATGGGGATTTGGATTTGTATGTTGTCAGTGGAGGCAATGACCTGCAACAAAACAATAAGTTATTGACGGATCGACTTTATATTAATGATGGAAAGGGAAACTTAACAAGAGTACCTATAAACTTACCGAATACCAATGGAGGTTCTGTCTCTGTTGGAGATTTCAATAAAGATGGATACGAAGACCTTTTTGTAGGAAGCAGGTCCATCCCAGGCGCCTATGGATTGAGCCCCGAAAGTTTTATTATTGAAAATGACGGGGGTAAAGGCTTAAAGATTTTCGCTTCACTCCCGATAGGGATGATCACGGACAGCGAATGGACAGACCTAAACAGCGACGGCTATTTAGATCTTATAGTGGCGGGTGATTGGATGCCTATAACTGTTTTTCTCAACAAAGAAGGCACGCAATTGGTGGATGCTACAAATGAAATGGGGCTCAACAATACCTATGGAATGTGGAATGCACTAGAAATTATAGACATTAATCAGGATGGTAAAAAAGACATCATTGCAGGAAATGTAGGACTGAATTTTAAGTGGAAGGCTTCAGAAGCGTATCCAGTTAATATGTATTTAGATGATTTTGATGAGAATGATCAATTGGATCCGATCATTTTCTATAATTTCTTCGGTAAAGCTGTCCCTTTTGCCTCTAAAGACAAGCTCACCAAACAACTCCCTTACCTTAAAAAAAGATTTCAGGATTATCAGTCGTTTTCAGAAATTGAAACAATTGAAGATCTCACGGGAAAAAAGGATGATGAACTTATTGCCACTCTAAAAATAAATGAACTGAGATCGGTGCTTTTACTGAATAATACAGAAAGGTTTCAGAAAGTACCCTTACCACAAAAAGCCCAGCAATCCGCCATTCAAGACTTTGAATATGATGCCGAAAAGCAACGTTTGTACTTTGTGGGGAATTATTTAAATTACGTGGTGGAATTAGGGATGAATTCAGCTCAATCTGGAGGCGTTTTATCAGCCTTCAATAAGCAGACGAATGAATTTGAAAACATTGAACCACTACCCTTACCAAAAGGAATAAATGCGAGGCAAGTAATGTCTTTAAGCAGGGATCAATTGTTTATTACGATCAACGACTCATACCCAATTATTTTAAAGAAATAAATGAAAAAAATTATACCGCTAACGATCTTCTTTGGGGTTTTGTTTTCCTGCGGACCTGTTGATGATTCCTATAAGGAAAAACTAAACGATCCGGAATTATTTCAAGCAGCTGTAAAAAACCTGACCGATATAGTAGTCTATGATATTTTTTCGCCTCCTGTAGCTTCGCGGGTGTATTTATATCCTTCCATCGCTGCTTATGAGACAGCTCGGCTTCAGGCAGGCAATTCCTATGAGTCTTTAAGTGGTCAAGTCAAGGGCTTAAAGGCGCTCCCAGAACCTCAATCCGATGCCATACATTTTTCATTAGCCTCTTTATATGCTTTCAATAAAGTAGGGAGAGCCCTGATATTTTCGGAAAATAAAATGGATGCTTTTGAAGAAAATTTTAAGGCAAAATTAGACGAAATTAGAGTGCCCTCAAAGGTGCTAAAGGCTTCAAAAAAATATGGAGAATCTGTTGCTGACCACATTTTGGAGTGGGCAAAGGGGGACCTGTACAATCAAACGCGAACCTACCCGAAATATACGATCAAGGATGCTGAGCAATATTGGAAGCCCACTCCTCCTGATTATATGGACGGGATAGAGCCTCATTGGAAGGAAATCAGAACCATGGTGCTAGATTCTTCCAATCAATTTTCACCCAAGCCACCCTTGGCCTTTGATTTAACCAAAGGAAGTCCTTTCCAAAAGCAATTACAACAAGTATATGAAATTGGGAACGGTCTAACGGATGAGCAATTGGAGATTGCTAAATTTTGGGATTGTAATCCGTATGTGACACATCACCGAGGGCATGCGATGTTTGCGACAAAGAAGATCACACCCGGTGGTCATTGGATAGGAATTACTTCGATCGCAACGCGGCAGGCGAAGGCTGATTTCTTGGATACGGTAAACGCCTATGCGAATGTAAGCATCGCCTTGTTTGACGGGTTTATTAGTTGCTGGGACGAGAAATGGAATACCCTAATAGTACGACCGGAAACGTTGATTAACAAGCACTATGACGAGGAATGGTTGCCGATTTTACAAACCCCACCTTTTCCAGAATATACGAGCGGTCATTCTGTGATTTCAAGGGCAGCGGCCGTTATTTTAACCGATTTATTCGGAGAAAATTTTGCGTTTACTGACACTACCGAATTAGAATACGGACTGCCACAACGATCTTACACTTCTTTTCTACAAGCTGCTGAGGAAGCGGCTATTTCTCGCTTATATGGGGGTATTCACTATATGATGGCCATAGAAGAAGGGGTCAATCAAGGACAAGAGGTTGGGCAGTATGTTGTGGATAAGATTCAAACTAAAATTAACAAACCCGATGTGCTAGCATCAAATTAGAGTATGAATAAAAAAGCACTTTCTTTTTGGCAAATCCTGACCATGAATTTTGGATTTTTTGGGGTTCAATTTAGCTTTGGACTGCAGCAAAGTAATATGAGTGCCATCTATAAATACTTGGGGGCAGAGGAATCAGAGCTTCCATTGTTGTGGTTGGCAGGTCCGGTTACGGGTTTAGTTGTACAGCCCATTATTGGCGCCATAAGTGATGGTACATGGTCTCCTCGGTTTGGCCGAAGAAAGCCCTTTTTTCTTATTGGGGCCGTAGTTGCAAGTATCGCCTTAATTGCAATGCCCTATTCTAGTTCTATTTGGATGGCAGCAAGTTTATTATGGATATTAGACGCGGCTAATAATATTGCATTGGAACCCTATCGGGCTTTTATATCAGATAAGCTTCCAGAGAAACAATATTCACTTGGGTTTTTAATGCAAAGCTTTTTTACAGGTTTTGGAACCACCCTCGCCAACTTTACACCAGCCCTGCTAGTTTCTTTTGGGATACTTGCGCTTAGTGATAAAATGGATAATGGCATCCCTGTATCTACCTATTGGGCATTTGGTATTGGTGCTATAGCATCCACTTTAACCATCTTGGTTTCTGTCCTAACAACGACAGAATATCCACCCACTGAGGACGAGTTAAAAAAGATAGAAGCTGAAAAAGAAAAGGGGAATTTATTTAAAAGAACCATACAAGAAATAGGGGTTGCTATTAAAGAAATGCCCAAAACCATGAAACAACTCATACCGGTAATGTTTTTTCCTTGGTATGCCATGTTTTGTTATTGGCAGTATATGACCTCTGCCTTATCCTTGTCGCTTTACGATACCTTAGATCAATCCACAATTTATTTTAATCAAGCTCAATTGCTTACAGGAAATCTAAATGGAACCTACAATGTCATCTGTTTTTTGATTGCCTTTGCGATGATTCCCATAGCTCGTAGCCTGGGTGCGAAACGACTGCATTTCATTAGTTTGTTAGTAGGAGGTATTGGCTTGTTAATAATGCCTTATTTATCCGATAAAACAGTATTATTCACATTGCCCAATCCCTTTGGAGAAGGAGCAATTGTGATCAGTCAGATTTATTTATTTTCTTTTGGACTAGGGATTACCTGGGCGAGTATGATGGCGATGCCTTATCAAATGTTAGCGGCTTCCATACCCAGTAATAAGACGGGCGTATACATGGGTATTTTTAATATGTTCATCGTAATCCCTATGATCATCCAAATATTTTCAGTTCAATATTTTGTGTACGACATTCTGGATCAAAACCCTATCAATATCATACGTTTAGCGGGAGTGTTTTTAATTATTGGAGGGGTGTTTTCACTTTTCGTCTCCGAGAAAAAGGAGGAATAATCACTTTTTTGATGATTCGGATAAGTAGGCCAAATTTCTTTCCTACTTTTGAGTAAGACCTAATACTATGAATAAAAATCAGCAAAGGCGGGAAGCTTTGGTTTACCATGCGAAACCGAGCCCCGGAAAAATTGCCGTTGTCCCCACTAAACGATATCAAACCCAACGAGACCTCGCATTGGCGTATTCTCCTGGGGTTGCCATTCCTTGCCAAGAGATAGAAAAGGAAGTCGACAACGTATACAAATACACAAATAAAGGAAACTTAGTGGCCGTTATTTCGAACGGAACGGCTGTTCTTGGGCTGGGTAATATTGGTCCCAATGCCTCTAAGCCTGTAATGGAAGGCAAAGGCCTTCTCTTTAAGATCTTTGCCGATATCGATGTATTTGATATTGAAATAGACGCTAGTGATCCTGAAGAGTTCATCAAGACCGTAAAAGCAATAGCCCCTACATTTGGGGGAATTAACCTTGAGGATATCAAAGCACCTGAAGCCTTTGAAATAGAGCGAAGACTCAAAGAAGAGCTCGATATTCCGATTATGCATGACGATCAGCACGGGACTGCGATTATTTCGTGTGCCGCTTTGATGAATGCTTTGGAGCTTGCCGGGAAAAAAATGGAAGAGGTAAACATAGTGGTATCAGGTGCCGGTGCTGCGGCCATATCGTGTACACGATTGTACCAGTCATTTGGAGCCCAAGCATCGAATATTGTGATGACTGATAGCAAAGGGGTTATCCGCAAAGACCGTGATAAGCTGACAGCAGAAAAAGCAGAATTTGCCACTTCAAAAGACGTTCATACGTTGGCAGAGGCACTGGTAGAGGCAGACGTTTTTATCGGCTTATCGCAAGGGAATATTGTCAATGAGGACATGCTGACATCAATGGCTGCGAACCCCATCGTATTTGCTATGGCCAATCCAGATCCAGAGATAAATTACGATTTGGCTTGTTCTGTACGCGATGATATTATCATGGCTACTGGACGCTCCGATCATCCGAATCAAGTGAACAATGTATTGGGTTTTCCGTTTATTTTTAGGGGGGCTTTAGACGTTCGGGCTACTGCTATTAATGAAGCCATGAAAATGGCAGCTGTACGAGCCTTGGCTCGTATGGCCAAAGAACCCGTTCCCGAGCAAGTAAACATCGCTTACGATCAAACGCGATTGCGCTTTGGTAAAGACTATATCATTCCGAAGCCTTTTGATCCAAGATTACTCGTTGAGATTCCACCAGAAGTTGCCAAAGCGGCTATGGATTCTGGGGTTGCTACGGCTCCAATTGAAGATTGGGATCGGTACAAAGAAAGTCTGCAGTCCCGTTTGGGGAACGATCAGAAACTGGTGCGTATGCTTCATAACCGTGCTAAAGCAAGCCCACAAAGGGTCGTCTTTACAGAAGCAGACCAACTAGATGTTTTAAAAGCGGCTCAGATAGTGATGGAAGAAGAAATTGCCATTCCCGTTTTACTAGGTCGAAAAGAGACCATACAAAAATTGATGGAAGCCATTGATTTTGAGGATGAGGTGGAAATCATCGATCCCAAAACAGATGCACAGCACGATCTACGGGAACAGTATGGCATGCTTTTTTGGGAAGAGCAAAAGCGCAAAGGCAAAACCCTTTATGATGCCAAAAGGCTTATGCGAGAGCGAAATTATTTTGGTGCTATGATGGTTAAAAATGGAGATGTAGACGCCATGATTTCGGGCTATTCCAGAAACTACCCCCAGGTGGTAAAACCCATTTTAGAGATACTTGGAAAAGGGGCTCATCGTGTGGCCGCAACCAACTTAATGTTGACCGATAAAGGACCTCTTTTTCTTTCCGATACGTCAATCAACATCAATCCTTCTGCTAAAGAATTGGCAAGGATTGCAAAAATGACAGCCGAAACAGCTAGCATGTTTGGATTAACCCCTGCAGTGGCCATGTTGTCTTTCTCCAATTTTGGTTCTAATAAGTCGGAGGATGCACGAAAAATCACGGAAGCAGTTTCTTATATGCACCGGTATTATCCAGAGATTATAGTGGACGGTCCCCTGCAATCGGATTTTGCACTCAATCCAGACATGATGGAAAAGAGTTTCCCCTTTACGCAACTGAAAAACACCAAAGTGAATACGCTCATATTCCCGAATCTACATGCGGCTAACATTACCTATAAGCTGCTGAAAGAGCTCAATGGCGTATTGTCTATTGGGCCTATTATGATGGGTCTTAATTATCCTGTTCACACCCTTCAATTAGGGGCTTCAGTGGATGAGATCGTAAATATGACAGCTGTTGCTGTTGTAGATGCCCAACAGAAAAAGCAAGCGCAGCTATGATTACTCAAATTCAAGGAAAACTAGTCGAAAAATATCCAACTCATGTGGTCATAGACTGCCAAGGAATAGGGTATGAGGTGCATATCTCCTTGCATACTTTTTCCCAGCTTCCTAATGAGGAGGCCGTCAAGCTATACACCCATCTGCAAATCCGAGAGGATGCCCATACGTTGTACGGTTTTGTGAGTCCTAGTGAAAGGGCTTTATTTCGTCTTTTAATCAGTGTTTCTGGGATAGGATCTAGTACCGCAAGAACGATGCTCTCCTCTCTTGAACCCCTCCAAATCCAAACAGCAATCGTATCGGAGGATGTCAAAACAATACAATCGATAAAAGGGATTGGATTAAAAACGGCCCAACGGGTCATAATCGATCTTCAAGACAAGATTAAAAACCTTCCAGAAATGGAGGAAATTAGGGCTGTTTCAGGCAATACAATTAAAGAAGAAGCGTTATCAGCATTAGAGGTACTTGGATATCCAAGACGCTCTAGTGAGAAAGTGATTGATAACCTCATTCAAAGCCAACCCGATGCATCGGTGGAAGCCCTTATCAAAGCGGCTTTGAATAAATTGTAAAACGCATTGCAACTCCCTAAACGGAACCTGCATTCTCGTACTACTTTTCATGCCGCTCTATTTTTTTTCATAGGGCTTTTTTGTCATGTCTCCATACGTGCTCAAACCAATTCAGACGAAGAGGCTCAGTTAGGAAGTATCAGCCTACCTAGCGCTACGGCCGTCTCTCGAAACTACAGCTACGACCCCGATCGGGATGTCTATTATCTAGCCACAGAGATTGCGGGCTATCCGATTACGACTCCCTTGGTGTTAACTCCTGAAGAATTCGAAGCGCTGATCATCAAAGAATCTTTAAAAACGTATTTTAAAGAAAAAACAGAAACCCTAAGTGGGAAGAAAGAAAATTTAGAAGCCTCACAGAAAAATTTACTTCCCGAATTGTACGTTAACAATCAGTTTTTTCAAACCATTTTTGGAAGCAATGCGATTGATATCAAGCCACAAGGGTCTATTGGGGTCGATTTTGGCGCCCGTTATCAACGTAATGACAATCCAATAGCCTCCCCTACATTAAGGCGAAACTTCAGTTTTGATTTCGATCAGCGAATAAGCTTAAGTTTGATTGGAAATATTGGGGAACGCCTTCAGATCACTGCGAATTATGATACGGAATCCACTTTTGATTTTCAAAATTTAGTCAAAATTCAATTCAATCCACCCAAATTAACGGAGGCTGTTGGTCTGGCCCAAAAGGCGGGGATTCTAGACAAAGCAGAGCAGCTAAAAGAAACCTACAACAAAGCCCAGGGAACGATTCAAGAATTGCAATCCAAAGCCGAAGAAGCCAAGGCATTGCTCGATCGGTCAAAACAGTCACTAGAAAATTTTCAGAATAAAATTCAAAGTTATGCGCAAGATCCCACTCAACTAGGGGGTAAGGTTACGGATTACCTTAACGGGAAAGTAACGGAGGATGGTATTATTCAGAACATCGACTTGGGAAATATCAGTATGCCTATCAACAACAGTTTGATTCAAGGGGCTCAAAGTTTATTTGGAGTACGTGCCGATTTAAAATTCGGCCGAACAAATATTACCACCGTATTTTCTGAGCAGCGATCGCAATCCCAAAACATCACTGCTCAAGGGGGAGGCCGTTTGAATACCTTTAGCCTTTTTGCCTTGGATTATGAAGAAGATCGCCACTACTTTCTTTCTCAATTTTTCCGTGATCAATACGACAATGCTTTAAAAACCTACCCCTACACAAATTCTCCTGTTCAGATTACAAGAATCGAAGTATGGGTTACCAATAGAAGTGCTCAAACACAAAATATCCGGAATATCGTAGCGCTTCAAGATTTGGGAGAAGCCAATCCAGAAAATGTGGTGTTAGATGATAAAATCGCCAATTTTTTTACAGCAGCAGCTGTAAGTGGATTGCCAGATAACAAGGCCAATATTCTTGATCCAGGGAGCATAAGGGAAGCTTCGGGCCTTTTGACAACTGCCATACGGGATATAGCAACCGTACGACAGGGATTTGCTGGTGTGGGCGCAAAAATTCAAGAAGGCTTCGACTATGCTGTTTTAGAAAGCGCACGAAAACTACAGCCAAATGAATATCAATTTCACCCTCAGTTGGGGTATATTTCACTTAATCAACGTTTGAGTAATGATGAGGTATTAGGGGTCGCTTTTCAATACACCTATGCTGGACAGGTATACCAAGTAGGGGAGTTTGCCAATGGCGATGTGCCGAGTACGGAGGTTGTGTTGGACAATCAGCAGCAGGCACAGCAGCAAATCCAAAATAACAACTTGATTGTCAAAATGCTAAAAAGCAACCTGACAAATGTACAGCAGCCTGTCTGGGATCTGATGATGAAAAATATTTACAATATGGGTGCTTTTCAGCTAGCAGAAGAAGAGTTTAGACTTTCGATTCTCTACACGGATCCATCGCCCATCAATTATATGACCCCAGTAGACGGCTCAAAATGGCCCAGTTCTTTAGAAGAACAAATTCTCCTGAATACCTTTCAACTTGACCGTTTGAATAATTATCAAGATCCATTACCAGAAGGAGATGGGTTTTTTGATTTCATCCCTGGGATAACAATTGATCCTCAATATGGAAGGATTATTTTTCCTACTGTAGAGCCCTTTGGTTCCTTTTTGTTTGACTTGTTACAGTCACAAGAAGGATCAGAATCGTATGAGACCCCTAGTACTTATAATGCAAATCAAGAGAAATATGTCTTTAGAGAGATGTATGCCCAGACAAAGGCAGCCGCTTTAGAGGCTACTGAAAAAAATAAATTCGAACTCAAAGGCCGTTATAAATCTGAAGGAGGTGAAGGGATTCCTATCGGAGCATTTAACGTTCCAAGGGGTTCAGTTCGGGTGACTGCCGGGGGTCGTATTTTACAGGAAGGGATTGATTATAGGGTTAATTATGATATCGGAAGAGTTATTATTATTGATGAAGGATTAAAGTCTTCCAATATACCCATAGAGATAGCTGTCGAAAATAATTCTTTTTTCAACCAACAAAACAAGCGTTTTTCAGGATTTAACATCCAGCATTTGCTCAATGAAAATGTAGCTCTTGGGGCTACTTTATTGAATTTAAGCGAGAATCCGTTGACACAAAAAGCGAATTATGGAACAGAGCCTGTTAACAATACTATGATGGGCTTTCATACTAATTTCTCAACAGAGCTCCCTTTTCTAAGCCGTTTGGCTAGCAAGCTACCAGGTGGAACAACAGAAGCTCCATCGAGGATTTCTTTTAGGGGCGAAGTCGCCTCACTTCGCGCTGGAAATCCACGGAATACTCAGCTTCAGGGTGAAGCAACAGTGTATATAGACGATTTTGAAGGAGCTCAAACAACGATAGACATGAAGGGCTTCACCGCATGGAAGTTATCGAGTGTCCCTGCAAAAAACTACAAAGGCTCAGAAAAAATCAGCGGATTGGAGTCTGGAATAGGTCGTGCCAAGCTTTCATGGTATACGCTCGATCCGGTTTTCTTTAGACCGGGCAGGCCACAGGGAATCAATAACGATGCGATATCACGTAATACAACAAGGCGCATTTTTATCCAAGAAATATTTCCAGAGCAGGATTTGGTTCAGGGAACTACGACGATTCAAAACACCTTAGACTTGGCTTTTTATCCTGAGGAGAGGGGTCCCTATAACAATAGCACTGCAGCAGTGTTTTCACAAGCACCCGAAACCAATTGGGCTGGGATCACCCGCCCGATAGCGGCCACCAATTTTGAGCAATCCAATGTAGAGTTTATCGAGTTTTGGTTGCTGGATACATTCAATGAGTTGGAAACCGAGGATAATGAATTAGGCGAGTTGGTTTTTCATCTTGGAAATATTTCCGAAGACATTCTAAAAGACGGGAGAAAGCAGTATGAAAACGGCTTGCCAGGTACCGATGAAAATTCGCTTATTTTCAATACCGAATGGGGAGTGGTACCGGCCACACAATCTTTGCTTTATACGTTTAACACCAATCCTGAGGACCGACAATTACAAGACGTTGGTTTAGACGGATTAACCGATGAAGAAGAAGCCGTCATTTACACCAATGGACCTGCTGAAGATCCTGCAGGAGACAATTATGAATATTTTGTTGCGGCATCAGGAGGGATTTTAGAGCGCTATAAAAATTACAATGGTACAGAGGGGAATTCTCCAATAGCCTTTTCAAATACTGACAGAGGAAGCAATACAGAACCCGACACCGAAGACATCAATAGAGATCAGAGTATGAATACTATTGACAGTTATTTTGAATACAAAGTTCCCATCACCAAAGACATGACTGTCGGAAATCATCCCTTTGTGACAGATGTTCGTGAAAATGTAAAAGTACAAGTACCCAACGGTGATGAGATAACGACCCGTTGGATTCAGTTTAAGGTTCCAGTCCAAAAAGGCTATTATCAAGGGACTAGTTTCCAGCAGTATTTTGAGGCGATCAATTCTATAGAAGATTTGCGTTCGATTCGTTTTATGCGAATGCTTTTGAGTGGTTTTAAGCAGCCTGTTGTCTTTCGATTTGGCACCTTGGAATTGGTTCGAGGGGACTGGCGACGCTATCTCCAACAATTGAATCCAGAGGGAAACAGAAACCCCAATACAACGGTGGATATTAGTACCGTGAATATTTTAGAAAACGAAAACCGGATTCCGATAAACTACGTTTTACCTCCAGAGATCGTTCGAGAACAAGTGAACACAAACAATACCATTGTCAGGCAGAATGAACAGTCACTTGCATTCCGTGTTTGTGATTTGCAGCCCCAAGATTCACGTGCTATTTTTAAAGCCGTTGATGTGGACATGCGGCAGTATAAGAAATTACATATGTACTTGCATGCAGAATCCATTCCAGGCCAGCCGAAGCTTCCAGGCGAAGGGAACACACAGGATTTTGACCGAAGGCTCGTCGCTTTTATTCGTTTAGGAACAGACTATCAAGATAATTACTATCAGGTAGAGGTGCCCCTAAAACCCACTGAATACGAAGAAAACATCAGCAATAAACTATCAGCTGAGGAGGTATGGCAGCCCGATAGTAACGCAATAGAAATAGATCTTGAAAAATTATCAGAGTTAAAAGCCAAAGCTTTGGAATTGGCTGTATTGGGTAAGGCTGCTTATTTTGACGAAGACGCAAACCCTATTAATGCCTTTAGTCCGATATCCAGTTTACCAGGAAGTAAAAAGTATAAGTTTTCTGTTAAAGGGAATCCTTCTTTAGGGAGCATCAAAACCTTGATGATAGGAGTTAAGAACCCATCTAGTCAGGTAGGTGATGTGCTCTGTGGAGAAGTCTGGTTCAACGAATTGAGAATTGCCGGGATTGATTCTAAAGGAGGTTGGGCAGCAGTTGGCTCATTAGATGCCAACATGGCTAATGTGGCTTCGCTGTCGGCTTCAGGTAGATATTCCAGTATTGGGTTTGGTGGTTTGGATCAATCCCCTAACAATAGCAATCGTGAGGAATTGCTTCAATACAGCATGGTTTCCAATATAAATGTGGGGCAATTACTCCCTCAAAAATGGGGCATCCAAGCGCCTTTTAATTTTAGCGTTGGCGAAACCATTATAACCCCAGAATTTGATCCTTTTTACCAAGACCTAGAATTGGATACACGATTAGAAGCGACTGATGATGTCGGTCAAAAAGAAACCATCCGACAGCAAGCCATAGATTACACCAAGCGAAAGAGTATTAGTTTGATCGGTTTGCGGAAACAAAAAACGGGAGACAGAAAAACACGTTTTTACAGTCCCGAAAACATAGACATTTCCTATGCTTATAACGAGCAAAGCCACCGGGATTTTGAAATTGAAAAAATGAAAGATGTCAATCTTTTAGTAGCGGCGAATTACGGCCACAGCTTTCAGCCTTTTGAGATCAGCCCCTTTCAAAAAATAAAATTCTTAAAGACCAAAAAATACTGGGAATGGCTTCGTCAGATTAACTTTTCACCGCTCCCAAATTCCATTGGATTTACGTCAAATATCAATCGTAGCTATCGCAACCAACAATTTAGGGAAGTCTATCTAGAAGGAGTAGATGCTAATCAGCAACTGGCCTTGCCGGAACTTCAGCAACGTAATTTTTTGGTCGACTGGTCCTATACGCTGAATCACAATCTGACGCGTTCGCTTAGAATGACTGTAACGGCTAACAGCAACAATATTGTGCGCAAGCCCTTTCAGCCTTTTGAGCAAGACCGCAGTCTAGAAAATCCATATGACAATACTGTTTGGGATGAATTGTGGAATTTTGGGGAGAGCAATAACTTCAATCAATCCTTGGTTCTAAATTACAAGTTGCCACTGCGCTACATTCCATTTTTAAGTTTTATTGATGCCAATTATAATTATACGGGAAGCTTTAATTGGCAGCGAGGTTCAGATGCTTTGGCGAATGTAGTAAGTGAGAACGGAACAGCATTGGGTGTGGTTCACACGCTGCAAAATGCAAATACGAAGTCGTTGGCTGGGTCGATTTCTTTTGATCGACTGTATCGAATTTTGGGACTTAAAAAAGGGGCTTCAAGATTCTCTCCGATGGTCCAAAAACGCTTGGCAGAAAAGCAACAACAGGGGAAGAACACCAAAAAAGAAAAAAAGGATAAAGACAAATTGTTTTTGAAAAAGATAGTAGATGGCTTAAGCACCATTAAAAGGATCCAATTTAATTACTCTGAAAATAACGGGAAGGTACTGCCGGGGTATTTGCAAGGCATAGGAGGCTTTGGGACCTTAGATCCTAGTTTTGGATTTGTGATGGGGAGTCAAGATGATGTTCGGTATGAGGTGGCTCGAAATGGGTATTTGACAAGCTTCCCGAATTTCAACGAACCGTTTACACAGTTGCACAACAGTAAGCTTACGGTGACGGCCCAATTCAATCCTTTTAAAGACTTTATCGTGGATTTAAATGCGGAGCGGACCTATTCTGAAAACATTCGAGAAAACTTTCAAGTAGTCAACCAAGAATACGTTCCGCTAAACAGCAATGTCTTTGGTAATTTTGGAATGTCAACCCTTTTACTAAAAACAGCCTTTAACAAAACAAGAGGAGTCACCAATGTAGCTTTTGATGTCTTCAGAGCCAATCGGTATGCCATTGCAGAGAGATTGGCAACAGAATCGGGTTTGTCTGCAAATGAAATAGGAAGAGAAGGCTTTCCAAGTGGATTTGGGAAAGAGCAGCAGGATGTATTGGTCGCCGCATTCCTGTCCGCCTATACGGATACTGATCCCAAAAAAATCAATTTAGACCCGGTACAATCGGTTCCGCTTCCAAATTGGAATTTAAAATACACAGGATTAAGCAGTCTGAAGGCCTTTAAAAATGTATTCAATAGATTTTCAATAACCCATGCGTATCGGGCCAGTTATACCTTGACAAATTTTCAAACCAACCTTGATTTTGACCCTTCTAATCCCTTTCAGCGAGACGATGTAGGGAATATAGTTGCAGAGCGATTGTACAGCAACATTAATCTGGTAGAGCAATTTAATCCTCTCGTAAGATTGGATGTTGAGTTTAAAAATTCTCTAAAAATACTTGCTGAATTAAAACGAGACCGTGCCCTTTCATTGAGTTTAGACAATAGTCTTTTAACAGAATCTAGTGGTAATGAATATGTAGTGGGAATGGGATATCAAATTAGAGACTTGCGAATACGCACCAATATTAATGGAAGAAGAACCACTCTTTCGGGTGATTTGAATCTAAAAGCAGATATGTCCTACAGAAGAAATATAACTGTTTTGCGAAATTTAGAGTATAACAACAATCAAGTGACTGCAGGGCAAACACTATTGTCTATTAAATTTACAGCGGATTATAATCTATCGCGAAACTTGACCACTTTATTTTTCTACGATCATAATTTCTCCAAATTCGAAGTCTCAACAGCCTTTCCACAGACCAGTATTCGTTCTGGGTTTACGTTGCGGTATAATTTTGGAAACTAGGATTTCTTTTCCTTGAGAAATAATTTACATTTGTCCGAAACACTATAGCTATGAATGTACCAGAAGGACTTTTATACACCAAAGACCACGAATGGGTAAAAATTGAAGGCAGTATAGCCACAGTAGGTATCACGGACTTTGCACAAGGAGAATTAGGTGATATTGTGTATATCGAAATAGAAACTTTAGACGAGAATGTGGCTCAAGAAGAGGTATTTGGGACGGTAGAAGCAGTTAAGACCGTTTCGGATTTATTTATGCCTTTATCAGGCACCGTTTCAGAATTTAATACCGATTTAGAGGACGCGCCCGAAAAGGTAAATGAAGATCCCTACGGTGCTGGTTGGATGATCAAAATCGAACTAGACGATCCATCTTCGAAAGAAGGATTGTTGAGTGCTGCAGAATATGAGTCTCATGTGAGTGGTGCCTAAGGAGAAGCAATGCACATTAATTTCCATCCTTGAAAGCTCCATATTTATCAAATATTTTTTAGTTTAGCTCTTCAACACTTTCTACTATGCAACCAAAGAAAAATCCAAAAGCAGATTTATCTAAAAATAGCAGCCTCTATTTTGTAGCAGGCCTTGCCTTTATTCTTTTTGTATCCTGGCAAGCCATAGAATGGAAAACATACGAAAAGAGTCTTTACGGCTATGAAGCTTTAAATGTCGAGGACGACGATGAAGAAGACGTGCCGATCACTGAACAAATCAAAACCCCACCCCCACCACCGCCCCCGCCACCAGCTCCAGAAGTAATTGAAGTGGTAGAAGATGAGGAAGAGGTAGAAGAGACTGTAATCGAATCCACTGAAACCGATGAAGAAGAAATCATTGAGATCGTTGAAGTAGAAGAAGTAGAAGAAGATATTGACGTTCCTTTTGCCGTTATTGAAGATGTACCCATCTTTCCAGGTTGCGAGAAGGTGAAAAAATCCGAAAGACGCGCTTGTTTTCAAGAAAAAATGAACCGACACATTCGTAAAAACTTCCGATACCCTGAGATTGCTCAAGAAATGGGAATCCAAGGAAGAGTATATGTGCAATTTATAATTGCCAAAGATGGTAATATTACGGGTGTTCGCATGCGAGGACCTGACAAGAACCTAGAGAAGGAAGCGGCACGTATTATTGGAAAATTACCAAAGATGACTCCAGGTAAGCAAAGAGGCCGTCCAGTGCGGGTTCCCTTTAGTATTCCCATCACCTTTCGACTGCAATAAAAAAACATCCCGATTTCGATCGGGATTTTTTTTTGTGTTTTATCTTTGCTGTCTAAGCAAGAGGATGAAGACCGGAACCGATACCCCACTAGAAGCGCCTACATCAAGTATATGGAGTGACTTTGCACAACTTACTAAAATGCGGCTTGCTTTTAGCGTTGTTTTTTCCTCATTTGCGGGATATTTGCTTGCTGCCAAGGGATTGGATGTCCAAATAATGATCCTGTTAGTGATCGGTGGATACGCCATGGTGGGTGCCTCTAATGCCTTTAATCAGATTATAGAAACGGACTTAGATGCGATTATGCAGCGGACTCGTAACCGCCCTTTGCCTACAGCCCGTATTAGTAAACAGCAGGCCTTTTTGTTGGCAACGGTATTGAGCGCCGTTGGGATTTACTCTTTGTATCTCATTAACTTTAAGACGGCTTTTTTTGGGGGGCTTTCGCTCCTCTTATATGTTGCCCTGTATACGCCTTTAAAAACAAAGACTCCTTTGGCCGTATTTGTAGGGGCTATTCCAGGAGCGATTCCGTATATGTTGGGATGGGTAGCGGCAACAGGACAGTTTGGGATTGAGCCCGGGATTCTATTTATGGTGCAATTTTTTTGGCAATTTCCGCACTTTTGGGCCATCGGCTGGCAGTTGGATGCAGACTATCGGAAGGCAGGATTTCGAATGTTACCGTCTGGTAGCCCGGATCAGGCAACCGCTTTTCAAATCGTCTTCTACACACTTTGGACGATTTTAATCTCTTTGATGCCCTACACACACTATACAGGTACACTTAAGCTTACGGCAATAGGCGCTGTGATGATATTTATAACGGGGCTAGGGCTTTTGTTTTTTTCCTTGCGATTGATGTATCAGAAATCAAATGGGGCCGCCCGAATGCTTACCTTTGCCAGCATAGGCTATATTACGCTGGTGCAATTGATATATCTATTTGATAAATTTTTGATGCAATAACAGATGATGACAGATTTACAGAATAGAAGAACCAAAAAAATGATGCTTTGGTTTGGGATGATCAGCATGGCAATGACTTTTGCAGGTCTTACTAGTGCTTATGTGGTAAGCAGTACCCGAGCAGATTGGCTTACTGATTTTAAGATGCCGCAGCCTTTTTATTACAGTACATTGTTAATTCTTCTCAGTAGTGGCACCTTTTTTTGGGCAGAACGCTCATTAAAAGCCAGTCAATTGTCTGCTGCCAAGTTAGGGGCCTGGAGCACCTTAGTGTTGGCTTTGTTGTTTATTGTCACTCAATTCCAAGGATTCCGTGCCATAATCGATCAAGGCTATTATTTTACAGGGGCCGAAAGTAGTATCACGACCTCCTTTTTGTATGTATTAATTTTACTCCACTTAGCGCATTTGACAGCGGGGATTATAGTGTTGTTAATCGTATTATTTCAGCTTTATAAAGGAGCCTATAGCCCCGAAAAAAGTTTGGGAATGGAACTTGCGGTACTTTTCTGGCACTTTCTAGACTTTTTGTGGTTGTATTTATTTTGTTTTGTCTTATTCTACCGCTAAATTTGTACCAATTAATTTAAACGACTTATGGATGTAGCTGCTGCAGAAACAAACGTTTGGGGGGGAGGCAACAAACCCTTAAATGCGAGTTACGGAAAGCTAATGATGTGGTTTTTCATCGTTTCCGATGCATTGACCTTTTCAGGATTCTTAGTTGCCTATGGCTTCTCAAGATTCAAAAATATTGATTCTTGGCCCATTGCAGATGAGGTTTTCAACCACTTCCCTTTTTTACACGGAGTGGACGCCCCTATGTATTATGTGGCCTTAATGACATTTATACTTATTTTTTCTTCCGTTACGATGGTGTTAGCAGTAGATGCGGGTCACCATATGCAGAAAGGAAAAGTAGTTTTTTACATGTTTCTTACCATCATTGGAGGCGCCATATTTGTGGGGTCACAAGCGTGGGAATGGAAAAACTTTATCAAAGGAGAATATGGGGCGCTTGAAACCAAAGGGGGTCAAATCTTACAATTTGTAAATGCAGATACCGGAAAACGGGTTGCCTTGGAGCAATTTGCGACGACAATAGACAGTCCTCGTGATACGCATCAAAACAGCAATGGGATATGGTTTTTAGGAGAATCTTCCTTGCCTACCTATTCCGTTGCCGAAATACAAGAGGGTTTTGCTGCTAATAATGACTTGGTGGTACGGATTCAAAAATTGAATGAGGAAGGACAAAAAACAGTATTGAGCAGAGAAGCCTCTCTTGATAAAATGCAACAAGCAGTAGCTGTTGTAGAAGGGGCAAACTTGATCCATAATGAATACGGAAACCGCTTATTTGCTGACTTTTTCTTTTTCATTACAGGTTTTCACGGCTTTCACGTTTTCTCAGGTGTGGTTATCAACATCATCATTTTTCTAAATGTGATTTTAGGGACCTATGAAAAAAGAGGACATTATGAAATGGTAGAGAAAGTAGGTCTTTACTGGCACTTTGTGGACTTGGTATGGGTCTTTGTATTTACTTTCTTTTATCTGGTTTAATCCCAAAAACAAATTGAATGGCACAGGAAACACACAAACTGGCAATATTTAGAGGACTTTTAAAATTCAAGTCCAACCAACAAAAAATATGGGGTGTACTGATATTTCTTTCTATAGTGACTACTATCGAAGTAGTCCTTGGGATCATTAAACCGGCTGCACTAAACACCATGTTTTTACGAATGAAGCTTCTCAATTGGATCTTCATCATACTAACGATAGTGAAAGCCTATTATATCGCATGGGACTTTATGCATATTAGAGACGAAAAAGGGAGTCTTAAAAGTGCCATCGTCCTACCTTTGGTGATTTTGATTCCGTATCTGGTATTTATTTTACTAGTAGAAGGGGATTATATCTTCAATGTGATGCGAGACGGCTTTGTGAGCTGGAACTTTTAAACTAGAGGCGGTTTTTAACCGCCTTTTTTTTCATTTGCTATGAATAAAGAAGTACAAAAATTTGTTGTTCTCGGAATACTATTTGTTTTTCCAGTACTGATTTACTTGTTTTTTGCATCTGGAAAAAACAACTTTTCAACGCTTCCTATATTGTCAGAGTCTGTAGCTGAAATTCAGGATTGGAAAACGGATCGGGCTGATACGATACAGCTAGAAAATCGGATCAGCATTTTAGGGTTTTGGGGACGCGATTTGGATCACAAAAGGGGGGATGCTCTAAACCTAAACCAAAAGATATACAAGCGCTTTTACCAGTTTACAGATTTCCAATTTGTGATGGTGCTAGAAGAAGGGCAGCAAGAACAAGTAGCGCTTCTTAAAAAAGAATTAACAGAGGGTGTTGGTACTGATTTAATAAAATGGAATTTCATCTACGGGGATTCGGTCCAAATACAAAGCCTTTTTGAAAGCCTAAAAACACCTCTAAAGCTCGACAAAGAGCTGAGTCATCCCGAAGTCTTCATCATTGACAAAGAGCGCAACTTGCGAGGAAGAGATGATGACAAAGACGAATACAATAAGTTGCTGTATGGTTTTAATGCACAGTCTGTAGCTGAAATTAACAACAAGATGGTTGATGATGTCAAGGTGATCCTAGCGGAATACAGAAGAGCCCTTAAGAAATACAACAAACCCAAATCAGAATGAAGCGGTATCAGTCAGTTGGATTGGTCGTGATTATTGTCATTTTTGCTGCCATCACATTCCCCACTTTGTGGAGTCGTATTCAAGCAGGTAAGTTTCGGGAAGACAATCGAAGTAGCGCAGCAACGCCTTTGGCCTATATCGTCTTAAATGAAGAAGCACGAAAAGTACCTGACTTTCTAATGCGAAACCAGGACAGCCTCTACATCAGCAATGAAGACTATTTGGGGAAAGTATATGTAGTCGAGTTTTTCTTTACACGTTGCCCCACTATATGTCCTGAAATGAATCAAAACATGAAGCGCTTAGATATAGCATTTGGTGAACGGAATGATTTTGGAATAGCGTCTTTTAGTATAGATCCAGAGAATGATACGCCTTCTGTTTTAAAACAATATGCGTCTCTATTTGAAATTCAATCCCCAAATTGGCACTTCTTAACAGGGGAGAAGCCTAAAATCTTTGACTTAGCAAATACAGGATTTAATATCTTTGCAAGTATAAACCCCGAAGTGGCAGGCGGTTTTGAACATCAAGGCTATTTTGCGTTGATTGACAAGCAAGGGTTCATTCGTTCACGTGTTGACGATTTTGGCAACCCCATCGTCTATTATCTAGGGATTGAAGAAGAAAGTCCAATCGGAATTTCAGGGACTGAAATGCTGTTGGAAGACATAGAAAAATTGCTAAAAGAATAAGTCATGGCCGATGCTGAAAAATTAAAATACAAACCGCTTATTACAATCGTATCTATTGTGGTGCCCCTTGTTGTTGCGATTCTTTTTGGAGTCCGTATTCCCAATGTAGAACCCCTGCGAATGTTGCCTCCTATTTATGCTACTATCAATGGAATTACGGCTGTCTTATTAGTAACAGCCTTATGGGCTATTAAAAACAAACGTATTGCCTTACATGAAGGCTTGATGAAAGTATCCATTTTTTTATCGCTCCTTTTTTTGGTCATGTATGTAGCGTATCACATGACTTCTGATTCAACTCCTTATGGCGGAGAAGGCGCCATCCGATATGTATACTTTTTTATACTCATCACCCATATTGTATTGTCTATTGGGATCATTCCTATGGTGCTCATAACATATGTCAGAGCTATCTCCAAGCATTTTGCTGCCCACAAAAAAATAGCCCGAATTACTTTTCCTATTTGGCTCTATATAGCTGTAACGGGTGTAATCGTGTACTTGATGATATCTCCTTATTATGCTTAAAAAAATTGTTTTTTTCTTTCTTTTTTTCAGCCTGCTGTTTCCTGATACAATGTCGGCACAATGCTCCATGTGTAGAGCTGTTTTAGAATCAGAAGAGGGGCAGAATACTGCCAAAGGAATCAATGATGGAATCGTATATCTTATGGCGATTCCCTATGTTCTAGTTGCCTTAGTGGGGTGGCGAGTTGTCAAAATGATGAAAGAATAGGAAAATAGTGTAACATTTCTGTTACAATTCTCTCTTGTATATGTTATTATGTTATTTTTGTTTAACTTTTTACCAATCTGATCCATGATAAAAATCAACAACCTACACAAGTCCTATAAAATGGGAAGCTCTTCCCTACATGTTCTTAAAGGTATTGATTTTGAGGTAGATGAGGGTGAGCTTGTGGCTATTATGGGCTCATCTGGATCTGGGAAATCTACCTTGTTGAATATTATTGGAATGTTAGACGTTGCCGATACGGGTATCTATGAGTTGGATCAAGTTCCCATTGAAGATTTGGACGAAACAAAAGCGGCTCAGTATCGCAATAAGTTTTTAGGATTTGTATTTCAGTCTTTCAACCTAATCAATTACAAATCGGCCTTAGAGAATGTTTCTCTCCCCCTATATTATCAAGGTATAAAGCGTAAAGAACGGCAGCAAAAATCAATAGATTACTTGGAAAAAGTAGGCCTCAAGGAATGGGCTACCCATTTGCCGAGTGAACTCTCGGGAGGGCAAAAACAAAGAGTAGCGATTGCAAGAGCCTTAGCCTCGCAGCCTAAAGTGCTTTTAGCGGATGAGCCTACAGGAGCACTAGATACAAAGACCTCTTATGAAGTAATGGATTTAATTCAAAAGATTAATGAGGAAGGTAAAACGATTTTAGTTGTTACCCATGAACCTGATATTGCCAATATGTGTAAAAGGATTGTTACCCTAAAAGATGGGGTCATTGTAGAAGATAAAAAAGTAAAACAAGAGTTAGCCTCCGCCCATGTTTAGTAGAGATCGCTGGCAAGAAATATTTGAAACCATCCGCAAGAACAAGCTGCGTACCTTTTTATCTGGGTTTACAGTCGCATTGGGAATTTTTATTTTTATTATGCTCTTTGGATTGGGGAACGGTTTGAAGAATACATTTGCAGAATTTTTCATGGATGATTCGACTAATGTGTTGTACTTGTACCCCGGAAAAACGTCCAAGCCCTATAAGGGTTTTAAGAAAGACCGCCGAATTGAATTTGACAATACGGATTTAGCTGATATTAAACTCAATTTCCCTTTTTATTTAGAAGATATAACCCCTAGGATTAGTAGAGGAGCAGTAGCCAAATACAAAAATGAATCCGATAATTATACGACAAGAGCTGTAGCACCTGTCCATCAAAAAGTTGAAAAAACGATTTTGATGCAGGGGCGGTTTCTCAATCAAAGAGACATGACCGAAAGAAGTAAGGTTGTTGTTATTGGTCGATTGGTGGCGGAGGATTTGTTTAAAAATGAAAACCCTATTGGAAAGTATTTAGATGTAGGTTCTGTGATGTTCCGTATAGTGGGCGTCTTTCAAGACAGTGGTGGGGATCGCGAAGAGAGAATCCTGTACATTCCTTACACCACAAGACAGCAAATTGAAAAAAATAATGACAAAGTAGATCAAATAGTGGTCACCTTTTCACCTAAGATTGGACATGCAGGCTCCTTAGCCTTTGAAAAAAAACTGCGCCTTTTTTTAAAGCAAAAAAAGTCCATAGACCCTACCGATAGTAGTGGTATTTTCATCAACAATGCAGCTGATAATTTCAAAAGGAATCAGCAGTTTGCAGAAGTACTTCAGCTAATCGTCACCTTTGTGGGACTAGGCACTTTAATTGCGGGAATTATAGGGATCTCTAATATTATGGTCTTTGTTGTGAAAGAACGTACTAAGGAGTTAGGGATACGCAAAGCACTAGGAGCCACTCCGCGTAGCGTAATTCAATTGATTTTGCAAGAATCCATTTTTATTACGCTTATTTCGGGTTTTGTGGGCATGATACTGGGGATTATTCTGCTTAAAAACATCGGTGAAAAGCTCGAAGATTTTTTCATCAAAAACCCCTATATCGACACAACGACAGCTATCTGGGCTACCTTTATTTTAGTTGTATTTGGCGCCATCGCAGGCTATATCCCTGCCAAAAGGGCCGCCAGTATAAAACCTATAATCGCTTTGAGAGATGAGTAGTAGAAACATTCTATTTGATCGGGATACCTGGCAAGAGATTTTTGGTTCTATCTCTAAAAACAAGACCCGAACCATTATTACAGTTATTGGAGTGTTGTGGGGGATATTTATCTACATCACGCTATCGGGTTCAGCAAAAGGAATGGATAATGGGTTTGACAGAGCGTTTGACAATGTCGCCATAAACTCCATGTTTTTATGGGCACAAAGCACCAGCTTGCCTTACGATGGATTTAAGTCCGGTCGTACACCTCAGTTGAAATTACAAGATATCGAGTATATCAAAAAGAGAGTCCCTTCTGTTCAGTATATAGCCCCTCGTAATACAAGAGGTTTATTTGACGGAGGATCACAACCCATCGTGGTTCGGGGCTCAAAAACAGGAAATTACACTGTTTATGGCGATACTCCGGAATACGTACAGATATTTCCGCTTAAAATTTATGATGGCGGTCGCTATATCAATCCAGATGATTACCAATACGAGCGAAAGATCTGTGTCATTGGAGAACGTACCAAGTCTGAATTATTTGAAAAAGGCGAAAATCCCATCGGGGCTTATATCAACATCAGCGGTATTTATTTTCAAGTAGTTGGAATACATAAAACAAGTAACGACGGGGGTTTTGAATCGGATAGTGACATCTACATACCCTTGTCTACTTTTAGACAGATATACAATACAGGCCAAGATGTAGATTGGTTTACCATCGCTGCCTATGACGATGCCGATGTAGTGGCAGTAGAGAAAGAAGTAAAGCAAGTATTGAAAAGAATACACCGCGTTGACCCAGAAGACGAACGTGCTTTTGGTTCCTTTAATCTGGGGGAGATTTGGACACGAATTATCGGCTTTAAAGACGGTTTAACACTTATGTCACTTATTGTAGGGATCGCCACTATCATCGCTGGTGTAATTGGTATTGGGAACATATTATTGATTTCTGTAAAAGAGCGTACTAAAGAATTAGGAGTGCGGCGTGCTTTAGGAGCTACCCCTTCTGAAGTTCGCAATCAGATCTTGTTAGAATCAGTGTTTTTAACATTATTAGCAGGGATTTTTGGAATCATTTTAGGAGCCCTAGTGTTGGCCGGTATTAATGCTGCTACTACCAACTTAGAAGATTTTCCGTTTACCAATCCAACGGTTCCATTATCCTATATAGCAGGAGCCTTATTTACCATGATCAGTATGGGAGTATTGATTGGACTGATACCCGCACAACGTGCAGTAAGCATAAAACCAATTGATGCACTCAGAGAAGAATAGAATTAATTAACACCCAATTATAAAATGAAAATTGCAAGATATCTCCTTATTTCAGTTTTAGTCTTTGGCGGCCTTTTTGCGGCGGCTTATTTTATTAAAACGAATAGCAAGTCCATTACAACCTACGAAACAGAAAAACCCTTTATCGCTTCGATAGAGCGAAAAACGGTCGTGACCGGAAAAGTAATTCCGGAAGATGAAGTAGAAATCAAACCCCAAGTATCCGGTATTTTAGATCAGATTTTTGTGGAAGAGGGAGCTCTTGTAGAAGCTGGAGATCTGTTGGCAAAAGTTCAAATTGTACCCGATGAGTCTAGTTTGAATAGTGCGCAGGGACGCGTCAGCAACGCTAGAATTGTTTTAGCAAATGCCAAAGCTGATTTTGAGCGCAACCAAAAACTTTACACCAAAGAAATTATCTCTAGACGCGATTTTGAAGCTTCAGAACTCAATTATAAGCAAGCGCGACAAGAGCTGAAAATTGCCCAGTCGAACTTACAGATTATTAAAGAAGGATCCGCCGGTGGTGCTCAAACAGCCAATACCAATATTCGCGCTACTATTGGCGGAACGGTCTTAGAAATTCCGGTAGAGGAAGGGGACCAAGTAACGGAAAGCAACACCTTTAACAACGGAACCACTATCGCAGCTGTTGCCGATTTGAGTAAAATGATCTTTGAGGGTGAAGTGGACGAAGCCGAAGTGGGCAAACTTTATATGGACATGCCCTTGCAAGTTAATTTAGGAGCCATTCAAGACAAAAATTTTGAAGCTAAGCTCAAGTTTATCTCCCCTAAAGGCAAAGAGGATCAGGGGGCTGTAAAATTCAAAATAGAAGGCGATGTTTATTTAAAAGATATTTTTGTCCGTGCTGGATACAGCGCTAATGCCTCTATAGTCTTGGAGCGTAAAGATAGTATCATGGTACTCCCAGAAGCACTTATTCAGTTTGATCGTAAAACAGAGGAGCCTTTTGTAGAGGTGAAGACGGGAGATGATACCTTTGAAAAAAGAGAGATTAAGACAGGAATCTCTGATGGTATTAATGTGGAGATTGTTTCTGGGTTGAAAATGGAAGATGAGGTTAAAGTGTGGAATAAGACGGAGCCGAATAAAATAGGTGAAGACGAGGAAGAAAATAATTAAACCCACAAATAACTTGACCATGACAAGAATAACGATTTTATTTTTAGGCTTATTATGTTTAGGGTTTATGTCCCTACAAGCACAGACAGCCCCACTCTCATTAGAAGATTGTGTTAGCCTAGCACTTGAGAAAAATATTAGCATCAAACAGTCCCAATTAGACCTTCAGAATGCAGGTATCGATAAGCTCAATGCGATAGGTAACTTTTTACCAACTGTAAATTTATCCGCCTCCCATATCTGGAACAATGGATTGAACCAAAATATTACAACAGGGCTTTTAGAAAACCTTACTACTGAGTTTTCCTCATTTCAGGGGAATGTTGGGATCGATATTTTCAATGGTTTGCAAAACATCAATCGGTACAGACGGGCACAATTAAACATTCTCGCCCAGCAGTATCAACTAGCTGATATGGCAGATGATATTAGCTTGTTTGTCGCAAATGCCTATCTTCAATTAGTTCTCAATAAAGAGATTGTAACGGTTCAAGAAAAACAGATTGAAACGACTCAAATTGAATTAGAGCGGACAAAGGAATTGGTAGAAGCAGGTGTATTGACACCGCGTGATTTATATGAATTAGAGGCGAATCTAGCTACCCAAGAGCAGTCCCTAATACAAGCTGAGAATAATTATAGACTCGGTAAAATTAACTTAGCTCAACTACTGCTAATCACAGATTACGATAATTTTGAGATAGAATTAGAAGATTTCAATCTTCCTTTTCCAACAATTTTAGAACAAGATCCTAAAGTGATATTTGAAAAAGCCAAGACCTTTAGGAATGATGTAAAATTAGCAGAAACAAACATTGAAATTGCTCAAAAAGATCTTGATATTGCCAAAGGGGCTTTATACCCTAGGCTTTCAGGCTTTTACTCATACAGTACCCGTATTACCTATAACGATCGGTTAATCGGTTCTGGAGTCTTTAATACCGTGCCATTAGGCTATGTTGCGGGGACTGGAGATTTGGTTGTGAGAGACTTTGAGGAGCAAACTATCGCACCTCCTTTATCTTTTGCAGATCAATTTTCACTTTACGATGGGCACAATTTCGGCTTGCAACTTTCCATCCCTGTATTCAATGGAAAGACTTTGAGTAATGCCGTAAAACGATCAAAGGTCAATGTGGAGCGAAGCAAAACATTCTCTGAGCAACAGCAGCTGGATTTAGAAACGGCTGTAAATCAAGCTTTTAATGATTCAAAAGGAGCGTATAAATTATATGAAGCTTCCCTTAAAACAGAAAACGCAACACGTCGTGCAGCAGACGATGCTTTTGAACGCTTTCAAGCAGGTGCCATGAATTCCTTTGACTATGTTCAGGCTAAGCAACGCTATGAAGCTGCAGTATCGGATGCCATCCGTTCAAAATTTGATTATGTATTCAAGTTAAAAGTGGTCGAGTTTTATTTTGGCTTGCCCTTAGAAATAAATTAATCAGGCAAAAATAGTTGAGAAACCCCTTCCACACGGAAGGGGTTTTTTATTTTTGCCAAATGTCAGTTCTTTTATACATAGAAACATCCAGCAAGAATTGTTCAGTAGGAATCAGTAATGAAGGGACACTATTGGCTATTCAGGAATTGAGCGAAGTTTCGTTTAGCCACGCAGAAAAACTCCATCCCTTTATCCAGTCAGTACTAGAAAAAGCATCACTTGGCGTACAGGATGTAGAGGGGATTGTGGTTGGTAAAGGGCCAGGCTCCTATACAGGCTTGCGAATTGGTGTGGCTGCAGCCAAAGGCCTTTGTTTAGCATTGGATCTGCCATTGTTATCAGTTGGAAGCTTGGAAATGCTAGCCCAAAAGAGCCCCTCCCAACAGCCCTCCTATACGATTCCTTTAATTGACGCGCGTCGGATGGAAGCCTATACAGCTGTATTTGATGAAATGGGCCAACTTATCAAGGAACCCTGGGCAGAGATTTTAGAGCCCACTTCTTTTGCAAATTATCTTGAGGAAAAGCCTTGTTATTTTGTGGGCGATGGACAAGAAAAATTTCAAAAGCTGCTTTCACATCCCAATGCCAATTTTAATTTAAGTATAAAAGAGCCTTCTGTTCAGCAGATGATTGCTTTGGCAACAGCGCGATTTAAAGCAGCCGAATTTGAGGATCTGGCTTATTTTGAACCCTTTTATTTAAAAGAATTTTACACTACGCCACCGAAGTCTTAAGCGCTTTCTCCAATTGTTCTAAGGCTTTATTTTTGTTTTGGGTAGGGAGTAGACAACTTTGGTTTTGACAGACATAAAATTGTGTTGTGTTTGCTACAAAGCGATTTTCCGTACAAGGAATTTTAGCGGCTTCTTCGTGTGAATTGCATATAGCAATGCAAAGCTGTGGCTGATATTGCCTCACAAATAGAGAAGCGTGATCAGCAGCCTCTGGACCTGTAATAACCAGCTCTACTTCTGTTTTCTCAAACAGCAATCCCAATTGAATCCACAGGCCATAGCCTTTGGGATAGTGGGCAATTTGAGGCTGCATTAAAGCGACTCTATTTTTGGCTTCCATTTTCCATTGAGGTAAGACAAAATACCGACCTAATAGCCATTGATTTTCAGTCATTACTGCATTGGAAGAAGGGATGACATTATCTTCTATTTCAATGGGATTAAAGAGACTGTCTGTTTCTTTTTTATTTTTAAAATAGAAAAATGAGGTTTCTGTATTGTAAAAATGTTCTAGACAGTATTCAAAAAGTGTTTTGGCGAGGAGTAAATACGACGTGTCAAAAAAACTTTGATAGGCTGTAATGAAGGCTTGTATCACCAATGCATAATCCTCTAAAAAGGCTTCTTTATCTTTCTTCCAAACCCGTACTAGTTTTCCGTCTTTGCGGATCATTTCGTGTTGTATAAAGTGAAGGGCCTGTTTGGCACAGCTTTCGATAGTAGGATTATAAGTCGTTCGATTGGCTTTACAAAGGCCCGAGATGATCAGTGCATTCCATGAGGCTATTATTTTGGTATCAATCAAAGGCTGTGGGCGTTGTAGGCGTGCTTGCAAAAGTATCTGACGCCATTTATTTCTTTTCACCAGGAAACGATCAAGCGGTATTTGATGCTGCGCTGCAAAGTCTTTTTCAGGAAGAGTTTGAAAAAGAACATATTTAGAGTCTTCCCAGAAGCCGCTTTCTTGATTGTTGTAAAACTGCTCAAATAAAGGATACTCTTCTCCTAATAAGAGGTGTAGCGCTTCTTTTTCCCAGACATAATAGGCACCTTCTTCTAGTTTCCCATCAGGGTTAAGACTATCAGCATCTAGGGCGCAGGAAAAGCCGCCACTTTCTTGTAAAAGAGTATGTTGAATAAATTCAAAGGTGCTGTTGATTCGATCAAGATACAGTGGGTTTGAATCCTTTAGATAGGCGTCTGATAGGAGGCTGAGCAGTTGGCCATTGTCATATCCCATCTTTTCGAAATGGGGGACATGCCAGCGTTCATCAACTGAATACCGTGAAAAACCTCCTTCTACAGCATCGTAGAGGCCTCCCAAGCAAATCCTACTTAGGGTTGTAGCAACATGTTGCTGTGACGCTTCGTCCTTGTATAAATAAGCAGCTGTTTGAAAGGCACTCAGTTGTACGGGCATAGGAAATTTAGGGGCCCTAAAACCACCCCATTCGGAGTCTTTGCCCTCAAGCATTTGGGAGATGTACTCCGGAAATGCGATTCTTTTCTTTGCTTCCGTTTCAACTAAGGGTTTCTGGCTTTCTAAAAGGCCTTTTTCAAACTGAGAAGCGTATTCGATTAGGTGTTCTGGTTTTTCATTTTGCAGCGCGACCAGTTTTTTTAGTGACGCCATCCATTGCTCTTTTGGCAGATAGGTGCAGCCCCATATGGGACGGCCGTCAGGAAGTGCTACTATGTTTAAAGGCCACCCCCCTTGACCTGTGAGGAGCTGCAAAGCTTGCATGTAGATTTGATCCAAGTCGGGGCGTTCTTCGCGGTCTATTTTGATGTTGTGGAAGTGGGCATTCATATAGTCGGCCACAGATTCAGATTCAAAACACTCCCGCTCCATAACATGGCACCAATGACAGGTAGCATACCCAATGCTTATAAGCAAGAGGCTGTTGTTTTTTTGCAGGGATTGAAAATCTGTTTTCTCCCAGGTTTGCCAATAAACGGGGTTGTCCGCATGTTGCAGCAAGTAAGGGCTGTTTTCGAAGCCGAGTATATTGCTGCTTGCCACTTTTATCCGTTTATGGCAGAAACGCTATTGATTTCTCCAGGCATCATCTCTTTGAGCATATTTTCAATGCCATTCTTGAGTGTAAATGTAGAGGAAGGACAGCCGCTACAAGCTCCTTGGAGAACTACTTCAACAACTTTAGAGGAAGCGTCGTATTGAGAAAAAGCGATATTGCCGCCATCGGAGGCAACAGCAGGCTTGATATATTCGTCTAGGATATTTATGATCTGCTGTTCTTTAGGAGTTCTCTCTATCGTTGGTGCCTCTTGGATAGTCGTTTTCGTTTTTTTAGGCGCTTTGATGACCTTTTTGCCTTCTGCAAGATGGGTTCTTATAAATTCTCGTATCTCCATAGTAATGGAGTCCCATTCCGCTACATCGTACTTGGTAATCGAAATATAATTGCTGTCAATGAAGACTTCCTTTACAAAAGCAAAGTGAAAAAGAGCTTGGGCTAAAGGGGCATTTTCTGTGTCGTCAATACTTTTGTATTCTTGAAGTTCTTCTACCAACATTTTATTGGCCACAAACTTCATAACCGAAGGGTTTGGAGTCTGTTCTGCATAGACTGTTACCGGGACTTGCTTTGCTTCAAGGGTTTCGTTTAAGATCGCTCCTCCCTCGTTGAGATAGTTTTCTAACTGAGAGGCTACCTCTGTTAGTACCTCTTCCCATTCTAGGATATTAAAGCGTTCTATCTTTAATGTCTCTGCTTCCAGGCTGACAGACTTTACAAAAGGCAAATAAAACAACTGCTGGACCAAAGGGGCTTCTTTGGCATCATCGATCGTTTTAAAATGAAATGATTTTTGAATGGGTAGTGGGGGATTGACTGAAAATTGGGCAATCGCATTTTCTTTTTTGCATCGACCTTGAACTGAGTAGCGATTCATTTTTTCTGTTTTTTATAGCACTGTTCAAAACTACAAAAGTCTATAGGAATAGCCCACTAGCAACTGTCTTTAAAAAGCAGTAGTTTTAGTAAAAAAAAATGCTTTTAAAAACAGTACGTGGTTTTACGCCACAATACGGTTCTGAATGTTTTATCGCTGAAAACGCAACCTTAATAGGAGAAGTTGACATGGGTTCTCATTGTTCTGTGTGGTATCAGGCTGTTGTAAGGGGCGATGTCAATAGCATTCAGATAGGCGATCGGGTAAACATTCAAGATGGTGTTGTGATCCACGGTACTTTCGAAAAATCTGCTACTACTATTGGGAATGATGTGTCCATTGGCCATAATGCTTTGGTACACGGCTGTACTATTGAAGACAAAGTACTCATTGGTATGGGTAGCATCATTATGGATGATTGTGTGATAGGGAAGGGAAGTATCATTGCGGCTGGCAGCGTTTTGCCTAAGAAAACAATAGTTCCTCCAGGAAGTGTTTTTGCGGGGGTTCCGGCTCGATTTTTAAAACCTACTTCCAAAGCATTATTAGAGGGAGAAATAGAGCGCATTGCGAGCAATTATATCACCTACGCTTCTTGGTTTACAGATGAATAGCAAAAAAAAAACGGCCTTTAATTGAAGCCGTCTTTTGTAGGGTGTCGTAGAATTGTATTCTTAGAATCCTAACTCTTTTTTGACATCAGCCAAAAGGTCTTTTCCTTTGGACATAATAACACTTCCACCAGCAGAAGAATCAAGGACATAGTCAAATCCTTGTGCGGCAGCTACTTTTTCAATTGCGGTACGCGCTTTTTCGTAAAGGGGACGCATCATCTCTACTTGTTTCTTTTGAAGGTCTTGTGCTGCTTGCTGACGAAACTGCTCTAAGGATTGTTGAATCCCTTCCAGCTCAGTACGTCTCTTTTGGTTGATGATCTCAGTTTGATTTTCAGCATCAGCGGCATACGTTTGTGCTTTGGTTTGGTATTCTTTAACGGAATTCTCTAAGTCAGTAGAATAGGTTTTTTCCAATTCGGAAATTTCTTTTTGAGCGGCAATCACTTCTGGCATTTCGCTAATAAGCTTTTGAACTTCAATATGCGCAACTTTAGATTGTGCCGTAGTTAGGGTAGCGATAGACA
The DNA here is from genome assembly GCA_965658355.1 of Flavobacteriaceae bacterium. Taxonomy (GTDB): domain Bacteria; phylum Bacteroidota; class Bacteroidia; order Flavobacteriales; family Flavobacteriaceae; genus UBA11891. Next base: position 53,836 of record CBFHRX010000002.1, on the reverse strand, counting down.
AAAAGGCTACAGTAAGAAGTTGTTTCAATTGTTTCATAATTATTACTTTGATAAAAAGGTATTAGTTTTTGAGTTTCTCTTTTATGGCTTTTAGTTTTTCGTTTCGGGCCTTCCGCTTTTGCTGTGCGTTGATGCGTTTTAAAACCAAGTCGCTAATATCGTAAATTTTTGAAGAATACAGCATAACAACGTCTGCAGATCTGTCAAATATGTAATCGTATTTCCTTTCTTTGGCAATCGTTCTTACCACTGTTAGGACCTGATCTTGAATGGGTTTTAACAGTCTATCTCTTTGCGTAATCCGATCTCCTCTAGGACCAAATCTTTTCTCTTGCAAGCTGACTACTTCTCCAGCAAAGTCTTTTATTTCTAATTCTCTATCGGCGATGAGTTCAGGTGTTAAGAGGACCCTTTCCGCATTGAGTTGGTCTTGCAATTGTCCTAATTCTATTTTTTTAAGTTCTATTTCTTTTTTCCACTCTTCAATTTTTTGATCCAGAAGCAAGCTTGCTTTTTTGTATTCTGATATATTTTGTAGGATTATATCCATGTCTATATAGCCAACTCTTGTTCCACGTTGTGCGGAAAGAGGGCTTAGAAGCACAAGACTCAATAAAAAGAAAATAGGATAAAACGTACGCATATTCAGGAAATTATCTATACTATAAACGCAAAAAAGAGCGTTATATTTTAGAAGTTTTGTCCAATTATGAAATGGGTTTCCCACCCATTGGCTTCACTGGAATTGGGGTCAGGATTGTCAAATCCATATCCGAAGTCAATTCCCAGTAGTCCAAAAGCCGGCATAAAAATCCGAACTCCCGCACCTGCAGATCGCTTGGATTCAAAAGGATTGAAAGCTCTAAAACTGTCATATCCATTTCCTGCTTCGAGGAAAGAAAGTGCATAAATAGAAGCAGAGGGTTTTAGGGTGACCGGGTATCTTAATTCCAAAGAGAATTTATTATAGATTATAGAGCCGTCTCTACTAGATAGAGATTGATTTTCATACCCTCTTAAGGCGATGTTTTCTCTACCATCCATTGCGAAGTTTGCCATTCCATCACCCCCGAGGTAAAAACGCTCAAAAGGAATAAAACCACGATCTGGATTATAGGCTCCTATAAAACCAAAGTCAGTTTGTGTTTTTAAGACTAGTTTTCCGATAAGTGAAGTATACCATGTCCCGTTGAATTTCAGTTTGTAGTATTCCAACCAGCGGAATCTTTCTTGATCAACTCTATCTTGGAGGACATTTCCTTGTAAGTCTTGAAACTCAGGCTGGTTTTCAAGATCAGCATAATCAATATCGCTAAAGAGTGAAAAAGGAGGGGTTAGTTTTGCCGAGATAGAAAAACTGGAGCCTCCGGTAGGGAAAATAGGGTTTGTATAGGTGTTGTTACGACTTAAGGCTATGGTATAAGACAAATTGCTTGCTTCTCCATTTCCAAAAGTAAACAAACCTGTAAAGTAGTTGTTTAGGTTGTAGTACTGATAGGCGATGGATTGGGAGAGGGTAAAGAAATCATCAGGAACCTTTAAGCGTTTCGCCAAACCAATGGAAATTCCACTTATTTCAAAAGATTGACTTTTATCTGCTTGACGGGTAAAAAAGTCATAACGGAATTGATTTGTATGCGATAAAGATGTTGAAAACTGAACGGGTTGTCTTCCTCCAAGCCAAGGTTCTGAAAAACTAAAACTGTAGGTACTATAGAATTGACTTGCCTGTAACCGAAGTGCTAAACTTTGACCATCTCCCATCGGCAAAGGTCGATAAGCCTTTTTATTAAAAATATTGCGCATGGAAAAGTTATTAAAGGAAAGGCCCAAGGTTCCGATAAAGCCGCCCCCTCCATAACCACCTTGCAATTCAATCTGACTGGCTCCAGATTCGACTAAGCCAAGCTCAATATCTACGGTTCCGTTATTCGGATCTACATTCTTAAAGTTGGGAGCGATCTGCTCTGCATCAAAGAAGCCCAGCTGTCCAAGTTCCCGTACCGTTCGGACGATCTTGTCTTTACTGTACAGCTCTCCTGGCTTGGTTCTCAATTCACGAAAAATAACATGATCATTCGTTTTGTCATTTCCAATGACAGATATCTTGTTAAAACGAGCGAGTTTTCCCTCAGTAATTCGAATTTCCATGTCAATGGTGTCGTTCTCGGCACTGACCTCTACAGCATTGATATTGGAAAATAAATAGCCGTTGTTCTGATAGAGATTAGAAAGGTCATTGGCATCAGGTTTTTCATCCTGAATACGTTCTTTAAGCAGCACGCCGTTATAAGGGTCTCCAGGGGCAATTCCGAGCACCCGATTCAATTGACTGTTGGTGTATGCAGAGTTTCCTAAATAGCTAATATCTCCAAAGTAATAACGGTCTCCTTCTTGTACTTTTATGTGAATACTAAGGCTCTCTTCATCATCAGAAAAGATAGAATCGGTTAGGATACGAGCATCCCGATATCCCTTCTCTTTATAAAATTCAATTAAGTTTTGTTTGTCCTCTTCGTAGTCTTTAACGATATATTTAGACTTCTTCCAGACTCGCATGGGGAATTTCTTCTTAGTATTTTTTAGTTTTTTACGAAGTTTGGCATCTCCAAAAACGTCATTTCCTTCAAAATCTATTTGTTTTATTTTCACTCGCTCTCCTCGATCTACCTTCACCACCATTTTCAGGTTGTTTGTACCGGGAAGGCTGTCGTCTGCGATGGTATTAAGGACTACTTTGGTGTTGAGGAATCCTTCTTTTTTGTATTTGTTGACGATGTAATTACGGGTGTTGGTCAGGAAACTTTCTGAAAGTTTTTTTCCTGCTGTCAATTCAGTTTCTTTAATGATCGTTTCTGTTTTCCCTTTTGGGAGTCCAGTCACTTTCACTTCGCTAAGAGTGGGCAACTCTTCAATTTCTAGTTGTAAGTTTATTTTGTCGCCATCGACTTTGGTTACATAAAAGTTGATATCACTAAAAAACTCAAGCTTCCACAATTTATTGATAACATTGCTGATGTCTTCTCCTGGCACCTGAACCAATTGTCCTTTTCGGAGGCCGCTGTACGAAATAACGGTTTTGGCATTGTATGTTTTTAGCCCAACGACTTCAATACTATCAATGATATATCGTTTTCCTTTTACAAAATCAGAATTTTGCCCCCATAGAGCTGTCGCACTGAATAGACAGAAAAAAGTAATTGAGACTATTTTTTTTAGGGAAATACTATGCATTAATTTGTGCGCTTGTTTGACCAAATCTTCTTTCGCGATGCTGGTAGCTCAATAGAGCTTCAATTAGGTTTTGCTCTCTAAAATCGGGCCATAAGACATCTGTAAAATACAATTCAGCATATGCTATTTGCCAGAGTAGGAAATTACTAATTCGTTGTTCACCGCTTGTGCGAATCAATAAATCTACATCGGGTAATTTTTGCGTGTAAAGATGTTCATTTATGACCGATTCATCAATGTTTTCAGGTGATATTAAGTTATTTTTAACGAGTTGACTTATTTTTTTAGTCATAGCGACGAGTTCATCCCGCGCACCATAGCTCAGAGCAAGTGTTAACGTCATTTCACTATTGGAGTTTGTTTTATCAATTACCTGTAGCAACTCATCTTGAACGCTTTGGGGTAATTTTTCAATATTTCCGATAGCTTGGAGCTTAATATTGTTTTCTAGAAGTTTTTCCAGTTCGTTCCGAAGCGATTGCAAAAGCAAGCGCATCAAGATTCCAATTTCCTCTTGTGGGCGGTTCCAATTTTCAGTGGAAAAGGCATATAAGGTAAGATGCTTAATACCCAAACGCGCTGATTCCTCGATAACGGCTCGTACTGATTTGATACCATTTTTATGTCCAAAAAGTCGGTTTTTCCCTTTACTAGTTGCCCAACGCCCGTTTCCATCCATAATAATGGCAACATGTTTGGGTAGTTTAGTAGGGTCCAATTCGCTTTTCATCTGTATACCTTATAGTTTCTTGATTATCACAGCGTGAAATAGTATTTGGTCAGTGTATAACAAGGGTGGTATCATCTCTATTCTTTACAATAACACGGTAAGTCGCCAAAGGTAAATGAAATTGTCAAGCCAGAAAAAATATACCAGTCATTATTATTAGAGTCCCCAAAACGAGCAAAATCAAACTCTTCGATTGGCATACTGCCATCTAGGTTGTCCGTGAGCGCATAGCGGAGACCAATTTCAAAACCCAATACCATCAAGGGGCTTGGGTTTGTTTTAAAGCCCACTACGATAGGGATGGCAATCTTCTGCTCCCCATCATACTCAATCTGGTCTGCGGGGATAGGACCATTAAAATAAAAAAGGGTATAATCAACATAGCTAAGCCCCAAATATAAATAGGGAGAAAAATCGGCTTGACCTGTATGCAGATTAAAATCGACAAAATTGATCTCGGTCCCCAGGCTTATTTCGGTAATATTATTTTCAAAACGATAGGCTCTTCCAAAACGGCTCAAATCATTGGCCTTATAATCGCTACCCAAAAGGGTTGAGTTTATCGCACTAAATCGAAGGGAATAGCGTGTTGTCATATTCCATTTGTAGACAATTCCAAAAGCGGGATTATTGGGGTAGACCAAATAGGATGCGCCTACGTCCCCTCTATAGTTACTAGCTCCAATAAAAGCGCCGACTTCGTGGTATTGACCAAAAGAAAGTTGGGATGGCATCAATACAATTAATAGCCATCCAATCTTAAGGCACTTAAGTGGGGTCATTCTTTCCAAGCCCGAAACAATTTATCTTACTTAATTAACTGTGAAACAACTTAATTATTGTCTGTTTCGGGTGTCGTGACCCCAGAAAAGTTTGTTGCGTAAGGTTTGGAAAAAATCGTCTCCTTGAATTTCAATTGTTTGAATTTGAAAGGGGGCTTTTCGGAGGCGTATTTCGGTATCCATGGGGAGGCTTAGTGAGCGGGCATCCATAGAGAGTAAATGATGGGTGCCTCGACCTTTTACAAGGATGCTAATTTCGTCAGTATCAGGAACTACTAAGGGGCGCATGTTTATGTTGTGTGGTGCAATCGGACTGATGACAAAACTATTGGTTTCAGGGCTTAATATCGGTCCTCCATTACTCAGAGAATACCCTGTGGAACCGGTGGGAGTAGATACAATCAAGCCATCGGACCAATAGGTGGTTAATTCTTTCCCGTTTAATTGGGCTTCTATATTGAGCATGGAAGTAGCATTTTTCCGGATTAAGGTCACCTCGTTCAAGGCGTACCCAAATTCTTGTATGGCTTCAATTTCTATAGAAGTATTCACTTGTATTAAACTCCTTTGGATACTGGTATACTGCCCTTTAAAAAAGTGATCCAAGCCTTTTTCTAGAGATTCTTTTTGCAGCGAGGTCAAAAACCCCAATCGACCCGTATTAATTCCTAATATTGGAATTCCACTGTCGTGCACAAAGGGAATGGAGCGAAGTAAAGTTCCATCACCACCAATAGAGAAGAGAGCGTCAAAGTGAACGGCACTGTCTTGGCTGCTGTCAAAGTAGTCAGCAGCCCGTCCTGCTGCTTCAAAGGATTTTTTGAGACGAAGATCAACACTTACGGCATGCCCTTTATCAAGGACAAGCTGATGAATTGTTTGTGCATATTCTTCTGTAACAGCTTGATTGTAGGCGCAAAAGAGTGCAATTTTCATCTTTTTAAAGGGGTTTTTTCTATTATATGAAATTCACCAATTCTATGGTTCTTGGGGATTCTGTAGATTTTGATTTGTTTCATAGGGTAAAAGTACAAAGAAACAAGAGAGTTGCAGTGTAGTTGAATAGTTTGGACTGATATTTTCCATAACCAAAGTTTATCTCCATCAGTACAGTAGGAGGTTGATAACTTCCAATGTATCAATACAACGCCCAAAAATAACTGTTTTTTATGGGAAAGAAATTCAGTTGGTAGACAGAAAAGAACCGGTTGAAACGCTTGTAAGAAGGGTAGAGGAAATGACTGAGAAGTTGTAATTTTGAAAAAAATCGCGCTATGATAAAGCTGAGTGTCAATATTAACAAAATAGCCACCCTTCGAAACGCTAGGGGTGGGAATGTGCCCGATTTAATGCAAGTGGCAGCTGACTTGCAGCGAATGGGCGCTCAAGGTATTACCATTCATCCACGACCCGATGAGCGGCATATTCGCTATTCTGATGCCCGTTCTTTACCACAGTTAATCACCACTGAGTTTAATATTGAAGGCAATCCCAATCCCAAATTTAGAGACTTAGTTTTGGAGGTGCAGCCTCATCAAGTTACATTGGTGCCAGATGGTCCTGATGCGCTTACTTCTAATGCAGGATGGGACACCATAAGCCATAAAGATCACTTACAGGATATCATCAGTGAATTTAAAGAAGCGGGTATCCGGACCTCCATTTTTGTGGATCCAGATGAGGAGATGGTCGTAGGGGCTGCTGAAATAGGAACAGATCGAATAGAACTTTACACCGAAGCTTATGCTGCTGGTTATCCTACTGATCCTAAAAAGGCAATTGCTCCTTTTAAAGCAGCAGCCAAAAAAGCAAATGAGCTCGGGTTGGGACTAAATGCAGGACACGACTTAAGTTTGGATAATATTGGTTATTTCGCTCAAAATATAGAAGGTTTGCTTGAGGTCTCAATTGGGCATGCTTTGATAAGTGAATCCCTTTATATGGGCTTTGAAAACGTACTAGCCTCTTACCTAAAAAAATTGTCGTAGATGGAAATTCTACACTCCAATATCATCGGTACTGGCGGAAAAGATCTTCTTATTCTTCATGGGTTTTTGGGGATGGGTGACAATTGGAAAACATTGGCACGACAATGGTCAGAGCAAGGGTTTCGAGTGCATTTAATCGATCATCGCAACCACGGCCGTAGCTTTTGGGACAAGACCTTTAATTACCAAGAAAATGCAGCCGATTTGCAGCGGTATACTACCCACCATAATTTGAATGAATGCTATGTTTTGGGACATTCTATGGGAGGTAAAACAGCGATGTATTGGGCTTGTCAGCAGCCTGAAAAAGTAAAGGGTTTAGTAGTAGCAGACATCGCTCCTAAAGAATACCCCCCTCATCATCAGGCAATCTTAAAGGGGATGGCAGCCTTGGATTTTAATGTGCTCAATACCCGAAAAGAGGCCGAGGAAGTTTTAGCTCATCATGTTCCAGATTGGGCTTTTCGACAGTTTTTACTTAAAAACGTATATTGGGTAACCCCGGGGAAAAAATTGGGCTTGCGAGTAAATATTGAGGTACTAAAAGAGGCAGGACCAGCAATTGGGGAAGCCTTGCCGCTTGATTTTAAGTGTCCTTTGCCGACCTTATTCCTAAGAGGTGAAACCTCTTCTTACATACTTCCACATGACGCGCTTTTAATTCAGCACCATTTTTCCAACTATACCATTGCGGACGTTCCCAAAGCGGGTCACTTTTTACATGCTGAAAATCCAACACAATTTTCAGCGATTTTTCTCGAATGGCTGGATGCCCTTAAATGAATCTAACGACACTTCTATAATATGTTAGAATCCAATGTCTAAAAGCCAGCTTACAATTTGTTTGTGCTATTTTTGGGCATCAATTTAGAGAAATGGACTATCACATTCGAGAGGCTACCCAAGAAGATGCAGCTGCTATTTTGAGGTTGATTCAAGAGCTGGCCGTTTTTGAAAAAGAGCCTGAGGCAGTAATCGTTACACAGAAGGATATCGAGTTGCACGGTTTTGGAAGCACCCCTTTGTTCCAATGTTTGGTTGCAGAATTAGAGGATGTCGTAGTTGGAATGGCACTGTATTACCCACGCTATTCTACTTGGAAAGGGCCGACTTTTCATCTAGAAGACTTGATCGTAACTGAGGAACACAAAGGAAAAGGCATTGGAACTGCCTTGTACCATTCTTTTATTGAAAAGGCATACGCCTCTGAGGTCAATCGTATTGAATGGGTTGTATTGGATTGGAATACCCCTGCTGTAGAATTTTATAAAAATAGTGGTGCTACTGTTTTAGAGGATTGGAATACAGTACAAATGGACCGTGAAGCCATGGCAGATTATAGGAAAAGAAAAAGAAAATAAAGACCCAAAATGAAAGTATTTAAGTTTGGAGGGGCCTCGGTAAAAGATGCTGAAGGCGTTCGCAATCTAAAAAAGGTACTCCTACAACAAGGAGCCGAAAACACGCTGATAGTCGTTTCTGCTATGGGCAAAATGACCAATGCATTAGAAGCGGTTGTGATTGCTTATTTTGATGATAAAGAAGCTTTAGCTGGGCATTTAACGACTATACAAGCGTTTCATTTTGACATCATCAATTCTCTTTTTAGTAGCGAAGCAGGTCCTGTTAAAAACCAGATCCTGGACCTAATAGAAGAGTTAAAAGTTTTTTTAAACAGCAATAAGTCACCCAGTCGAAGTTTTGTGTATGACCAAGTAGTGAGCTTTGGTGAATTGCTATCCACCACTATTATCGCGTCCTACTTAAATGCTGATGGGCTTGCTGTTCAATGGCTAGATGCCCGAACAGCTATTAAAACGAATGACTATTACCGGGGTGCTGATTTGGATTGGGAACAAACAAAAACGGAGATTCAAAAGCAAGTGAAGGGGACTGGTGTTTTCATGACACAAGGTTTTATTGGGAGTGATGCCAATAATTTTACAACCACTCTAGGGCGTGAAGGTTCAGATTATACCGCTGCCATATATGCCTATGCTTTAAGTGCAGAATCTGTTACCATATGGAAAGATGTTCCAGGTGTACTAAATGCAGATCCTAGAGTATTTGACAATACTCAATTACTGCACCAAATCTCTTACCGAGAGGCCATAGAACTTGCTTTTTATGGGGCTTCCGTCATTCATCCTAAAACATTACAACCCCTTCAACGAAAAGAAATCCCTTTGTATGTCAAATCCTTTTTAAATCCAGAGAATGCCGGAACAGCAGTGTCTAAGGGACAGACTCTAGTGCCCAAGCTCCCCTGTTTTATACTCAAAAAAGAATTGGTGTTGTTGCGATTGTCTTCTCTTGATTTTTCCTTTATAGTAGAAGATAATATCAGCAAGGTATTTGGGCTTTTGCACCACTATCAAATGCGTGTGGAGCTGATTCAGAATTCAGCGATTAGTTTTTCAGTCTGTATTCAAGACAAATACAATCGTTTGGAAGAACTGCTAAAAGAATTGGAATCTACATTTAAGGTAACAGCACATAATGATGTTCGTTTGTATACCATTCGTCATTTTGATCAGAATGCGATAGATCGCATCAAAAATAACGGCAAGAAAATTCTTTTGGAGCAACGGACGCAAGAAACGATTCAATTTATAGCGCTTAGCCCAACTGCTCCTTGATAAAGGCGTTACAATACGCTTCTATTTCCTCCCTTGTTTTTCGAAAAGCGGTTTTAATTTCCTCTTCTGTCCCAATAAGTTTGCTTGGGTCTGTAAAGTTATGATGCAGGCGTTTGGCTGTTTTGGAGGGAAAAACAGGGCAGTTTTCTGCCGCGTGATCACAGACGGTAATGATAAAGTCAAAATCGATATTAAAATATTCATCAACCAAGTTGGAACTGTGATTCGAAATATCGATTCCTATTTCATCAAGTGTCGCAATTGCTTTCGGGTTTACCCCATGTGTTTCAATTCCTGCGGAATAGATTTCTGCCACTCCTTGTGTGTTGTGTGCCAATATCCCATGAGCAATTTGACTTCTACAAGAGTTGCCAGTACATAAGATTAGTATTTTTTTCATCTTTTAGTCTTTGTGAAAGTGATATTTAATTTTTTCTACCAAAGTTGTGGCCAGACGTTCATGACTTTCGACCGTCCAACCCCCCACATGAGGACTTAGAATGACATTGTCAGCTGTAAGGAGGTATTCGAGGGCAGGAGGGCGAGTATCAGAATTAAAAATAGAGTGAAATGAGCTCGATTCGTATTCTAAGACATCCAAAGCAGCTCCTAAAACAGCCCCGGATTGAAGTCCATTTACCAAAGCTTCGGTGTTAACGGCGCTTCCTCTAGCGGTATTGAGCAGCCAAAAAGGGTTTTTAAAGGCCTTTATAAAGGCAGTATCCACTAAGGGTTTTGTCGTTGGATTTAAATCTGTATGCAGGCTTATCACGCTTGCCTCTTCCTGGAGAACTTTTAGCGGTACTTGTTGCGCAAAAGCATCGCCCTTATTAGGTTTTAGATCCGTGCAAAGCACTCGTACTCCCATGCTTTGAAGTTTTTCAGCAAAGGATTTCCCCATGTATCCATAGCCTACAATACCTACTGTTTGTCCCTTTAATTCATAGCCTCTATGGGCTTCTCGCAACCAATTTCCGGACTGTATCGAGGCATGCCCCAATCGAAGCTTATTCAATAATGCCAGTAAAAGGCCTAGGCTGTGTTCGCCAACTGCATTTTGATTTCCTTCAGGAGCCGCAAAGACGGTGATTCCCTTTTTTGCAGCAAAGCCGGAGTCTATATTTTCCATTCCAGCTCCCACACGACCAATGAATTTCAATTGTTTGGCCTGCTCCAAAAAACCTTTGTCTATAGGAAAGCGCGAACGAATGATAAGACCGCTATACTGCTCTAGTTCCGGCCATAATTCCTCTAGTGCTGTTTGATAGGCAAGGGTATTGCTATAACCCAGTGCCTCTAGCCCTGATAGTAAAGCAGGGTGGTTTTCATCTACGTGGAGGACTTTCATGAGTTAGAAGTGTAGGATAACTTTAGCAATATAAAAGAAGAGGTAAATACCGAAAATATCATTGCAAGTAGTAATAAAGGGCCCTGTGGCAATAGCAGGGTCAATTCCATTTTTATCGAGTACAATAGGAACGAAAGTGCCTATTAAGGCCGCTACAATGATTACACTCATCATCGCCGCCGAAATGGTTACGCTGAGAAGAAGGTCTTGATTGATTAAAAGGCCAAATAGGATCAGTAAAAGCGACAACACCAAACCGTTAATTAGACTAAGACTTACCTCTTTTAGCAAACGTGAAAATAAAGATCCTTTGACAACATCATTGGCCAAACCTTGCACAATAATAGCCGAAGATTGGACGCCAACATTTCCTGCCATGGCTGCAATTAATGGGGTGTAGAAAAAAAGATTTCGCAGTTGAGGCTCTGCCATAATCTGTTCAAAATTCTGCAAAATAAAGACGCTGCCAAGACCTCCTATTAAGCCAAGAAAAAGCCATGGTAGCCGCGCACGGCTCAAATCCCAAATGGTGTCATCAGCTTCTACATCGGCGGACACCCCTGCTGCTAATAGATAGTCTTCTTCGGCTTCTTCTTTAATGAAATCTACAATATCATCGATGGTAATTCGCCCGAGTAATTCTTTTTTATTGTTGACTACGGGGATTGCCTCTAAATCGTATTTAGACATTATTTTGGCGACTTCTTCTCCCTCTTGGTCCACAGTCACATAATCTACATTGGGAATAGAGATGTCTTTGACAAGGGCTCTAGAGTTGGCCGTGATCAAATCTTTAAGCGAAAGTCTTCCCTTTAGTTTGTTTTTTTGATCGACCACATAGATGGAATGAACTCGGGTCACATTTTCGGCTTGTGCCCGCATTGCGTTAACACATTTTAGAACGCTGAGATCTTCTTGAACTTTAACCAGTTCTTTGGCCATAAGACCTCCCGCAGTGTTTTCATCATAGTTGAGAAGCTCTCTTAAATCATTGGCCAGGGATTCATCAGTCAGTTCATTGATTACTTTCTCCTGTCTTGATTCCGGGAGTTCGGCAATTATATCGGCTGCGTCATCGGTATCTAATTCTTCAATTTCACCGGCAAGCTCTTTTGCCGAGAGTTGCTCTACGATAGCCTCTCGAATGTCTTCGTCTAGTTCTGCAAGAGCATCAGCTGTTTTGTTGCTGTCAAGTAATTTGACAATAAAAAGTGCTTCTTCTTTGGAGAGTTCTTGAATGATCTCTGCAATATCTGCATAGTGGAGTTTGTGAAGCTGTTTTTGAAGTTTTGTATTCTCTTGCGCTTCAATCAACGATTGAATTTCCTTAAGTCTTGCTTTGTCAATTTGAAAATTGGCCATTTTCAATCTTTTGGGTTAGCGCAATAAACTCATTGCCTGTTAATTTTTCAGGACGCAAGTCAAAGATACTATCTTCTGTTAGATTAGGGGGTAATCCAAAGGATTTTAAGCTATTACGGAGTGTTTTTCTTCGCTGCTGAAAGCTGGTTTTAACCACACGAAATAAAAGTTTTTCATCGCAAGCATACTGAAAAACTTTTTTTCTTTTGAGTTGTATCACACCCGAATCTACTTTGGGGGGAGGATTAAAGACTCCTGGCTTTACTGTAAAGCAGTATGCTGCGTCATAGAATAATTGAGTAAGAACAGAGAGGATACCGTATTTTTTACTGCCTGGCGGTTCGCATATACGTTCGGCTACTTCTTTTTGAAACATCCCTGAAAAAAAAGGAATTTGGTGCCGATTATCCAAGACTTTAAAAACGATTTGTGTGGAGATATTGTAGGGAAAGTTTCCTATAATAGCAAGGGGTGTACTTCCATATATTTTTTTGATATCTAATTTTAAAATATCAGCATTGATAATTTTCCCAGCAAGACTTGGAAAATGAACGTTGAGATACGCAATGGATTCTTTGTCAAGTTCCACCACTTGAAGCTGTTTGGTTTTTGGAATTAAAAATTGGGTAAGCACTCCGGTGCCGGGGCCAATTTCAAGTACATTTTGATAGTCTTCAAACGTGAGGGTTTCGGCTATTCTACGGGCAATATCTGGAGCTGTCAAGAAGTGTTGCCCTAGGTGCTTTTTGGGGGAAACAGCTTTCATGAGTGTTCGGATACTACATTCAAGAAAGTTCGAAACGAAAGAAGCTTGTCGCCAAATTGATCAGCGGTCTTTTTTCGAAGTCGGGCTGCATCTTCTGTTAAATAGGCGTTGAGTAATTGAGGGCTTTTCGCGTAGTACTGTACAGCATAGCTCCCTGTGGCCGCTTGCTTGTCGTCGTAGATTTTCACCAGTTGTGCTTTTTCGAATTTTTCAGTACCCAACATATCAGGGATATGCTCTTCTTCAATCCATTTGAGCCATTCTTTTTCAATTTCAGGAGCCAAACTGACGGTTACATTGTAGATCACCATTAGGGTGTAATTTTTTCAAAGCCACAATATGGGACTAATGCTTTTGGGATGTGAATCCCGTCTGGTTTTTGACAGTTTTCAAGCAGTCCAGCCAGCACACGCGGAAGTGCTAGTGAGCTGCCATTAAGGGTGTGTACACTTTGTTTTTTGCCTTCTTTGTTTTTGTAGCGCAACTGCAGACGTTCTGCTTGGAAGCTATTGAAGTTTGACACAGAGCTTATTTCCAACCAACGGTCTTGAGCGGTTGAAAATACTTCAAAATCATAGGTTAGGGTAGCGGTAAAACCTAAGTCTCCACCACAAAGGCGCAAAATCCGGTAGGGGAGTTCTAGAGCCTCTAAAAGATTTTTGACATGCTCGACCATCATGTCAAGTGCTGCCATGGAATTTTCTGGCGTCTCAACACGGACAATTTCTACTTTGTCGAATTGATGCAAGCGGTTGAGTCCTCGAACATGAGCGCCATAGCTTCCGGCCTCTCTTCTAAAACAGGGGGTATAGCCGGTTAAGGCAATGGGTAATTCTGCTTCCTGGAGCAATACATTCCGGTAGATATTGGTGAGTGGAACTTCCGCCGTTGGAATCAAGTAGAGATTGTCATTTTGTACGTGGTACATTTGTCCTTCCTTATCGGGGAGTTGGCCTGTTCCGAAGCCCGATTCTTCATTGACAAGATGCGGGACTTGTATCTCTTTATACCCTGCTTGGGTGTTGAAATCAAGGAAAAAATTGATCAGAGCTCTTTGCAATCGTGCCCCTTGTCCTTTGTATACAGGAAATCCAGCAGCGGTTATTTTGCTTCCCATCTCAAAGTCAATAATATCGTAGGCAGCGGCTAGCTCCCAGTGGGGAAGGGCTTTGCTATGGAGTTTCGGAACGGCCCCTGTTCGAAAGATTTCTTCATTGTCCTCTTCTGTGTTGCCTGCGGGAACACTTTCATGGGGGATATTTGGGATCTTGGTTCTTATTTCTAGCAGATCAGATTCTATTTTTTGGAGCTCTTCTTGTGTTTTTTTGGTTTCCGCTTTTAGACTCGTCGTTTCTTCTTTAAGCTGGTTGGCTTCCTCGGCTTTGCCGTTTTTGTATAGGGCTCCAATTTCTTTTGCTTTTTGATTGGCAGCGGCTAGTTTTTGATCTAAACTCGCTTGGGTTTTTCTGCGTTCCTGATCAAGGGCAATCAAACGGTCAATGAATTCAAATTCTTTAAAACCTCTTTTTTTTAAGCCCTCCAGGACAGCTTCTTTATGGTCGCGAACAAAAGATAAGGATAACATGGATTATTTTTTTGTAAAGGTAGCAGTTCCTTCAGTAATTTGAGGTATAGTCTGCTGGCAAAGTGCTTGGTCCTTGGTCAGCTGCTCCTTTAATTTAGGAAGGGAGTCAAACTTCCTTTCCTCTCTGATTTTTAAATAGATATTCAGGCTTAATTTCTGGTGGTACAAGTCTTTATTGAGTTCAAAAAAATGGACTTCGATACGAGTTGTGCTACCAGAGACGGTCGGTCGATTGCCAATATTCATCATCCCCCAATATTCTTGATTATCAATTTGACTGTTGACAAGATAAACCCCATTGGGGGGCCATAATTTATAGGCTTCTTCAATGTGAATATTAGCTGTCGGGAAATCGATTGTATGGCCTATTTTATCCCCTTCAATCACCTGTCCAGTGAGACGGAAGGGACGATTGAGATATTGGTTGGCGATGGGCAATTGTCCTTGCTGAAGCGCATTTCTTATTTTGGTAGAGCTGACCGCAATAGATTCAATGTCTTGAACAGGAATAACCGCCACCTCAAAACCATACAAGTGTCCATATTCTTCTAAATCTTCGATGGTGGCCTCTCGATTTTGTCCAAAACGATGGTCGTAGCCTATGATGACTAATTCGCATTGAAGTTGCGAAGCCACTATATCACGAGCAAATGTAAGAGCTGTTGTTCGCGAGAATTCTTTTGAAAATGGATGCACAACAAGGGTGTCTATCCCCAGGCTGTCAAGCCATTCTATTTTTTCGTCAAGAGTATCAATCATCTTAACAGTTTGTTCTTTTTGAAGCACCATCCTTGGATGCGGGAAAAAGGTGACAACTACGGAGTCTACCCCTCTCTTTTTAGATTCTTCAACGAGTTTCGTAAGGATTTTTTGGTGTCCAATATGCACACCGTCAAAAGTACCGATGGTCACTGCCGTGTTTTTAGAGCTCGTAAAATTTTTTAAATCACGAATGACCTTCATTAATTTTTTTATCTTGACTTCAGAAAACAAAAGTACTTTTTTGGTCAACGAATACCAATTCGCTTCCGCAATGAATTTACAAAAGCCATTCTTAATTTTTTTGTGTTGAGGCATCGATTTCTTTTCTGTATACTTCTTTTCTCTTTTGTGAGTCTCCATTCTCAAAAGTACTGGACTCCGTTACCGAAACAGGAGAAAGAGCCCTTAGCGGATTTTTATAAATGGGAAGGAAAAAAATACCAGGCAAAGCAAGAAAGCCAGCCAGATCCACTAGCCAATAATCAAACTTTAGAATTGCCGAATGAAAAAGGTCAGCTGGAACTTTTTTCGTTACGTCCTGTCTCTATTTTATCGGCAGAATTAGCTAGAAAAAACCCCTCTATTAGGACCTACACAGCGCTTAGTGAAGAACGCGATGGGGTACATGCACGGGTTACAATGACTCGAAAGGGTATTAGTGCCTGGATTGATACCTCTGAGGGTGTTCATTATTTTATTCAGCCCGAACAAGAGGGGGTTCATTATGCCTATCGCCGGGAGGCTACTAGGACTTCCCGCTATAATTTTGAATGCAAAACCCGGCAGCCCCCAAAAGGGAAAGCCTACCCAAAAAAAGAGGGGCAGACTAAAAAAGCAACAACTTCTCTACAAACCTTTCGAATTGCCATTACAGCAACAGGAGAGTATACGCAGTATTGGGGCGATGATGACGATTCAAATGGAACCAACCAAGAAGATGCTTTTGCTGCTGTAGTGGCAACCATAAATCGGATTAATCAAGTATTTGAAACAGACCTGAATGTGCATCTAGAATTGGTTACAGGGAGTGCGCTCATGCAATTGGACCCGGAAACGGACCCTTTCACTGGAAATTTTAACCAAGAAGCGCAAGCTTTTTTTACACAAGAAGTAGGAGCTGAAAATTATGATGTAGGACATTTATTGGGGTACAGTTCGAGTGCTGATGGTAATTCGGGTTGTTTGGGTTGCGTGTGTGTCGACAGTCAAAAGGGCCAGGCCTACACTATTCATCCCTTTGTGAGTGCTAATGGTCCCTATATGAATGATTATTTTGACTTGGATTTTGTGGCCCATGAATTGGGCCATCAGTTTGGTGCCTATCACACCTTTTCACACATAAATGAGGGTGTTGGATACAGTGTTGAACCTGGAAGTGGTTCCACCATTATGGGCTATGCAGGTTTGGTGGGTGAAGACAATGTGCAATACCATGGGGATCCCTATTTCCATTATGTCAGCATAAAAAGCATTCGGGAAGTAGTGGAAGAAAGCAGCTGTGGTAGCAGTGAATCCATATCGAATTCAGCCCCCGAAATGCAGCCGCTTACAGACTATACCATCCCCAAAGGCACGCCCTATTTTTTGAGTGTTGATGCCGTAGATGAAGAGGGAGATACCCTTTATTACAGCTGGGAGCAGCTCGACTCAGGAGAAATTGGATCTGCTGATTTTGGTCCCCAAAATTACCAAGGGGCACAAGCTCGTTCATTGCCTCCTTCTGTACAGTACAAGCGGTATATCCCCAATTGGGATCGTATTTTATCTGGAAATCTTACTGAGAATAATCCTGTAGTAGGGAGTGATTGGGAAACAGTAAGTACTGTTGAAAGAACCCTCAATTGGGGGGTGACAATTCGAGACCGACAAGCCAATGCTGTTGGTCAAGGAGCTCAACTAACTCAGGAGGAGCTCACTTTGACTGTGACAGAAGAAGCGGGTCCCTTTCGGGTACTCTCGCAAGCCACTTCTTCAGTATGGAGATCGGGAAATGCAAAACGTATACTTTGGGATACCGCAAATACAGAAGAGGCCCCTATTGAAACTGAATTTGTCCGTATTGACCTGTCAATTGAGGGGTCTGACTCCTTTCCCTATATGCTAGTCGAAAGTACCTCAAACGATGGAGAGGCCGTTGTACTAGTCCCTAATGGTGTCGATGCCACGCAAGCCCGTATTCGTGTATCCCCCGTTGACAATCTTTATTTTGCGCTAAATAGTGCTCCTATAAGCATCATTAACCAAGAGCACGATTTGACTTTGTCATCCTATGATGTAAGTCTCTGTTCTGCCGATAGTACTTCCCTAGAATACAGTCTAAATTATCCTGATGGCAGCACTCAATTGTCAATTTTAAATCTACCTGAGGGACTTGAAGCGACATTTTCAACGCCTCTAACTTCAGCCGCCAGTGGTGAGGGGGTTTTGACAATAGAAAAGGTATCACCCACTATAACGGGAGAATATGAAATTACCATTCAAGCGCAATCGGGAGCTGTTGTATCAGAATTCACCTTTTTACTTGAATTATTTTCGGATCAGTTGAACGCTCCAGAATTGCGTTTTCCAGAAGTGGAAAGTACCGAAGCTTCCCCTAATGGGTTGTTAGTTTGGGAAGAAACCCCGTCGGCTTCCTTATACCGAGTGCAATGGAGTACTGTTGCCGATTTCTCTTCAGATGTAAATGAAAAAACGACTGTAGCAAGTCAAGTCGCTTCTTTGGATTTGGATCCAGAAACCACCTATTATTGGCGCGTACGAGCTGAAAATAGCTGTATAAATTCTGCTTATTCGCCTATTCAATCCTTTACGACAGCTCCCATACAATGTGTTGTTTATTCAGCAGAAAACCTCCCTCTACCCTTAGAAGATGCCACTTTTACAGAATCGGGGATTACGATTGCTGAAATTACGATTACCGATCCTAATGTACTGTCAGACCTCAATGTATTTGTGAGTATTGAACATAGCTATCTGCAAGATCTTAGCTTGCTATTGATAGCTCCGGATAGAAGCAGTATTTATCTGGCGCGTGAAAATGGAGGAGAGAATAATAATTTCACCAACACCCTTTTTGATTCCGAAGCGTCGCAATCTATTTTACAAGGCTTTGCCCCCTATACGGGGGCCTATCGCCCCATTGAAGATTTGTCGTCGTTTGAGGGCAAATCGCTATTTGGAACCTGGCAACTTCAGGTGATTGACAATGCCCTAGACGACACGGGTAGAATTCTAGCTTTTGAGTTACGTGCCTGTGTAGAAGGGGAGATGGAACCCAATAGTGATGAGGATTCTTTTGTAGACAGGATGGACAATTGTCCGGAAGTAAGCAATGAGGATCAAGCAGATTATGACCAGAATGGAATTGGAGATGCCTGTGATATCAAAAGCGCCAATAATTTCACCATACAAAAATTTGACAGCAGCTGTGTCGATAAAAACAACGGTCGTATTACAATTGCTGCAGCAGCTGATTTTTCGTATCGAGTTCAACTTTTGGGCCCTAATGGAAGAAATGAAAATCGAACTTTTTCCACGAATGGGATTGAAATAAGAAATCTTGAAAGGGGTGACTATTCCTTTTGTATTACGTCATCAGAAGATACCGATTTTGAAGTTTGCTATACCACCACTATTGAAGCCCCCCAGCCGCTGACAGTCAACTCAAAAGTACTGCAATCAAAGCAGCAACTTGAACTCCATCTAAATGGGGCGTCATCTTACCGTGTTGAGATCAATTCAAAAAGATATGATATTCAAAATCAAAATCAAGTAGTACTTCCCTTAGAGGAGGGGGTAAATGAACTCAAGGTAGTCTCAGAAGGTGTTTGCCAAGCTGTCTATACGGAACGATTGTATTGGGCCAAAAAAGCATTGTTGTACCCCAACCCAGCTCAAGATGAGGTAACCCTATTAGCAGGGGGAGACTATCCAAAAGCCCAGGTTCAGATAGTGCCCATTAGGGGTGAAATACGGTATAATAAAGTACATCGAATAGACCCTAACACCCGTGCCATACATTTTACTGTAGCGGATTATCCTCCTGGATTGTATCTAGTTCGACTGCTGTATGCTGGGGGATCAGAATCATTAAAACTCATTGTGGAATGAAAATACAAGCTTATCTATTAGCATTCTTATTCCTATATGCTTGTGGCAAAGAGGTGATTCCTGATCCTGAAGCCGTGAGCTTGCTGTCGCCTTCAAATCTAGAAAGTTGTACCACGGCTTTTGAGATAGATACGGATCGGAGTCAAGTAAGTTTTCGATGGAGCGCTTCTTTACATTCTGATACCTATGAATTAGTGATTCGTAATATTAGTAGTGGTCAGGAGTATAAAGAGTTCACTTCCACCACCACCCTCAATCAAGTTTTAGAAAGGGGTTTTGCCTACCAGTGGTGGGTTGTGTCCAGCTCTGAAGTCAGTTTGGTAGAAACGAGCAGTGAAAAGTGGCAATTTTATTTGGAAGGAACAGTAGAAGGGGATCATCTCCCTTTTGCTACTCAGTTACTATTTCCCTTAGAGGGGGCTACAGTAAGTCCTGGGGCGATTCAATTTGAATGGGAGGGTTTTGATCTTGACGAAGAAAACCTACGCTATTCTTTCTATTTGGGATCTGATCTGGACAGTATGCAGCTACTGGAAACAGCTATTTCTGCGACCTCGCTAACACTGACCCTTGCTAGAGGGAATTATTATTGGAAAGTTGTCACTATTGATGCTAATGGTAACAGTGCTTCTTCAGTAGCTTATCAACTTCAGGTACAAGACTAATTAAGTCCCATTGAAAGTATTCATGGTATTCTGCAAGCCGGCAGTAGCAAATGAAACAGCCATTTCGGATGCCTTTTCAATTCTTTCTACTAGCCTGTTTTTTTCTTCTTCATCCCATTCCCCCAAAACAAAGTCTACCTGATCGTAAGGGCGTGTTTCCTGAGCTATTCCAAAGCGGAGTCGGGCATAATTTGGAGTGTTTAGGAGGGCTTCAACGTCTTTTAAACCATTGTGGCCACCAGCACTCCCCTTGGCACGCATTCTAAGGCTGCCGAAGGGCAGATGTAAATCGTCTGTTATGATTAGAATATTCTGAAGTGGAATATTTTCTTTTAAAGCCCAATAGCGAACGGCTTTCCCACTTCGATTCATGAGCGTTGTGGGTTTGATAAGAACAAAAGTCTTGCCTTTAAAATTCTTACGTGCAACCCATGCTGATTTTCCACTTTCAAATTCTAGCGCCCAATTTTTTGCGATGCGATCCATGATATCGAAGCCGATATTATGACGGGTATGTTCATAATCAGCGCCCACATTACCGAGCCCTACAAGTAGAAATTTTTCCATCTGTTACGAATTTAAAAGAATCAATTGTAAAAGGGGTATTCAAAAATAAAAAAGCATCGGTGAAGACCGATGCTTTTTTGATAGTGTTAGCAAGTGACTTTATGTTTAAGCCTCCGCCTCAGTTTCTGCTGCTTCTTCTGGAGCCGCTTCTGTATCTGCTTCAGCTTTGATAGATGCACGAGAAGCTTTCACTTGACAAACTACGGTGTTGTCTGGGTGTAAAAGTGTGTAGTGGTCATTTTTCAGCTCGGCAGTATAAAACTTATTCCCCATTTCAAGCCCTGAGATATCAACTGTGATAAAATCAGGAAGATTAGCAGGAAGTGCTCGTACTCTAAGCTTACGCTTACTAAGGCGCAATACCCCACCGCTGTTTAGTACTCCTGGTGCTGCTCCTTGAATTTGAACGGGAATATCCATTGAGATTTCCTTGTCTTCGAAAAGTTGATAGAAGTCAACATGTAAAATTTTGTCTGAGACGGGGTGAAATTGAATGTCTTGTAAGATGGCATCAATTTTACTTCCATCTTCTAGAGCGATCACAACTGTGTGTGCATTTGGTGTGTAAACCAGTTTACTGAAGTCAAGTTCTTTGGCCGAAAAATGGAGCGGTTGCTCTCCACCATACAACACACAAGGAACTCCTCCAGCATTGCGAATGGCTTTCGTCGCTGACTTGCCTACGCTTTCTCTTTTAGATCCGTTGATTGTGATAGATTTCATATCTGAGTTTAATTAATAAAATTTGAATGTATAGATTTATTTAAGTGTACGTTCTTCATCGTATTCGCAAATAAAGAAGCACAGCTTAATACTTTAATTTTGGGGTTTTCTTTTTGTGTAGGTATCGTATCGGTAACGATTAGTTCCTCTAATAGGGAGTTTTCTACTCGCTCATGTGCACTTCCAGAAAGTATAGCATGTGTACAAATGGCGCGAACACTTTTGGCTCCTCGTTCCATCATAAGCTCTGCGGCTTTGGTTAAGGTACCCGCTGTATCTACCATATCGTCTACCAAAACAACATTTTTATCGGTTACATCACCAATGAGCTCCATATGCGAAATTACATTGGCTTTGGCTCTTTGCTTGTAACAAATAACAACGTCCGATTGGAGAAATTTAGAATAGGCGTATGCCCGTTTTGACCCTCCCATATCAGGGGAGGCAATGGTTAGATTGTCAAGATGTAAGGATTTGATATAGGGCACAAAAATGGAAGAAGCAAACAGATGGTCAACGGGCTTTTCAAAAAAACCTTGGATTTGATCTGCGTGTAAATCCATCGTAATAATCCGTGTCGCTCCTGCTGCCTCGAGGAGTTTTGCGACAAGTTTGGCTCCTATAGGGACTCGAGGTTTGTCTTTTCGATCCTGTCTGGCCCATCCAAAATAAGGCATTACGGCCGTAATATGTCTTGCTGAGGCACGCTTGGCAGCGTCCAGCATTAAGAGCATCTCCATCAGGTTTTCAGAACTCGGTTGGGTAGACCCCACAATAAAGACTCTTGTGCCGCGCACCGATTCTTCAAAAGAAGGTTGGAACTCCCCGTCGCTATATCGTGAAAATAGGACGTTCCCAAGGGATACACCGAAATGGCCGGCAATGGCGCTCGCAAGCTCCTGGCTTTGTGTACAAGGGAATATTTTGGCTACTGTTTCCACACGCTTACTAATAGGATTGCAAATGTAAAGTAAATATCTTTTGAGGCATTATTTTTTAGTTGAAAAAAGGAGCTGAACTGATTAATTTTATATTTTTGTCGACCCTATTGCCTCGGTGGCGGAACTGGTAGACGCGCTGGATTCAAAATCCAGTTCTTTCGGGAGTGTGGGTTCGATTCCCACCCGAGGTACATTTTTAAATCCGTAACAAATTGTTTTACATGATGTTGCGGATTTTTTATGGCAACATATTGGCAACAAATCATTTTGTTTCATGAGTATACAAAGCTAAAACTTCTCAAGCACTCCTATCCAAAACACACGGCTATGGGTTTTAGGAAACGGTTTTTCTATTGAAACATGGGGGTGAGATTTGATATGTAACCTAATCTTTCTATCTTAAGGGTATTATTAACCATAAATCAATTAAAATGAAAAAAATTATATCGTTTTGTTTACTCTTGATTATAACTTCTTTACAAGGGCAACAAAATCTTCTTTTTGAGCAGACCTTTGTCCATGCAGATGATGTTGAAGCTTATGATACTTATCTAAAATCTAATTTTTCAAAAATAGCTAAAGGGCGTCTTGATGCAGGGGCAATAGTAGGTTGGGATGTTTGGAAAGTAGTTCCAAACCAAAAGAATGATTTTACACATATGATTACTACGATAACAGATATTAACGATGAAGAAAAGTATGAGTTAAGTTATCCTGAGCTTATGGGGATGAGTGAAAAAATGGCAGAATTAATGGCTGACAATGTCAGTAAAGTGCGAACTATAAAGAGACGACAGTTTTTGAATATCTTGGCTAATGTAGATAAAAACGGACCTAAGGAAACAGGTATTGCCCCCCAGTTTATGGTTATCAATTTCATGAAGGTACATCACATGAAAAATTACACCAAGTACGAAAACATGGAAAAAAAGAATACTCCTAAAATACTCGAAGGCGACTCACGTGTAGGTTGGACGCTTCATAGACGACTAGACAACTTAGGAACAGATGTTTACTACACACATACTACTATTGATTGGTATAGTAACTGGAAAGATTTTATCAAATCTAATATGGGAACCCAATTTGGCCCCAAAGTTTGGCCAAAATCTTGGACTGAAATGGACAAGGTGCGTGATCTAAGAAAACGTGTAATGTTGTGGAAATTCATGGAAGTAAAATAATTCAAAGAATAACTATAAATTATAATCCATAAATCAATTAAAATGAAAAAACTATTATTTCTATATTCATTTGTTGGATTGCTGTTTTCATGTAATCAGACAACTGATGAAAATTCGAAAATGGAGACAGCGATGAAAATTTACAAACAAAATGCTAAAGTTGTTCATGAATTATTTGATTCTTTAGAAAATGAAGACTTAGAAAAAGCAGCATCTTTTTTTGCCGAAGAAGCTAAGTTTAATCCTCCTGCATATGGTGGTGAAGATTTAGATAAAAAAGGAATTTTAGAAAACTATAATGGTTTTTTTCAAATACTTGATAACATAAAAGCTAGTGAAAGGGATTTCTATCCAACGGTTGATTCTACTTTTATTCCAGATGGTGGTGTTCGAATATATGCTAAATGGAGTGCTGATCTTGCAGGTACATCTATGAAAGGAATTAAAGCTTATGAGGTGTTTAAATTCAATAAAAACAATAAAATAATTGAAGTTGATGAATATATGGATGTTTCAGGTATGTTAAATGAAATAGCTAAAGCATCATCTAAATAGAGATTTCAAATTTTGTAAATATTTACCCTCCCAAGTGGAGGGTTTTTTTTATACCAATGGAGACGATCCAAATCCTCTCTAATCCATTGATATCAGTATCTTAAAGCAGTTTTTTGGGCACAAGACGTAGAGATTTAAGTTCCAGTGATTTCACATTCCCCATCTCCAGAGTTTTTAAGCTAAGCGGATAGCGTCCCTTTGGAAAAGTAAGCTCGCCCACTTTAAGAAGATTCCATTTCATAGCAGGTGCTTCTTGCGTTCGGGGAACTCGATCGTAGTCCGGTAGCGGAATAGGCTCAAAAACAGGAATTTCTTTTAAGAGAAGTTTTTCATTCATTGCGGTTAATTCTAAGACCGTATTTTCGTTTTCAGGGTCCAGTCCATACTCTATATAGATGTCGTAAGTAGTCTCTTCTAGAGCTTCCACTTCCCACTGGGCATAAGCTTCTTTTTTTGTCCAAAAATCAATCCAGTCATGTGCCCATCCATGCAAACTATGATACGCAATCCCGGTATGTCTTCTGTCTTTTCTAAATTCAAAAGGCGGTTGAAGCAAGGCTTGACTGGCCTCAAGGCTGACAGCAGGACTAGCTGGAAGCCCCAGCTGAAAAGGTAAAATTTCGGGTTTAGGAGGTAAGCTTTCTTGCCATTCGTCAAATTCAT
>CBFHRX010000002.1:0-29132 GCA_965658355.1 Flavobacteriaceae bacterium | reverse complement strand
TAAAGAGTTCTTTTCAAGGGCTTTTTAGCCCCCATCAAATGTGCTGCAAAACTGGTACCATCAAGTGTATTTTTAGGAGTCCCCTCTAATCCGGTTATCTCCAATAATGTAGGCAGTAGGTCCATATGTGCCCAAGCCCCGTCTATCACTTGACTATTGGGGATAGTTCCGGGCCATGAAATGGCAAAAGGCACTCTGACGCCGCCTTCATCTACTGTTCCTTTTCGTCCTTTTAGGCCGTCATTATAACGGACTGTCAAAGGGCCATTATCGGTTAGAAAAACGACTAAAGTATCTTCTTTAATGTCCAATTTTTGGAGTTGTTCTAGGAGTCTTCCAAAGTTGTCGTCAATGTTTTCACACATCCCATAAATAGCGGCCGTAAAATCATCGAGTCCTTTGGCCTTGTAGGGGTCAAAATACGAATCGGGAACATGCAAAGGGGTGTGTGGGGTTTGATAGGTTACGAAGCAGAAAAAAGGCTTGTCTTGCGCTTTGCTATTTGCTATAAAGTCAATGGCTTCGTCAGTGATGACATCAGGTAGATAGCCTTTGGCGATAATATCTTGACCATCCTTTTCAATGGTGGTATCAAAGTAATTGGAGTAATGTCCAGAGGCAAAGCCGGTGAAGTGGTCAAATCCCCTTGCCAATGGATGATAGGGGTAATTTCCACCATTGTGCCATTTGCCAAAAATTCCGGTGTTGTATCCAGCCGCTTGGACGATATCGGCTATCGTTTGTTCTTCAGTCCTCATACGTTCACGACCTCTTGTAACCCCATGAACCCCCGCGCGCTGATAGTACCTACCGGTGAGAAGACTGGCTCTGGTAGGGGCGCAGACAGGGCTTACGTAAAATTGAGGAATTCGGGTGTTGTCTTGAAAAAAACGATCCAAAACAGGGGTGTTAATTTTTTCATTCCCATGAATTCCCAGGTCGCCATAACCTTGATCATCAGTGAGAATCACAAGAATATTAGGGGTTTTTTGTTTTTTTTGACATTGCTGGAAAGCAAAACACAGAAGAAGTAAAATCAGTAGACGTAGAGTCATGGGTAAGCTTTTTTCTAAGGTATTAAATAAATAGTAAGAAAGAGGATGAATCGCTACTTTATACTCTTTATGCCTCAATAATCTGTACCTTTGTGGTGTCAATTGATTATGAACACACCTTTATATCCACTTTCCTTTGTTCCTAATTATCACTACCGAATCTGGGGCGGTGACAAGCTTAAAAAAATATTAAAAAAAGAAACTTCTGAAAATCAGGTTGGAGAAAGTTGGGAGCTGTCAGCAGTAGAGAACTCGGAAACGGAGGTGGCGGAAGGAGAATTGAAAGGGCAGTTATTATCAGAAATTCTAGCAGCCTACAAAGAAGCATTAGTAGGGGAGAAAGTATGGAACCAATTTGGCGCTTCCTTTCCCTTGTTGTTTAAATTTATTGATGCTCAAAAGCCTTTGTCAGTTCAAGTTCACCCGGATGATGAGTGGGCACAAAAGCACCATAATAGTTTTGGGAAAAATGAAATGTGGCACATCCTTCATGCAGACGAAGGAGCAGAACTCGTTTTGGGCTTTAAAAAAGAAATTTCAGCCGATAACATCAAAAAGCAAATAGAATCGGGAACCCTTGAGGATTCCTTACAGCGGATCCCAGTAAAAAGTGGCGAAAGCTTTTACATTCCAACAGGACTCGTGCATGCTATCGGGGCAGGCGTGCTTTTAGCAGAGATCCAGCAGACTTCGGATATTACCTACCGCATTTACGATTATAATAGAGTAGATGTCAAAACAGGGGCAACTCGAGAGCTTCATGTAGAACAAGCCTTAGCCGTAGCGGATCGAAGCCCGTCACTACAGTCTGCTATCCGTCACGAAAAGAAGAAAAATATGTCCAATAAAATAGTGGATTCCCCCTATTTTACAACGAATTATCTTCCTTTGGAGGGGATCCTTGAAAAAGACTATCAAAACCTTGATTCCTTTGTTGTGCTACTCGGTATAGAAGGGGTAACCGAATTGATCTATCAAAATAAAAACTACACCTTACACCAAGGGGGTCTCTTGTTGCTTCCTGCTTCCTTAGATCGGATACAGATGAGTGCAGAAAAGGCAACTTTACTCGAAGTGTATCTCCCTTAAAAAATTACAAAATGGAAAACTTGACAGCACTCTTTGAAAAAATCAAACTTCGTAAGACAGCTGAAAATAAATTCGAGGGCGATAACTTCTTTACTCCTTGGGGAAGGGTGTACGGAGGACAGGTACTGGCTCAAGCGCTGCACGCCGCCTACCAGACAGTCCCTTCAGACCGGCATGCCCATTCCTTACATTCCTACTTTATATTAGGAGGCAATCTAGCGCTTCCGGTGTCTTATGAGGTAGATATCATCCGAGATGGGGGTAGTTTTACAACCCGTCGGGTGATTGCCAAGCAGAATGACAAGGCCATCTTTATTTTGGCAGCTTCCTTTCAAATTCAAGAAGAGGGTGTCGAACACCAAGAGCGATTGCCGAACTTTAAAGCGCCGACAGAGCAAAGCCTAGAAGCCAGTTTATTGGAGTCAGAAGAAATGGATCGTGGTAATGCGATTTTACGAGGGATGGAGATCGATAAAGTATTCAAATTCCTACCCTTGGGTAAGCAGATTTTGGAATCCGGTTTGTCACAAGTAAAATTTTGGACCCAATCACAAAGTTGGGAAGTGTATACTACCCCAGAAAAACATCAGCTTTTGGCTTTTATATCAGATTTTGGTCTTATGGCAGCCATGTCCCTACCTCATGAAGAAATCTTAAAGAAGAAAGCCGTTATGATGGCTAGTTTGGACCATGCGCTCTGGTTCCATCGCCCTTTGAAGGTGGAGAAAGGAGTCATGTCTGTACTCGAGAGCCCGAGTACTTCTAATGCCCGCGGTTTTGCCCGAGGAAATATTTTTGATGCTGCGGGGAACCTAATTGCTTCTGTGGCACAGGAAGGCTTGTATAGGGTCCATTAATTTTGTTGGAAAACAAGGAGTTCACCATTGTTTTGAGAAACGAGTACAAGGGAATTACCTGCCGCCGTTTGTATTGTTTTGATGTCTCGAGCATTCCCTGGTACTTCAAATTGTGATTTCGCTTTGGGGACCACATTAAATATCCCCTTTTCCCATTTTAAATGCAGTCCCGAAAAGGCATCAAGCGGACCAATAAAGGGTTCGTTCCCGTAGTCGTTACCCACTAAAAGTAACTCTTCTGTGTCTCCATTACCCACTAGTTCGAAGCCGTAAATGGGAGCCCATTGTGCTTCGATAGGGAGAGGACGCGCTTCCCACTTACCATTCCCTTTGTTTTCTATAAGCATACTCTGGTCATTGTTAATGCTTAGCTGGTTAGAGGCTTTGCGTTCTTCTGGGCTTAAAATCTCAGTAATATCAGCCTGAGCAAACGCTTTGTAGGTGGTAAACTTTTTTCGGAAATAAGGACTCTGTCGGTTTAAATTACCCCAGAAGGTTACCGGATATTGTTTGTAGTTTCCGTTTTGGTCTTTGTTATAAGAAAATAGTAGAGGCTCTTTGAAACCATTGTTGTCTAAATCATTAACAACCAATGTTATTGGGCTTTCTGAGGAGATATTAAAGGGATTGTTTTGTCCTAAATTCCCAACTAAATAGTCCGTGTCACCATCATGATCAAAATCCCATTCTTTGACAGACTGCCACCATCCTTTATAATCGATTAAATCATCCGATGTTGCCAATTGAAAGACATTCCCCTTATTTTCAAAAAATTGAAGGGGATAGAAAGGACTTACTATAAGTAGGTCCATTTTACCGTCGGTGTTAAAATCAGTGGCGATCACATCATTGATGGAGCCACTAGGGAGAGCCGATTCAAAATAAGAAGCTGTATGGTCTTCAAAAGTCCCACCCCTATTGAGCATAAGAAAAGAAGGGTCTGGGTCAGGATAGCTTTGAATCTTTGTTTTTCCTGCTAAAAAAACATCTTTTTGTCCGTCTCCATTAACGTCTATAATCTGAAGTAAGTGAACCTGAGAGTTGAGTTTTGGAAAGCGATTGTAGTCTGTTTTGAAAGTGGCTGTTCCATCATTTTCCAGTACGACTACTTTTCCATAGTACTGATTCTTTCTAAATTCATTGTAATTGAACAAGAAAATTAAATCACTATCTCCATCATTATCAATATCGAAAGCCGTGTGGTCTTCAATACTAGCACCTTCAATTTGATTGAGGTCAAATAGCTCCAAGGAGCTGAATTTGCCTTTTCTATCTTGAATAAAAAGCAAAGGGCTTTCGCCATCTGATCCATTAATGATAAAATCGTCCAGGGTATCACCATTGGCGTCAAGTATTGTTATTCTTGGATTTTCTTCTGATATTTTTCGAGGGAGTAAGCGCTGAATATGAAAATCAGCCTGATCAATTTGTTTGTGTCGGTAGTTGATTCCGATCGTATCTTTAACAACTGAAAAGGCGGTCTCATCAAGGGAAGCATTTACCATAGGGAAAGCGAGGGGAGTGGTTGTTTCTTTGGCGTTTGCATAAGAGAACTCAAGGAATTGATTGCTTGGGATTTCTTTACGAACCTCTATTTTTCCATCCGGCCAACGAACCTCTAATTGAGCGACCGTATCAAGGGTTCCCAATCCAAAATGAATGCGTTCCTCAACCCCCGACATATAGCCGCGTGTGTGGTAATTGGTATGGGTTTGAAAAGTAGATGCGTCTGTTCTCAACACTACTTTTGTGCCTATCCCGGTGGGGTTATTTTGAGGGCCCTTCAATTGGATGCTTAAGAACGAATTGCCATTTTCTGTAGCGCGATTTTCAAAAACAAAGGCAGGGTCATTAATATTATTAACGACATAATCTAAATCCCCATCATTATCCAAATCACTAAACACGGCTCCATTTGAAAAAGAGGGGATTCCGATGCCCCATTGATCCCCTACATCTTCAAATTCTAGTTGGCCTTTATTTCGATAGGCGTAATTTTTTTGCTTGACAACGGGAATACAGTCCAGGAGAATATCGCTATCGACAAACCTGGAGACACTTTGACGGAAGTCAGAGAAATCTTTATCCGTAATGTCTCTCGGAAATCCGTTGGTGATAAAGAGGTCTTTGTTGCCATCATTGTCTGCGTCAAAAAACAAAGGAGACCAACTCCAGTCGGTTTGATAAATATCCGCAAGCATGCCTACTTCACTTAGCGGTTGTTGATTTCCATTGCCCAAATGGAGCATATTCCTTGAGTGTTGGGTTTCATAATTCCACTTGCGATCAAGGATTACTTTTTCGTAGTTGCTATAAGAGATGGTTGTTTTTTTACGATAATTGGATTCTCCAAGCATATCCAAGGAGATAATATCTTTGTAGCCATCGTTGTTAAAATCGGCTACATCGACTCCCATTGAAAACATACTTTGGTGCTTTAGAAGCGTTGACGCTTGGTTCGAAAAAGTACCGTCACCATTGTTTACATATAATAGGTCATTACTTATGTAATCATTGGCAATAAAAATGTCGGGCCATCCATCTTGGTTCACATCGACGATCCCGATGCCAAGTCCAAAACCTTCGATCGTGATTCCAGCTTCAAGGCTTACATCGGTAAAACTACCGTCACCATTATTTCGGTATAAGCGATCGTTACTAGGAGCACTCCCATCAATAACTTTTTTACGATAGGTTAGCGGTAATACATTACTTTGTTCGTTGTTTAGGACATAGAGGTCTAGTAAGCCGTCTTTATTATAATCAAAGAAAGCCGCTCCCATACTATTGCCAGAGTCGGCTACGCCGAAGGCATCCGCCATTTCTTCAAATACCACTTGCCCATTGGCTTGTGGTCCTTTATTTATATAAAGAAGGTTTTTTCGATTTTCTTGATACATCGCCGTGCATACATAAATATCTAAATAGCCATCTCCGTTAACGTCTGCATAGGTGGTTCCTGTAGCCCATTGTGCAATGGCTTCGATTTGAGCTGTAGCACTGATATCTTCAAATTGAAAATTCCCTTTATTGCGGTAGAGCTTATTGCTTACTTGATTCCCAGTGAAAAAAAGATCTCGCAAACCGTCGTTGTCAAAATCGGCTGAAATAACACCTCCGCCATTAAAAACATATTCCTCTTCTAGAATATTGATGGAATCATTCTCAAGTATTCTATTGTTAAACAAAACAGCTGTTTTGCTAGGGGGAAGAGAAACAAATAAGGGCGATTGATCTTCTGCACAGGAAGTCATCAAAATGAAAAGTAGCAGAAAAGAGGTGAAAAAGTGATTCGTCATAGTTCTAAAATCCGTCATAGATTCAATTTTTTCAGTTTTCAAAGTACATTTTTTTTAGATTTAAACAGCCGTAGAAAGAATCAAAATTTTCAATGGAAAAAGAACGAAACCCCTTTGCTGGTGTTGCTTTTAGCACGGTAGCGTTAAATTAAAATCATCTGATTGTTACGAGACCAACAAAAAAAGAGTCTAAATATTTCGAATATGTTATTTTTTTTAACAAATTTTTATAATTTAATACCGCAAAAAATAAACCAAAAACAATGAAAAACAATTTTCTTTTTTCACTCACCCTGTTTATGCTTACTATATTCATAGGGTCAGTGTATGGACAGACAGTTAATGGAACTGTCTCTAGTCAGGATGGACCGCTACCAGGTGCCACCGTTTTAGTAAAAGGAACTACTACGGGAGTCTCTACAGACTTCGATGGTAACTTTTCAATTCAAGCGGGGCCAGACGATGTATTGGTCATTTCTTTTATCGGATTTGCCTCACAAGACGTAGCTGTTGGAGATCAAGACCAAGTGATGGTGATGTTAGAATCTGATAACGAACTAGATGAGGTTATCGTGACCAGTTACGGCGCTCAAACACGAGGTAGTGTAACAGGATCTGTTGCGGTTGTTGATATGGACGACGCCGTGAAGACTCCCGTTGTGAATGCTGCTGAAACGCTTCAAGGGCGTGTTACTGGTGTTACAGTTGTAACAAGTGGTAATCCTGGTCAAGCTCCTAAAATTAATATCCGTGGTTTCGGTACGAGTAACAATACCAACCCATTGTATATTATAGACGGGGTTCAAACAGATGATCCTCTCGTATTAAATAATATCAACCCTAATGATATTGAACAGATGAACGTTCTTAAGGACGGTGCTGCGGCTATCTATGGAGCACGAGCTTCTAACGGGGTAATTGTAATCACCACAAAGGGTGGAGGGTATAATATGGATGAGGCAAAAGTTTCATTTGACTTCTACACGGGTTCTTCTCAGATCTCTAATTCACCTGAAATGTTGGATGTTAATCAACACGCTCAAATGATTTGGGACAGTTACAACAATGATGGTGTGACGCCAACTCACCCTCAATACGGGAGTGGTTCTAGTCCTGTAGTGCCTTCATCAGTGATCGGTTACAGACGAGTGGTTTCGTACAATCCTATTGTTTTCTCAGAGACAAACCCTGCAACGGGTGCTGCTTTTTCGGCTCCTGTAGCAGCAGGTGGTACGAATTGGATTGACGCAATCTCAAGAAACGCACCCACTACCAATGCTTCATTCTCTATAGCGAATGGATCAGAATCGGCACGTTACTACTTTGGTGTTGGATTTTTAGACCGTCAAGGTGTCCTTAACAATCAAGGATTCAAAAGAGGTAATATGAAGTTCAACTCAGAAGCAAAAGTAAAAGATCGCTTTCGAGTGGGTCAGCATATCAACTTGTCATTCACGAACACCAGACCTGGAAATAGTGAAGCGGTTGAAGCTGCCTTTAGAATGACGCCACTTTTACCGGTCAAAGATTCTGATGGTAACTATACTGGAGTTGCTGGACCTGGTTTGAGTAACACACGTAACCCTGCTGCCTTGTTGCACAGAACAAGAGACGATTACTTTAAGCGCTTAAACATCATTGGTGATGTCTATGCTTCTTATGAAATTACAGATGGATTAACGGCAAAAACAACTTTTGCAGGGGGTATGGGTACTTTTGATTCACGTCAATTTACCTACTTAGATCCAGAACACGGAGAACCCATTTCAACTCAAACCTTGGATGAGCAAAATCAAACAAGTTACAACTGGAACTGGACAACTACTGTGAACTATACTGGCGAATTCGGAGCTCACAGTGTAAATGCCTTAGGGGGTATAGAATATGTTAAAAACGGAGGAAAAGGAAATGGCGTTACGCGTCAAGGCTATCTTTTTGAAGAGCCAACTTTTTACTTGTTAAGCAATGGTTCAGGTGCTCCTAACGTAAGTTATGCTTATGATGGGTATAGCACTTTGTATTCTTTGTTTGCGAATGTAAACTATAGTTATGATGATAAATACTTCTTAACGCTTACGGTTCGTAATGATGAGTCTTCAAGATTTGACGAATACAAGAGTGATATTTTCCCATCATTGAGTGCTGGTTGGGATGTTAGTAAAGAAGATTTCTTCCCTACTAGTGGTATCGTAAACTACATGAAAATTAGAGGTTCTTGGGGGCAGCTTGGGAATCAGACGTTACCTGCTGATAACCCAACCATTAATATTTCAGGTTTAAGTGAAAGCTTAGCGGACTATTCTTTTAATGATAGTTCTGTTACGCAAGGAGCCTTACTACAACAAGTAGGAAATCCCAATCTTAAATGGGAGACTTCTGAGACGGTTAACTTTGGTGTTGACTTAGGATTGTTAGACAGTAAACTTTCCATTAATGCTGAATTTTTCCAGATTAAAACAAAAGACCTTATTACAAGAGACTTTAGTTTGATTAGCTCAACAGCAATTGATGCTGGAGCGCCTCTAGTTAACTTAGGAAATGTTGAAAATACAGGTTTTGATTTGGCGATAGGATACGGAGATACAACATCAGGTGGATTAACCTATGATGTAAGCGTCAACGTTTCTCAGTATAAGAATAAAGTGACTTCTCTTATTAACGATGCTCCAGTATTCGGACAAACGGGAATTCGTAATGGTGAAGCCAACAGAACTGTAGTAGGAGAAGAATTAGCGCACTTCTATGGTAGAGAAGTGACTGGACTTGATTCAAACGGTCGTATGGTATTTGCTGGTGACACTGATGGTGATGGTGATGATCGTAACATTATCGGTTCTCCTCATCCTGATTTCACATACGGGATCAACTTAAACCTTGCATACAAAGGGTTTGATGTTGCCGCCTTCTTTAACGGATCTCAAGGAAACGACATCTACAACTACAACAAGGTGTTTACTGACTTTGGACTTTTCTTCCTAGGGAACAGAAGTGCACGCGTTTTAGATGCATGGACTCCTTCCAATACAGATACTGATATACCAGCACTTTCCTCTTCTTATCCTTTAGAAGAGACAGCGCCGAACTCGTACTTTGTAGAAGACGGATCTTTCTTAAGATTGAAAAACTTACAAATTGGGTATACACTTCCTGATAGTGTTGTCGGAAGTATTGGTGTTGATTCAATGAGATTGTACCTACAGGGAACAAACTTATTGACAATCACTGATTACTCAGGGTATGATCCAGAAATTATTCGTGGAAACAACTTGAACTTAGGGGTTGATCAGAGAATCTTCCCATTTGCAAAAACTTTATCAATAGGAACAAACATTAAATTTTAAAGACAGATACAATGAGAAAATTTAGTTATTTACTAACGCTTTTAGTGGTTTTCGCATGTAGCGAAGACTTTACTACCTCTCCCGCCGTAGGCGCGTTGAGTGACGAAGCATTGAAGAATGAAACAGGTGTAAACCTGTTGTTGACCGGAGCGTATTCTGCTTTAAGTGCTGAAGTAAATCATGGATATGGAAATGGTTGGGGCCGTGCGGCTGACAACTGGACCATGGATGTGATGAGCGATGATGCACACAAAGGGAGTACTGATGATGATCAAGCTGACTTAAAAGAAGTTGAGCTAATGAATTGGTCACCTGTAAACGGATATTTTATGGCCCGATGGGGGGTATTATTTGCCGGTGTAAACAGAGCAAATGCTGTAATTGCCTTAACCGAAAGTATCGAAGAGGGTGATTTCTCTGCACAAAGAGCAGAAGCACAATTCTTGAGAGCGAATTTTAATTTTGAAATTCAAAGAATGTGGGGTTCTGTGCCTAATATCGATACAGAAGCGTACAAAAACTCAGAGTTTAACCAGCCTAATTCTGGTGATATTTTTGCGCAAATCGAAGCAGATTTACAAGCAGCGAAAGCAGCTTTACCAGATGCTCAAAATGAGCCAGGAAGACCCACACGTTGGGCAGCACAGGCTTATCTTGGTAAGGTATATGCGCAGCAAGGTAAATATCAAGAAGCGCTTACTGAATTAAAAGGGGTCATTGATAGTAATGTTTATTCTCTACTACCCGAATTTGGTGATAACTTCAAAGCGAAAGGTGAGAATGGATCAGAGTCTATTTTTGCGATTCAATTTACTACTGACGGTGGTCAATCATTCAATGCGAATGGAGTGGGTGCTTTAAATTTCCCGAATCCAGGACCCTTTGGTTCTTGTTGTGGTTTTTATCAGCCAACGGAAGACTTATTTAACTCTTTTAGAGTTCAAGCGAATGGTCTTCCGATGTTGGATTACCAATCTCAAACGCCATTGGCAACTGATTATGGTGTAGAATCATCTGAAGCATTTACTCCCACTACTGAGTTGTTAGACCCACGAGTTGACTTTACGGTTGGCCGAAGAGGTATTGACTACAACGGCTATGGTGAGCATATTGGAAAAGATTGGATTCGTGCCACTTTTGCTGATATTTCAGGTCCTTATTTGCCCAAGAAAAACATCTATCAAGCGGATGAAGCCGGAGTTGTTCAAGCAACTGGTGGATGGGGAGAACAATTATCAGGTTTGAACTATCACATCATGCGATTGGGTGGTATTATGCTAATTGCTGCTGAAGCGGCTGCTGAAACAGGTGATTTAGCGCTGGCTACTGATTATGTTAATCAAATCCGTACTCGTGCTAAAAACTCTACTCCTATTCAAGCATTAGACGGATCAGGACCTGCTGCGAACTACAGCGTAGAGCCTTACCCAAGTACTTTTGCTTCAAGAAGCGAAGCTATTGCTGCTATTCGTCACGAGAAAAGATTAGAAACGGCAATGGAAGGTCAGCGTATGTTTGATCTTAGAAGATGGAACAAGAAAGACCCAGGTTATGCGAAAAATGCAATGACTTCTTACTTTAACTTTGAAGCGAGTATAATTGCTAATTTTGGTCAAAAAGTGAATGCGTATGAAGATAAACACAACGTATTCCCAATTCCTCAACAAGCTATTGATTTGAGTGGTGGAGCACTATCTCAAAATCCTGGCTACTAGTAGTTAGAGTACATTTATTTAAAACGCGCAGGTTTTCTTATCTGCGCGTTTTTTTTTACTTTCATTAGAAACCAATTCAGTTATGTATAAACATTTTATATGCTTTCTTTTTCTGTCTTCATTTATGACAGCACAAACCCCTTTATTCAACGGCCAAGATCTTGAAGGATGGACCATCCATGGGACCGAAAAGTGGTATGTTGACAGCGGTGAACTTATTTGTGAAAGTGGACCCGATGCCGAATACGGATACCTTTCGACGAATGCTTTTTATGACGACTTTGAGCTGACGCTCGAATTTAAGCAAGAAGCCAACGGGAATAGCGGTGTATTCTTTCGGTCTACTTTAGAAGGTACAAAGATTACAGGCTGGCAAGTAGAGGTAGCTCCACCCTGTTCACAAAAACCCAAAGACGGGATTTGTCCTGGTGATGCCACAGGCGGTATTTATGAATCCTACGGCCGAGGCTGGCTAATCAAGCCTGATTATGAGCTGGATAAAAATCTAAAAATGGGCGATTGGAACAAGATGCGGGTTCTGGTTCAAGGAAATCGTGTGCAAACCTTTTTAAATGGGGTAGCTATGGTAGACTTGTCTGATGCGAAAATCGGTGCCGGGAAAGGGTCTATAGCCTTGCAGATTCACTCTGGCGGTGGTATCAAGGTAAGATGGCGTAATATTCAACTTAAAACACTGTAGGAATGAAAAGTAAGTGGATACCCTACAGCCTACTAGCGATTTGCTTTCTAGTAAGCAATTGCGGTGAACAAAAACCCAAAAAAGGAACTGATACGGCTGCAGCTGAATGGCAAGTTCTTTTTGATGGAACGTCTACCGACGGTTGGCGCGGCTATAATGCTGAGACACTACCCCCCGGCTGGTCTATAGTTGCGGGAACTTTGACTTTTGAAACCGAGGTCGTAAAAGAAGCGGATTATGATTACAAGGGAAGTAGAGACATCATTTACGGGGCAGAAGAGTTTTCCCAATTTGAATTATATTTAGAATGGAAGTTACCCGAAGGTGGAAATAGCGGTATCTTTTACCATGTACAGGAAGGCTTTCCGGGAATCCCCGAAATAGCGCCTGAATATCAGCTAATAGATGACGAAAACTATGCTCGTTTAAATGACATAACCGCTTATAATATCAGCGTGGGAAATACTGACAATCCAAGTGCTTTGCAGCCTTCCCAAAAAACCGCTTCGGATTATGCAATGTACGCCGCTCCTGAGGATAAAAAACTAAACCCTGTTGGAGAGTGGAATAGTTCTAGAATTGTATACACCAAAGAAAAAGTCACGTATTATCTCAATGGAGAAGAGACAGTTTCTTTTGTACCAGAATCAGAAGAATGGAAGCAGCGCAGAGCCAATTCCAAATGGAAAGAGTTTCCCAATTATGCCAAATTCAAAAAAGGATATATCGGATTTCAAGACCACGGAAGTGGCTTGGCTTTTCGAAACATAAAAATTAGAAAACGCTAATATGAATAAAAGAGATTTTTTAAAAACATCAGCAGTCGCCTTAGGTTCCACCTTATTGCCTCAGGCAAGTTGGGCCGTCACGGGACAAAAGAAAATTAGAACCGCTCACATTGGAGTTGGAGGAATGGGTATGGAAGATTTAAAAGCCATTTCTTCGCATCCTCAAGTAGAGGTCGCCGTCCTTTGTGATGTTGATAAAAATAACCTTGCCAAAGCCCAAGCTTTATTCCCAAAAGCACAAACTTTTTCGGATTACAGGCAAATGTATGCCAAGAGTGCTACTGCTTTTGACGCGGTAGTTGTAAGCACACCAGATCATACCCATGCTCCTGCTTCCCTAATGGGAATGGAGCAAAACAAAGCGGTATATTGTCAAAAGCCGTTAACGCATCATGTAACAGAGGCGCGTGCGATGAAAAAAATGGCAGCTGAGAAAAACAGCATCACCCAAATGGGAATTCAAGTCCATTCTTTTTACGACTATAAATTAGCGACTATGCTCATTCAAGGAGGCCTAATTGGAAAAGTGCATACCGTTAGAGCTTGGTCAAATAAAAATTGGGGATTCAACGGTCCTGCTCCTAAAGGGGCCGATCCTGTTCCTAATCATTTAGACTGGAACCTGTGGTTGGGAACCGCTGCAGAGCGACCCTACAAAGAAAATTACTACCATCCAGCGAATTGGCGAAAGCTTGTGGATTTTGGATGTGGTACCTTGGGTGATATGGGGGTTCATATTTTTGATACGCCCTATAATGCACTGGCATTAGACGTTCCCAAAACCATCAAAAACAATTGCCGAAAACCAACTGGTTTTGGCTACGCAGAGTCGAATAAAGTCACCTATACTTTTGGCCAGACACCCTTTACCACAGAAACCCTTACTTGGATTTGGGAAGATGGCTATGCGGCTCCTCGAAAAAATAAAGCCTTAAAACTTCCGAATAACGATGCCTTACCAGATCAAGGAGCGATCTTTTACGGAGAAAAAGGAACCTTGCTATTGCCGCATTTTATGCAGCTACCAAAGTTGATTGTTGACGGTGCCTATAGAGAATATGATATCTCTGACTATGATTCAGCTAATGAGTTGGGGACTCCAATTCGAAATTATGCAACAGAATCTCCCAAACACTATCACCAATTTATAGATGCTTGTTTAGGAAAGGCTGAATGTTCAGCTCCTTTTTCCTATGCATCACGTCTAACAGAAACTATTTTATTGGGTGTTATTGCTGGGCGTTTTCCGAACAAAACGCTCCATTGGGATGCCAATAAAGCCTTGTTTGAGGAATCAGACGCCAATCAATACCTAGAAGGTGTCAATCGACCTTTTTAATGCTTAAGGTGCTTTAGAGAACTCCCTCCTTCATCTGTTCTGCTGCAAAATTTGCTGCACGTGCCGTAATAGCCATAAAGGTTAAGGAGGGGTTTTTAGTACCGGTAGAAGTCATACACGCCCCGTCAGTCACAAAAACATTTTTGCAATCGTGAAGCTGGTTGTGGGCATTGGTGACAGCTACTTTAGGATCCGCTCCCATACGTGCTCCTCCCATTTCATGAATATCCAAGCCTGGGGCTTGTTTCGAATCGACTTGTTGGATGTCAGTACAGCCTGCTTTGGTAAGCATTTGAGTGGCTTGATTTAAAAAGTCCGCGATCATTTTTTCGTCATTAGAGGTGTATCCGACATTCATCACTGGGGTCGGTATTCCATATTGATCGACTTTTTGTGATAATTTGATCTCATTTTCTTTCACGGGAACTGTTTCTCCCTGCATGTACATATGCACACTCCAAGGCCCTGGTTTAGCCGCTTGTTTAATGTAGTCCGTTCCAAACTGTTTCCCTTCTATGGCACGCCCCCAACCTTCTCTCGAAGCGGTGTAGTTGACTAGATAGCCTCCTTTGAAATTCACATCATTCCCCTTTATATTTCTAAAGTTAGGGATCATGATAGAGGTAGGACGGCGTCCGTAATAGTAGCTGTCCATATTGCCGTAATATTTCGCATTTACTTTCCCTCTGTAGTTATGAAACGCTAAATATTTACCCAGGTTTCCATTGCTGTTTCCAAGACCATTGGGAAAGCGTTCCGATTTTGAATTCAGAAGGATAGCGTTGGTATTAATGGTAGCTGCATTGACAAAAATCACTTTGGCTGAAAAGGTTTGCTTCTTTTTCGAATGCTGATCAACAGTTTGAACGCCACTCGCCTTTTTCGTAATAGGGTCATAGACAATTTGAGACACTATTTGATTGGTGTGGATGGTTAGATTCCCTGTTTTTTCCGCCCAGGGTAGCGTAGAAGAATTCGAACTAAAATAGGCTCCTAATGGGCATCCACGTTCGCACCTAGTTCGCGCCATACAGGCATTACGACCTTGCTTTTTGTGAATTTCTTTAACTTCTGTAAGATGAGCGCAACGGCCAATTATAGGGGTTCGATCAGGAAAATTGGATTTGATCTTATCGTTGATGCTGATTTCGGCAGCATTCATATCCCAGGCTTTTAGAAACTCTCCATCTGGAACTTCCTCCAAACCGTCTCTATTTCCACTAACCCCAATAAACTTTTCGACATGAGAATACCAGGGCGCTAAATCAGTATAAGCAATCGGCCACGAAAGGTTCCCATAGCGATCTCTTCCTGGAGAACTAAATTCATTTGAGCTCCATCGTTGTACTTGGCGGGCCCACATCAAACCTTTACCACCGAGGTGATAGCCACGTATCCAATCAAAAGGCTTTTCTTGTTCATAAGCGTGTGCATTATCAGGCACAAAAAGATGTTGGGTGTAATCACTATACGCATAACATCTCGATAGGACGGGATTTTCTTCTCTTTGTTTCGCAGACAAGGAACCGCGCTGTTCCATCTCCCAGGATTCTTTCATAGCCGTTGGGTAGTCGTTAATATGTTCTACAAAACGGCCGCGTTCAAGTACTAAGGTTTTAAAACCTAAATCGCAAAATTCTTTTGCGGCCCAGCCTCCTGAGATGCCGGAGCCAATAACAATAACATCAAATTGGTTTTCCATAGGGATTAATGTCTATATAGTGTGTCTGTTTCTGTTAGCGGAACAATTCCTTCATAGCGCCCCGGAAGTGGTAAATGGCGAAGTACTTCTGTAGCTCCTTTTTGGCCCGAGAAAAATTCAAAAAGCACCAATTGTCTGCTGAGTCCAGCCCATTCTGAATCCGCTTCAAAAAGATTTTTTTGTGGATCAAAAAGGGCCGCAACAATCTTGTTTTGGTTTTCAGTATCGATATCCTCAAAAGGATTGCGATACTTTTCTGTGCAATACTGCTGAAACATTTTGACGCTCTTCCAGTACAGTAATTGATCTTCTTCTTTCCAACATTGGTCAATAAAACAACGAATAAAAGCACCTTTTTCCACAGTAGCGAGTGGATTGCTGTAAAAAGAACCCAGTATGATACGCGAGTAGGATTCTAAAAGAGAAACATATTCGGTATCCTCATAGGTACTCATTTCAAGGGGGCGAAAACTGGTTAGCAGCCCATAACTCATACCACTACTTGCCAATAGTTTTAGGGAGGTTCTTCTGTCCATTGTGATACTATTTTTCTCTAATTTAAGAAATTTAATAAGTCTAGGGAGTGTTAAATAATATTTTTAATTTCAACAAACCAATTAAACGAAAATCAATGCCAGCTTCTTTACCTTTAAACTACGTACCGCCAGGAAAATATCAAGAAACACGATTTGAAAAAATTCATAATGTCACTGCTGTTTCAGAATCTGAAGGAGCTCAATGGGTAGCTGAGGAGATCGCCACTCATATTCGAAGTTGTATTGATCGTCCCTTTGTTTTAGGACTTGCAACAGGATCTTCGCCCATCCGTATTTATGAGCTTCTGGTCAAAATGCACAAAGAGGAAGGGTTGAGTTTTAAGAACGTGATCACCTTTAATTTAGATGAATACTATCCTATAGCGCCTTCTGATTTACAGAGCTATCATCACTTTATGCATGAGCATTTATTCAATCATATTGATATAGATCCAGAAAATATTCACATTCCTAAAGGAGAGCTGACTCCAGAGACGATTCGTACTTACTGTCAAGGTTATGACGAGAAAATTGCCCAGCTGGGGGGCTTGGATTTTCAGTTATTAGGGATAGGGCGAACTGGGCATATCGGTTTTAATGAGCCTGGTTCTCATCGCAATTCTGCCACCCGACTTATTTCTTTAGATCCGGTCACTCGAGCAGATGCAGCAAAAGATTTTAACGGAATTGATAAAGTTCCTACTAAGGCAATTACGATGGGGATCGATACCATTATGAACGCCAAGCGGATTGTATTATTAGCATGGGGACAGCACAAAGCGCCCATTGTTTCTCGAACTATTGAAGGGAGTATTTCTGAGGTAGTCCCCGCCACTTTTCTCCAAGAACACCCCAATACTACTTGCTTGCTCGATCAAGAGGCTTCGGCCGCTCTTACCCGCTTTAACACGCCTTGGTTGGTGAAAGATTGTGACTGGACAGATCCATTGAAGAAAAAAGCCATAGTATGGTTGTGTCAACAAACTAAAAAGTCCATCCTAAAATTGACCCAACGCGATTATAATGAAAATGGACTTTCAGGTCTTTTGGCCACTGTTGGGGGGGCTTATGATCTCAATATATGGATGTTTAATCAGTTACAACACACCATCACAGGTTGGCCAGGCGGGAAGCCTAATTATTCAGATCAGAACAGACCCGAACGGGCCGAACCTGCCGTCAAGCGCTGTCTTATTTTTAGTCCACATCCCGATGATGATGTGATTTCTATGGGTGCCACTTTTGCGCGTTTGATTGATCAGGGACATCAGGTCCATGTTGCCTATCAAACCTCTGGAAATATTGCAGTATCTGATGAGGATGCCTTGCGCTTTTTAGAAGTATTTGAAACTACTTTTGAAAAAGAGGCAAAAACAGAATCGTTAAAAAAGGAATTGCTGACCAGAGAAGAAAGCCATGTCGCAAGTAAAAATGTAAGAGCCATTAAAGGGGCAATTCGGAGAAGTGAATGTAATGGTGCTGCGCGATTTTTGAATCTACCGCTTTCTCAATTGCATTTTATGAATCTCCCTTTTTATGAAACGGGTACCATTAAGAAGAAAGCGCCAACCGATAGTGATGTCGACCAAACCATTGCTCTGATAAAAGAAATACAACCCCATCAAATTTACGCAGCAGGTGATTTGGCCGATCCACACGGAACCCATAGAATCTGTTTGGACATCCTTTTTAAAGCGCTTGAAGTTTTAAAAGAAGAAGCCTTTATGAAGGACTGTTGGGTTTGGTTGTACAGAGGTGCTTGGCAAGAATGGGACTTGCATGAAATTGAAATGGCAATCCCAATGAGTCCGGATCAAGTGATTCAAAAGCGAAATGCAATTCTCTTTCACCAATCCCAAAAAGATCGGGTGATGTTCCAAGGAGAAGACAGCCGTGAGTTTTGGTTACGAGCAGAAGAACGAAATAGAGAAACAGCCCTGCGATACAATCAATTGGGGATGGCCGAGTACGAGTCTATGGAAGCCTTTAAGCGTTATTTTTATTAAGAAGGGTCGCTTGAATGGACGACTACTGACGGTTTCGTATAAAGTAGTATTTTTACCAAGATGAAGAAAGCTTCAGCCATACTCTTATCCCTACTGTTTCTCAGTGTCAATATTGAGCACTGGTCCTATGTTTTCGAAAATCATGAGCATATAAGCTGTGAAAGTGCGAAGCATCACATCCATGCCGAAGACTTTGATTGCGAACATTCGAATTTGTACCTTTCGATAAGGGGTTATCTAGCAGCTGTTCAGTCTTATTCTACGTCCCCGCCAACTTTAAAGTCAACAGTACCAAAGGACTATAAAAAGCCCTCAGTTTCCTATTACAGTTCTTATAAGCAGTTAAGAGCACCACCTGTTTTGTGTTAGCCTAGATTCACTTTTTTATAACACAAAACACGACTAATGAAAACACTAAAATATACCGCCTACCTAGTAGGTATTGCCCTAAGTGCCCTATTTGTAAACTGCTCAAACGACGATGATACTCCAGAACTTATTAATGAAGAGGAAGAAATAACGCGTATCACTTTTGAAGTAACATCCGATAATGCAACCACTTCCTATACTTGGAATGAGGGTGACTCAAATTTCACCCTTCCCCTAGCTGCTAATTCTAGCTATCAGGTTGCGGTCAGTTTTTACGATGCGAGCGATCCAACAGAAGTGGAGGAGATTAATCCAGAAATTATTGAAGAAGCATATGAACATCAAGTTTTCTTTGAAAATAACAGTAGTATTATATCGATTCGTTCTTCTTCAATAGACAATCAGGATAGGGAAGGAAATCCGCTAGGATTACGAACAAATTGGTCAACAGCCGAAGCAGGAAATGCTGTTGTGCAACTTTTTCTTATTCACGAGCCTATCACCAAAACAGCGACATCACGTGCTGATTTTGGAGGCGAAACAGATGTGCAGCTAGATATTAATGTTGTTGTTAGTAACTAACATAATTAGGGAACAGATTCACAGTATCTGTTCCCTAATTTTTCTTGTTCCGATTCTTGTTTTTGGACAAGACAATTGTTCGTATTCCTTTGAAGCCCAGGTTTTCGATTTACACGAAAATACGCCCCTTGTAGACGCAAGGGTAAAGCTACTGGGGTCAACTAAAATCACTTCAACAACCGAAAAGGGCGTTTTTATATTCAGCCGTTTATGCCCTGGGACTTATAGTGTATTGGTGTCTCATCCTCTTTGCGATGCGCAAGAATACAACATTCAAATCCCTCAAAAAAAAGAGCAGATCTTCAAGCTTGAGCATCACGTTAATGAGCTGGCAGAGGTGGTATTGGAAGACAACTCGCGCTATAAAACAAAACGAAGTGTCGTAGAAAGTGAACTTGATGAACAAGCATTACAACGCAATCAAGGAGCTGATTTGGCCACTTTATTATCTGGAATTTCAGGTATTTCAACCTTAAAAACGGGTACCTCTTTATCAAAACCCATTATTCACGGAATGTCTGGCTCTCGAGTGGGAATAGTAATAGATGGTGTCCGATTACAAGACCAAGAATGGGGTGCTGACCACGCTCCGACACTAGATGTCAATACAGCCGATAGAATAAGTGTTGTCAAAGGGGCAGGAGTGCTTCGCTATGGCGGGGATACCCCGGGAGGAATCGTCATACTCAAAAGGAATAGGATGATTTTTCAAGACAGCATGCAAACTCGTATCGGAACTAATCTTCAAAGTAATGGCAGGGGAGGAGGCCTAT
Organism: Flavobacteriaceae bacterium; assembly: GCA_965658355.1. GTDB lineage: Bacteria > Bacteroidota > Bacteroidia > Flavobacteriales > Flavobacteriaceae > UBA11891. Next base: position 8,981 of record CBFHRX010000002.1, on the reverse strand, counting down.
CAGCCAAAACGAATTGGTCCAATAGTTTGGGATCTCACGCCCAACTAAACGTATCTATAAATAGGCTAGGAGATATGGAAGCCCCCGACTACATCCTTTCGAATACAGGCTCAAATGAAAACGCTTTTTCAGTAGCTTTTGGCCGTTATAAAATTCAATCTGGATGGGAAGCAAGCTATCGCTACTTCAGCACAAAAGTGGGTATTTTACGAGCGGCACATGTAGGCAATTCTGGGGATTTAGCACGCGCTATTGACAGCCCAGAGCCTTTGATCATCAACCCATTTACCTATACTTTGGGAGTGCCTAGACAAGAAAGTCAACACCACAATGGCAAATTGTCCTATTTCAAGCGATTCAATGAACAATCAAAATGGGAGCTGAACTATAACGTACAATGGAATCACCGTCAAGAGTTTGATGTTAGAAGGGGAGATCTTAAGTCTATACCCGCTATTGATTTGCAACTCTGGACCCATGATGCAGAATTATTTCTTACGACAAAATTCGCTGATGATATTAATGTATCAACTGGTATCAGTGCGAAATTCCAAGATAATTATTCGGATCCAAGAACCGGTGTAAAACGATTGATCCCCGATTATAAAAAGCAGCAATGGGCCTTATTTTCGGCTTTGGAATATGTTCCGAATAATAGTTGGAATGTTGACATCGGTTTTCGAGTGGAAAATAGTCAATACAATGCCTTTAAGTTCTACGATGAAAGGGATTGGCTAGAAAGAGGCTATGCCGATACTTTTTCGGAGGCTCCCATTAGGGACTATGGAACCCAATTATTGGCCACTTTAGAGCTGCCCTTTCAAACGCTATCGACTTCTATGGGTGTAGGGTATACCCTAAGTCCTAACCACAATCTGTTGTTTAACTTTAACCATAGTGAGCGAGCTCCCAATCCATCAGAATTGTTTAGCGATGGACTGCACCATGCATTGGCCACCATAGAATACGGAAATCTTCGTTTGTCAAAAGAAACGGTAAATAAGGGCTTATTGGGGCTAGAAGGAAAGTTTCAGAAGGGGTTTTATAAAGCTAGTTTCTATTACTCTGACCTAAAAAATTATATCGTTATCGAACCTGAAGGCTTTGAACAAACAGTCAGAGGAGCGTTTCCTGTTTGGCAGTACAGAGCGACAAATGGATACATGACCGGGCTTGATTTGGATTTGGGCTATCCTTTTTCTGCCGCCTGGAAATACAGTTTTACGGGCTCTCTAATACATGCGTATGACAGTCTTGCAGAACAGCCTCTAATTGATGTACCTCCCTTTAACCTACAACAACAAATTAGTTGGAAGTACCCCAAAGCACCCAATTTTGAGATTTCACTACAGCATTCTTTTTCAGCTTTTCAGACTCGATTCCCCGATACTAATTTCAACTATAACGAACTGATTGATGGAAACTTGGTGGCAACCCCAATTGATATCAGTACGCCTCCAGACGCCTATCATTTGTGGGAGCTGTCTTTGGCGTACAAGCTAGCAACAAAAACAAAGAGTTATTGGGACTTTCGTATTATTGTGGAGAATATGACAAATACCTCCTATCGTGAATACTTAAATCGATTGCGATTTTATGCAGACGAAATGGGAAGGAATATTCGGTTGCAGTTAAACTATAATTTCTAAGATGAAGTTGTCTTTAGTGCCCTTTTTAGTGTTGAGTGTGTTTCATTTAATGGGTTTGGCACTTGAAGAAGAAACGCTTCGCATGCTGACAAAACCCTTGCTAATCCCTGCTTTATCATGGTATTATTGGCAGCAAACGACTACCCCAGATCGCGGGCTTTTGATTGCGTTATTCTTTTCTTTTTTAGGCGATGTTTTCTTGTTAAAATCGACGAGCTTATTTTTTCTTCTAGGCTTGGGAAGTTTTTTGGCGGCTCAAATTTTATATACCCTTAAAATGGGAGAACGAATCCTCAAAATTCGCAAAGACTTGCTTGTCGCAGCATTTCCACTCCTTGGATACGCGTCAGTGCTGCTTTACTTACTAGTGCCAAAACTCGGAATGCTCATGCCAGCGGTATTAATCTATACGTTTGCTATTTGTTGCTTTGGCATATTGAGCATTACCTATTGGCTTCAAAACCCGAAAAAAGGACAGCCTATAGTAGCGGGTTCACTATTGTTTATTTTGTCAGATTCGATGTTGGCTCTGAATCAATTTTACTTCGGATCAGACTTTTTTGGCCCCGGCGTTATGACAACCTATTTGGGCGCTCAATATTTTATTGTTATCTTTTTTATAAGAGAATCTATAGTGGAATGAGACTTGCATTTTTCCTTCTATTAAGTTGTTTATGGAGTCCTTCAAGCTGGTCACAGACCCATGATGCGTATGATACTTTCGAGGAGGAAGAAGAGTATCTCTATCCTGAAAATGATCCTTCTTCTGAGGGACAACGATACTTTGTGGAAGATTTGCTTGATTTTGCAGGATATGTTCCCGAAAAAATCCAAGTGTACCAAACGCTACCCAATAATGCTCGTGTGTTTCGAGTGCGTTTTGACTCCATCAATGGCGCTTTTATTTTTGTTCGATGGGATAAAAAAAGCAAGGAGAATTACGTTGCCAATAAGATGATCGACCCAGGAGTGTACTACAATCTTAAAGTGGCTCGCGAAGCGATGCGTAAGCAAACTAATAAAGCGAGCTTTGGTGTCGAGGAAGCGGCTATACAAGCTGCTGATCAAGAGAAAATAGGGGCTGGGGAACTTCAAGATTTGCGGGAGCAGTATGCGTTAGATCAAGAAGAAAGCAAGCTTAAAGCGACACAGAAAAATACAAAGCGTACCCCACGAATGCGCCGTCAACGCCGTCAACTGAAGAAAAATAATTAGCGCGAAACGGTTAATATGTTTCCCGAAATTTGGGTGTTGTAACAACGCAAACTACTATTGCAATTCGCTTCGTATTCCCTACCGTGATTGGCACAGACAAACGAACCGCCCTGTAGTGACCAACTATTCCGATTTCCCTGATGTGGGCAGGCATTGTTAAAAGCCAATATTTCACGATCGCTGATTCGTATGAGTAATAACTTTTCAGCCGTGTAATTTATCCACCCATTAATTTCTTCTAAGGCTTTGAATTGACTATTGCTTAAATCAATTTCTAGTGGCCCTTCGCTTAGTGGTTCAGGGCCATCATCTTCTGTGCTACAGGCTGCAGCTAGAGGTATTCCCAGTAGTGTCAAAGCGACTGGAGCACACGCCTTTTTCAAAAAATCTCTTCTTTTATTTTTCATAGCTAATAATGATTTATCTTTTTTAAATAAAGTTAAACAAAACAACTGTTTTTTCACTTTGAATTCATTTAATTTGCAAAAAAATATGGCTATGCGTTACTTTTTGATGCTATTTCTACTTTCTTGTTTTATTCTGAAGGCTCAAAATGCGGGTACTGTAAACGGAAGAGTTATTGATGCGCAATCCCAGCTTCCTTTAGAGGGGGCAACTGTTTTAATAGAGGGTACTACGCTTGGAGTGGTTACCAATTCTGAAGGTTATTTTATACTGGAAGATGTGCCCACCCAGGCCTATAATATAACGGTTAGTTATCTCGGTTATCAAAGCCAAACACTTTTTAACATCATTGTTAAATCGATAGGGACACCGCCTCTCTTGTTTAAGTTAGAAGAGGCCTCTGATGAGCTAGAAGAGGTCGTTGTATCGCAAAACCCTTTTAAAAAAACAAAGGAAACACCACTATCGACTCAGACTTTTTCGGCGGTAGAAATTGAGACTTATCCGGGAGGTAATAACGACATCGCCAAAGTAGTTCAATCCATGCCAGGAATATCTCCTTCCATAGGAGGGTTTCGGAATGATATTATCATCAGGGGTGGGGCACCCAACGAAACCGTGTATTACTTAGACGGAATTGAAATCCCAAACATCAATCACTTTAGCACACAAGGGAGTGCCGGAGGTCCAGTGGGCTTGTTAAATGTTTCCTTCGTTCGAGAAGTTACCTTATCGAGTTCTGCCTTTGGCGCAGAATATGACAATCCCCTTTCGGGAGTTTTGGCCTTTGAACAGCGAGAGGGAAATCCCAATCGATTTGGTGGTAATTTTAGAATTGGCGCCAGCGAAGCAGCTCTTACATTAGAAGGTCCTTTGTTCCAAAAAGACAAGGAAACACCTGCTAAAACCACAATGTTACTCTCGGTTAGGAGAAGCTATTTGCAGTTTTTATTTGAACTTATTGGCTTGCCTATACGACCTGACTATTGGGATTACCAATGGAAAATAAACCATGAATTAGACGCTTACAATACCTTAAACTTCATTGGGATTGGTTCTATTGATGATTTTTCTGTCAAAGCGCCCGATAGTTATGATGAACGCCAGCAGGCGGGGATAGAACAAGTTCCTATCATACAGCAAAAAACCACTACCGCAGGGGTCTCTTGGAAACGAAAATTCAAAAGCGGAAATGGGCAATTATTTACCGCATTAAGCACCAATAGGCTGGACAATATTTTTTCCCGCTATTCTGATAATGAAGCAAAAGAAGGCCTGCTGTTTCAAAACGATTCTTATGAGTGGGAAACAAAGCTTCGGGTGCAACCTACCTTTTATGTAGATGCGTGGAAACTTTCTGGAGGTGTCAACTTGCAATATTCTGATTACCAAAACGCAACTGAAAGTAGTTTGTTGGGCTTGTCCTATTTAACAGATATTGAATTTGTTAAATACGGTTTAAATGCAAAAGCGTCTCGTAGTTTTGCAAACGATCGTTTGGATTTGGCTTTTGGATTTCGAATGGACGCCGATACGTTCTCTACAGGATCCAGTTTGATGACTACATTTTCTCCTCGTGCTTCTGTATCGTATGCTCTTACTGAAGAACAAGACTGGCGTTTGAACGCTTCAGTGGGTCGCTATTTCAAAATGCCTACTTATACTATGTTGGGCTTTCAAGACCTTCAAGGAAATTATAGCAACCAAGATCAGCGCTACACGCGAAGTGATCATTATGTAGCAGGAGTTGAGTACAACTTTGGTGTAGCCGCTCGTTTTAGTATTGAAGGATTCTACAAAGATTACGCCCAGTATCCAGTCTCTTTGTTAGATGGAGTCGCATTGGCTAATAAAGGAGCGGGTTTTGAGGTGCTTGGAAACGAAGCGGTTACCGACGAGGGAGAAGGAAATGCCTATGGGGTAGAAGTGTTGTACCAGCAAAAGTTGAGTAAAAATTTCTACGGGAATTTTGCCTATACTTACTTCTACAGTGAGTTTACAGGACTTGACGGGGTCTTTCTGCCTTCTGTTTGGGACAGTCGTCACCTTATCTCTTTTTCTGGTGGCTACAAGCTGAAACGCAATTGGGAAATTAGTGCCCGTTGGCGATATGCGGGTAAAACACCTTATGTCCCTACCGACTTAGAAGCCACACTTTCTAGTTATCCAGAAATTGTTTTGGATTACGATTCCTTGGGAAGAGATAAGCTAGACCCTTTTAATCAGGTCGATATTCGCTTTGATAAAAAATGGAATGGGAAACGATTTTCTTGGAACTTCTATTTTGAGATTCAAAACCTGTTTGCACAGGCAACTCCAGTTCCAGAGGAATATGGTTTGGCTCGTTCGGAGACTGGTCAACTGGTATTGCCCCGCTCTTTGGTATTGATTAGCAATGAAGATCAGAACAATATCCCAATCCCTAGCTTTGGATTTGTGATAGACTTTTAAAACTACTTAAAGGCATTAAGCCCTGTGATATCCATACCGGTAATAAGGAGGTGAATATCGTGTGTCCCTTCATAGGTAACTACGGACTCTAGATTCATCATATGTCGCATAATGCTGTAGTCTCCGGTAATCCCCATGCCACCAAGAATTTGACGTGCTTCCCTGGCAATTTTCAAAGCTATGTCTACATTGTTTCTTTTGGCCATGGATATTTGTGCCGAGGTCGCTTTCCCTTCATTTTTTAGGACACCAAGACGCCAAGCCAGAAGTTGTGCTTTGGTGATCTCAGTAATCATTTCCGCTAATTTTTTCTGTTGAAGTTGCGTTCCCCCAATAGGTTTGTCAAATTGAACCCGTTCTTTGGCATAGCGCAATGCGGTATCATAGCAGTCCATAGCGACTCCAATAGCCCCCCATGCAATTCCATAACGAGCGGAATCTAGACAGGATAGGGGAGCACCCAAACCTGAGCGACCGGGCAGTAAATTTTCTTTGGGTACTTTGACGTCCTTGAAGATCAATTCTCCCGTGGCAGAGGCTCGTAAAGACCATTTATTGTGCGTCTCAGGGGTTTCAAAACCTTCCATTCCTCGTTCTACGATAAGTCCGTGTATTCTGCCCGATGGATCTTTGGCCCAAACAACAGCAATATCGGCAAAGGGCGCATTGCTGATCCACATTTTAGCACCGTTTAAAATATAATGATCACCCTCTTCCCTGAAATGAGAGGTCATACCCGCGGGATTGGAACCGTGATCGGGCTCTGTTAAGCCAAAAGATCCAATAAACTCCCCGGAGGCTAACTTGGGTAAATATTTTTCTTTTTGTTTTTCACTGCCGTATTTCCAGATCGGAAACATCACCAAAGAAGATTGCACTGAGGCGGTCGAACGAATTCCAGAATCACCACGCTCAATTTCTTGCATCAGCAATCCATAGCTTATTTGATCTAAACCAGCACCCCCGTATTCTTCTGGGATATAAGATCCAAATGCGCCTATTTCCGCTAATCCGTTAACAAGCTGTTTGGGGAATCGGGCTTCTTGCGCATATTGATTGATGATAGGAGAAACTTCTTTTTTCACCCAGCTTCGGGCAGCGTCTCTAACCAAAAGGTGCTCTTCACTTAAAAGCGCATCTAATTCATAATAATCGGGTGCAGTAAACAAATCCTTCGACATCTTCCTAGGTATTTGGGTAAAAATAAGAAATAAAATAGGAGGTTTTGAAACACTTAGTCGTTTAATCCCAACATTCCCTCCGGTAAATTCAGATGGAATTCTCTTTTTTCACGGTCTATTGAGACGATAAAATCATCGTGCAGCGGAACTAGAGTAGGGGTATTCCCATTGCCAATCTCCAAAAGTACTTGATTGCTTTGATCGTTAATGGCGTTGATAACCCCAATAGCCCCTTCGTGCTTATCAAAAGCACTAAAGCCAATTATTTCGTGATAATAAAAGCGATTGCCTTCTAGTGGGGGTAGTGCCGAGAGCGGTAAGTAGACCTCTTTTTTGAGTAAGCTTTGGGCGTCCTCCTCTGTGTCTACAGATTCTAGTTTCACGCGCAGCAAACTCGATTTATGCAAGCGGCTAGACTCTAAAAAAAAAGGAATCAATCCTGTGGTGAAGTCCACTAAGATTGATTCCAAATGAGTGTAAATTTCAGGATCGTCAGAATCTAATTTGATTAAGAGTTCTCCTTTAAAACTATACAAGCTTCTGAAGGTACCGATATAGAAGCAATCTTCTTTTTGCATCGGTAGAAAAATAAGCTGTTATTCAGCTGCTTTTTCGCCTTCGTCTGTAGCTTCTGCTTCAGGAGCCTCTTCTGCAGCTGGTGCTTCTTCGGCAGGAGCTTCTACTTCAGCAGGAGCTTCTTCGGCAGCAGCTTCAACAGCAGGAGCTTCTTCAGCAGCAGCTTCTACTTCAGCTGGTGCTTCTTCTGCGGCAGCCTCAGCTTCAACAGCAACTTCTTCTGTAGCTTCTTCAGCAGCTTCTTCTACTTCAGCAGCGGCGGCATCAGCCATACGTTTTTCGTTCACTGCTTTTTCAGCCGCTAATGCAGCCGCTTTTGCCTCTGCTTCAGTAGCAGAAAGTCCGTCAACTTTCGCTTGAATTTTAGCTTCTTTTTCTTCCAACCAAGCTGCAAACTTCTTTTCTGCCTCTTCTTGGCTAAAAGCGCCTTTACGAACGCCACCGTTTAAGTGGTGTTTTAACATAGCGCCTCTGTAAGACAACAAGGTTCTGGCGGTATCAGAAGGTTGCGCTCCGTTCCCCAACCATTTCACACAGCCATCTACATCGATGTCTACGGTGGCAGGATTGGTATTTGGATTGTAAACTCCTAGTTTTTCTAAATAACGACCGTCGCGTGGAGAGCGACTGTCAGCGGCAACTACCCAATAAAAGGGTTTTCCTTTTTTTCCGTGGCGTTGCAATCTAATTCTTACTGGCATATCTATTAATTTGTGTGGGTTCCCGACCCACGGGTTATTAATTTTGGTCTGCAAACATACGCAATAATGCGATGTTGACAAGGGGTATTGTGAAATTATATTCGTAGTTTTGCCCACTAAATTTCTGATTGCATCAAATATGGAGATTACTCATCAAGAACTGGATTCACTCAACGCTGTTGTAACGATTAATTTGGCTCAGGCTGATTTTGCCAGCTCGGTAGAAGAAATTCTAAAAGATTACCGAAAAAAAGCCAACATTCCTGGGTTCCGAAAAGGGCATGTGCCTATGGGGATGATCAAAAAGCAATACGAAACGGCGGTTACGGCAGACGAAGTAAACAAGCTTTTAAAAGAAAACTTGGATAGCTACCTTAAAGAAAAGGATTTTCAGATCTTGGGGAACCCCCTTCCAAAGATGAAAGAAGAAATTGATTGGAAAGCAGATACACTTTCTTTTGAATTTGAATTGGGGCTTTCTCCGGCATTTGACATCAATCTTAAGCCCCGGAAAAAAGTAACACACTATCGAATTGAAGCGGACAAAAAGATGGTTGGAGAGCAATTGCAAAGCATTCAGAAACAATATGGGAAGCTTATCGCACAAAAAGAAATCGAAGAAGGATTCGAAATAACAGCTCAGTTTGTAAGCGAGGCCTTGGAGATTGATACGACTTCTACCTTTGAACTGGATCAAATTAAAGGCAAGAAAAATCAAAAAGCCTTTACCGGGCAAGCCGTAGGCGCTTCCCTTTCTTTGGAGACCAAAGGTTTGTTTGATTCTACTGCTGTCGCACAACGGA
>CBFHRX010000001.1:0-141798 GCA_965658355.1 Flavobacteriaceae bacterium | reverse complement strand
AGATTCTAATGACCAGCCTATCTCTGAATGTCCTATTAAACGCGGGAAAGCCAAATAATCGATCCCTGAATTGTCCGAAATAGTTTCCGACCACAATGGGGTCTCTACCCCTATAATATCTTCAGGAGCAAGTTCTGGCACTACTTTACGAGGAGACCATTCATAAGCCTTTTTTACAGATATATAACCCGCCCAAAAGAGACCATATTGGCTTAGTGAGTCGTATTTCATGTCCAAATACGCAAATGAGGAGGGAGACATGACAATGGGCTTGCCTTTCTTTACATGCTCTGGACGATCTGTTTCTTTTGCCCAATATTGACTGAGTAAATCTCCTTCGTAGTGGGTTTTTTGAACCTCAAACCACCCCATTGGAGTTTTGTTGTATTTCCCAACCATTGGAATCACAGCGTCAATAAACCTCATGAACTGATCATCAGGAGTTGCTTGGGTCTCATCGCCTCCTATATGAATATAGGGACCAGGAGTAAGGGAAGCCAATTCACGAATGACATCCTCTACAAATTGATAGGTGATGGGTTTGTCAACGCATAAGGAGGAAAAACCTACTTCTATACCCGTATGGATTTCCGGAGCGACACCCTTACAATTTAGTTCAGCATAGGCGTGCAAAGCAGCATTGGTATGGCCTGGAACATCAAATTCAGGAACGATGGTGATAAATTTCTTCGCTGCATAGGCAACCAATTCCACATAGTCTTCTTGGGTATAATAGCCGCCTTGAGTGCCCCCTACTTCTGTCTGACTACTGAATTCGGTCAATCTAGGCCATGATTTGATCTCTATTCGCCATCCTTGATCATCCGTCAGGTGCAAATGCAAATAGTTAAACTTATACAAGGCCAGTAAATCGATGTAACGCTTTACTTCTTCTAAGGTGAAAAAATGTCGCGCTACATCTAACATAGCGCCTCGATAGGCATAATTAGGCGAATCGATAATTTGACCTCTGGGGAGAACTTTTGTTTCTTTAGAAAAGACAAGCAATTGCTGAAGGCTTTGCCATCCTCTGTACAAGCCCTCTTCTGTAGCCGATACCAATGAAACGTTATCTTTTCCTATTTTGATACGGTATGCCTCTGAAGGCGCTACAGTCTTGTCAAGAACAAAAGAAAGTATCCCTTCTTCTGAAATCTGAATAGGTTGTTTTAATTCTTTTTCCCAAAAAGCAAGTAGTTCGTCTTCAAAGGAGTTTTTCATTTTAGGTAACGATACAGAGGTCAAAGAGGAGATGGACATACTCCCGTTTTCATTGACAATCTCATTGGGATAGGGAACCAAGGGGAGGCTGTCAAGGGATTTTACTGGTTCCCTAGTACAAGAAAAAAAGGCGATACACAGCAATCCATATATTTTAACGATGCTCTTCATAATATTTATATTTTAGCAAATAACACTTCCAAAGAGTCTCCTTGAGACGTATTTATAGTTACACAATGTTATGAAAAAGAATTGTATTCCTTTACTAATTATGGTATTCGTCACTAGCTTGGCCATCGGACAAAAAAAAGTGGACCCTACTGAGGTTGAAATTGTCAGAGACTCCTATGGTGTTCCTCATATTTTTGGCCCCACTGACGCTGCTGTCGCTTATGGATTAGCCTGGGCGCATGCCGAGGATGATTTTAAAACAATACAGCAAGCGTATCTAGCCGGTAATGAGATGCTATCAAAAGCAATTGGAAATGCAGGTTTAGCAGCTGATTTTATTGCCCAGTTTATTAATTCAGAAGAACTTGTAGCGGCAGACTTTGACAAAAAAATAAGCCCTGCCTACAAAAAGGTTGTTAGTGGCTATGCACAAGGATTAAACAGTTATGCTACTAAGCACCCTGAGGAAGTGTTGGTTAAAGAGCTTTTTCCTGTCACTCCCAAAATGATGCTTCGCTATGCACAATTACAACTCTTCATTTCATCTGGTGGAGATAAGGCCGTAGGCAAAATTATAGGCAATCAAGCAGCGCCCAAACAAACCCAACCAAAGGGCTCCAACACCTTTGGGTTTAACAGTTTTAAAACAAAAGACGGTGCCACTTATTTGGCCATTAACACCCACCAACCACTAGACGGGCCTGTTTCGTGGTATGAGGCGCATTTGTGCTCTGAGGAAGGGACTAATATAATCGGGACTCTTTTTGCTGGAAGCCCCAACATACTGATTGGTGTCAATGAACATTTGGCTTGGTCACATACAGTCAACAATCCCGATAAAACAGATCTTTTTGCATTGGAAATGCATCCCAAAAATAAATTACAATACCGCGTAGATGACCAATACTACAGTTTGGAGAAAAAGAAAGCCCATCTAACATTTCGACTTCTTGGGATACCCATATCCATAAAGCGCACCTATTACAAAAGTATATTTGGGCCTACTCTAAAAAATAAAAGCGGTTTTTATGCTGTTAGAACCCCTGCCTTATTTGATATCAGGGGCTTGGAACAATGGTGGCGCATGAATAAGGCGACTAGCTTTAGTGATTTTTATCAGACCCTTAAAATGAAAGCGCTTCCGGGTTATAACATCGGCTATGCAGATAAAAACGATACCATTTTTTATATTTCCAATGGGTTGATTCCGAAACGAGCTGAAGGCTATGACTGGAAAAATACAGTTCCCGGAAATACGCTTAAAACACTTTGGACAGACACCTATGAAGTAGCAGAATTACCCCAGGTAATACAACCGGCCTCTGGGTATTTTTACAATGCCAACCATTCCCCTTTCTTATCCTCAGCCAAAGAAGACAACCCCAATACCGATCGTTTTTCAAAAGACATGGGCTTTGAAGAGTTTGACAACAATCGTTCCTTTCGCTTAAAACAACTCATTGACCAATATGAAAAGCTGGACTTTGAGGATTTTAAACGCATCAAATACGACAGCTATTTCCCCACTCCTTTTCAGTATTCATTTATGGATATATCGGCACTGCAAAAAATTGAGGCTCGTAAATACCCTAAGCTAGCCGTTTTAATCAATCGCATCCAAAAGTGGGATCGAAATACAAATCCAGAGTCTCTTGGAGCAGGGGCTTTTGCCATTTTTTATTACAACTGCTTAAAATATGCCCGACAATTGCCAGGAGATAAAATCTTTCCAGCTACCTATATCATCAAATCACTTGAAGATACACAAGCCTATATGAAGAAGTACTTTAAGACTACTGAGGTACGCTTAGGTGATTTTCAACAGCTTGTTAGAGGAACTAAAAAAATCGGAATCTGGGGGATGCCTGACGTGCTTACAGCCATGTATGGAGTGCCGTATGACAAGGGTAAAATAAAAATTACAGCAGGGGAATCCTATATTGGATTAATAAAATTCACATCCGATGGGCCCGAAATCAATACAGTGATTTCATACGGAAGTTCTGACCACCCTGAGTCCCCACATTACAATGATCAAATGGAATTATACGCTCGGAAACAAACAAAGAAAATGACCTTGGATAAAGAAGCCGTATACCAAACAGCAGTTCGTATTTATCACCCGGACTAATAGGTCTTTTTTAAAATAGCCTTCTGGTATACAGACTCGTATTGACCTACAATTTTTTTTAGGTCAAATTGCATCGCTTGTTCAAAGGCTTGCTTTTTGAATTTAGTATGCATCTTGGAATCGTGTAACAATTGAATTGCTCTTTCCGCCATTCCTTTATAGTCACCTACCTCAAGTAAATAGCCTGAATAACCCTCTTTGTTAACCTCAGGAATCCCCCCTGCATTACTAGAGATAACTGGCACTTTATGGATCATAGCTTCTAGGGCTGCCAAGCCAAAACTCTCTTGCTCTGAGGGCAGTAAAAACAAATCTGAAAAACATAATATCCGATCAATTTCATTGCTCTTACCCAGAAATACAACCTTTTCTTCTAGCCCCTTTTCTTTGCAATATGCGACTGCTTTTTCTTTATCGATACCCTCGCCTACCATAAGGAGTTTAGCTGGGCATTGGTCCTGGATGAGTTCAAATGTCTTAATGACATCCAGCACTCTTTTTAAAGGTCTAAAATTACTGATATGAGTGATCACCCTTTCCTCCTTATCCGCAATTAAAGCGCGTTCACATGGCATTTGTCGACTTTTATAAAAATCCGCATCGATGAAATTATAAATGACTTGAATCGTATTCTTAATGGGAAACAAGCGCAGGGTGTCGTCTTTTAAACTTTGTGATACCGCTGTAACAGCATTGGAATGATTGATACTAAAAGCAACAGCCTCTTTATAAAAGGGATGGCTTCCTACCAATGTAATATCGGTTCCGTGAAGGGTTGTTACTATAGGGATTTTAATGCCCATATCTTCCAACATCTTCTGCGCCATATAGGCAGCATAAGCATGTGGGATCGCATAATGTACGTGCAGTATTTCAAGCTTTTCTTTTTGGACAACCTGAACTAACTTACTCGAAAGGGCTAACTCGTAAGGTTGGTACTTAAACAGCGGATAGTCCGGGATAATCACTTCATGAAAATGAATATTGGCCTGTAAGGTATTAAGCCGAACCGGTTGCTTATAGGTTATAAAATGAATCTCATGCCCTTTTTCTGAAAGAGCGTGACCTAATTCAGTGGCGACAACCCCACTCCCACCAAATGTAGGATAACATACAATACCTATTTTCATGGCCTCAAATATATTGCTTTTTGATGGAGTCAAAACTATCCCTCATTACGACTAATATGTGATTGCTGATTTGAATACCAAACAGCTATCTAATTGATAAGGGCGTCATAAACCAAGCCTTGCATGCGGGTTCGTATGTTGTGTTTACCCAAAAGATTGTTTTCCATAGTAGGATAGGTACGATTCGATAAAAAGACAAAGACAAGCTCATTTTCAGGGTCAGCCCAGGCATAAGTACCCGTAAATCCAAGGTGTCCAAAACTTTTGGGACCTACGCAACCACAGGTGTTTTCACTCCCACCCTCCAAAAAAGGTTTATCCAAGCCAACACCTCTTCTATTGTTTTCGGCACAATAATAACACTGATTAAAGGCATCAAATGTAGAAGATGAAAAAAAGTTTTGTGCTGCATATTGCCCTTTTTGCAAGTACAACTGCATCAATACAGCTACTTCATACGCATTTGAAAAAAGGCCTGCATGGCCGCCAACTCCTCCTAACATGGCGGCCCCCATATCGTGTACATACCCATCCAGCTCAGTATATCGAAAATAGGCATCCCGCTCTGAAGGTACTATTCTATCTGCTGCAAACTTTTTGTATGGATTATAAGTAGTGTGTCGCAGTCCTAAAGGGCCATAGAAGCGCTCTTCCATTAGCTGATCTAGGGGTTTTGAATAACGACGCTCCAAAAATTCCTTTAGTATGATAAAGGGCAAATCTGAATATTTATAATAAAGGGAATCCAATCTGGGACTCTCTTCAATGGATTCATAGATTTTTTCTTTATAATTTTTCTTCAAATACAAATTCTCGCTCACCGCAACCGGAAATCGACGACTTTTCTTAGTTCTGTAGAATTTCCGATTGGGCCTATTATTTTTATCAAGCGTTTCTTTGTAAAAAGGAATCCAAGGTGTCAATTGCGCATAATGTGACAACATTTCTTTCAGTGTACTATCACTTTTATTGCTGTCAGACCATTCTGGGATTAATTTTTTCAACGGCGTTTCCAGAGAAATATGAGCCGAATCAACTGCTTGTATCACCAATGGCAAAGTCCCTAGTATTTTCGTCAAAGAAGCAAGGTCGTAAAGATCTGTATTCGTAACCGCTTGGTTTTGGGCATAGGTATGGTGGCCAAAACTTTTTTGATACACTATTTTTCCCTGGCGCGCAATGAGTATTTGCATCCCTGGGGTCATGGCAGAATCTATGGCTATTTTTGCAAGAGCATCGATTTTCTTTAGTTTCTCTTTTGAGAAGCCAACACTGCTGGGGGTAGCATATGTCAATTTTGCTGTTGCTTCCATTTCCATTCCTTCCCCTACTGCATAGACATCCCCAATACGAACAGGAAGTTTTCCGTTGATTCGTTGCTGCCCAAATAGGGCATCAGCAGCAAGCTCTTGTACCATAGGGTTATTTTGGTAGCTCAGCAAGAGCCCTTCAAATTCAGTAGGGTCCTGTAGTTGTGCTATCGCATAGGGCTTTACAAAAACGCTTAGGATCACTGGAATCTTTAGCTTTTGGAGTTTGGCTAGTAATTGCCGCTCTTTTTTTGAAAAACGTTCCGATTTCCATGGGGTTTCATCCGACCTGTGAAAACCAATCACCAATGCTGCTGTATTCTGTAGCTGATTTTTGATTTGCTGAAAATCACCTTTTGAATCTATTTGTTGAAAATCAGCATAAGCCTGCAACTTTTTGAAAAATGTTTCTCCACTAGCATCACCGAGCCCTAAATACCCGTATTTTTTTTGAGGTGACAGAGGTAATACCCCCTTGTTTTCAAGAAGCGTAAGAGCCGCCCGCATCGCTTTTTTGTAGAGTATACTGTCCTTGGATCGGTTTAATTCTTGTGTTATATTGACAAGGGAAGTCGGCTGGTAATTGTGAACACCTACTAGATATTTTGCTTGTAGTATTTTCTTTACAGAATGGGCCAATCTGCCTTCCGTAATCTGTCCTTTTTGATACGTCTCTTTTATGGCTGCTATGCCCTGTCTCGTATTAGCGGATACGAGTATGACATCATTCCCCGCAAGAAAGGATTCCAAATCAGCATTCGAATCCCCTACAAAATCGACGACCCCTTTCATGTCCATAGCATCGGTAATCACCAATCCTTTAAAACCCATTTGGTCTTGCAACAAGTCTTGAACAATTACAGGGGCAATACTACTCGGTCGTTTATTCTTAACCATTGAAGGAATATTCAAGTGGCCAACCATGACAGAATGGATGCCTTCTGAAATTAGCTTTTTATAGGGAAGCAGTTCGATACTGTCGAGTCTGGCTTCTGAGGCAGCTAGAGTTGGTAGTGTTTTGTGTGAGTCGTCCTGTGTATCGCCATGCCCTGGAAAATGCTTTCCTGATGTTAGTACACCTGCGTCCCGTAGCCCTTTAAACATCGCCAAACCCTTGGCAGTCACATTTTCAGGGTCCTCCCCAAAAGAGCGATTTCCAATGATGGGGTTAAGGGGGTTGCTGTTTACATCCAGTACAGGAGAATAGTTCATTTTCAAGCCCA
The DNA here is from genome assembly GCA_965658355.1 of Flavobacteriaceae bacterium. Classification (GTDB taxonomy): domain Bacteria; phylum Bacteroidota; class Bacteroidia; order Flavobacteriales; family Flavobacteriaceae; genus UBA11891. The sequence goes on along the minus strand of CBFHRX010000001.1, from coordinate 134,612 downwards.
TTCTAAGATGTTGTTCCCCAATACTTTTTCCTATTTCGTATACAATATTATTGTCCTGAATAGCGCCAAGGGTCAGATTCCAAGGGAAATCCATCACGGAATCCATGCGCATTCCGACGCCCCATTCACCGTCTAAGGTAGCCAAGAGTGGAAGGGTTGCTTTGGCTTGCAATTCATTCAATATCTTGGTTTGTAAAACAGGATGACCCGTTGAAAAAACCACCCCTCCGATATGTTTCTCTTCGACTAATTCAATCATCTCTGAAAGGTGCTTGTCACTTTTCGATAGCGGACGGACCATGGGGATAAATAGCTGTCCTATTTTTTGGTCTAGAGTAAAAGAATCATAAACACTGTCCACCCATTGCTGCTGGGCTGCTGCATCTTTTGCGATCAAGGGGTTGGGCTGAGCTTGTATAAGGGTTGATATCCCTAAAAGGAAGAATAGACAATTCCGGATCATTCGTTTTTTAAATTTAAAAGAAACGTGCGTGCCAACTTTCAGAAGCAGGAACCTCCCATAGGGTATTAAGTTCTTCTTTTGTGAGCACTAAATTATTAAATACTATAGTATTGGCCGTTACGGCCTTATCTTTGGCCATTTTTCTAAAATCTGACAAGGGCTTATAGGCAATATAATCACCTTGCTTATAGGTAACATTCATCTTATCTAATAAGACAATATCATACGCTTGCTCCAGGGATTGAATAAAATGCACAGAAGCGTCTATAGAACATCCCGTAGCGTGTTGGGGGGTTTCGTCTAAGGCAATAATGACAAACCGCTTGTAAACAATTTTGAAGCCCGCTTTGAGAGCTGTTCCATGAGCGGTCCAGTCTGTTAAGAAAGCCTCACAACGAACACTTATATCCTGTATTTCGGCTTCTCTTAGGCTTCTATTGGCCTGGTATATCCAAACTCTGGAGCTATCGGAAAGAGATTCAAATGGAACGTACATATTAAAGCTCTTCTGCTTCTGCAATTAATTCGGCAATGTCTTTGACAACCAGCGTTTCTTCTTTCTCTTTATTTTTCACGCCATCAGACATCATGGTATTGCAAAAAGGACAGGCAGCAGCTATTATATCAGGGGCTGTTTCAAGCGCTTGTTCCGTTCTTTCGATGTTGATATCCTTATTGCCTTTCTCGGGTTCTTTAAACATTTGGGCCCCACCAGCGCCACAACAAAGGCCATTTGATTTACAATTTCGCATCTCAACCAACTCCGCATCAAGTTTTGCAATCAATTCTCTTGGCGCTTCATACACTTGGTTGGCCCTTCCTAAATAGCAGGGGTCGTGAAATGTAATTCGTTTTCCTCTAAAAGTACCACCTTCAATTTGGAGCTTCCCCTCTTTAACCATTTTTTTTAGAAGCTGCGTATGATGCAAGACCTCATAATGCCCCCCCAGCTCAGGGTATTCATTTTTAAGGGTATTAAAGCAGTGTGGGCAGGTCGTTACTATTTTTGTAACCTCATAAGCGTTGAGCACTTCAATATTACTCATGGCTTGCATTTGAAATAAAAATTCATTCCCAGCTCGCTTGGCAGGATCTCCCGTACAACTTTCTTCGGAACCGAGTACGGCAAAAGAAACATTGGCTTTATTCAATAGTTTCACAAAGGCTTTGGTGATTTTTTTAGCTCGATCATCAAAACTTCCGGCACAGCCTACCCAAAAAAGCACGTCGGGTTTTTCCCCACGGGCGGTCATTTCTGCTAACGTTGGTACTACCATATTTTTTACTTGTGTTGTCCGTCGTCAAATACCTCTATGGTTACTTCTTTTTCTACTAAATCAGTAAATTTTCCATTGTATCGAGTTGCTTTTACCAAATGGTTGTCTATCCAATGGTAGTTCCCTCCTCTTGGTTTCCCCATCAATAAACTGTGGTATTTAAAGCCATTTTCCTTGAGCCACTTTTCAGTCACCTCCCTATGGGCTTCTACTCTTGAAGTGAAAAAACAAATAAGATGGCCTTCTTCATACCATTTATTCAAAGTAACCAAAGCATCTGGAAATACTTCAGCAGTTGCCATTCTTTCAGGCTCTTCGTTGGGAATATCATCACAAATTGTTCCATCAATATCAATCAAATAGTTTTTGATTCCACCTGGAAGAACGGGACTTACTACCTCCCCATTCTCAACTTTTTGATGTAAATAATTTTCTGCTTCCTCTTTTTTCATTGGTTTCGTATTAAATTAATTGTCTTGAGCCCACAACAGTCGGTCTTGGTTATTAAAGGGCCACGGAGCTCCGTTATTTTCGATATTGGTCATCATATTATTTAGATCAGAGGGGGCAGCTGATTCTTCTAAAACTAGATATTGGCGCATGTCCATGATGATAGAAAGCGGATCTATATCCACAGGACAGGCTTCGGTACAGGCATTACAGGAGGTACACGCCCAGAGCTCTTCTCGACTGATGTAATCGTCCAATAGCTTTTTATCATCCTGTGCCGCTGCATCGCCTTTGCTATTCTTATAGTCCCCCAATTCAGTCAGACGATCGCGAGTATCCATCATGATTTTTCGTGGCGATAGTTTTTTTCCCGTTTGGTTTGCTGGACACACACTCGTACACCGTCCACATTCTGTACAGGTATAGGCATTTAACAATTGTACCCAGTTTAAATCAGTAACATCAGAAGCTCCAAATGTTTCAGGCTCTTCATTGGTATCCTCAGTAGTAGCATAAGGATCTGCGTTGGGATCCAACATCATCTTTACTTCTTTGGTAACTACACTATTGTTTCGAAACGCGCCTTTGGGTGCCAGGTTCGCAAAATACGTATTGGGAAATGCAAGAAGTATGTGCAGGTGCTTTGAATAATAGAGGTAGTTGAGGAAAATAAAAATACCAAGTATATGCGACCACCAAAATGTCCGCTCAAGTACAATAAGAGTGGCCTCCGAAAAGGAGGAAAACAAAGGGGCTATAAATTGAGAAACTGGAAAGTAGCCCGCTTGTTGATAGTGGTCAGCTCCCAGCTGTTGCAATAGGGAATCAGTGGCATTCATAGATAAAAACAACCCCATTAAAACAATTTCGAAATAGAGAATCAAGTCAGCATCTAACTTAGGCCATCCTTTCATTTCTGCTTTCCAAAATCGCTGGATACGCAGTACGTTTCGCCGCACCCAAAAAACAAGGACAGCTACTAGTACTAAAAAGGCAAGTATTTCGAAACTCCCAATCAAGACATTGTAAAAAGGACCTAGATAAGGAGCGAAAATACGATGTGAACCGACAATTCCGTCCACCACTATTTCTACTAATTCGATATTGATGAGAATAAAGCCTATGTATACAATCACATGCAAAAAACCAGCTACAGGTCTTTTGACCATTTTTGACTGCCCCAAGGCAATTCGTGCCATATTTTTCCAACGATCCCCTTTTCGATCTGAACGATCAATAGGCTTTCCAAGCCGTATATTGGAACTTATTTTTTTAACATTTTTAGTAAAAAAAATCAATGCGCTCACCAGCGCAATTACAAATATAATATTGGGCAACCACTCTATCATATCACTGTTTATTATCCGATTCTAAGTAAGGCTCATTCTTCTTTCCAAAGAGAGAAAAATGAACATATCGCTTCGGATTTTCTTTCAAATTAGAAATTAATTGACCGAGTTCTTCAACAGTATTATTAAGATTTTGATATAAGGCATCGTTGTTGAGCAATTTTCCAGCTGTTCCTTCTCCTGCCTCTAGATTGTTCAGTAGCGCATTCATCGTAACAGCGATGGTTTCGTATTCCTTTATCAGTTTTTTGAAATCTACCTCACTAAGTGAATCTGTTAATTGTGATAGATTATTAGAAGTGTTGGCAATATCACTAAAAGAATTTGAAAGTGTTTCTTCGTTTTTCGAAAGCAACTTTGCAATTGAGTTTGAGGCTTTATTGGCATTGTCAGCAGCTTGAGCCAATTGCTCTAAAGTTCTTTTTAAATTGTTTTGGCTGTCTTTATTGAGGACATTACTTACGCCGGCAAAAAGAGAATCTACACTGGTAAGGGTACTGGTAATTTTTTCTTGCAAAGGAGCGATTTGTTGGTTGACTAATTCCGTAAGTCCTGGCTTGATGGAGGATTGTAGCGTATCTCCTGATTGTATCGCTTGTGGAATTGAAAAATCGGGCTGTATGGAAATGGCTTTCCCGCCAATGAGTCCTGTTTCGTAGAGAACTGCTTTGCTCTTATTCGAAAAAGTCAAGTTGTCGCGAATATTCATAGTCACCAATATTTTGGTGGAATTCGGTAAGAAATCGATTTGTGTAATCTTTCCTATTGTCAATCCATTGATGGTGACTTTAGCACCATTTACAAGACCTTCGACCTGTCCGTAAACAGTATGAATGACCTTTTCTTGCTTAAAAATAGTACTGCCTTTGAGAAAATTAAATCCTACAAAAAAGGTACTAATACCGAGTAGAACAATGAGGGCCGTTTTAATTTCTTTAGAGATTTTCAAAGCAATTCAGTTAGGTGTATAAAGGTACAAATAAATTAATGGTCATATTGTTTAGTTTTTGTTAAGTGCTTCCGTGAGGGGTATTTTTTTTCCTTCTGAAAACGCCACTATAAAGGCACTTTTGTAGCCTTTCCTTTTCGCTACTCTGACTAATTTTTTGGCTTGATTATAAGAGGCTGTGATGCCGTAATAATAACGATACATAGCCCCTGCTTTTACTCTTTTTATGGGTGCTAATCCCTTGAAATTATATGATTTGGGCTCCAATGCGTTTTTGCTTGCCGCAATTTGAATACGAAACTCAACTTTGGGGTTAGTCGTTTCAAGAAGGTCTACAGCAGGCTCCTTGATAGAAACAGCGGCAGCCACACTTTTTTCCAGGCTGTTTTTATAATCGATGATGGCATCGGAAATAGCACTCGCCATTTGCGCTTGTCCTTTTGAAGAATTTAAATAAGCGCCTTCTTTGGTATTGGTTAAAAAACCAGTCTCCACCAAAACACTTGGCATATAGGTATATTTCAACACGATAAACCCTGCTTGTTTAACAGTTCTGTCTTTTCTTCCCAGGTTGCGAACAAATCGTTTTTGGATTCGATCGGCCGCTACTATGCTTTGGTCCAAATAAGCCTCCTGCATTAAAGTCAATCCTATTACTGACTCCGGGTTGTTGGGATCAAAGCCTTCGTAATTTTTTTCGAAATTATCTTCGTAAAATATAACCGAATTCTCTCTTTTTGAGACCTCAAAATTTCTTTGATTGGCGTGAAGACCCAAGACAAAAGTCCCAGCACCGTAGGCTTGTGAAGTATGCGCATCACAGTGAATGGACACAAATAAATCAGCGTCATTTTTGTTGGCGATGTTCGCCCTTTCGATTAAATCAACAAAAACATCTGTTTTACGAGTGTAAATAACTTTAATTCCTTTTTGCGCCGCAAGCTTTTCACCTATTGCCAAAACAATTTTTAAAGCGATTTTCTTTTCATAATAGCGATTTTTAAATCCTTTATTCCCCGGGTCTTTACCACCATGGCCAGCGTCGAGGACGACCACAAAAGGCTCTTGAGCATAAAGTGTGTCGGGAACAAAACAAAAAAAGAAGCCAAAAAGAAACAGCATAGAACCCGCATTTCTTAAATATTTTGCAAACCCTATGAAATTCGATCTAAGTAGGTAAATAATCATTAATTTAGCGCGATTCAATGTCCAAGCCCAACAAATTTAGGATTTATCGTCTTGCGCACAAAGTCTTTTTATACACTTAAACTGTTAATAGTTTTCTTTTCAGGGCTCCTCTACAGCCAAGAAACGCAAACTGCTCAGGCCGAAATTAGCCCAAAAATTAAGGATTCGCTATCGCAAACGGCGGCTAACAAAGACAGCCTGCCAAAAGAACCTTTACTATTGGATAAGGTTCGCTATACCGCTAAGAAAAGAGTCAATATTGATCGAAAAGAAAACAAGCTGTATTTGGTCGATGAAGCGGAGCTTTATTACCAAGATATTACCCTGCGAGCAGGCTTGATTATTTTAGATTATAAAACAAAAGACGTCTATGCAGGAAGGATTGCTGATAGTGTTGGGGAACTGAGTCAATACCCCTATTTCAAGCAAGGCCCTAACGAAGTAAACCCAGACTCTATCCGCTATAATTTTGAAACGCAAAAGGCTCTGATTTGGAATTCAAAGTCAGCACAATCTGGGATGAATCTCTTTTCAGAATTCACTAAGAAGGAAAACGATTCTGTATTTTATCTCAGCGGTGCCAAGGTAACAACAGCTGGCGATTTGGAAACTGCGGATTATTATTTTAAAACCCGACGCGCCAAATTAGTTCCTGGAGGAAAGATAGTAACGGGACTTACCAATATGTACATATCAGATGTCCCAACCCCAATTGCCCTGCCCTTTTCGTATTTCCCCTCGAATCAAGAATTGAGTTCCGGGTTCTTATTTCCCTCTATAAGTGAAAATAATAACAGAGGCTATGCCATTCAAAATGGTGGCTATTACTTTAACCTCTCGGACTATTTTAATCTTGCGGTCACGGGAGATTATTTCACCAATGGGAGTTATGGAATGCGTTTTGACACCAATTATCGAAAACGATATAAATACAATGGAAATCTAAGCTTCCGATTTGAAAACCTTATATCGGGTGAAAGAGGCTTACCGGGCTACTCAAAATCGACAGTATCCAACTTGAGATGGTCGCATAGCAAAGATCCCAAATCAAGCCCTAATTCAACCTTCTCTGCCTCGGTAAACTATGGGAGTAGTGACTACTATCAACAGTCTGTTAATCAGCTAAATTCCCCAAATTTTTTAAATAACAACCTGAGTTCTTCCATCTCTTATTCCAAAACATTCTCAGGGACCCCACGTGTTAATTTATCACTGACAACTGCTCTGTCACAGAATTCGCGAACTAAGGAGGTCAATTTAACACTGCCAACCTTGCAAGCTAATTTAGATCGTATTTTTCCTTTCGCGCCTAAAAACGGACCCAAAAAAGGAATTATTCAAAACATCAACTTTCAGTATTCCACCCAAGCAGAACAACGTATCATCGCACAAGAAGACGAGCTATTCAGAGCGGGGATGTTTGACAATGCAAGAGCTGGGGTACGCCACAGCATTCCTATTGCTACAAATTTTAAGCTCTTTAAATACATCAGTGTCTCTACAAATGCCAACTACAACGAGGTTTGGACTCCAACTCAAGTACAATACAATGACTTTGATCCAGAAGTAGGAAGTGCTGTAAAAGACACCCTGTCAAAATTTGGTGCTTTTCGACAATATAGTTTTGGGGCTAGCTTTGGAACAACTGTTTATGGAACTTTGAATTTTAAAGAAGGGAGTCGAATTCAATCCATACGACATACCCTTAGACCTTCCATTTCCTACAGTAACAGACCTAGTTTTGATCAATATTATGACGAATACATCATCGATGCAGAAGGAAATACAAGAGAATATACGCGCTTTGAAGGAAGTTTGTATGGCACTCCCGGAAGAGGCTTTTCCAGTAGTATTGGAATAAGCTTAAGCAACAATTTTGAAGCAAAAGTTATAGATCGTGACACGACCAAAAAAGAGCTAAAAAAGATAAAGTTGTTGAACAACTTGAATATTGCCACTAGCTATAATGTGGCAGCAGATTCTTTTAACCTTGCTCCTGTTCGGGTGTCTTCTGGTTTGAGTTTGTTAAACAATAAAATGAGTGTCAATTTCGGAGCTACATTCGATCCCTACGGACTCAATACTGAAAATACTCGCATCAGCACCTTTCACATCAAAAATGGTGGGGGCTTGGCACGCTTGACAAGTGCTAATGTAAATATGGGCTACAGTATCAACAACAATACCTTTAAGAGAGAAGGTGTGCGAGAAGAAGAAGAGGACATCAATACTGATATTACTGGCAGTGGAGGGCGTGATGATGATTTATTTGGTCGCTCTGCGAATTTTTACAACAAGCAAAACACCAGTGATGAAGACCAAGAACCTGCTCCCCAATATCCTCTTTTTCAAACTGAAATCCCTTGGAATTTAAAATTTGCTTACTCCCTTACCTATAATAACAGTGTGGGACAAAAAACCATTTCTACCAATTCATTAATGTTTTCCGGAAATATCGACTTGACGCCTAAATGGAAGGTCGGTATTTCATCGGGATATGACTTTAGGCAGAGTGGGTTTACCTACACCCAATTAAGGTTTGATCGCAATTTAGACAGTTGGCGGATGAATTTTAGCTGGGTTCCATTTAGCAACAGAGCTTCCTGGAATTTCTTTATTGGGATAAAATCTGGAATGCTAAGTGATATTAAATACGAGAAGAACAGTGAGCCCTACAGAAATTTATAGGGCATCTTGTTTGGAATGAACTGAATAGTTTAGCAGCGATCTTAAATTAACTACTTTAGTGTCCACATACCATTCAACATGAAAACAATCATCCAAACTCCTAATGCCCCTGCTCCTATTGGTCCTTACAACCAAGCCATCCGATATGAAAACACCGTCTATCTAAGCGGCCAAATCGGATTGGATCCTAGAACAATGGAATGGGTTTCCGAAAGTATTGAAGCTGAAACAGTACAAGTAATGCAAAACCTCTCAGCAGTTCTAAAAGCCGCTCAAATGACTTTTGACAATGTCATAAAGAGCAGCATTTTTCTAAGTGATATGGATTATTTCGCAGAAGTCAATACCGTATACGGTCACTATTTTGATGAAGAAAGGGCACCTGCAAGAGAAACGGTAGCTGTCAAAACCTTGCCAAAATCTGTTCGAGTAGAGATCAGTATGATTGCAGTAGACGATGCTTAACTACCTCAGAGAGTGGCGTTAATTTGTTGCCGATGATAGTGAACCAAACCATCAATTGGCCGTTTTACAACAGTCCCCATTTTTAGCCCATATTCTTCCGTCATAATCTGAGTTATTTCTTCCTGAAGGAAATGGGAGATAGAGCCTACAAAATGAACAGGAACTTCTTTTGCATTGTCAAACTGAAGGATTTGATGCTCAATAAAACGTCGTAGCCCCCCTTTTATGATGGTATTCATAACAGGGTGCGTTTTGTGTTGTATCATAAATTCCGCAAAGGTCGCCAAATAGGTATTGGGATTTTCTTTTCGGTAAATATTTTCCTTGATAACGTCCGCTTCTAGATCGTATTTTTCTTCAAATGGCTTGCGAAGCTCTTCGGGCATTTCATTAAAGTAATAACTTCTAATTAATTGCTTACCATAGAAATTGCCACTTGCTTCATCCATTAAAACATACCCTAAAGAGATGATACGCTGTTCTATTTCAATTCCGTCAAAATATGTACAGTTAGAACCCGTTCCCAATATACAAACAATAGAAGGTTCTTCTTTTTTTACAGTGGCATACACGGCCGCATAGGTATCTTCTTTTACAGAGAGTTCTGCCTTGGTAAAGATTTTTTCAAACACTTTAATAATGCGCTGTTGCGGGCTTTTAATCCCGCAACCAGCACCATAGAAATACAAATGAGTAACGGCTTCCCTATTTTGGGATAACTCAAAATTATTTAAGATACGTTCCTTTAAAATTTCACTAGACAAAACTTGAGGATTCAACCCCAATGTCTGGGTAGAAAACAAAACTTCACCTGTGGCCTCTATTGCGTACCAATCCGTTTTGGTAGAGCCACTATCAACAACCAGTATCATAGAACAACTAGAGTTGGTGAATATGCTTCGCTAGGTCTAACAATTTGTTAGAGTACCCACATTCGTTGTCGTACCATGAAATCACTTTAAAGAAATTTTCATTTAATTCCATCCCTGCACCTGCATCAAAAATTGAAGTCCGTGGGTCGCCAACAAAATCTTGCGAAACGAGTGGCAACTCAGAATATCCTAAAATCCCTTTCATAGCACCATTGGCATTTGCTTGCATAGCGGCTTTAATTTCTTCATAGGAAGTGTTTTTTCCCAAGCGAACCGTCAAATCTACTACCGATACATTGGCAGTAGGCACTCTAAATGCCATTCCCGTAAGTTTTCCAACGAGTGCTGGTATCACCTTGGTTACCGCTTTAGCAGCTCCTGTAGAAGCGGGTATAATATTCAATAAGGCACTTCTTCCGCCTCTGAAGTCTTTTCTTGAAGGACCATCGACAGTAAACTGTGTCGCAGTTGTTGCATGCACAGTAGTCATCAGTCCTTCCACGATTTCAAAATTGTCGTTTAACACTTTTGCTACAGGCGCCAAACAGTTTGTCGTACAGGAAGCATTCGAAACGATGGTTTGATCAGCAGTAGCTTCTGTATGGTTGACCCCCATCACAAACATCGGGGCATCGGCTGAAGGTGCTGAAATAACAACCTTTTTGGCGCCACCGTCAAGGTGTAATTGTGCTTTTTCAAGAGTAGTAAAGATCCCTGTACATTCCGCTACAACATCAGTATTCATTGCTCCCCATGGGATATCAGCAGGGTTTCGCTCAGCTGAAATTTTAATTTCTTGACCGTCTACAATCAAGTTGTTATTCTCAACACTCACGGTTCCGTCATAGTGACCATGAACTGAATCATACTGTAATAAATAAGCCAAATGATTGACTTCTAAAAGATCATTTATCCCTACAATGGTAACATCTTCTTGTTTCATCGCAGCGCGAAAAACCAATCTCCCTATGCGTCCAAATCCGTTAATTCCAATACGTACTCCCATTTTTAGTTTGTTTATTTTTAAATTGATAATATATCCGATACACGGATGAGTTCTTTATTTATTTTGGAGGTCCCTTTGATCGCTTTTTCCAAAGGACTCACAACCATCTTGTCATTTTCAATTCCAACCATAACGCTGGAAGCACCTGCTATTAAAGATTCTACAGCAAAAACGCCCATCCTTGACGCTAGTACACGATCAAAACAACTCGGTGAACCACCCCTTTGCATATGTCCTAAAACGGACACACGGACATCGTAATAAGGCATGTTTTTCTCTACATAGGAGGCAATTTCAAAGACATTATCGCCTGTCTTATCGCCTTCGGCTACAACCACTATACTGGAGGATTTACCCGATTTTTCACTTTTTTTCAAAGAGTGCAGCAATCGATCTAATCCCATGTCTTCCTCGGGGATTAAAATTTCTTCAGCACCTGCCCCTACGCCAGCGTTCAAAGCAATATGTCCGGCGTCTCTTCCCATTACTTCAACAAAGAACAAACGGTTGTGAGAGCTTGCAGTATCTCTAATTTTATCAATAGCTTCAATTACTGTATTAAGAGCTGTATCGTAACCTAATGTGAATTGAGTACCACTAATATCATTATCTATAGTACCCGGAATACCAATCACAGGGATATTAAATTCTTTCTGAAATATCATGGCCCCCGTAAAAGAACCATCACCGCCAATCACTACCAAAGCATCAATATGATTGCTTTTTATGGTTTGATACGCTTTTTCTCTTCCTTCTTTGGTTCTAAATTCCAAACAACGTGCTGACTTTAGAAATGTGCCTCCTTTATTGACAATATTATTGACCGATCTGGCACTCATCGGTTTTACCTCATTGTCAATTAAGCCCTGATATCCTTGGTAGATAGCAACACATTCAAGTTTGTGGAAAATAGCGGCTCGAACAACAGCTCGAATAGCCGCGTTCATTCCTGGTGAATCGCCACCCGAAGTTAAAACCCCTATTTTTTTTAGTGTTTTCATTTTTTAATTTGGTCGAACAAAAATAGTACTTCTATTTATTTATTTAAGCTAGAATTACAAATTCAACAAAAAACGATGAATTGTCAATTTTTGCTACGAAATTGTAAAACACTTTTTTGTGCTTCAATCGAAGGGATATCAGAGATACTATCCTGCTCTTTCTTTCTTTTCAATTTTTGGATTAAGTCTTGAAACGAATTAAAATCTACTTTATACGACAAGCCCATCCCTTGTGTATAGCCAAAATCTTGTCCTATATATCTGAATTCATTTTCTTTATTAAAAACTTTCGCCCGTAAAGAGCCTTCCTCATTTAGAATAAAGTCTATTTGAACATCTCCGACAACTTGTGTCTGAGCGACTCCCCCGACGGGAACCCCAATTTTTCCATTTAACAATATCCGATCACTAAGTTGCGTTGAAAGGGTCAACCCTAATCTGTCTTCAGTTTCGATATCCAACTCATTGTTGCGTTCTCCTTGTAAATAATTTACCCCCACTTTTAATTTTTCATCATTCTGTCCCAGCAAACTAGAAAACATATCGGATGCTTTTTCATAAAGATTATTTGTAATTCCTTGAACAGATACACTGACATCGCTGATAAAAACTCCCTGGGACAATAGTGATAAAGCTTGCAGTTGACTTCGCTGTGGATCCGCTAAACGATAATTAATTTCAGAGACCACGATATTGTTCGTATTTGGAAAATCGATGGAGAATATAGGATTATCTGGTTTTAGAAGATTCCCTTGTAATTGTATGGCAACTTCTGTAGGAATTTTACGATTAAAATTAGGATTGTCTAATAATACCGCTGGATTAGCACCACCAGGAACTTCATAAACTGCTTCCATATTCATTTGTGCACCCAAAGGGTCACCCTCCCAATTTACAGTCCCACCCGATTGAAGGATGAATTTTTTCTCGATTACACCAAAGTTTTTGAAATTATAAACTCCTTCAGTAGTTAGAAAATCCCCCCACATATTGAATTTATCGTCTGTATTGATTTCCATTAGTAGAGTGCCAACGCCCCTTCCAGATAAGGAACTATTTGTTTCAGGGTCTATTACAATTTCTATTTGAGCCTCTTCAGTGACATCTATCTCAAAATTCATATCCAAAACTTTGCTGACAATCCTATCCTGAGGGGATTCTTGTGCCGCTATTCCATTTTGACTTTTAGAAATAAAATCAATAAAAGAAGTGTCTACCAATCCATATTCTTCAGACCATGGAATCTTTATATTGGTCCCCTCAGCAGTTTCTCCATCAAGAACAATCTGCATTGATTTAGTCGGCCCCATTAATTGGCCACTTCCTTTAAAAAATCCCTGACCGTAAAAAACTCTCTCCGGGGATTCGAGTATATCAAAGACCAACATTCGATTTGTATCGACATCAAAATCGACCTCCCAGTTTTTGAAATTTGTATGACTCAGGGATCCCATCAAAGTGGCTTCATTTTCAAACCTAGCATTTCTAAAGCGTGCATTCGAAAAGGTAAAAGATTGATTGGTCAAGTCAATTTGAGTAGCCGGATCAAATACGTATTCAACATTTAGATATGGAATGCGAAGACTTCCCTCTGTAACTTTTAATTTACCATCGTGTCGAAGTTCTGATACTGGACCCCAAAGATTAACGGCTCCGGAAGCAAACCCTTTCATGTCTTCCATTGTTCCACTAGAGAGTGGATCTAAGATGGAAAGCGGAAAACTTTCAAAGTTCAAGTCGAAGTTGAGATTTGAAACTTTCGTTGTATTCACAACACTGCCTTCTCCTTTTAGTAAAGTCTCTGTGCTATTAGAAATAGCAAACAGACTTGAATAAGAGCCAATTTGATTGTTTCCATAAGCGGAGAATTGCATTTTTCCCATTGCCGTATCATTAAAGACAAAATCTTGAATTTTTACATCAAGATTAAAATCATTTTGATCCAATGAACGAGTGCTACTTAAATCAAGAAACAGTTTACCAGCCCCACTTATCCGTTTAGAATCAGGCAATAAAGTGGCTACAGAAACATTTTCCAGCTTGGCCTTAAATTGATACTTAGAAGCCCCTTCAAACGTGGCACTAGCTTGAATGAGTTGATCCCTAGAAGTTAGCTCGAAATCTTGCAAACCCCAGGAGGCTGTTAGCGGGTTGTAGGTTCCTACTGCTGTTGATGATACTAGCCAAGGGGTGTTTTTATACTTGATTTCTGAAGGCAGTAATTTAAATGTTAAAACCCCATTAGGAGCATTCAAATACGCAAGACTCACATCAAATTCATCTTGCTGATTGGAGCCTCCTAGAGCATGAAACACAATCTCTAATCCCTTTTCTTTAGGGCTGCTTACTAAAGTTAGATCCGAAAACTTATAGTTGTCGATCTGCCAAGAAGAAGCTTTAATTTGACTCTTTACACTGGAGTCTTTAGGATCTATTGTAAGGCTAAGTCCTTTTAATAGTGTGTTGTTAAAGTTTAGTACGGGAGCCTCTATTTGTAATCCCCCCTTGTTTTCATTGGAATGCAACAAACCACTCACCACAAAATCACTTTGTATTCCCAGTTTCGGAAAAGCAGTAGCAAGAAATTCTTGCGTCACATTCAAATTCACAGCAGCAAACTGGTCTTTGTCAAAATTTGAATACCGACTAAATGGATAAGCGCTCCGAATTGTGTTTTGGAACAATCTAGTAAGTTTCGTCAACTCAAAGTCTCCTTCTAAACCTCCCTTGATAAAGGCTGAGTTTTTTATTTGTACCGAACGAAATTCCTTTTCAGACACTAAAGACACCACAAAATCACCTACATCAATAGCAACCTTATCTTGATTTTCAAGAGTCAAGTCTTCAACACCAAAATCCCCGCTTATTTGATCCAAATCAGTCCCTTTAAACCGCCAAAAACTTCTCCCTTTCAAAGTAGTTTCGCCCTCATTTAGTAAGGGGCTAAACAAACTTAAATCCAAATTGTCCAAAGCAAGTTGCAAGGTGTTTTCGGCTTTGTTATTAGAAGTGTGAAGCAAAAAGCCAGATTGGAAGGCTATTTTGGGGTCTTCAACAGTCACATATCCATTTACCGTTCCTTCATTAATAGTTCCTCTTGACAACAAGGAAATAATCTTTGCTTTTTGATATAAAAAACTGGCCATATTTAAATTCCACTCTCTTACTGACCACTGCTGATTGTCTTTCTGCAGATCTATTTCAAGAGATCCCGTTACATCCTGAATGCCAATAGCAGGATAATAGGAGGCGATATCAAATCTCTTGAAATGTAATGCTGCCCTTATAGAATCTGTTTTGGTATCCGTAAGGCCTTGAAAAAAATCAAGCTGTATACTTTGCTCTTCACTATCAATTTCTCCTTTTACTTGTAGGGTACGCGCGTCATAAAATGTAGTACCGCTAAAGTGAAGCTGTGAAAAAGGAGGCAAATCAATTTTCTTTTCTTGCAGTGAGGAGGAAATAAAGGAATTTTCTCCTATTGATTTTTCTATAAATAAATCATTGATAGTGGCTTTTACACTCTTGATCTTTTGAAGGCTATCAAGAGTTACCAAAGCAGTACTTTCCAGGATTCCATCTTCAGATTGAATGTTGAATTCATCCAGCCATATCGATTTAGGAGTACCAACAGCCCTAATATTTCCTTTTATCCTTTTTGAATAATAACGACCTACTCCCCATTCCTTTGGATTCAATTCCTCAATAAAAAGAGAAATAGAGAGGGTATCTATTTCTTGTGAGTCTCCTTTTAACAGGACTCCAATAGCCCCTTCTAGATTTGTTTCAGGGGTTTTTAAACGCAACGCGTCTACGATTAATTCCCGTGATGTTTTCTTGACATCCGCTGAAAAATTTTGAATTGAAACCCCATCAGGTCTTGTAAAACGAAGCCCCTCAATACTTCCTGAAACTCCTTCTCTCCCGATTCGAACTTGATTTATTTTAAAAGACAGCTTTTGAAGCTTGTCAAAACGCTTAATGTGCGGTAACTCAAACTGGATATCCCCCTTTGTAACTTCTAATTCTTGCAAAAGAAAATCTGCTTTTGAATCGCTATCATTTAAATTCAAAGCCTTAATAAAGTATTCTAAGTTTGTCAAAGAATCTCCAGGATATTGTTTCAATTTCAGATCTACCCCATTTAACTTGGCGGTTTTAAAAATTACATTCCCTTGGAAGGCTTTGTCTGCCTCGATAAATTTTGCCTGGAATCGATCAATATAGAAAAGTGTGTCTTTATGATGATCATACCCAATGACACCTTTAAAATTGATATTGCCAAATAAATCTATTTGGATTTTGGCTACCTCAAGTACGGCATCCGTTTTATTTTGCAGCGATTCTGTAAAACGCTTCCCGAGACTCGTTTGTACTGAAGGAAGTGAAATGATCAAAAAGAAAATAAAGATCCCTGTTACAACAGTAACTCCA
Source organism: Flavobacteriaceae bacterium (assembly GCA_965658355.1). Lineage (GTDB taxonomy): Bacteria > Bacteroidota > Bacteroidia > Flavobacteriales > Flavobacteriaceae > UBA11891. The sequence continues at coordinate 118,470 of CBFHRX010000001.1, read as the reverse complement.
AACCCCAATAGTATTTTGTAAATCCTTTTGATATTATCTTTTATTTTTGTCAAGCAAAATCCTCTACAGATGGTAGCACCCATTTACACCCTTGGTATTGAATCTTCATGTGATGATACAGCAGCAGCAGTGCTTTGTAATGACAAAGTTCTGTCAAATTGTATTGCTAATCAAGAAATTCACAAAAGATATGGAGGCGTTGTCCCAGAATTGGCTTCAAGAGCCCACCAATCCAATATAGTACCGGTGGTAGAACAAGCGCTACAACAGGCAGGAATTACAAAAGACCAGCTCCACCAAATTGCCTATACTCAAGGTCCTGGATTATTAGGATCACTTCTTGTAGGAAGTAGTTTTGCTCGCTCTATGGCGTTTGGCTTAAACATCCCCTTTATAGCCGTCAACCATATGCAAGCCCATTTATTAGCTTCCTTTATACAACATCCAGAGCAAGAATTGCCAGTCTATCCATTTATTGGATTGACTGTATCGGGCGGACATACTCAAATTGTATGGTGTCGCGATGCCTTTGACATGGAGGTTATAGGGCAAACCCAGGACGACGCAATTGGGGAAGCCTTTGATAAATGTGGCAAAATAATGGGACTTCCCTATCCAGCAGGCCCCTTATTAGACCGACTGGCTCAGAAAGGAAACCCCAAAGCGTTTTCATTTCCCATCCCAAAAATGCCCCATTTAGAGGTAAGCTACAGCGGCATAAAGACCGCCTTTTTAAACCATATTAATACCCATACACAAAAAGATGCAGCCTATGTTGAAAAGCATAAAGAAGATCTGTGTGCCTCACTCCAAGAGGTGCTGGTGAGCACCATTTTTCAAAAACTTGAAAAAGCTGTTCGCACACTTGGTATTAATAGAGTCGTTATAGGAGGAGGTGTTTCTGCAAATTCTGAAATTCGCAAGCGATTGATCGCCAAGAGCAAAACAGATAATTGGAAAGTGCACCTCCCCCCTTTTGAATTTACCACTGACAATGCGGCCATGATCGGTATTGTTGGCTATCTTAAAGCCCAAAATAAAGAGTACAGTGATTTTTCTCATATAGCGAACCCTCGACTTGGCTTTTAAAATGGATTACTTCTATCATCCTGAAATGCGAAACCATTCGCAGCAAATAACACTCTCAGCTATAGAGAGTCAGCACATCGCCAGGGTCCTGCGAAAAAAAGAAGGCGATCTTATTCAACTCATTAATGGTGAAGGAGGGACCGCCAAAGGCAAACTTTTAAGCGTAGACACCAAGGGATGCTTAGTACATATATTGGAATTTGAACAGCGAACTCCCCTTCCCTATTCGCTACATATCGCCATAGCCCCTACAAAGAGTAACGATCGGTTCGAATGGTTTTTAGAAAAAGCCACTGAAATTGGAGTCAGTGAAATAACCCCCATACTGTGCCAAAACTCGGAGAGGCGAAACATCAAATGGGACCGCTATGAAAAAATAATTTTAAGTGCCATCAAGCAATCACAACAAGTCTTTAAGCCAAAACTCAATCAATTGGTGTCCTACAGAGATTTTATACAAAAAAATCCAAACTCTAAGATTGCCCATTGTAGAGAAGGAAATAAAACTCCTTTGCATACTGTTCCGATAGAGAATTCAAAAATGACCCTTTTAATAGGTCCAGAAGGCGATTTTACACATGAAGAAATTGCGCTTGCAGCGACAACTAACGGAACACCTATCAGCTTGGGAAAACAGCGTTTTAGAACAGAAACAGCTGGAATTGTTGCCTGCCATACGATCGCGCTTCGCTTTGATGCAGGCATCGATATAGATTAACTGAAACTCGCTATCTTTAACTCATGGAACCAAAAATTATAGCCAATGGCATCCTACAAGCGTTGCTGAAACTTTTTTTAGTCGGCTGCCTAGTAGGACTTCTATATTATCTCAATAGCCTGCTTATTTACTTTTCAATTGCTGCCGTCATTAGCTTAATTGGACGTCCTATCACTGTTTTTCTAAAAAAACGATTGAAATTCAACAGCCTTCTTGCTGCCAGTTTTACGATCTTACTTTTTGTAGGTGTATTAATAGGGATTCTATCTTTGTTTTTTCCGCTTTTATTGGAGCAAAGCAATAATTTATCGCTATTAGAAGTGGATGACTTGCAACTAAAACTAGCTTCTTTAACACAAGAAATAGCTGCTTATTTCAATTCAAACAACACCTTCTGGTCTCAGTTTTTAGACAATGGCAATCTTACCCAATCCGTCAATTTAGGGTTTGTCCCTGATTTTCTGAATGGCCTTGTCAATACATTAGGCTCTTTTTCAGTAGGCCTTTTTTCGGTTGTTTTTATTTCCTTTTTCCTGCTTAAAGACAGTGAACTTCTGGAACGCATCATTTTAGTTTTTATAAAAGAGGACTACCATACCCGCATCCAAAAATCTTTTGAGCACATCAAAGATTTACTCTCTCGCTATTTTATTGGCTTGTTAATGCAAATCACCATCTTGCTCATCATTTATACAATTGTCCTTGTCATCTTTGGGATTAAAAATGCTTTTATTATCGCTTTTTTATGTGCACTCTTAAATCTTATTCCCTATCTGGGACCTATTTTTGGGGGTGTTTTAATGATCATTCTTACGTTGACCAATAACTTGGATTTAAATTTTAGCGCCGAGATCATCCCCAATGTATTGGGGGTCACTATAGGATTTACGATTGGTCAATTAGTAGATAATTTCTTTAGCCAGCCTTTTATCTTCTCCCGTTCCGTTAAATCACATCCATTGGAAATATTTTTTGTCATACTGGCCAGTGGATCTTTATTTGGTGCTATCGGAATGATCGTAGCCATACCCATTTATACAGCCACAAAAGTTATCCTAAAAGAATTTTTATCTGATAATAAAATAGTACAAACTCTTACAAAAGACATCTAATGAAACGTCCATTAACGCTATTATTAGCCCTTACTATGTGTTTGGGATCCCCATTGATGGGGCAAAACCGTTTAACAAGAACAGAGAAGAAAATCCTCAAGCATGTCGAAGGCTATGAAGAGGAAGCCATTGATTTTCTCGAAAAAGTAGTCAATATCAATAGTGGAACCTTAAATCTTGAAGGGGTTCGCCAAGTGGGACAAGTATTTGCTGATGCCTTTGAGGCTATCGATTTTACCACAGAATGGATCGAAATGCCTGAAGAAATGAATCGCGCCGGGCATCTTTTTGCTTCTATTGATGGTGAAGAAGGCAAGCGCTTGTTGCTAATTGGTCATTTGGATACCGTTTTTGAAAAAAACAGTCCTTTTCAAACCTTTGTCCGTCAAGACAGTATTGCTTTTGGGCCTGGCGCAAACGATATGAAAGGAGGAGATGTTATTGTGCTGTATGCACTTAAAAGTCTTTATGACTTAAACCTATTGGATAATAAAAGTATAACAGTGGCTTTCACTGGGGACGAAGAGAGTACTGGAAAACCCTTGAGTATTTCTCGCAAATCCCTTATAGAGGCTGGTAAAAAAGCTGATATCGCATTGGGCTTTGAAACTTCAACTGGCTATAACAATGCAACTATTGCCCGAAGAGGAGCTTCTGGATGGCGAGTTGAAACACAAGGAGTTCGTGCCCATTCCTCGGGAATTTTCAGAGAAAAGGTAGGTGCTGGTGCTATTTTTGAAATGGCCCGTATTTTAAATGGCTTTTATGAAGATGTTAGAGGGGAAGAACTCTTAACATTTAATCCTGGAAATCTGTTAGGGGGTACTTTTGTAGACTATGACAAACAAAAAAGTGAGGGAAGTGTTTTTGGAAAAACAAATGTGGTGGCCCAAAGCGCTGTAGTTCACGGTGGACTGCGATTTATTTCGGAGGAGCAAAAGGAACGAGCGCGCGCTAAGATGCGTAAGATAGTAGCGGAAAACCTACCCCAGACAGATGCTACTGTTACGTTTACGGATAGCTATCCTGCTATGGGTCCTAGCGATGGAAATAAAGAAATATTGGAACAATTAAGTGTGGTGAGTCAGGCGATGAAACAAGGCCCTGTAACTGCTTATGACCCCGGAAAAAGAGGAGCTGCTGATATTTCATTTGTGGCCCAGTATACCGATGGAATCGATGGCCTTGGGACAATGGGAACTGGGGCACATACCCCACAGGAAACAGTGGATCTTCGGACTGTAAAAGCCCTTATTCAAAGAACGGCCATTTTAATTTACCGATTGACTCAAGAGCAATAATACGAAGGCTTAGCTATAGCGTTCTAATTGTTCTTTTTGCGCTTTGATGGCCTCCATGAATTCTTTTCGCAATTGCGCAATAAGCTGAGCTGTGGGGATCGTATCTTGTATAGCAGTAACTCCTTGTCCTGCAGACCAAATTGTCTTCCATGCTTTGGCTTCAGCCTTTGCTGCATCAAGCTCAGAACCAAAATCAATTTTCTTAGAATTTTTCCACATCTCTTCAGTAACTCCCATCGCTTCGAGGCTAGGACGTAAGAAATTAGCATGCACACCAGAAACCGCAGCCGTATAGACAATATCTTCAGCCTTACTGTTAATGATCATCTCTTTATAACCTTGGTCGGCTTCACTCTCGTCAACATTTATAAAACGGGTTCCCATATAAGCTAAATCAGCACCTATTTGTAAGGCACTTGCAACATCACGACCCGTACTAATACAACCCGAAAGCAAAATCGTTTTATCAAAGAAGGTTTTAATCTCATTGACCAATGCAAAAGGATGCAATGTCCCGGCATGGCCACCGGCACCAGCAGCCACTAAAATCAATCCATCGACTCCTGCCTCTGCTGCTTTCTCTGCATGTCGCTTTTTAATAACATCGTGAAAAACAAGCCCACCATAGCTTTGAACGGCTGTTACCAGTTCAGAAACGGCACCTAAAGAAGTAATGATTAACGGCACTTGGTGTTTCATACAAACTTCCAGATCTGGTTGTACTCTCGGGTTGGTAGGATGAACGATTAGATTGACACCAAATGGAGCTGCCTTTTTCCCAGTCTCTTGCTCAAACTTTTCAAGCGCTGTCTTGATTTCAACGACCCATTCCTCAAAACCCTCCGTGGTTCTCTGGTTGAGTGCTGGAAAAGTCCCTACAATTCCATTTTTACAACATTCGATCACCAGTTTAGGCCCTGAAATTAGAAACATGGGAGCTGCTACTACTGGGAAAGAAATATGCTTGAAAAAAGTTGAAGTTGATGTTGTCATGTTTATTTTGCTTTAAGGGTCCATTCGAATTCAAAAGTAGAGACGATATCTCCAGCTTCATCAGTCCCAATAGAGGTAAGCCACACTGTCTGTGGCTGTTTTGTTTGAATTGCTTTTTCGACTGCTTCTTTTGCAGCCAGCCGGTCATGGCAGATGAAATTTATGCGCCCACGTGCTTTTTTGGAAAAATTTGCTCTGTTGTTTAACACCAGCATCGAAACGGGTTTTTGGGTATTTCGAATTTCTAGGGTAACGGGGAGTCCCGTAGCCAGCTCCGCTGCCATTCCTTGTATGGCCCAAAACATAGATTTAAATGGATTTTTTGTAAACCAATTTAATTTCACAGTAGTAGTACAGCTGGTTGCATCCAATCCGATTACGCGAACGCCTGCCCAAAAGGCTGATGGCAAGCTTGTAAACGTAAACAGATTGTATTTTCGTAACGCGCTCATGAATCTAGTGTATGCTGTAAAGATGTTGCTTTTTTGCCAAATAATTGGGCAATTTCACTTCGGATCAAAGCCCCGTCAACGATATTTAAGCCTTCCGCTACTCCCCGATGTTCTTGGCAGGCCTTCTTCCATCCTTTTTGAGCAATACGCTTGACATAAGGCAGGGTCGCATTGGTAAGCGCCTTGGTAGCAGTCTGAGGAACTGCTCCCGGCATATTGGTCACGGCATAATGAACAATTCCTTCTTTTATTCGAATAGGATCTTGATGCGTAGTAGGTTCACTCGTTTCAAAACAACCGCCTTGATCAATAGCGACATCTACTAATACGGTCCCTTTTTGCATAATAGAAAGCATTTCTTTTGGAATCAATTTAGGTGCTTTGTCTCCTGGAATTAAAACAGTTCCAATAATCAATTGACTAGAAGTAACATGCTTTTCTATGATGGCTCTTGAAGAAAATAATGCCTTGACATTGGCAGGCATTATTTCTTTTAGCTCCCGAAGACGGTTCAGATTGGTGTCTAAAATAGTAACCTCTGCCCCCATTCCTGCTGCGACATAAGCAGCTTGTGTTCCAGCAGTCCCCCCCCCGAGAATCAAAACTTCGGCTGGTGGAGTCCCGGGGACCCCCCCTAAGAGAATTCCCGCACCTCCAAAAGAGCTTTCCAAATATTTGGCCCCTTGTTGTGTGGCCAAGCGACCCGCTACTTCTGACATAGGAACCAATAAAGGCAATTGATCTCCCTGGCTAATGGTTTCATAAGCGATGCAACTAGCCTTTGAAGCCATCATCGCTTCAGTCAATTCAAGGCTGGCAGCAAAATGAAAATAGGTAAATACGGTATGATGTGCTTTAATAAGCGGATACTCTGAAGCCAATGGCTCTTTCACCTTGACAATAAGTTCCGCATTTTCATATACCTTATCCGCTGTTGAGACAAGCAGGGCTCCTGCTTGCTTGTAGGTCTCATTCGAAAAACCACTTAACAAGCCAGCATCTTTTTCAACCCAAATAGTATGTCCCTGATCTTTAAGTTCCTGAACTCCGTCAGGAGTTACTGAAACTCTTGATTCTTGGGGTTTTATTTCTTTTGGAATGCCAATTTTCATTTACAAGATTTAAAGGGTTATAGGATCCTTATTATGCCACTAAAGAATATCATATTTGAATTCTGAAGGTATAGAATAATGTATAAATCTATGCTAAAAATAAAAATAAGTTAAATTTGTAAAGCCTTTTTTTAAAAAAGATAAACTGACAGTCAATGTCTTTAAAATCATGTATTTAGAAAGGATCTTCGAAATAAAAAGACCTTAGCTGAGAACGAATCTACTACTTAAAACGCCATATAATGAAATACTTACTTTGCTCCCTTACTTTAATCCTTGCCATGCTGACAGTGCAATGCCAACACCAAAAAGCAGCTACTGCTGATGCACTGGTAATTCCTGATTCAAATGAGGTAGCCTATTTTGCTTCAGGCTGTTTTTGGTGTGTAGAAGGTGTTTATGAACAAGTGTATGGAGTGACAGAGGTCGTTTCAGGCTATGCCGGTGGCACCTTTGCCAATCCCTCCTATTACGATCATGGGAATCACGCTGAAACTGTGGCTGTCCTATACAACCCCAATAAGGTTCGTTATGAAGATTTACTACAAGTGTTTTTTGATATCACCAATCCATTCACCTACGGACAAGCTCCCGATTTTGGCAAATCGTATCGTTCTATACTTTTCCCAAAGAACAAAACCCAAATGGAAGCAGTAAATGGCTATCTCGATACCTTAAAAGGACATAAAATTGAAGTGCTGTTATCCAAAAAACCTCCTTTTACCATGGCAGAAGACTACCATCAAAATTATGTAGCAAGACTTCTAAAGGGAGAAAAAGTTGTCAATCAATCGTACGGCTACAATGTATCCTTGCCCAGACGAAAGGAATTTATGGACAACACCAATGTTCGCTTGAAGTAAACTTATTGGAGTACCTTCTCAACGACCCCACAGCGTAGCATTTTACTGCCATAATAAGGGTTGTATACAGCTTCTTCCATGCTCAGCCAATAATTACCACCTTTGTACATGGGACAATACTGAAGGTACAAGGTTTCTGATGCAGGATTGTGTTCTTGCCACCCTAAAAAGTATTCTGTAAGTTCAATAAAAGAAAAGCGCTGTTCTTCAAAGGAAAGAGACCCCATAGCAGTAGCGAGTGCTTCTATCTTTGTCAATAGTGCCAAATTGACGTCTTTCCCTTCTTCCGTCTTTTTTTTAGCGACAAGGGTTTTTAATGCAGATAATTTCTCACTTGTTAGCACTGCATCATCATTCACCATCGCGTTTTTTATTTCAATGTAATTGGCTAATAGCTCATCTGAAGGCAATTCAGATTTGAATTGCGATTTGGCTTCTTTCGAAGAAACAGTAACTTGCTTTACCTCAGGCTTGGGTTTTGAATCCCCACATTGAACAAGTAAAAACGAAACCATTAAATAGACGAAGGACAAACTCTTTTTTCTCATTATAATCAAATTAGAACACTTCAATTCGTAAAGTGCATGGGTGAATTCAATTGTAAATTTATTCTATTTGAACGGATTTTGTGTTATCATCATAAACTTGATCCGTTCTATAACCCCCTCAATTTGCTGCTGTATTGTTTTTCTGCTCCCAAACCCAGGCAGAAGCGAGCGCATCGTCAAGACTGAATTTTGGGCTCCATTGAAGTAGCTGTTTTGCTTTTTCGATACTGGCATAGGCTGCTATTATATCCCCTTCTCTCCTAGGGCCTATGGTATACTTAAGTGAGCTGCCAGATACCCGTTCAAAAGAAGTAATCACTTCTAATACAGAATGTCCTGTTCCTGTTCCCAGGTTCACAATAGACATATCGGATCCAGAAGCTTGTTGCTCGCAATATTCCAATGCGGCGCAATGTGCCTCGGCCAAATCCATCACATGAATATAATCCCGAATACAGGTACCGTCTGGAGTTGGATAATCATTTCCATAAACCGTCAGAGGCGGTAATTTTCCAATAGCGGATTGGGTGACAAAGGGAACCAAATTCTGAGGAATATCTTTGGGGTTTTCGCCTATCAATGCACTCGGATGTGCCCCTATTGGGTTAAAATAACGCAAGCAAATAGCTTTTAAATTGCTGTCCGTGCGAACAGCATCTTCGAGTATTTCTTCGCCTATTTTTTTGGTATTCCCATAGGGAGACTCTGGACGCTGTGTTGGGGTACTTTCCGTAATGGGTAATTCGGAAGCCTGTCCGTATACGGTACAGGAAGAACTAAATACAAAATTTATTGGGTGGGAAAAAGATTGGATAAGATGTAAGAGTCCCGTGATGTTATTGTGATAATAGTCAATGGGCTTCTGAACACTTTCACCCACCGCCTTAGAGGCAGCAAAATGAAGAACACTATCAATATCATAGTGCTCTTTAAACAGCTGCTTTACTTTGTCTTGTTCTTTTAAATCAAGCTGAACAAAAAGGGGCTCTTTAGAGGTGATTTTTCGGATTCCTTCTAAAACTTCTAAAGAACTATTTGAAAGGTCATCCACAATCAAAACCTGGTACCCTTTATTCAAAAGCGACACCACTGTGTGAGACCCTATATAACCAAGCCCACCTGTTACCAGTATTTTTTTGTTTAAACTTGAGATGCTCTTTTAATTAAGAATGAGTATAACGTATATCATTCTATAAACTTAAGCAAAAGTACTTTTTATTTTAGTTTGTAAGAGAAAAGTATTAATTGAATGCCCCTTAGAATTTAAACTAATCATCGTATCGTAGGAAAACGCCATCAAGGTCAAAAATCAATTCTGTTTTGTCATTGAGTTCTACCTCGATGAGTTGATTGTCAATTTCTACTTCAACAATAGAAGCGTTTTGGTGATTCGTAGCTATATAGAAATCAATCGAATCTTTAACCTGCTGAGTCAGATTTGTTGCTTCAATAGAAGCGTATTCTGAATAGTTTTCATAATCATCGTTATCAGCCTCATCTTTATCACATGAAGCCATTAAAGTTACTGATAGGAAAGCGGACAGAAGTATAGAGTGTTTTATCATGTTAAAATTATTTTAAACAAAACTAAAAGAAATTACACAGGATAAAAGCAACTACAGTTACATAGAGCAATTAACAAAAAGTCATATTGCTTATAGGAAAAAAAACCTCGAAAATTGAGGTTTTCGAGGTTTCCTGTGATCGCGATAGGATTCGAACCTATGACCGTCTGCTTAGAAGGCAGATGCTCTATCCAGCTGAGCTACGCGACCGGACTAAAAAGAGAATAAAAATATAAAATCTCGTGAATTTATATTTATTCAAAAAAAGCCTCTGAATGAACAGAAGCTTATAAATATGCGGAGAGACAGGGATTCGAACCCTGGCAACACTTACGCGTTGACAGATTAGCAATCTGCTCCATTACCACTCTGGCACCTCTCCAATACGTATTAGAACTTGTGCAAAAATACTTTTTCAACTTGAATAAAACAACATCCTTATCCAAAAACTATTCTGGATATTCTATTCTTAAATGGTAGATGTTGGACAGCTTTCGAATCAAGACTTTTTTGACCTGTTCAATTTCTGCTAAGGTTATATCACTAGTATTGAATTGACCTTCGTCCAATTGCTTTTGAACAATCTGCTCTACGAAGGCTTCGATTCTAGAAATATTGGGATCACGCAAACTTTTTGAAGCAGCTTCTACCGCATCTGCCATCATCAAGATAGCCGTTTCTTTTGAGAAGGGTTTGGGTCCCGGATACTTAAACAAACTGGTATCGATCACTTGCTCCGGATGTAATTCTTGTTCCTGCCTGTAAAAATAATAGACCAATGAAGTGCCGTGATGGGTTCGTATAAAATCAATAATGCGTTCCGGCAGCTTGTACTTTTTTGCAATCGTAACTCCTTCTAATACATGATTTAAGATGATAGCAGCACTTTGCTGAGGATTTAAATCGTAATGGGGTGAGCTGTCACTTTTTTGATTTTCAGAAAAATAGGTGGGATTTTTCATTTTACCGATATCATGATAGAGGGCTCCAACACGAATTAGGAGCGTATTGGCCCCTATTTGACTGGCTGCGGCTTCTGCTAAATTAGCAACCTGCAGTGAGTGATGAAAAGTACCCGGGGCTTGGTCAGATAGAGCCTTTAATAAAGGGGTGTTTGTATCTGACAACTCCAATAAAGAAATATCAGACGTCATGGCGAATAACTTCTCAAATAAATAAATTAAAGGCTGTACAAATAACGTCAACAAGCCATTTAAAAGGAACAGACCAAGAGTTGTGAGCGCTATCGTTTCGATACTCCCCTCGTGAATAAAGGTAAAGCAAACATACACTAAGAGGTAAATAAAAACAATTTGACCAACAGAGATAAAGAGGTTGGCGCGTTGGTATAATTTAGTACTACTTTGAATGGTCACGATACCTGCTAATACTTGCAAGAAAACAAATTCAAAACTATTGGGTACGACAAAACCTAAGAGCAATACCGTCAACACATGGATAAACAATCCCAGTCTGGCGTCAAAAAATGCCTTAATCATCAAAGGCAGAATACACAAGGGAACTCCGTAGATCAAATTTGGGTCGAAACTGAGGATGCTGATCGTTAGGATGACCATTAGAAATACATTGAAAAAAATAAAGGTCAGTTCTTTGTTGTTTTCAAATAATGACTGCCGGTAGATAAACAGGAAACGCATGATCATAAAAAGGGCCAAGCCTATTAACAGCGCATAGCCGACTGCATTCATTAACTCTTTCCTTCCCGTCCAACTGCTACTTTGGTATTCAGCTACTAGGGATTGCAATTGCTGGTATCTCTCACCGACAACCAGTTCATTTTCCGCAACAATCAAACTCCCTTTTGTAATGATTCCTTTTGTTGGGGAAATACTTTCTTTAAGTGCCGTAAATAGTTGATTTCCTGTAAGGGTATCTTGAACAATATTGGGAGTCAGAGTCTCAAAAAATAAATCGTAAACGTTTTTTTGATAGTCCACCAGCTCTTTGGGGAGTTTTAAGGGCAGCTCTTTTGCGATACTATCCATTTGAAAAAAGGAAGATAAGACCCTTTGGCGCTCTATATTCCCCTCCACCAGTACAACTATTTCGCTAGAAGAATCCCACCCGATCGGCAATACCCCTTGCCGATACAAATGGGTCAAAAATTGTTTTCCTTGAAATCGAATTACTTCCTTCTCTTCTGGCGATACGGCTTTAAAAAAAGTGTCAAAATTTGCGTCGTACAATGCTAAGCCAAGCTTTGTTTGTACGGTGTCGAGGCGGTAGTAATTGTTCACTTCTTCCTCTATTGCCCTTAATTCATTTGCTAACTCTTCTTCTGTTTTGAGAATGGAGAAGTCAAAAGGAGCATATAATGAAGCATGCTTCCATGGCAGCCCTTTTTGATATTCGTATTGAAACTTCCCGCCCTTTGGAAACATGTATAAAATAGCTCCGCTAACAAGAAAAAATAGAAACCCCTTGTATAGAATGGGTTGATTATAAAATAACCAGTTTAAATAGCGTTTCATCTGTTAGCCGTTATTTTGCCTTAGAAAAGAATCATATTAATCATCTTTTAGGGCCCTTAAGAAATACTTTTTGCATCAAAGACAGGCGAGTATTGGACCGCTCCAGTAAAAATAAACAATAAAGAAGCAATGACTATTATGAGTTGGTTTTTATTTATTTATTTTTGGGCGGTACGGTTAAATCATTTTTGTCAATCCGCAATGGGAGAATAAAAAACCCCACTAATATTGATACAAAAGTGATTCAGTAAAGTTGAAACTAACTACATGAAATACGGGATTTGTCACCTTGGTGTTGTTGCAGTTCGCGCAGAAAAAGACGATCGCAGTGAGATTGTCAGCCAGCTACTTTATGGAGACACTTATAAAATTTTAGACCTTCAAAAAAAGTGGTGTCGAATCCGAATTGATGCCGATGAATATGAAGGGTGGATTTCTAAAAATCAGTTTCAGGAAATCTCTTTAGACAATTGGAAAGCACTCGGTGCCCAACAAGATTGCTTCTCAACAGATTTGATAAGTCACTGCTATCTTGACAATGACATGCCTTTCCCTATACCCCTAGGAAGCAATTTAAATGCGTTAGAAGTACTCGGACACAAACACCACGGATCCTACAACAATCAAAAAGGAGACAGGGCTGAACTGATCAAAGTCGCTTGTCAATATTTAAATGCGCCCTATCTATGGGGCGGCAAGTCCCCTTTGGGGATAGACTGTTCTGGATTTACTCAAATGGTCTATCGTATCAATGGCTACGCTCTATTTCGAGACGCCTCACAGCAAGCTGAACAAGGACAAACACTTAGCTTTATAGAGGAAAGCAAAGCAGGAGATTTGGCTTTTTTTGACAATGAAGAAGGTGCTATTATCCATGTGGGCATACTGCTAGAAAATCACAAAATAATCCATGCACACGGGAAAGTCCGCATTGATGCTATTGACCAAACAGGGATATACAATAAAGAATTACAAAGCCATTCTCATAAACTGAGAATGATAAAATCGATTGTATAAAAAAAGCCTACTGTCAAACAGCAGGCTTTTTTTCTTTTGAAGAAAGAGCTGTTATTCGTTTTCTAAAAGCGCTTTCATTTCCATATACCCTTGGTTTTCGCCTAGAGTACCATAAATATTCATCAAGGTTTTGATGGCCTCTTCGTTATTGTTAACAGCAATCAAACCTTTGAGAATTGGGACACATTCTTTGTAGAGAGATTCTCGTTGCCCTTTTAACGTCTCGTAACGAGCATTGTCAGCTCTAGAAGTCCCAAGGCTATTCATTTCTTCAACAACAGCAGCCTCACCTTCTAGTATCAAAGCAACCAAGTTAAGATAGGCCGCTTCAAAGTTGGGATCCAACTCAATGGCTTTTTCATAAAAACCACGAGCAGCAGCAGTATCGCCCAAATCATTGTTTACCACACCTAAGTTAAAATACAAGTTGGCATTGGTGGGGTCTTTTTCAATGGCCTGGTTGATCAGTTCCTTGAATTTTTCTTTTTCGTCTAATTCAATGTAAATATTAGCTTCCGTAAGGATCAAATTCAAATCATCAGGACTCTCTTTACGAGCTTCCTGAACCGCTTCAATTGCCTTTTCATTTTCGCCTTGCTGAGCATAGATCAACGCGATATTCTTCACAATTTCAGGATATTTAGATTCTGATTTTACTTCTTTAGGGTTGATGTAATCCTTTGATTTTTGATAAATACCGTACTCCATTTCGGAAACCTCTATTTCCTGATTGGTCGCAACCTCGGTTACAAAATAAGTGGTCGTAATTCCTGTGTACTTGATTTCTTTTAAAATCGCATACATTTCTAGTGCTCGCTCGTATTGTTTCCCATTGACACAATTAGAAGCTGCAAAATAGAGATAATCCTTCCCGTTTTCAGGATCTATTTGATAGGCCATAAATAATTTTTCGGCAGAAGCAGCAAAGTTTTGGCCTTCGTTGTCCTCAATTGCAGCCGTTACGATGTCAGACTGCAATTGTTGCAATTGCTGTCCAACAGTTGATTTCAAACGTGCATCCTCTTTGAGAGACATATACGTATCTAGAGCTGCCTTATAGTCCTTGTTTTGCTGTGCAATTCTCCCCAGTAAAAATTGATAGGAGTTTACTATTTTCTCATCAGCAGCATCAAATAGTGCTTTGTGGGTTTCTAACATTTGAGTGGCACCTGCTATATCGCCAGATCCGAAGAGTTTTTCTGCTTTTTTCAACTCTTTCTTTTGAGCAAACCCGAAGGCAGTAACCATACTCAAAAGTGCTATTGCGGTTTTTTTCATTTGATTTTGAATTTATTTAATTTTTGGTTTTTTATTCAATAACAGTGCCATCATTGACTTCTAAGTCATTAATATCTTCAATCGGGTCATCATCAGGCATCACTTTGGCAACAGCCGCAATCGAGTCCCCCTCTTTCAAATTAATGAGCCGTACTCCTTGAGTAGCACGCCCCATGACACGTAAATCACTAACAGACATCCTAATGGCAATACCTGACTTATTGATGATCATTAAATCATCTTCATCAGAAACATTTTTCAGAGCGACAAGTTGACCTGTTTTTTCAGTAATAGAAATGGTTTTCACTCCTTTTCCTCCTCTGTTTGTCATCCGGTAATCTTCTAAATCAGATCGTTTACCATAGCCCTTTTCAGACACCACAAGGATGTTGCTATCCAAATCGTTAACTGAAACCATTCCTACCAATTCGTCCTCTGGCCCTGCCAGTGTAATCCCTCTTACACCAGAGGCGCCGCGACCCATAGGACGTGTTTTACTTTCCTCAAAACGAATGGCTTTCCCAGAACGCCCTGCGAGTAGAATCTGACTATTTCCATTCGTTAGCTTTGCTTCTAATAATTCATCGTCTTCTTTGATGGTAATGGCATTGATCCCATTTGCACGAGGACGAGAATATTGCTCTAAAGCCGTTTTCTTAACCTGCCCCTTCTTAGTCGCCATAATGACGTAATGGGAATTGATGTATTCTTCGTCTTTTAAATCTTGAGTGCAGATAAAAGCTTTCACCTTATCATCTTGCTCAATATTCATCAAGTTCTGAATCGCTCTTCCTTTTGCTGTTCTAGACCCTTCTGGGATCTCGTATACCCGCATCCAAAAACATTTTCCTTTCTGGGTAAAGAATAGCATGTATTGGTGATTCGTACCAACAAAAATATGCTCCAAGAAGTCTTCATTTCGAGTCGTAGAAGCCTTTTGTCCTACGCCTCCTCTATTTTGTGTTTTGTATTCACTTAGAGGGGTTCTCTTAATGTATCCCGCATGCGAAATAGTAAGCACGACTTTCTCATCTGGAATCATATCTTCCACTCGGAAACTCCCCCCTGCATACTCAATTACGGAACGACGTTCGTCACCATATTTTTCTTTGACTTCGACTAGTTCCTCTTTGATGATACTCATACGACGGTCTTTCTTATCTAAAATATCTTTTAGATCGGCAATTGTTTTGACCAAGTCGTCGTATTCCGCTCTTAACTTATCCTGCTCTAAACCTGTTAGCTGTCGCAAACGCATTTCAACAATTGCCTTTGCTTGCAGTTCACTAAGTTTAAATGTAGACATTAATTTTTCACGTGCCTCTTCAGCATTTGAAGAAGCTCTGATAAGCTTAATCACTTCGTCTATATTGTCAGAAGCGATGATTAAACCTTCGAGTATATGGGCTCTTTCTTCTGCCTTTTTAAGCTCAAATTTTGTTCTACGGACTACCACCTCATGACGATGCTCTACGAAGTGATGAATCATGTCTTTTAGATTCAACAACTCTGGTCGTCCTTTAACAAGCGCAATATTATTGACTGAAAAAGAGGATTGTAAAGAGGTGTATTTATACAGTTTATTTAAAACGATATTCGGAATGGCGTCTCTTTTAAGGATGTAGACAATACGCATTCCTTTTCGATCCGATTCGTCGCGTATGTTACTGATCCCTTCAATTTTCTTATCATTGATCATTTCAGCTGTCTTCCGGATCATCTCTGCCTTATTGACCTGATAGGGGATTTCTGTTACGATAATGCACTCTCTCCCTGCCACTTCCTCTATAATGGCTTTTCCTCTTAAAACGACACGCCCACGACCTGTCAAAAACGCTTCTCGGACCCCATCATACCCATAAATAGTACCCCCGGTTGGAAAATCAGGTGCTTGGATAGTTTGCATGAGCGTCTCTATCGTGATGTCATTGTCTTCAATGTATTGGATAATCCCATTTACAACTTCTGTCAAATTGTGGGGAGGCATATTGGTCGCCATCCCAACGGCTATCCCTGAAGCCCCGTTGACCAATAGATTGGGAATACGGGTTGGTAATACGGTCGGTTCTTTTAATGAATCGTCAAAGTTTAACTGATGCTCAACGGTATCTTTTTCGATATCGGCCATCATATCTTCAGAGATCTTCTGCATTCGCGCTTCCGTATATCGCATGGCTGCTGGGCTGTCTCCGTCTACGGAGCCGTAATTTCCCTGTCCATCTACAAGCAGGTAGCGCAACGACCATTCTTGAGCCATCCGAACCATAGTATCATATACAGAGCTATCGCCATGGGGGTGGTATTTCCCTAAAACTTCCCCGACTATTCTAGCCGATTTTTTGTAGGAAGAATTCGCGCGAATTCCCAATTCGTGCATCCCAAATAAGACCCGTCTGTGGACAGGTTTAAATCCATCACGCACGTCAGGTAGTGCACGTGACACAATGACAGACATAGAATAATCTATGTATGCTGACTTCATTTCATCCTCGATATTAATCGGGATTAACTTTTCACCTTCGTTCATAAACTTAACGTATATCGAATAAAGCTAAAATACCACTATTGCTAACTTTACAAAGAGCCTGCTGCTACTTTTTATAGCCGATTTATCAACATATTTTGAATAAAAAAGTTTACTAATTTTTACTAGATTATGTTTTGAAGTTGTTATTTTTTTTTGTCAATTAGCTTAAAGCTCGAAGCTGGAACGTTTTTTGTTTAAGAGTCACTAAATTAGGAAGTATGGATGATAATTTTTCACCAAGAGTAAAAGATGTAATCACATTCAGTAAAGAAGAAGCCCTACGTTTAGGGCACAACTTTATTGGTACGGAGCATCTTATGCTTGGAATATTACGAGATGGAGGCGGAAAAGCAATATCAATTCTAAATGCCATTGATATTGATCTAGAGGAATTAAGACGTAAAGTTGAAATTCTAAATCCGGCTGTTTTAGAAAGCGGAAGCTCCTTAAACAATAAAAAAAATCTGCACTTAACACGCCAAGCGGAACGGGCCTTAAAGACCACTTTTTTGGAAGCTAAATTATTTCAAAGTGATCTTATCAACACAGCCCACCTTTTGCTTTGTATCCTGAGAAATGAAAATGATCCAACGACCAAATTGTTGTCTAATTTAGATGTGGACTACGACAGTGTGAAAGAACAATTCAAATTGATGCTGGCTAGTGACGATTCTAATTATATGGATCTTCCCGAAGCTTCTTCATTCCCAGACGAAAAAGACGATGATGATGCGAGTGGATCCAAAGAAAATCCTTTTGTTCCGACATCAGAGAGCCGTTCTTCGAAAAATTCCAAAACCCCCGTACTCGATAATTTTGGACGAGATGTCACGGCACTTGCCGAACAGGATAAATTAGACCCGGTGGTAGGAAGAGAAAAAGAAATTCAAAGAGTTTCTCAAATTCTTAGTAGAAGAAAGAAAAACAATCCTTTGTTAATCGGAGAGCCCGGTGTTGGGAAGTCTGCTATCGCAGAAGGACTTGCCTTGCGAATTATTCAGAAAAAAGTATCTCGTGTCCTTTACAATAAAAGAGTCATTACGCTGGATCTCGCCAGTCTCGTAGCAGGAACAAAATACAGAGGGCAATTTGAGGAACGGATGAAAGCCGTCATGAATGAACTCGAAAAAAATGACAACATCATTCTGTTCATTGATGAGATTCATACCATAGTAGGTGCTGGTGGCGCAACAGGAAGCTTAGACGCTTCCAATATGTTTAAGCCTGCCCTAGCAAGGGGTGAAATCCAATGTATCGGTGCTACAACCCTCGATGAATATCGTCAAAACATTGAGAAAGACGGTGCCTTAGAAAGAAGATTCCAAAAAGTATTAGTGGAGGAAACCTCCCCTGATGAAACCTTGGAAATCCTTCGAAATATAAAAGAACGCTACGAAAACCACCACAACGTCTCGTATACTGATGAAGCCTTAAAAGCCTGTGTGGAACTCACAGACCGCTATATGTCGGACCGTTTTTTACCAGACAAAGCTATTGATGCCTTGGATGAAGCGGGTTCTAGGGTTCATATCAACAATATGAATGTCCCCAAAGAAGTCGTACAACTAGAAGAAGATCTTGAAAAAGTAAGGGAGCTTAAAAATACTGTTGTAAAAAAGCAAAAGTATGAAGAAGCTGCTAAGCTAAGAGACGATGAAAAACGAGTAGAGCGTCAATTAATAGAGGCACAAGAACGCTGGAATGAAGAATCTAAGCAAAACAAAGTAACCGTTAACGATACCCATATTGCGGATGTTGTTTCCATGATGACCAACATCCCTGTTAATAAGATTGTAAAATCTGAAAAGAACAAACTCGCCTTGCTAACTGAGGTTATTGGTTCTAAAGTTATTGGTCAAGAAGAGGCTGTGAAAAAAGTGGTAAAAGCCATTCAACGAAACCGAGCCGGCTTAAAAAATCCAGATCGTCCCATTGGGTCCTTTATATTCTTAGGCCAAACAGGGGTTGGAAAAACACAACTCGCCAAGATACTAGCCACTGAAATATTCGACTCTGAAGAAAACTTGATTCGAATTGACATGAGTGAGTACATGGAAAAATTTGCTATTTCAAGATTAATTGGAGCTCCTCCAGGCTATGTAGGCTACGAAGAAGGGGGACAATTAAGTGAAAAAGTAAGACGCAGACCCTACTCTGTAATATTATTAGACGAAGTAGAAAAAGCGCATCCCGATGTATTCAATATGTTATTACAAGTTTTAGATGATGGCTTTTTAACGGATAGTTTAGGAAGAAAAGTAAACTTCCAAAACACCATTATCATCATGACTTCAAATATCGGTGCCCGCCAACTAAAAGACTTTGGAACAGGTGTTGGATTTGAGACTAAAGCTCAAAAAACACAATCTGAAGTGATCGAAAAGGGAATTATCGATAAGGAATTGAAAAAGACCTTTTCACCAGAATTTTTAAATCGCATTGATGATATAATCATCTTTAATTCTCTCGACAAAAAGGCCATTCGTTCAATAGTGGATTTGGAGCTTTCAAAATTGGAGACTCGGATTGAAAAATTAGGCTATCAAATCGCCATTACGGAGGAAGCCAAAGACTTTTTATCTGAAAAAGGTTACGATCAAAAATACGGTGCACGACCACTCAATAGAGCGATCCAAAAGTATGTTGAAGATCTAATTGCAGAGAGTGTTGTGTCCAACAAGGTCAAAGAAGGAGACAGCCTTAAAGTAGATGCACACAAAGACAATGATGAGGAATTGAATTTAATTGTAGAAGAAATTCCTGCCGTTTAATTTCGCTTCTAAGAGTTCTAAAACCGGCTATGCTTTGTATAGCCGGTTTTCTTTTTGTAGAAATAATTTCCTAGCCGAACTTCTTATGCTATTTTTGCAACTGAATTTCAAACCATTTGGTTTTTACATTATAGTATGAAGATTTTAAAATTTGGCGGTACCTCGGTTGCCAATTCAAAGAGCCTCCAACATGTTGTTGATATTGTGCGTCAACAAAAAAATGAAATCGTTGTTGTGGTTTCGGCTTTAGGAGGCATCACCAATATACTAATAGACTTACTGGAAAAAGCCTCGCAAAAAGACGCGGGCTATAAAGAGGGAATTGACCTGATTCGAGAAAGGCATTTAGAGCCTATACATCAACTGCTAAGCAGCGAAAAGCAACAGACTACCATTTCGTTCCTAGAGAAAAAACTCAACGAACTTGAGGCGTTCTATCAATCGGTTTACCACCTAGAGGAAATTACACCCAAGACCCTTTCCAAAGTTTCTGCTTTTGGAGAAATTCTATCTTCTTATCTAATCGCAAAACTTTTTGAACAGTTTCAGATTGATGTACAGCTTTATGATGCTACCCGCTTACTTTCAACACAAGAAAAAAACGGAAAATTAGTAGTTGACTTTGACAAAACGAAAAGCCAAACCCTCGCAGAGTTGACTAAACAACAAGCGAAAGTTCGTTTGGTATCAGGCTATATAGCGGGTGATGCTGACGGTCAATTGACAACTCTGGGAAGAGGAGGCTCAGACTTTTCAGCAGCTATTTTGGCGCATGTACTCGATGCGAAATCCATTGAGATTTGGACAGATGTCAGCGGCATGTATACCGCGCATCCCAAATTAGTATCCCAAGCCCAGCCCATCCCAAAGCTTTCGTATTATGAAGCCATGGAGCTTTCCCATTTTGGGGCCAAAGTAATTTACCCCCCTACCCTTCAACCCTTAGTAGAAAAAAACATACCAACCTATATCAAAAACACCTTTTCGCCAACTGACCCTGGCACCCTGATTCATAATGAAACAGATTCAAACAATGGACAAATTGTAAAAGGGATTAGCCATATCGACGATGTTGCTTTAGTCAGTCTAGAAGGCAGTGGTATGGTAGGTATCCCAGGCTTTTCAAAACGATTATTTGAAACGCTTTCCGTAGAGAATATCAATATTATCATGATCACTCAAGCTTCTTCAGAACATTCCATATGCTTAGGCGTTAGGGCTGAGGACGCTCAAAAGGCAAAAGAGGCAATAGACGAACATTTTGCTTTCGAAATCTCTTTAAATAAGGTCTATCCCGCCCGTATAGAAACCCATTTGGTCAACATTGCTGTAGTAGGTGATAAAATGAAAGAACACCAAGGCATTAGCGGAAAATTATTCAGCAGCTTAGGAGCCAATAATATTAATATTCGCGCTATCGCTCAAGGCGCATCAGAGCGAAATATTTCGATTATCATTGATCAAAAAAATAGTCAAAAGGCACTAAACACCTTACATGAAAGTTTTTTTGAGTCACAAGTAAAACAATTGAATCTCTTCATTACAGGCGTAGGCAATGTAGGAGGCAAACTATTGGAACAGATAGCCCAGCAAAGGGAGTATTTAGAATCCAATCTCCGCTTAAAGATTCGCGTTATGGCACTTTCTAATTCTCGGAAAATGCTTATCAGCAATAGCCCTATCGATTTGGACCATTGGCAGGAAGCCCTTGACAACTCCTCAGTAACAGCGAACAGAGATTCCTTTTTTGAACATGCCAAAGAATTAAATCTTCGCAACAGCATTTTTGTTGACAATACAGCCAGTGCTCTTATTGCAGAAGAATACGGACAGTATTTAGCCAACAGCATAGGCGTGGTTACCTGTAATAAAATTGCCTGTGCAGACAAGCTCGACAATTACTTACACCTAAAGAAAACGGCTCGACAGTATCGAAGTCCTTTCTTATTTGAAACCAATGTTGGTGCCGGCTTACCGATTATCGATACCCTTAACAACTTAATCGCCTCAGGGGATCAAGTGATCAAGATTCAAGCTGTTCTTTCGGGAAGTTTAAACTTTGTTTTCAATAATTATACGGAAGAAACCTCTTTTGTTTCCGTAGTCAAAAGAGCCATGGAAGAAGGCTTTACAGAGCCTGATCCCAAAATTGATCTAAGTGGTGTTGATGTGGCTAGAAAGATTTTGATTCTTGCCAGAGAGGCAGGATTATCCATCGAATTGGATGAAATTGAAAATAATTCATTCCTTCCTCAAGCCTGTTTGGAGACCACAGATAATGAACGTTTTTTCAGCAGCCTAGAGGCTCATCAAAGTCATTTTGAAGAACTTCTAAAAGAGGCAAACAAGAAACAGTCAAAGCTAAAATATATTGCACAACTCGAAAATGGTAAAGCTTCAGTAGGCTTACAACACATCCCTGAAGGACATGACTTTTACCATTTGGAAGGAAGTGATAATATCATTTTATTTTACACCAGTCGCTATTCAAAACAACCTTTAATCGTAAAAGGAGCAGGTGCAGGAGCTGATGTAACAGCCTCAGGAATTTTTGCCGATATCATACGAATTGGAAAACAATAAGCAACTACCTATGGATTCCCTCACCGTTTTTGCACCCGCTA
The DNA here is from genome assembly GCA_965658355.1 of Flavobacteriaceae bacterium. Taxonomy (GTDB): domain Bacteria; phylum Bacteroidota; class Bacteroidia; order Flavobacteriales; family Flavobacteriaceae; genus UBA11891. The sequence goes on along the minus strand of CBFHRX010000001.1, from coordinate 96,008 downwards.
GTGTTGCCAATGTATCCTGCGGCTTTGATGTACTTGGCTTTTGCTTAGAAGACGTGGGCGACGAATTCTTAATTGAGAAAACAGCACAAAAAGGAATTCGTTTTAAAGAGATTAAAGGGCAGGATTTATCTAAGGATCCGCTACAAAATGTAGCTGGAGTGGCGGCACTAGCACTCCTTGAAAAATATCCTTCTGAGAATGGTTTTGACATCACACTTACCAAAGGCATCAAACCGGGAAGCGGTATTGGAAGTAGTTCAGCAAGTGCAGTGGGAATTGTGTACGGGCTCAATAGACTAATGGGGCTCGGGCTTTCAAAGGAAGAATTATTGCCCTTTGCCTTACAAGGTGAAATGCTGGCAAGTCAAGCGGCTCATGCCGATAATATTGCACCCGCCATGTTAGGTGGGTTTACTTTGGTTCGGGCGCTTGATCCTATGGACATCATTTCAATTCCAACTCCAAAAGAGCTTTATGCGGTTGTCATTCATCAGCTTGTAGAAGTAAAGACAGCTGAATCTAGAGGAGTCTTAGGGGATACTGTCTCCTTTAAAAACCACATTGCACAGTCTGCCAACTTGGGAGCTTTAATCAGCGGCTTACACAGTTCAGATTATGACTTGATAGGCAGAAGCTTAGTGGATATAATTGTAGAACCAAAGAGAGCACCTCTCATTCCTAACTATACGCAACTCAAACAAGAAGCACTTGATTCAGGTGCTTTAGGGGCGGGTATATCAGGAGCAGGACCTTCCGTTTTTGCGCTTACAAAAGGAAAAGAACAGGCTTATAAAACAGCAGAATCGATGGCACTGGTTTTGCAAGATTCTAAAGTGAACTTTGACATCCATGTATCGGCTATAAATAAAAACGGTACTTGCACAATAAATAACGATGAAATACTATAGCTTAAATCACAATTCAGCACCTACGGATTTTCAAACAGCTGTACGTGCTGGTTTGGCTCCAGACAGAGGGCTTTATTTCCCCGAAGAAATCCCCCGATTAGAATCAGATTTCCTAACAAGCCTCAAAGAGTATAGCCTCGCAGAAATGTGCTTTCGTGCCATCAAACCCTATATTGGATCTGATATTCCGGAAGAGACCCTGTATCAAATCGTAGCAGAAACAATAGCCTTTGACTTCCCCATACATTCTATTCAAGATCAGATAGGGGCTTTAGAACTTTTTCATGGACCTACCCTAGCGTTTAAGGATGTTGGGGCCCGCTTTATGGCTCGTTGTTTGGGCTATTTCAACACCCAAAAAAAACAAAAAAAACTGACTGTCCTAGTAGCGACATCTGGGGATACAGGGGGAGCCGTTGCGGATGGCTTTCTTGGTGTTGAAGGCATCGATGTAGTTATTCTTTATCCAAAAGGGAAAGTAAGTGCCATTCAGGAAAAACAATTGACGACGCTTGGGCAAAATATTACTGCCATTGAAGTAGACGGGGTTTTTGATGATTGCCAGGACATGGTTAAAACAGCTTTTTTAGACGAACAAATAAAAAAAGTACGTCCTTTGACATCTGCTAATTCTATTAATGTCGCCCGCTGGTTGCCACAGATGTTTTATTATTTTATTGCGGTAAGAGACTTGCAAGAGCGAGATGAAAATCTAGTTTTTTCGGTTCCAAGTGGGAACTTTGGGAATATTTGCGCCGGTATGATGGCGCAACAAATGGGATTAGGTATTTCGCATTTCATCGCCTCAAATAACAGAAATGATGCAGTGGTAGAGTATCTCAACAATGGAGTATACGAACCTAAAAAAACGATTGCAACCATTTCAAACGCAATGGATGTTGGAGCCCCCTCTAATTTTATCCGGATTCAAAAAATAGTCAACAATGACTTGACCCGTTTACGCAAGTTGCTTAGTGGGTATCGCTATTCAGATACTGAAACCAAAAAGGCATTGAAAGAATTACATGCTTCCTATAATTACATTGCGGATCCTCACGGTGCTGTTGGGTATTTAGGATTAGTAGAATATATGAAAGAACAAAGTCAACCCACTTATGGTGTTTTCCTTGAAACAGCACATCCTGTTAAGTTTGTCGATGTGGTAGAAGACGCCATTAAGACAGAGGTCCCGTTACCGGAAAGTATCCGAGAGCTGGTCAAAAAAGAAAAGAAAAGCATTGAAATTCGTAATTATGAGGATTTAAAAAGCTATTTACTCAACTCTTAATCTTCAAGAGGCGGTAATGTCCAATCACTCAAAATACTTTTTTCTGTCATCATTTTTTCAATTTCATCCCATTTACGGGGAGCTCCAGCTGATAAGTTGACAGGCCCCTGCTCGCTAATTAGAATATTATCTTCAATACGAATTCCGATATTCCACCATTTGGAGTCACAGGGACTCCCTTCAGGAATATAGATGCCGGGTTCTACTGTTATAACCATATTGGGTTTTAGACGCTTATACTCCCCTGGATCGTGGACGTCTAAACCTATATGGTGACTCACCCCATGGGGCAAATAGCGCTTCATTTCACTCTCCTTTTCGATCAGCCCTAATCGCTTTAATCCAGCTGCTACTTCTCGGTAGGCAACCTCACGAATATCAGAAAAAGAGGCACCAACTGTGGCTACAGCAATGGCGGCTTCCTGAGAATCATAAACCACCTGGTAGAGTTCTCTTTGTACTTTTGTAAATTTTCCATTCGCAGGCAGCGTACGGGTGATATCGGCGGTATAGCCTCTATATTCAGCTCCCAAATCCATCAAAACAAGTTGGTTGTCGATCGTTTTTAAGTCATTGTGACTGTAATGTAAAATACAAGCATTTCCACCAGCACCCACTATAGAAGGATAGCCGATATCTGCTGCTCCGTACTTCTTGTAGACAAATTCATGAATACCTTGCACTTCACGCTCACTCATTTGGGGATGTAAGGCTTTCATCACCTCAATTTGTCCTGCCACTGAAATCCCTATGGCTTTACGCAACACTTTAATTTCAAAAGGGCTTTTAATTTCTCTTAATTGCCCCATCAAAGCGGGGAGCTTATCGACATTAAAATTTTGCTGAGCCAATACCAATTGAGATTCTAGTCGCAGCTCTTTTACGGATGCTCCCTCTGGTAAGGCTAAAAAACTTTGCAATACTTGATCTTCTGAAATTCCAGGATCTACACGAGACATACGCTTTATTTCAGCTTTTAATTTCACAACCCCATCTGGTCCAATCGCTCGAATTTTCTGATACAACCCGTAGCGCACGGAGTTAAATTCCTGTGGATAGTGAATGTGCTTTTTAAAGTCTTTCTGCAACGCATATAGATCAAACGCATCATTCGGACGATTTCGAACATCATTTTGAAATTCATAAATCAACACTTCCTCAAACTGATTGAAATTAATTGTATCTGCACTAAATTCTTTTCGGTCTTTGACCCTTTCCAGTTTCATATGCTGCGCACGCTCGACTCCCAAAATGCTACCGTTCCACAATTCTTCATAGGGATCGCGATCGCGTACATATAAGACCTCAGAGTACTGCCCCTCTTCATCGGCTTGTGGGTTTTTAAAGACTACTAAAACCGCATGGGGCTCTTCCCAACCAGATAAATACAACAGGTTTCTATCAGGATGATAATGATAGTCCGTGTCATTCGAACGATTTTTGATAGGGGCACTAAAAAAGACCGCTACAGAATTATCGGGAAGTAGACTCCGGAGACTTTCTCTGCGTTCTTGATATTCGTCTTCTGGTATTTCTTGCCCATAGAGACCCGTTAGAGCGAGAAACAGCTGGAAGAAAGAAAGGGTTCTTTTTTGTACTTGGTTCATAACTATTTTTTACAGATTAAAATACCGCTTTTTAAATGTAATATTTTAGCAGATATGGAAACAAAGAAAACTGCATTAAACGCGATACACCATTCCCTGGGTGCCAAGATGGCTCCTTTTGGGGGGTTTGAAATGCCCATACAATATACCGGTGTCAAAGACGAACATCTAGCGGTTCGAAATAGCCTTGGGGTTTTTGATGTATCCCATATGGGAGAATTCTATATAGAAGGACCAAAGGCGTTGCCTTTACTTCAAAAAGTGTGTAGCAATGCTGTGGCGACTATTCCCGTCGGGAAAGCACAGTATAATTTCCTTCCGAATGCCAAAGGGGGTGTTGTTGATGATCTAATCGTATATCGCTTGGATGAAGAATGCTATTTCCTTGTTGTGAATGCCGCTAATATTGAAAAGGATTGGGATTGGATACGTAAAGCCAATAAAACAATAGGCGCCGATATGACCAACGCCTCAGCAGAAACAGGTCTATTAGCGATTCAAGGTCCAAAGAGCATAGAAGCAATGCAACCGTTAACCGATGTTGACCTAGCCTCACTCCCCTACTACAGTGTCCAGAAGGGGATATTTGCCGGTATTGAAAATACGATAATAGCCACCACAGGCTATACGGGAGCAGGAGGCATAGAAGTCTATTTTCCAAATTCACAAGCGATAACTGTTTGGGAGAAAGTGCTTACTGCCGGAAGTAATGATGGAATACAACCGATTGGACTCGCTGCACGAGATACCTTAAGACTGGAAATGGGCTATTGCTTGTACGGGCATGAAATTAATGACAAAACCAATCCAATTGCAGCAGGATTAGGGTGGATTGCGAAACCGGATCCTTCGAACCTTGCTTTTGAATCCTTACAACACCAAAAAGCGACAGCTTCTAAACAGAAATTAATTGGGTTTAAGATGACCGAAAGAGGAATTCCTCGTGCCGAATACAGCTTGAGCAATGCACAACAAGAAACTATCGGACAAGTAACCTCAGGGACTCAATCACCTTCCTTAAATACCGGTATTGGCTTAGGTTTTATAGAAAAAGAATATGCTTCTATTGGGAGTACGGTCTATGTAAATATTAGAGCAAAGCAAGTCGCTGCCGAAGTGGTTAAACTCCCTTTTTATAAATAAGCCTGCATGAAGCGAGTGTTGATTTTAGGAGGTAGTGGCTACATTGGAGAAACACTCTACAAAGAACTTTGTTCTTATTTCGACACCTACGCTACCTACTGCAGCAGCAAAAGCCACAAACACAACAAACACTTCTATCAATACAATATGGAAGAAGGGGGCTTGGAGTCCATTATTAAAGAAGTCAAACCCAAATTGATCGTTTCCGCATTGAGAGGCGATTTTGAAACACAGATTGAAGTGCATCGTTTTCTGATAGATTTTGTCAAAAACAACAATTGTCGTTTGTTGTTTTTATCCTCTGCCAATGTTTTCGACGCCTTTCAACACTACCCTTCTTATGAGTATGACAAAACCCTTTCTGAAAGTATTTACGGGCGCTTAAAAATTAAAATCGAAAACGGATTGCTACGACTTCCCCCAGCTAAATTTGTCATTGCACGACTCCCCATGATTTTTGGGCAGCAAAGCCCAAGGGTACGAGAAATTGACTGGGCAGTACAACAACAAATACCGCTGGAGGTGTTTCCAAATTCTGTTATAAATGTAAACAGTGACCGAAAATTATCACAGCAAATACATTATATCATCAATCATCAATTGAGTGGTATTTTCCATTTGGGTAGCCACGATTTAATTGGACACTATGAGTTTATAAAAGCCGTAGTAGAAAGACGCAATCATAAAAAAGCGACTTACAAACAAGTATTCACAACAAATGATATTCGGTATTTGGCCACCTTACCAAAAGAAAATAAACTACCACAGCATTTGCAAATCAACTACAATGAGGTACTAGACGATATTGATTTAATCCGAAAAATCATTTGATGGTCCGCTCCAGTATGCCTATTACACTCAGATAAACAGAACTATAAACAAGTTCCAATGACGTCTTAAAGTTTTATATTTTTGTGCAACACCAAATAAAATAAGATGGGAAGAGCCTTTGAATTTCGAAAAGCCCGAAAGATGAAACGATGGTCAGCAATGGCCAAAACCTTTACCCGTATAGGCAAAGATATTGTCATGGCGGTCAAAGAAGGAGGTGCAGATCCTGATAACAATTCTCGTCTTAGAGCTGTCATGCAAAATGCAAAAGCAGCAAATATGCCCAAAGACAATATTGAAAGGGCCATCAAAAAAGCCTCTGACAAGAATACCGAAAACTATAAGGAAATCCTATATGAAGGATATGCCCCTCATGGTATTGCGGTATTAGTGGAAACAGCTACTGACAACAACAATAGAACAGTGGCTAACATCAGAAGTTATTTTAACAAGTGTAATGGAACACTTGGTACCTCGGGTTCGGTAGAGTTTATGTTCGACCATACGTGTAATTTTCGAATCCCTGCTGAAGGTCTTGACCCTGAAGAAATAGAACTTGAGTTTATTGATTTTGGAGTAGAAGAAGTATTTGTAGACGAGGACGGCATGTTACTCTACGCTCCTTTTGGAAGCTTTGGTGCTATCCAAAAAGAGCTCGAAAATCGCTCCATTGAAATTCTGTCCTCAGGGTTTGAACGCATCCCTCAGCTAACGAAAAAATTAAGCAGTGAAGCACAAGAGGAAGTAGAAAAACTTCTTGAAAAAATGGAAGATGATGACGATGTGCAAAACGTATACCACACCCTAGATTTAAACGGCTAAGCTTAAATTACGTTTGTCTCTTTTTAAGCGTGTGCGAACTGTTTCTTGTGGTTTTAAAAAAGAATCCACTAACATTGGGGGTTTAGAAGTCTGGATGTTTTTAAAAATAGTCTTTGGAAAAGCCAATTAAATACAGCTTTTCTTGCGCCCTTGTCATGGCCGTGTAAAGCCATCTATAAAAAGAAACGGAGGGACCGTCTGGCAAATAAGGCATTTCAACAAAGACTTCCCGCCATTGCCCGCCTTGGGACTTGTGACAGGTGATGGCATACGAGTACTTTACTTGTAACGCATTAAAGTAGGGGTTTGCTTTTACCTTCTGCAAACGTTTGAATTTAGAAGAAATATGAGCATAGTCTTCACTTACTTTTTGATACAGCTGCTGGGATTGCTCTTGACTTAATGAAGCAGTATTCGCATGTAGTGTATCTAATAACAAACTGCATTCAAATGCCTCTTGATCGGGATAATCAATCATTTGAACGCTTACGTTGGCAAACTTAAATCCGTAAAGTTCTTTATAGCCGTGAATCTTTTGCACACGTAGGGTGTCTCCATTGGCAATAAAACCAGCTGGATCTTCTTCGTTGAGCCAGTGGTAATTGTTTTTTACGACCATCAAGCTGTCTCCAACAGCCAAATCGGATTCTAAAAACAAAATTCGCTCTCGAATACTTTGGTTGTATTGATTGGCTCTTTTATTGGAACGTACTATCAGTACGGTAGAATCTTCTCCTCCACTTTGCAAGGCATTGGATAACAATTCTAAAAATTCATTTCCATCTTGAAGTCTTTGAATATCAGGGAAGCCCTCTAGCTTAAAAATAAATTGCGATGAATCTTCAGCCGCAATCAATTCTCGTAATAAGGTAGCATTATAAAGTATTCCCGAGTCTAATTGTTGCCGAACAACTTCATCTAGTTTACTACTGGGAACAGTTTGATTGAATTCGTACTCAAGCTTGTCAGCGTCTAAGGCGGGACTTAGTTCCAAATGCACTGGAGGCAGCTGTGCAGTATCGCCTACCAAGATAAGTTTGCAATTATCACCTCCTTCAACATACTGAACCAAATCATGCAAGAGAGAACCCCTATCAAAAAGACGACCTCCGCTGCTATCCTCCCCAATCATAGAAGATTCATCAACAACAAAAAGGGTATTGCGATGGGTATTATTTTTCAATCGGAATTTAATTTTACCACTATCAGCATTGGAAAAATATATTTTCTTGTGAATGGTAAAAGCTTTTTTTCGAGCATATACAGACAATACTTTAGCGGCTCTACCCGTGGGTGCTAACAAAACAGATCGCTGTCGAACTTTGGGTAAAGCGCTTACTAGCAGTGCAATCATACTTGATTTTCCAGTCCCTGCATAGCCCTTGAGGATCATGATTTTGTCATTCTTCTTCTCAAGGATAAAATCAGACACTTGTGTGGCCCAATCAGCTTGCGCACCCGTAAGGGGAAAGGGACTAATGCGATGAATTTCTGCTTCTAATTCCTTGACTAACATCTGTTGGGGTCTTTCCCGTGTAAGATACCAAAAGGAAGGCTTTTCTGAATAAAAAAAAATTGTAGATTTGTTGACACTACTAAAATATAGTTGAATGAAAATAGCAATACAAGCGGTTTTATGGGTTTTATGTGCCGTGCTTAGTTACCAAATCTATGATTCTATCAACGGTCCTATTAATTTCAATAAGACCAAGAACGAACGTTACGCACAAGTGATCAATCGTTTGAAGACAATTCGTAAAGCACAGATTGCGCACAAAGATGTGAAAGGTTTTTATGCCAATAACTTCGACAGTTTAATCAGCTTTGTTGAGACTGGGATATTTACGCTTATCGAAAAAAGAGATTCTTCTTACCTAGAATACGATCGAACGTATAGGATCGATATGTTAAGAGAAGTCATTGTTGTAGATACTTTGGGTACTGTTGCCGTTTTGGACTCCCTATTCAAAAACGACAAGTCGTATAAAATAATGAGCCAAGTTCCAGTAGAAGGAATAGACGCCCAATTTGCCTTAAAAGCAGATATTATCAATAAAAACGGCTATCGCGTTCCTGTATTTGAAGTAAAAGTCTCTAAGAATGTTGTGTTACACGACCAAAATAAAGACCTTCTTAAACAAGAAAATGAAACCGTCTCAGTAGATGGTGTAAACGGCTCTGAAATCATTCTCGGGTCGCTATCTGAAGTGAGTACAAATGGAAACTGGCCGACTATATTCGATGCCAAACAACCCTAACAACATCCTACATAATTCTCAATCCATTCTCCTTTTGGAGGATGGATTTTGTTTTTGTACCCAAACTGAAAAGTTGTATTTCCCCTACACAGACTTTGGGCTCACTGTAGAGGACAGTATTTCAAGTTTCATGCGTCAAAAATCAGTGGATGAAAAGACGCAGCTTATACTTCTTGACACACCGACTATCATTGTACCCACATTAAATTATGACGAAGCATTGCTGACAGCTTATTGGAAACCCTATGCTGGAGAAGTAAAAAGAGCCAAAAAGCTGGCCTCTCACACGAGTACAAACAGTCTTGTCAAATTTGTGTATTCCTATCCAAAGTCATTGGTAGACAAACATTCGAATCTAATACCTATTCCCTCCTTCTCACTGCTATATGACCGTATTATTGAAAATTCGCAATCGAATTTCAACAAACAAATTTACATCCATCTTTTTCAATCTCATTTTGATCTTTTCATAACACAAGGAACTCGAATTTTGCTAGCCAATAGATTTCCGCACAAAAACGAAGAAGATTTTATGTATTACCTGTTCTACGCCTCTGAGCAGTTACAGCTTTCAGAAAACAGCAGTCCGATTTTCTTCTTAGGTGATTATGTTCAATACAAGCGCTATTATGAAGGGGTTGAAAATTTTCAATCTCAAATTGAATTTTTAGATTCCTCTAATAAAAGCACTGTAGGAAATACTGATCCTGCCCCTTACTGGAATGCTTAGTTTTAGAATCATATCGGGTCGCTGTAAAGGAAGGCGAATTCAAGCCCCTAAAAAACTCCCAGTAAGACCCACAACAGATCGTGCTAAAGAATCTCTATTTAATATTCTCAGCAATCAAATGGAGATTGAGGGAGCAAAACTCCTGGATCTTTTTGCAGGGACGGGTAATATCAGCTATGAGTTTACCTCTCGCAACGGAGTCAGTAGTTTGGCAGTGGATGGGGATCGGAACTGCACCCATTTTATTCGAACTACAGCTGAGAAGTTGGAATTGCCCATTACAGTGATTCACTCCAAAGTAGAACGCTTTTTGAGTACTAAGGGGCTTGCCCATGACCTTGTTTTCATGGATCCTCCCTATGAATATGATGAACAAACCTATCTGAGTCTTATCGATTTACTCTTTGATAACAAATGGATTGAGAGTGGCCTTTTGGTAGCAGAACATCCACCGCAGCTAAAGCTAGAGCAGCATCCCTTTTGGCTAGAGACGCGTGTCTATGGAAGTAGCTGTTTTAGCTTTTTAACCAAAAAATAAAAAAAGCAGGCCGATAAGCCGGATTCTGTCGTGTCTTATCATTTATCTAGGATGGACATTACTGTACACCTCAATCCGCCTACCCTTCTGTACTGAGCGAGCCGCCCAAAAACACAGATTTACTTGGCGTTTCACCGTATAGAGTTTACCGATTTCACTACAGCCGAACTGTACTTGCTTTCTGTTGCACTGGTCCGCTTTCCGAAGAAAGGACGGGTGTTACCCGCTATACTGCTCTATGGTGTCCGGACTTTCCTCTCTCCGCACTATGGCGAACAGCGATAAGATAGCCTGCTTTCACAAAGGTACTCATTGTTGATAATTTTTAAGGAAGATTTTGCAAAGCATCATAAGGGCTGGAGGGAGCATTGTGTATATTTGTTTAAATGTCAGTGAGTCAAGATCCTTATATCGTTTCGGCTTTAAAGTATAGGCCCCAGGAGTTTTCCGAAGTAGTCGGTCAAGAAGCGATTACCCAGACCCTAGAAAAGGCCATAGCCGAAAACAAATTGGCACAGGCACTGTTATTTTGTGGTCCACGAGGTGTCGGGAAAACCAGTTGTGCTAGAATACTGGCAAAGAAAATTAATGAAGGAGAAAACGCTGCTACTGACAATGACTTTGCCTTTAACATTTTTGAACTAGATGCCGCCTCGAATAATACAGTAGAAGACATTCGTAATTTGAATGATCAAGTTCGAATTCCACCACAAGTAGGCACACACAAAGTGTATATTATCGACGAGGTCCACATGCTTTCCTTGGCCGCCTTCAATGCCTTTTTAAAAACCTTAGAAGAGCCCCCAGCACACGTTATTTTTATACTGGCAACCACCGAAAAACACAAGATAATCCCCACCATATTATCGCGCTGCCAGATCTATGATTTTAAGCGCATGACCGTTGGGAATACCAAAAAGCATCTTGCCACTATTGCGCAACATAAAAATATTGAAGTAGAAGACGAAGCGCTGCAACTCATCGCACAAAAGGCAGATGGAGCCATGCGAGATGCCCTGTCTCTATTCGATCGTATGATTGCCTATAGTGATACTGTGCTCACCGCAAAATTAGTCGCTGAAAACCTCAATATTATTGACAGCGAAACCTATTTTGATTTAGTTGATTTAGTCCTCGCACAAGAAATACCCCAGCTACTGCTTTCCCTAGATAATATTCTAAGCAGTGGGTTTGATGGCGGACAGTTTTTAGAGGGTCTTGCTGCCCATTTTCGAGAGCTTTTGGTCTGTAAAGACCCCCAGACTCTTGCTTTACTAACAGCTTCGGATGCAGCAAAAGAGCGTTTTAAAAAGCAATCAAGCAGCCTTCAACTGCCTTACCTACTTCTTGTGTTAGACTTGATTCAAGAAGCAGAGACACGCTATAAAGGGGTTCGCAACAAACGCTTGCATTTGGAACTTTGCCTGATGCAAATAGCCTCCGCACGCTCTGGTGGTGAAAAAAAAAAGTCCGATTAATACCGAGTAATTCCTTTAAAAAAGATCGGTCAAAGGGCATTGCCGATCTTCCTAAAGAAGAAATAAAAAACAGTCCCTCTAAGGAAGAGCCGGCTGTTCCAGTAGCCCCACTCCAGAAAGGAGCTCCTTATAACGAAGAACCCGTTAATAGTGCTCCTACACCCAAGGTAGAAGAGACTGCTCCTGCATCCAAACCCGCACTAGAATCCTCAGAAATGATGAGTGTCTCCAGTCTTTCACTCTCCAGTATTCGGCTTAAAAAGGAAGCACAACAAGCTAAAAATAATGCCACGCCAGAGGAGGTAAGGGATGCAACATTCACCCTGGAAGCATTCCAAAAAGCCTGGGAGGACTATGCCAAAGAAAAGCAGCTGAAGGAAATGAATAATATCGCGGCGCTTTTTTCTATTGCCAAGCTAGAGCAAAAGGGGGATACTCTTTTTCAAGTGAGCGTACCTTCTGCCATTAACAAAGTGGAGCTTGAAAATGAATTTTACAATCTAAAGTCGTACTTATCAGAAAAACTGGACAACAATCAAATCCGTTTTGAGGTGATTGTTGTACAAGAGCAAAACAAAGAATATCTAATCACGACCCAGGAAAAATATCAGAAACTTTTGGAACTAAATCCTGCTATTGAAGAACTTCGCAAAACACTAGATTTGGATTTTTAATGCTTTTATATGCTTGGACTCAAATTACCAACAGACCCAAGATGGGTTAATATTGTAGAGAAAAATATCTCAGAAATTCTAACAGACCATGCCTATTGTGAGCAAAAAGCAGCCAATAGTGCCATCTCCCTTATTGTAGGCTTCCCTGACATGAATGAATTGGTGAGCGCCATGATCGCTTTGGCACAAGAAGAAATGAGTCATTTTAAAATGGTACATGAAATAATACTCAAAAGAGGGCTCAAACTAGGCCGCGAACGAAAAGATGATTATGTTAGAAAGCTCCAAACTCATTTCCCAAAAGGAGGTTCTAGGGAAACCCATTTGGTGCACAAGCTTCTGATGGCAGGCTTGATTGAGGCAAGAAGTTGTGAACGCTTTCGTCTATTATCTGAGGAATTAGAAGACATTGAATTACGAAAATTCTATCGTAAGCTTATGATTAGTGAAGCCCATCACTATACGTTGTTTTTAAAATTGGCACGGAAATACGCACCCAAAGAAGTAGATGTGGAAAGCAAATGGCAAAGTTTACTAGACTTTGAAGCCCATTTAATGAAGGAGCTTGGACAGCAAGAAACTATTCACGGTTAGAAGAGACATAGAGGGAATCAAAAATCTCTTGAATCATCCCATCGGCTAAACCTGCCTTGGGGATATAGATCCTTTTTGCTCCGCACCACCCCATTGCCCGAAGATAAATTTGTGTAGCCGGCACAATCACATCGGCACGATCTGGATTGAGTTCAAATTGCAAGATTCGTTCCTCATAACTCATGGACTCAAGTTGATGATAAATACTACTTAGAGCAACTAACGACAGAGGCTTTCCCTCTTTAGTCCCTGTCAGTTTAATGAGTTTATTAATATTTCCACCCGTCCCTAAAACCGATATTTTTTCATCGCTGTTAGTATGGGAGACCACCCAATGCTTTACTTCATTCCATACATGATCAGATACCAGATTATTTAGCAAACGAACTGTTCCTAGCTTAAATGACTTAGAGGCTTTTTGTTCACCGTTACGGATGATACTAAACTCGGTACTTCCACCTCCTACATCTACATATAGGAATGTCTTAGAACTCATTGCACTCGTTTGAAGGCTCGAATTGGTAGAAATAATTTCAGCCTCCTTTCGGCCATCAATTACCTGAACTTTGATTCCTGTCTTCTCCTTGATTGTTTTGACTACCCAATCGGTATTACTGGCCTCCCTTAATGCAGAGGTAGCATAGGCTTTGTAATGCGATACGCCATGCACTTTCATTATTTGTTTGAAAGCCTTAAAAGCGCGAATCATCCGCTTGAGATTCTTACCAGAGATTTCACCCACAGTAAAAGAATCTTCCCCCAGTCGTATGGGTACGCGTACGATTGAGTTTTTGTGGAATTGCTTGGGCTGTTCATTTTCTAACAATACATTGGCCACTAACATTCGAATCGCATTAGAACCAATATCGATAGCTGCAAATTTATCTAATCGCATTGTTTACCAAAGTTTGGGTGTATTCATACAAAGCCTCCTGAGATCGAAGTGGTTTCTGTCCGTTCGTATTAATTGCATTTTGCGCTTTTCCATTGATTCTTCTTCCTTTGCAATTATCCTTCCATCCAAGTTCAAAGGCATCTAAAATTTGTTTTTGCAGATCTTTAGTATAAATAGGACAGGCTACTTCTACCCTGTTTTCGATGTTTCGTGTCATCATATCAGCAGAAGATATATACACTAAAGGATCCCCTGAATTTTCAAAAATGTACAAGCGAGAATGTTCCAGGAAGCGGTCAATAACCCCAATTACTTCAATATTCTCACTCATTTCTTTTACGCCAGGAATCAAACAGCAGATCCCACGAATCATAAGTTTAACTGGGACTCCTGCCCTACTGGCTTCGTAAAATTTATCAATAATCTTGTAGGAGGTCAAGTTGTTTAATTTCATTTTAATGCCCGCTGCTAGCCCTGCTTTTTTATTGGCAATTTCTTGATCGATTAGCCGAATAATAGAGGATCGGGTGTAGTGAGGAGATACAATTAGATGTTTATAGACCTTTAATTTATAGTTCACCTGAAGGAAATTGAAAACCTTGTTGACCTCTTTTAGGAGTTTTTGATGATAGGTGAATAAGGTATAGTCTGTATATACCTTAGAGGTAGCTTCATTAAAATTCCCGGTACTGATAAAACCATACCGCTTTATCTTCTTGCCTTCCAGACGTTCCACCAAACAAATCTTAGCATGTACTTTCAGTCCCGGAACACCAAATATTAATTGTACCCCTGCTGCCTCGAGTCGATTGGCCATATCAATATTGTTTTCTTCGTCAAAACGAGCTTGCAATTCAATCTGCACCAATACCTTTTTTCCATTTTTAGCCGCGTTGATAAGAGCACTTATAACATGCGATACTTTGGCCAAACGGTACACCGTTAGTTTAATGGATTGTACTTGCGGATCTAGAGCGGCTTCTCTTAAAAACTTGATCACATAGGAGAAGTTCTGATAGGGAGTATGCAGTAAATAGTCTTTTTGCTGAATGGATTCAAAAAGGGGTTTTTCTAAACTTAAGCCTGCAATAGGAAGTGGATCCAAAGGCGAATACAATAAATCTTTTCGCCCTAAACTTGGGAATTTCATATAATCACGTCGGTGGTGGTAGCGGCCGCCTGGAATTAAACTATCCGAAGTGGCGATACGAAGTTTCTGCATTACAAAATCCAACGTATCCTTACTGATACTACTGTCATACACCAATCGGACCGGATCACTGTACATACGGTCTTTAACGCTTTCTGAAATTTTCTCTATATAGCTTTTAGAAGCATCTTCTTCAAGATCCAATTCGGCATCACGAGTGATTTTTATCATATGCGCTTCTATGGTTTCATAATCAAAAAAACCAAAGATCAAGTGAAAATGATACCGGATCAAATCCTCTAAAAGCATGATGTTTTGACGGTCTCCTATTTTAGGAAGCACTATAAAACGATTTAATTCAGGATTGAGCTCAATCAAAGCGTAAACAAAGGGATCTTTTCCTTCTATTTGCTGCTTACGCTTCATTTTAACGGTCAAAAAGGCTGTATTATCAGTAAAATCCTGTTCTCTTTTTTTAGATAACATGACGGTGACCAGGGCTGGGCTGACATGCTCTAAGAAGTATTCCTTTAAGAAATCATGCTGCTCCTTTGGAACTTGATTCTCGTTGATAAAAAAGATATTTTCTTTTTGAAGCGCTTGCTCTATAGAAGTTAAAATCTCTCCACTCTGCTTTTGGAGTCCGATTACTTTTTGGGTTATTTCATCCAAAAGCACTTGGGCTTCTATTCCTCCCAATACTTTCTTACCGGACTTTATAGATTGAGCTATACGACGAACTGTTGCATAGCGCACCTGGAAAAACTCATCTAAGTTGTTGGAGTAAATCCCAAGGAAACGAAGGCGCTCAATCAAAGGAACATTTGGGTCTGCAGCCTCTTGTAATACCCGAGCATTAAAATCAAGCCAACTAATTTCTCTATTGATATACTGGTTTTCCATAGGCTACTCCAATAGTTGTTTTGGAAGTCCCCAGCTTACGTTTCCATTCTTTAGCGACTCCCATTTGTCTACTGCAAATATAATCTTTACCCAAGCAGCAGTAGGTAGGTGTTGGGTTAAGTTATTGGAAAGTTCTGCTGTTACAACACTTAAAGCGGGATTATGCCCTACGAGACATACCGTTTCGAGTTCTTCGGGCAGTGATTTTACAAACGAAACCAAAGGGGCTGCATCAAAAGTATAGAGGGAAGAGTCTATTTGAAGCAGTCGTGTAGGAAGTGCCAACTCATGCATGAGGATTGTCGCTGTATGCAAGGCTCTATTTGCAGGACTGCTGTAAAAACGTTCTACACTTTCAAAAGTTTCTCTACTGGCATGGGCTACCGCTTGTATACGTTCGATCCCTTTCTCTAACAGAGGTCTATTTCGGTCCGATACAGCATATTCCCATGATGACTTTGCATGCCTGAGGAAAACTAATGACTTCATTGATCAAATATAGATATTCTATTTGCGGAATATAGAAATAGAAGAAGACGCATTTTCTAAATCAAGGTGCCAGCCTTTCAGCAGTCCACTCTTGCTCTGGAGAAAGTGAAAATAACAAGCGGTCGTGTAAACGATTGGGCCTGCCTTGCCAGAATTCAATCTGTTGGGGGCGAACTAAATACCCTCCCCAATGCTTGGGCCGCTTAGGGGGATTATTTTTGTGTTTTTCTTCTAGTAGTGCTAGTCGCTGTTCAAGAACCTCTCTGGAGGCAATAGGCTCACTTTGATTTGAGGCAATTGCACCTAATTGACTTCCCAAAGGCCGGGAATAAAAATAGGCATCCGAAACTTCTGCCGCCACCTTTTCAGCCATCCCCTTTATGATGACTTGACGCTCTAAAGCGGGCCAAAAAAAGGATATTCCTAGCTGTGAATTGGCCGCCAGAGCCCTCCCCTTTTCACTCTTATAATTAGTATAAAAAACAAAACCTTCCGAGCTAAACTGCTTTAATAACACAATGCGTGCCTTCGGAAAACCGTCTTCTCCCTGAGTTACTAACGACATGGCATTCGCTTCTTCAATCGCAGCATGAGCTTTCGCTTCTGAAAACCATTGCTCAAATAAATCAAGAGGAGAAATCCCTTTTAAAGAATCGTTTAAGTGTCCTTTTTCGTAAGACTTGCGCAGGTGGCCGATATCGTTTTTTACACTCATTGTCGCAAGGTAGACCAAAGCGCAAAAAAAGAGAAATTTTAAAAGCTTAAGTTTGGTGTCCTAATAGAACCGATACCTCTATTTACGACTAGTCTTTATCCATTATTAATAGGTGTAAAGTTCAATAACACGCTCTTTCATTATACTTTCATCTTTTAATATAATGACGTTTTTCATGACTCTTACTTCCTCTAATTGCTTATTGAGATTATTAATTTGTTTCTTTTTTTTGAATTGATGTGTTTTATCTAATTCCACATTATCGAGGAATACCCTTGTCTTTCCCTCAATTTCATAGGTAAATAAATGTGCCGTATCAAATGATATTAAATCTACTTTTACATAAAAACTATCTTCCCAAAACCTAGATTTCAAAACCATTTTAACAAAGAAATCTCGATTTTTAAAAGAATACTTTTCACCCTCGACAACTATAACAGGAAGGGCCTTTTTTGAAAGTTCTACTTCATTTAATTCAATAGGCTTACGCTGAGCAAAACACAATGAAATGGAAGCGAAAAGTGCTAGGGTAAAAAAACTCCTTTTACCATCCAATAGGCAAGTTGATAACGAGGAGAGTGCCCTCGCTTTTCGATTTATCCTAAATACTAGCATACATTTCTATTGGAGTTTTTTTCGACTATTCTAATTTCAGGAAAATTAAACACTTAAAAAAGAGTGCAATTTTAAGATAGTAGGTAGGGCTATAAATTTTGCTTTATGAAATAGTGAACAGCTTTCCCTCTTCAGCTAGCTGTACGTTCTCAAAGTGCGCTTGGGCTTGTACAACAAAGGCGTTAAGGTCTGCATATCGAGATGAAAAATGTCCCAAGATCAATTGTCCAACTTGGGCAGTAGCGGCAATTTGAGCCGCTTCAGCAGCCGTGCTGTGCTTGGTTTTAAGAGCTAAATCTTGGTGAACATCAAGAAAAGTGGCTTCGTGATACAGACAGCTCACCCCTTTTACTAATGCTGCCAAATCTGGCTTGTAAGCAGTATCACTGCAAAAAGCATAAGACTTGGGAGTATCCGGGTCATGGGTTAATTGTTGGTTTTTAACACAGCTACCATCCTCCTTGGTTATGTCTTTTCCCAACTTTAGATTTTCCATATCGGCACTACTTATTCCGTATTCTGCCACTGCCGCTTTATCAATCTTTCGGGGCCCTATTTTTTCTTTAAACAAATAACCGTTTGTATACACACGATGGTCTAAGGGGAGTGTTTCTACAGTAAACTTTTCATGCTCATAAATCAATTCAGAAACTGTGCTTTCCAATTCGTGAAAATAAAGAGTGTAGTCCGTCCAGGATTTTGCTAGTTTGAGCTGCAACGTGATAATTTCTTTAATCCCTTTTGGGCCGTAAATATGCAAATCAGCCGTACGTCCTAATAATCGAAAAGTGGAAATTAAACCAATCAATCCATAGAAATGATCCCCATGTAGGTGGGAAATAAAAACATGCTGAATACGGGCAAATTTCACCCCCATTTTACGCAATTGCATCTGTGTACCTTCTCCACAATCAATCAACACCAACTGTCCTTTGATATCCAAAAGTTGCGCAGTAGTCATGGCATTTTTTCGAGGGGTGGCGGCATTACAGCCTAAGATGGTCAACTCCATATTAAAAGCCTAAATCTCTTTGTATTCGATCCATTTCAATAAGGTCTTCTGCCTCCCCTAGTGTAGGCACCACCATACAGCTATCTGGAAATAAAGCCAATTGGTCAGCTGTAGTAACAAGTACTCTAGCGTGAGTATCAGTCGCTAATTGGGCAAGAAGCAATTGATATTGAACAACAAATTCGGGGTCTAAAAGCGCTCCCTCTGTATCAAAAATACAATCCTTATCCGTTTCAACTGATAGGGAATCCGCGTTAAAATTAACGGCTAACTTAATTGTCTTTATCGGTTCCTGGAGTTCGCTCATGCCTTTGTTAAGGGGTTTAGTTTAGCAGCGAGTAGATAAAGGACGGCCATGCGAACAGCAACTCCATTTTCTACTTGATCCAAAATAATTGCTTGATCAGAATCTGCCACTTCAGAGGTAACTTCTACTCCTCTATTTATAGGGCCTGGATGCAATACCACCAATTCTTTTCTAAGGGAATTAAGTTTCTCCAGGCTAAGTCCGTAAAGTTGAGCATATTCTCGTGTTGAGGGAAAATAGCTGATATCCATTCGCTCATTTTGTACCCGAAGCATATTGACGGCATCTGTTCTTTTCAATGCCTTTAATAAATTGGTTTCTACTTTCACACCAAGTGAAGGAGCGTATTTGGGGATTAAGGATTTAGGACCGCAAAGTTGTACTTCTGCCCCAAGCAGTTGCAAAGCATAAATATTGGACAAAGCCACTCTACTGTGGCGAATATCGCCCACTATCGTTACTGTTTTACCACGTAAATCCCCCAGTTTTTCTTCTAGCGAGAAAGCGTCTAATAAGGCCTGAGTTGGATGTTCGTGAGTGCCATCACCTGCGTTCACAATACAGGCATCCACCCTTTCTGAGAGAAACTGCGCAGCACCTGGGTGGGGATGTCGCATTACCACTACATCGACTTTCATCGCCAATATATTGTTAACAGTATCCACCAAAGTCTCTCCCTTTTTTACAGAGGACTGGCTGGCTGAAAAATTGATAACATCAGCACTCAATCTTTTTTCAGCCAACTCAAAGGATAATTTGGTACGCGTACTGTTTTCAAAAAACATATTAGCAATCGTTATGTCGCGAAGACTTGGCACTTTTTTAATAGGTCGATTAATAACCTCCTTAAATTGAGTAGCGGTTTCAAAAATGAGCCGAATATCCGCTTCTGTTAAGCCTTTGATTCCAAGTAAATGATCGACACTTAAACTGCTCATGCGTCTTTATTTTCTAGATATACCATGCTCTCCTTTAGAGTGCTCCCCCATTTTACACGCACTTTATCCCCTTCCAAAGCATCAATTTGAGCCCCTAAATAATCCGGTTGTATCGGAAGGTGTCGGCTAAATCGCCTGTCAATAAGGGTAAGTAATTCAATATTACTGGGGCGCCCATAAGAATCTATAGCGGTAAGGGCTGCTCTAATACTTCGCCCTGTAAATAAGACATCATCTATCAATACAATAGATTTTCCTTCAATTTGAACCTCAAGCTGAGTGGTGTTTGCGGCATGAATTTTTTCAGATCTACGAAAATCATCTCTAAAAAAAGTGGTATCCAAATAACCGCTTTCTACTGTGTGCAGACCAGACTCTACTTTCAGCATTTGAACCAATTGATCTAAAAGATAAACCCCCCTTGGCTGAAGTCCGATTAAAACAGTGTTTTCTAAACCGGGATGATTTTCCACCAATTGGCAAGCCAAACGCTTCAGTATGATGGTGAGCTTTTGGGAGTTCAATAAAATTTTTGAAGCGGGCTGCATTGCAAGCAAAAGTACCAAAAAAAAAGGGCTAAATAAAAAAAGCCTTCCCGTTAAGGAAGGCTTTGTCTCTAGAAAAGAAGGCGCTTATTCGCTATCCTTCATTTTCTTCTTAAGATCAGCTAATGCATCTAGATCTCCTAAAGTAGTTTTATCACTATTAGAAGCGGCTACTTTTTTAGCTGCTTTTTTCATATTCACACGTTCTTGCTCTCTAAAGATAGCGGTATGAGACACAACGACTCTTTTGAAGTCTTTGCTAAACTCAATCACTTTGAAATCAGCTTCTTCGCCTTTAGCAAGTTTAGAACCGTCTTCTTTTTCTAAGTGTCGCTGGGGTACAAACGCTACAATATCATCATTGAATTGTATCGTGGCACCTTTGTCAACGATCTCAGTAACAGCTGCTTTGTGAATGCTGTCAATAGCAAACTCATCCTCGTATTTATCCCATGGATTTTCTTTTGTTTGCTTGTGACCTAAACTCAATTTACGTCCTTCAACATCTAATTCAAGTACCACTACTTCTAAGCTGTCGCCTATCGCCATCATCTCAGAAGGATGCTTGACCTTTTTAGTCCAAGAGAGGTCGGAAATATAAACCAATCCGTCAATACCTTCTTCTAATTCTACAAAGACACCAAAATTGGTAAAGTTGCGAACAGTTCCTGTATGTTTAGAATCGACCGGATATTTCGATGTGATATCAGTCCATGGATCTGGTGTCAACTGCTTGATTCCCAAAGACATTTTACGTGTTTCGCGGTCAACAGAGAGAATTACAGCTTCTACCTCATCACCTACACTGACAAAATCTTGTGCAGAACGCAAATGCGTAGACCAAGACATTTCAGATACGTGAACGAGGCCTTCTACTCCTTCTTCAACTTCAACAAAGGCACCATAATCGGCAATAACAACTACTTTTCCTTTTACTTTCTCTCCTTCTTTGACATTTTCACCAAGCGCTTCCCATGGGTGCTCGCTCAATTGTTTTAGTCCAAGTTGGATACGTGATTTGTTATCATCAAAATCAAGAATTACAACATTGAGTTGTTGATCTAATTCTAAGATTTCACTTGGGTGATTAATTCGACTCCATGATAGATCCGTAATGTGAATCAAGCCGTCTACACCACCCAGATCAATAAAGACTCCGTAAGAAGTAATGTTTTTAACAGTTCCTTCTAATACCTGTCCTTTTTCTAGTTGACCAATGATTTCTTTTTTCTGTTCTTCGATATCTGCTTCGATCAAAGCCTTGTGAGATACGACAACGTTTTTGAATTCATGGTTGATTTTAACCACTTTGAATTCCATTGTTTTGTTGACATATTGATCGTAATCGCGAATGGGTTTTACGTCAATTTGTGAACCAGGCAAGAAAGCCTCAATTCCAAAAACGTCTACAATCATACCTCCTTTGGTACGACATTTTACAAAACCGTTTACGATTTCACCATTGTCATGTGCATTATTCACACGATCCCATGCTTTGATGACACGTGCTTTACGGTGCGACAATACCAATTGTCCCGTTCTGTCTTCTCGTGTGTCTACAATTACTTCAACCTTATCCCCTACTTTTAAGTCTGGGTTGTAGCGAAACTCATTAAGAGAAATAACGCCCTCTGATTTTGCGTTGATGTCAATAATGGCTTCGCGCTCTGTTAAATACACAACTTCGCCTTCGATAACATCCTCATCGGCTGTATCAACAAAGTTTTCTTTAACGAGCGATTCGAACTCCTCTAATTGTTTGTCTTCGACAACATCAATTCCCTCTTCGTAATGATGCCAATTAAAATTGGCTAGAAAATCTTCTGGTGAGGTTTCAGTTGTTGCTGCTTGAGTAGCTTCTTGTGAAGTGGCAGCCTCCACTTCGGGAGCTGCTTCTGTTTTTTTATCTTCAGCCATAGCTGATTGTCAATTTGTATTTCAAGGCATTGAAGTGGCTTTACGGTGCATTCCTTGAAAGCTGTTTATCTTGTTTTTGGGCTCTTGCTACTTCTTATTCACCAAAGAGCGTGCAAATATAGGATGGAAATCCTTGATTTACAAGGAAAAAGAATGTTTCCTAAAATAGGAGCCTAGCTTTTTGTTAGCTGTCCCAATAAAAGGGTAAAAACGGCCTCTATTGTCAAGTTTGATGTGTCCACTTCAACAGCATCTTCAGACTTTACAAGGGGAGCAATAGCCCGGTTACTGTCTTGAAAATCCCTTTTTTTGACATTCTTCAAAACAGCCTCATAACCAACGTCGGACCCTTTTTCACGCATTTCAAGAAAACGCCTTTGGGCTCTTACCTCTGCCGATGCTGTTAAAAAAAATTTGTGCCGGGCATTTGGAAATACCACGGTTCCAATATCACGACCGTCCATGACAATCTTTTGTCCATTCGCCAAGTTGCGCTGGGCTGTCAATGTAAAAGTCCGAATATATGGCAGGGCGGCAATACGACTGACATTATCAGAAACTTCATGGCTGCGTATTTCGTCTCCTAAAGGACTGTTGTTAAAATTTAAATGTTCCCCTGACCATTGAAAAGAACTTTCATCAAGAAAGGCTGCAAACGTAGTATTCTTGATTCCACTGTCGGAAAGAAAGCCTTTTTGTAGGGCATGATAGGTCAAGCAACGAAACATCGCCCCGGTATCCATGTACCGATAGCCGAGATGGGAAGCCAAGCGTTTGGCAATGGTGCTTTTGCCTGTTGCAGCATAGCCATCTATCGCAATGACCTGTGTCTCTCCCATTAGAGTGTTTTGGCAAATTTAACTTTTTGTGACGTGATAGCAATAGCGATCACTTCTTCCATTTCACTTACAAAATGAAACTGCAAGCCCTTTAAATAGCGAGCATTAATTTCTTCAATGTCTTTCCGATTGGACTCTGACAATATAATCTCCTTTATTTTGGCTCTTTTTGCGGCTAGAATTTTCTCCTTTATCCCCCCCACTGGAAGTACCTTACCTCTCAGAGTTATCTCGCCTGTCATGGCTACTTTATTCTTTACTCTACGTTGGGTAATAAGTGAAAACAAAGAAGTCAATAAAGTGATACCAGCACTAGGCCCGTCTTTAGGAGTAGCCCCCTCTGGTACGTGGATATGGATATCATATTGATCAAAAGGAAACTCCTCTAGCCCCAATCGATTCACATTGGCCTTAAGGTATTCCCGAGCAATAGTGGCAGACTCCTTCATGATTTTACCTAAGTTTCCTGTAATATTTAGCACCCCTTTCCCGGGAGATAATGCCGATTCGATAAATAGAATATCTCCGCCCACAGCTGTCCAAGCCAAGCCGGTAACAACACCAGCAGTTTGATTGTTTTCATACAAGTCTCTATGGACCTTAGCGGGACCCAATATAGAGACTAGATCTGCTGGCTTAGGAGCCTTTACATAGTCTTCTTCCATGGCAATGGACTTGGCCACATATCGGACCATTTTGGCCATTTGTTTGTCGAGGCCTCTTACTCCTGACTCACGGGTGTAACCGTCAATAGCAGCGGTAAGGGTGGATTTATTCACCTTAAGGTGAGATTTTTGCAATCCGTGTTCTCTAATTTGTTTTGGCAAAAGATGCTTTTGGGCGATTTCGACTTTCTCCTCTACGGTATACCCACTCACATTGATGATCTCCATTCTGTCACGCAAAGCAGGATGAATGGGTGCCAAGCTATTGGCTGTGGCAATAAACATCACTTTTGACAGATCAAATCCATGTTCAAGGTAATTATCGTAGAAGGAATTATTTTGTTCCGGATCTAATACTTCTAAAAGGGCCGCTGCAGGATCGCCCTGTACACTTTGGTTTAGCTTGTCAATCTCATCCAATACAAATACTGGATTGGCCGTTTTGGCCTTTTTTAGGCTTTGGATGATACGTCCTGGAAGCGCTCCGATATAGGTCTTTCGGTGTCCTCTAATCTCTGCTTCGTCACGCATTCCTCCGAGTGCGATACGGACATAAGATCGCCCTAGCGCCTCAGCTATGGACTTTCCCAAAGATGTCTTTCCTACTCCAGGAGGGCCATACAGACAGAGGATAGGAGATTTCATGTCGTTTCTAAGCTTTAAAACAGCTAAGTATTCCAAAATTCTTTTTTTGACTTCCTCTAAGCCGGAGTGGTCGCGATCTAGTATTTTTTGGGCTTTTTTGAGATCAAATTGATCGGCTGAGAATTCATTCCAAGGCAATTCTAAAAAAAGGTCTAGATAGCTTCTTTGAATCCCGTATTCAGCTACTTGTGGATTCATACGTTGCATCCGACTTAGTTCTTTAAAAAAATGCGTTTTGGTTTCGGAATCCCATTTTTTATCTGCCGCACGAGCCCGCATCTCTTCCACTTCTTCTTCATAGGAAACACCCCCCAATTCTTCTTGAATTGTTTTCATTTGCTGATGCAAATAATACTCTCGCTGCTGTTGGTCTAAATCATTCCGAACCTTTGATTGAATATCATTCTTAAGCGCCAATTTCTGATATTCTAAATCCATTTGCTTCAAACAGGCCAAAGCACGTTCTTTTAAACTTTCAAGAGCCAGTATACTTTGTTTTTCTTGCACTCCAATGTTGAGATTGGAGGAAACAAAATTGATCAAGAAAGAAGGACTTTGAATGTTTTTGATTGCAAAGGAAGCCTCTGAGGGAAGGTTTGGATTTTCTTGGATTATTTGAAGTGCTTTTTCTTTAATGGAATCAATAATGGCGACAAACTCTTCATTTTCAATATCTACAAAGGATTCCTTAACCTCTTTGATTTTTGCTGTTACATAAGGATCTTCCTGAACCACTTCTTCAATCTCAAATCGTTTCTTACCCTGTATGATGACAGTGGTATTCCCATCCGGCATTTTCAAGAGTCGCAGTATTTGAGCAACAGTTCCCAGTTGATACAGATCCTTAGCTGTAGGATTTTCTTTTTGGGCGTCTTTTTGGGCAACGACACCGATCACCTTACTTCCTTTATTTGCATCTTTAATCAGCTGTATGGACTTGTCTCTTCCGGCTGTTATGGGAATGACAACCCCAGGAAACAAGACCGTATTCTTTAAAGGCAATATGGGGACAGAAGGAGGCAGTGACTCTTTTTGCAGTTCTTCTTCATCTTCTGAGGTCATTAACGGTATTAAATCCGCATCTGCTTCTATATCTTGTAGTGACAAATTGTCTAGTGTATTGAAAATTGATTTCGCCATAGTTATCATTTCGAGTCAAACTGTCATTTACAAAAGCGTTACCGTATCTTATCCTAAAGACTTTGCTGTAGCTTGCAATGCATTTAACTGTTTCTATTTATAAGTTCAATCATTGTGCCAGTTACTTATTTTTGACAAAATTGTAACAAATAGCCTACCATGTCCTCTTTATAATGTAATCGTTGTTTTTTTGAATTTAAAAAGTATAAATAGTGAAGCCCTGATTGACTTGTGCCGTCAAAATAACAAACAAGCACAGTTTGAGCTTTACAAACGATATAGCAAGGCCATGTATACCACTGCGTTACGAATTGTCGACGATCCTACCCTCGCAGAAGAAGCCACACAAGAAGGTTTTATTATTGCTTTTGGAAAGTTACATCAATACAGCCAGCAAAATAGTTTTGGGGGATGGCTCAAAAAAATTGTGACTCATAAGAGTTATGAATACTTCAAAGAAAAACAAAAAAACCTTCGATTGGATGACCAAGCAGAGGTTCAAGAGTTATATGTAGCGGAGACAGTACCTGAAAATAACAAAGTTCCATTGCTTCTAAAAGCCTTAGAACAACTCGCTACTAAAGATCAGCTTATGCTGAAATTGTATTATCTAGAAGGCTATGATCATCAAGAACTCGCTGAAATTTTCGAGATCAGCTATTCAAATTGTCGAACAAAATTATCGCGTGCAAAAAGCAAACTGAAAAAACTTTTAATCCTATGAAAAAGAAACCCAAAGATCCATTGAAGGATTGGTTTTCAGAAGTCTATTCTGAAGAAACCCCACTCGATGGCCATGAACAGCGATTCTTAAGGAAATTAAGGCCTGAATCAAGAATTGGAAAACAACGTCGTTTTAGTTTCCGAATCGCTGCCATGGTTTTGGTTTTAATTGGATTGATTTCCTTTTTAGACCTAGAATCCTATCCCACTGAAGAAAATGAGTTTTATCAAGCGCAAGCCTACTTTCAAAACACAATTGAAAACCAATTGGAAACACTGCCTCTAGATGAGGCACGCTACCAAACACTTATTCAGGAATCACAACTGCGTCTCAAAACGCTTCAGCAACAATACCAATCCCAAATGTTGCAATTCCATAATGGAATTGATCACCCCAAACTTCTTAATGCCCTAATCGAAAACCTACAAAAGCAATTATCGATTGTGCAAACACTAACAGAACAAATACAAAAAATTAAACATGAAGAAAATGAAACGGGAGTTCTATAAAATTGGGAGTTTTCTATTCCTACTCCTTCCTATTGCGCTTTGGGGACATACAAGCAATCTTTTTTTTACAGAAAAAGTGGAACGTAAGGTTCACAAGGAATTTATCGTTGATGCAGATGCAGAATTACAGATTCGCAATAGTTTTGGAAATGTAAATGTGGTAAGCTGGGAAGAAAACAAGGTAATTATTGATGTTACTATTACTGTAAAGGGACGAAATAAAGCAAAAATTGAGGACCGATTGGAAACAATTTCGATTGAATTTCAAAACAATCCTAATCTGGTAAAAGCAACTACTATAATAGAAAATAAAAGCAGTTGGTCTTGGTTTACGAATTACAACACAACTGATTTTCAAATAGACTACGAGATCAAAGTACCTGTTCAAAACAATCTCACTCTCAGTAATGACTATGGAAGCATATTACTCGACGACACAGAGGGCAACACCAATATTAGCTGTGATTACGGTAAGTTGATCATCGGAGAGCTTAGAGGGGATCAAAATATATTGTCTTTCGACTACACCTCTAATTCTAGCATTGACTATATAAAGAAAGGAACTATTTCCTCTGATTATTCAGGCTTTGAATTGGGGAAAGCCGGTTCACTAAACCTTTCTGCAGACTACACGAACATCACTATTTTGGAGATCGACACCTTACAGTTTTCAACAGATTTTGGCAAACTATCAGTAGATCATGTCGATACTGTTCAGGGTGAAGGGGATTATATGACCCTACGGTTCGGGCAAGTCCATCAAAATTGTACCCTAGAGACGGACTATGGCTCTATAAAAATTGGACAGTTATCCGCTGATGTGAATAAGGTGAACATCTCAGGAGACTACACGGGGATTCGAATTGGCGTGTCAAAAGATTGGGATTTTCAATTCGAAATTGATTTAGATTATGCTGGATTTCAATCTGATTTACCCTTGGAATACTCTAAAAAAATAAAAGACAATACAGAAAAATACTACCAAGGCTTTCATCTAAATCAAAACTCCACGAATAGCTTAAAAGTAGAAGCCGACTATGGCAATCTTAAAATCTTACAACAATAATAATTATTGATTATGAAAAAAAGTATCGCTTTATTCCTGAGCCTATTTGTACAACTTTCATGGGCACAGCAAAACAATGTACAGGTTTACAATGGCAGTTCTGGCTGGACAACCTCCAAAAAAAGCAAAGCCCAACAACAAAAAATACAGAATGTAGCTCCTTATGACACAATCGCTATAGAGGGAAATTTTGAGGTTACTTTGTATGAAGGAGAAGAAGGCACAATCGAACTGTCAGGCCCGTCAATATTGATAGAAGAGGTAGAAGTAAAAAGCAATTCTAAAGGGCTTACGATAAAGTATCCAAATTGGAGAAAGTTAAAAACGTATTGGCCCCGAAATAGTGCTGTCAAGATTCGAATTCCCGTTACCGCTATAACAAAGGTGAGTTTGAGTGGCTCTGGACATATAAAAGCAGATTACACGATGCCATACAGCCCTTTTAAAAGTCAGCTATCCGGTTCTGGAAGCATGGAGTTTAGTCTGTCTTCTAAAAATACAACTGCTCAATTGTCGGGATCAGGTTCAATCGTATTGAAAGGGGAAAGCGAAAACATTGATTTAAAAATTTCTGGTTCTGGGTCTATCAATAGCCAAGAATTAATGAGCCAAAATGCGATCACAAAAATATCAGGCTCAGGAAGTATTAAAGTGTATGCAACACAATCTATTTCGTCCAATATTTCAGGATCCGGCCGTGTTAATGTCTATGGAAACCCGCAGGAAACAATTGATCTCTCCAATTCAGGGAGTGGAAAAACAACCATTATGAGGCCTTAGAATCCAAACGAGGGACTCGTAATAGCATAAAAGCGCCTGCGATAAAAAATAAGAAAAAGAACAGTATAGAGGTCCGCATACTGCCTGTCA
This sequence comes from Flavobacteriaceae bacterium, assembly GCA_965658355.1. Lineage (GTDB taxonomy): Bacteria > Bacteroidota > Bacteroidia > Flavobacteriales > Flavobacteriaceae > UBA11891. The sequence goes on along the minus strand of CBFHRX010000001.1, from coordinate 67,193 downwards.
GTTGGTCCAATGATCCGAAAAGAATCATTCCAATGACAATCCCTATTTTTTCTGTTACGTCATAAAAACTAAAATAAGAAGTTGTATCCTTTGTTTCTGGTAAATATTTTGAATAAGTAGAGCGAGAAAGGGCTTGCAAGCCTCCCATAACCATGCCCACTAATCCAGCTATGCAATAAAATTGAAAAGGGGTTTGAATGTAATAGGCATAAATACATAAACCAGCCCAAATAATATTTACGGCTATAAGTGTTGGGATGTTCCCAAAACGCTCGGAACTACGTGAGGTTAAAACGGCTCCTAGTATACCCACAATCTGAATCAAGAGTATACTGATAATCAATCCTGTGGTTTTCTCACTGGTACTCCCCCATGCAATTTCTTCTTCCCCAAAATAAGCAGCCACTAACAAGACTGTTTGCAAGGACATACTATACACAAAAAAAGCCCCTAAATAGCGCTTCAGCTTAAAATTATCTTTTAGTTCCAACCATACAGAGCGAAGTTCTCTATAGCCATTCCAAAAAATATCCTTTGTCATTTTCTGAACATTGGAATTTCCCTTGGGTAGGTAATAAAAAGATATTTGGCTAAAACTCGCCCACCAAATACCCACTGTTATAAAAGAGTATTTCATGGCCTTTAAACTCGCCTCGAGTTCGGTTCCTGTTATCCCATACAAATCTGGCTTCATCACCATACTAAGGTTAAACAGAAGCAAGAGAACACTGCCTATATAGCCCATAGAAAATCCTCTAGCGCTTGCTCTATCGTGTTGGTGTGGATAAGCAATGTCTGGAAGGTAGGAATTGTAAAAGACCAAACTAGACCACAAGCCAATCATGGCCAAAAAATAAAATAAAAGCCCCATATAAATGGTTTCAATCTCAAACCAGTACAATCCAAAACAAGAAACACTACCGAGGTAAACAAAGATCTTCATGAATCTTTTTTTGTTTCCTATATAATCTGCAATTCCAGAAAGCAAGGGAGACATAAAAGCCACAAATACAAATGCAGTAGCCGTCACAAAACTGATCATGGCTGTGTTTTTTACATCATAGCCAAAAAAGGGAATGGTATTCGTATCACTAAAGATAAGACCGTAATAAATGGGAAAAATGGCCGAAGAAATAACTAGAGAATAAACCGAATTAGCCCAGTCGTAAAAAGCCCAAGCGTTGATTAATTTCTTACTTCCTTTTTCTAATTTTGGGGCTGCTGTAGAGCTCATTTAATCGTTTTATGGTTCGCCCAAAATAACATTTTAAAACCGATATGCAATACTGTTTTATCAAATGACTAGGAGTCAACTTCTTATTAATTTTTCTAGAAAGATTTAAAAGCCACTTTTATTTATACTTTTGAAAGAAAAAAGAAAAGAAATATGAAAAGGTTCTTATTATGCATGCTCCTACTGGGCTTTTATTCATGCCAATCCAAGGCGCAACCAAAGAAAGAAAAAGTTTCCTATTCGGTAGTCAAAACAGATGATGAATGGCGATCACAATTATCAGATCTTTCTTATTATGTACTTCGTCAGGCGGGAACTGAACGCCCCTTTAGCAACCCTTACAATAAAAATGACGAAGCAGGCACTTACGTTTGCAAAGGATGTAACACTCCCCTCTATGAATCGGATCATAAATTTGACTCTGGAACAGGTTGGCCTTCATTTGACAGAGGATATGATTCGAATATTGAATACGATGTGGATTACAAACTTGGCTATGCCAGAACAGAATTAAAATGCAAAACCTGTGGTGGCCATCTTGGGCATATGTTTGAGGACGGCCCGCGAAAAACAACAGGTAAAAGACATTGTATCAATTCTGCAGCCTTGCAGTTTATAGCAGAAGATGAAAAACAATAAATACGCAGTCGAAAAGACAAACGCTGAATGGAAAGAACAGTTAGATCCTCTCTCCTATTCGGTTCTCAGAGAAAAAGGAACAGAGCGCCCTTTCACAGGAGAATACGACCAGCATTTTGAAAAAGGAAACTACCTATGCAAAGGCTGCGGTCAAAAGCTGTACGATAGCAATAGTAAATTTGACAGTGGCTGTGGGTGGCCCAGTTTTGATCAATCAGAACCGGGCGCCATAGAATATATAAAAGACACGAGCCATGGGATGATACGCACCGAGATTGTATGTTCCCGTTGTGGTTCTCATCAAGGCCATGTATTTAATGACGGCCCTACCGAAACAGGAACCCGTTATTGTGTTAATTCTATTAGTATTGATTTTCAAGGCCGTGATGAATAAATAAGGAAAGCTGCTTTTCATTTTGTAATTTTAGGGCGATTTTAATCTTGACTTATGGCAAACACATATGATATTATCGTAGTAGGGAGTGGCCCTGGTGGCTATGTAACTGCGATCCGTGCTTCACAACTTGGTTTTAAGACGGCAGTAGTAGAGAAAGAAAGCTTAGGTGGCGTCTGTTTAAATTGGGGATGCATCCCTACAAAGGCATTGCTAAAATCAGCTCAAGTATTTGAGTATTTAAAACATGCTTCTGACTATGGTCTTACAGTAAAAGAATACGACAAAGACTTTGATGCAGTGGTAAATCGCAGTCGAAATGTGGCTGCTGGAATGAGTAAAGGAGTTCAATTTTTGATGAAAAAAAATAAAATTGATGTCCTCCAAGGCCACGGTAAAGTAATAGCTGGAAAAAAAGTTAGTGTCACAGCGGGTTCAGAAGAAACTATTTATGAAGCTAAAAATATAATTATTGCTACGGGGGCTCGTTCTCGAGAATTACCAAACCTTCCTCAAGACGGAAAAAAAGTCATTGGCTATCGAAAGGCCATGACACTGGACAAGCAACCCAAAAAAATGATTGTAGTGGGCTCTGGAGCCATCGGAATTGAATTTGCGTATTTTTATAATGCCATGGGAACTGAAGTGACCATTGTAGAATACCAAGATAGAATTGTCCCTATAGAGGATGAAGAAGTATCCAAACAGCTAGAACGTACTTTTAAGAAAAGTGGAATTGAAATCCTTACATCAGCAGAAGTAACAGCTGTGGATACCAAAGGAAAAGGCGTCAAAGCTACTGTCAAAACAAAAAAGGAAGAACTCAGTTTACAAGCGGATATCGTTCTTTCTGCTGTGGGGATCAAAACAAATCTAGAAGAGCTTGGATTAGAAGATATTGGAATTGCTGTCGATCGAGATAAGATTTTGGTGAATGATTTCTACCAAACCAATCTACCGGGTTACTATGCTATAGGAGATATTACAGCCGGTCCAGCACTCGCTCACGTAGCCTCAGCTGAAGGTATTATTTGCGTAGAAAAAATAGCCGGTATGAATGTTGAACCTCTTGATTATGGAAATATTCCGGGCTGTACCTATTGCTATCCAGAGATCGCTTCTGTTGGGCTTACCGAGCAACAAGCCAAAGACAAAGGATTGGAAATCAAAGTTGGTAAATTCCCATTCTCAGCATCTGGTAAAGCGCAAGCTTCTGGAAACTCTGAGGGCTTTGTAAAAGTGATCTTCGATGCTAAATATGGAGAATGGCTGGGGTGCCATATGATTGGTGCTGGTGTAACTGATATGATTGCGGAAGCAGTAGTAGGAAGAAAACTAGAAACTACAGGCCATGAGATACTCAAAACAGTCCACCCACACCCTACAATGAGTGAAGCAGTCATGGAAGCCGTTGCAGATGCTTATGATGAAGTAATACATCTTTAATTCAGATTTGAAATGGTATTAAAACAGCCTTCGGGCTGTTTTTTTTATTCAAACCCCTATATTAAGGGTCTTGAGGAATCCGTTAAGAATCCTATTGTTAATTTTGGCTGGGGAGGCTACTTTCATTCTACCTTTTGTACTTGCGCGAGTTTTCAGACCTACTTTTTTAGCTGTTTTTGATATTACCAATACAGAACTCGGAAATTGTTACGCTCTCTATGGAATGATAGCACTTGTTTCTTATTTTTTTGGAGGGACTGTGGCCGATCGGTTTCCTCCTAGAAAGCTGATGGCACTCTCATTATTGCTGACGTCCCTAGGGGGCTTTTATCTGTATACACTACCCAGCTATAGTTCTTTACTACTTCTTTATGTCTACTGGGGTTTTACGACCCTATTTTTGTTCTGGTCAGCTATGATAAAAGCGACACGCGAATGGGGAGGGGTCAGTAGTCAAGGGAAAGCATTTGGGTTTCTAGAGGGAGGCAGAGGCTTTATTGCAGCAAGCCTAGGGGCTATTGGGGTTTCTATTTTTAGCTATTTTCTCCCTGCTGATTCTGCTAGCCTTTCAGCTGAAATTCGTCAAAATGCATTTCAATTAGTCATTCTTATTTCGGCATTTTTTTGTGCCGCAATGGGAGGCTTTATCATGCTTTTTTTCAAAGATTCTACAGCCTCTAATAGTCAAAAAATATCGCCCCTTGGATCCTGGGAGAAAATCAAAAAGGCGATTGCAATTCCAAGTGTTCATTATTTAATGATCATTGTTTTGTCAGCTTATGTTGGGTATAAGGTAACAGATGTTTTCTCCTTATACGCTGCCGAAATCATGCTTTTTGATGAAGTTAAGGCGGCCCAAGTAGGAAGTTATCAAATGTATTTGAGACCCCTCATATGTATATTAGTCGGTGTATTCGCAGATAAGACCAAAGCAAGTAAGGTTTTGTTATATGCTTTTGGATGCAGTTTTATAGGAGCGCTTTTATTTGCCTCAGGATCCGTTATAGCGCCTCACTATTCTTTGTTTGGCATGTCCCTAATCATAACAGCTATCGGAACCTATGGCCTAAGAGCGGTTTATTATGCCGTCATGGAAGAAGGCCAAATTCCTTTTTACATTACAGGTACAGCTGTGGGATTAATATCACTAGTAGGCTATACACCCGATATCTTTGTAGGCCCAATAATGGGATACTTTTTAGACAATTTTGAGGGAATTTGGGGACACCAACAGCTGTTTCTCTTCCTGGCTTTTTTCTCTCTATTGGGACTTTGGGCTGCCTATCGGTTTAGAAAACTTTCGACTCCTAAGCGGTAACTGTCAAGTCCAAAACCTACAATTAGCCCCTTGGAAACTGGCGTTATATAGGATTTATGGCGAAAATCTTCCCTGGAAAAAGTATTGGAAATATGAATTTCAATAACAGGCGCATCAATGGCTTTAATACAATCTCCTAAACCAACTGAGGTATGCGTATAGGCAGCTGCGTTGAAAAGAATGCCGTCAACCTTAAAACCAATGTCTTGAAGAATATTGAGTAACTCCCCCTCTACATTGGACTGGTAATAACTAAAGTTAATAGTGGGGTATTCTTCTTGAAGCTTTTGATAATACGCATCAAAAGTCATGGCTCCATATATATCCGGTTCGCGAGTCCCCAGAAGGTTCAAATTGGGACCATTAACAATCGCTAGATTCATCTTTTTTTTTCAAAAATACATATCTTTTAAGTACTTTGTTACAATTCCGCAAGGGAGGATTATAAAGAGATATGGAATGGACGAAAGCCTTAGAAGATTTTGGGCATTATCTGAGTATCGAGAGAGGCCTGTCAGAGAATACAATTGCAAATTACCAATTGGATGTACAAGCATTAATGCGCTTTTTGAGTGACCACGACAGCCCTGTATCCCCCCTTAAAATTCAAGCAACAACCATCCAAGAATTCATCTATCACGAGGCCAAAGGAAAGAGCAGCTACTCTCAAAGCAGAAGAATAGCTGGGCTCAAAAGCTTTTTCAAGTATTTAGTTTTTGAAAAATACCGAGAGGACCTTCCTACACAATGGCTAGAAGCTCCTAAAATGGGCCGTAAGCTACCCGACACACTCAGCATAAACGAGGTCGAAAAAATACTGGAGGCCGTGGACATGAGCAAGACAGAAGGCCATCGAAACAAGGCTTTATTGGAGACACTTTATGGGAGCGGATTGCGGGTTAGTGAGTTAGTCAATCTTCAAAAGTCTGATATTTATACTAAAGAAAAGCTTCTACGAGTAACGGGTAAAGGGAACAAACAGAGACTGGTCCCGATGGGTGACTATGCACTGCAACAAGTCAACCTCTATTTACATGAAATTCAATCCAGCCAAAAAATACAAAAAGGCTATGAAAATTTTGTGTTTCTAAACCGAAATGGAAAGTCATTGACACGAAACATGGTTTTTCTAATTGTTCAAAAAACAGCCGAAAGAGCAGGAATCAAGAAAAAAGTTAGCCCTCATACTTTTAGGCATTCTTTTGCCACACATCTTTTAGAAAATGGCGCTGACTTAAGAACCATTCAGGTACTTTTAGGTCACGAAAGCATTACGACGACTGAGATATATACTCATATTGACACCCGACATTTGCGGAAAGTAATGGAACAATTCCATCCTAGACTCTAAGATTCTTCCGCTCCTATAACCAGCCTAAAGCCTTCCCCGTGAATATTGAGTATTTCTACCTTACTGTCGTCCTTAAGGTACTTACGTAGCTTGGCTATATAAACATCCATACTCCTTGATGTAAAATAATTATCGTCTCGCCAAATTTTAGTCAAAGCGACCTCTCTTGGTAGTAAATCATTAATATGCAACGACAGCAGACGTAACAATTGACTTTCTTTAGGAGATAGTTTTACTGCTTCCCCGCCATCAAAGGTCAACGTGCGCAATTTTGAATTGAATTTAAATTGCCCTATATCAAATAAAAACGCTTCAGATTCAACACTGACAGGCTTTTGATTACGATTTAAAAACACTTTAATTTTAGCCAATAACACATCTGAATCAAAAGGCTTAGTGATATAGTCATCAGCCCCCAGCTTAAACCCCTTTAACATGTCTTCTTTGAGGTTTTTAGCGGTTAAAAAGAGAATGGGTACTGAGTCATTTTTATCCCGTATTTCTTTGGCCAAGGTAAAGCCATCCTTATAAGGCATCATCACGTCTAAAATACATAAATCAAAATGTTCTTTTTTAAACTTTTCATAGCCTTCTATTCCATTTTTTGCCAGTACGATTTCGTATTCGTTTAAGGTCAGATAATCTTTTAAAATACTTCCAAAATTGGGATCGTCTTCAACGACTAATATTTTTTTATTATTCATAATTTGATGGGGTTATTTTTGAGGTTTTAATGGGATTGAAATAATGAACTTTGAGCCAGAACCTTTTTTACTTTCAATAGCAATCTTGCAGCGATGCAATTCAATGATTTTTTTAACATAAGAAAGTCCAAGTCCATGGCCTTTGATATTGTGAATATTCCCTCCTTCTTGCCGGTAAAATTTATCAAAAACAAGTCGCTGAGTAGCAGCATCCATTCCCATACCTTGATCTTGAATGCTTAGCAGTGCTTGCCCGTTATTGTATTCGGTATATATATCAATTTTAGGCGCCCCCTCTGTGTATTTAATCGCATTGTCTAAAATATTCACAATCAGATTGGTGAAGTGATTAAAATCCCCTTCAAAAACAGCCGCCTCATCGGCAAGATGGGTTTTGATATAGCCTTTTTTGTTTTCCACTATAAGCCCCACATGGGTGATCGCCTCTGCTATTAATTGATGCAAGTCCAATTGTTCCCATTCGAGTGGGGTTGTTCCTTTCTCAAGCTGAGAGATTTTCAATACATTTTCTACCTGTGTTAGCATGCGTGTATTTTCCTCCCGTATCATATTGGTATATTGTAAAATCTTCACTGGCGTGTCAATCGTTTTGGGATTGGCAATGGCGTCCAAGGCCAAATTAATAGTCGCAATTGGGGTTTTAAATTCGTGCGACATATTATTGATGAAATCGGTTTTGATTTCAGAAATCTTTTTCTGTTGAATGATTTGAAACAACGCACCCGCAGAAACTAAAATAATGAAAACGGTAAGCACTAAAGACAAACCTGCTACCCCCATTATTGAAGACATCACATAATTGTCACGTGTCGGAAAACTGACCCGTAATTCATAGGGACTATTCCCCTGGGTATCCACGAAGATGGGGGCACTATAGGCGACACCCTTCTGTATCTCTTGATAGTTATTAGACTTTATTTTGGTCGCCAGTCCATCGTTGTAAACACCAAACTGATAGGGGATTTGAATATCGCGCTCCTTTAACTCCATTTCTAATAATAGGGAGACTTCTTGATTATTTACCCTCCTATGTATCGGCAGGGTATTCGCATAATCCATATAAGCATCTCTATATTTTGCTTCGTCATAACTATTAAGACGATCAATACGCTTCAGTTTTTGGATAGAGCTCGCCAAGCGGTTCTCTCTATTAAATACCTCATTTTTCAAAATAGTAGTCGTACGTACTCCTTTGTAATCCTTGAGGTTTGTAACGGAATCTCGTTCTCCCAATACTGGGTCAAAATAAGACCCCTTAATAGTGTAGTCTTCTTCTAGGATTCCGAAAGCAAAAAAGGTAGAAAGGTTGTTGGGGCGGTCTTCGTCTAAAAAAAGAAAAATATCTGTGAAATTAGATTCGGTCGGCTTCCCTACTGAATCTATTAGCTTTTGGTAGGCACTAATATAATCCGTCAACTCTCGGTTTTGAATTTCTCTAGCAACAGTTCGAAGGCTTTGATTCACGGCAAGAGAAAATTCTTCTTCTTTGTTCTCCCAAGAGGTGGAAATCCAGAAAGCCTGTACTCCGATTATTCCAAAAATGGAAGTAATCATAAGGACTACAAGAATGATAAATCTGTTCTTTTTCAAGATGTTCTATTCTTACCAGGCAAAGTTGAAGAAAATATACTACTAATTTTCCTAAGGCTTTGTTAAGGCTATTGCTGAGAAAAAGCCAGCAATTCCTCATATACTTTCTGCAGGGATATTTCTGTTGTCATCCAATCCGTATCGTTAACGATGACATAGTCAGCCAAAGGTACTTTTTTAGCGTCAGGCCATTGCCTTTTTATGCGAGACACAATCTCCTCTTCCGAGACTCGGTCTCTTTCTTGTACTCTTTTTATCCGCACTGATTCGGGGGCTGTTATCACTATTATTTTATCGTATTGTGCTTGACCGCCATTTTCAAATAATATCGCAACCTCACTCACAACAAAAGGAGCTTGATGATTTTGAATAAATTGCTTAAAGTCCTTTCGAACAGCAGGATGCACAATAGAATTTAAATACGCTAATGCGTCTGGATTCTCAAATACATGAGCCCCTAATGACTTCCGATCCAACCCCTTTTGGGTGTATAAATGGGCTCCAAAATACGCTTTGATCTTATCGACTACCTCTGTATCCTCATTTAAGACCCTGTGACCGGCTTTGTCAGCTTGATAACACGGGATCCCCTTTTTCTTAAAAAAAGCCAAGGCTTTCGATTTACCGCTCCCAATTCCACCCGTTAAACCAATGATTTTCATTTCTTAATTAAGTAATTTATAAACTTCGGTTCCAATCGAAACGATTGAATAAAAGCAGGCTGCTTTGTTAAGTGCACTTTTATTCTTTTCTCCCCTTTTTCTAGAATCTCCAAATAATCAACCGCTACACTAAAGTCTTCTGCTTGTACTGTTCGGGCTAAATACATAGGGAGTAAAACGCGTATTTGCACCTCTTTTGGAAACAACCGAATCTTTGTCCCAATGGGACTATTCTTGACTTGCACAGGGAGGTCAAATGTCAACTCTGTAAACTGAGTGATTTTTCCCTCAACAATAACTACTTGATTACTAGATGAAATAATTTCCTTGGGTATTTGCAGCCGCAAAGTTTCCGAAAAGTCACTCTCCAAAGAAGATTTTTCAAGCAACTGTGTGCTAATGAATAGCACTTTGTCTAGTTCTTTTCCCGTTCCAACTACAGTAACAGAATCGGGTATCAGTTTTGGAGGCTCCATGAAGTTATACCCCACTTTAAAACCCAGATCCGATACGAGTTGGATAGGTACTTTTTTTTGTAACAATCGTTTGAATTGAAACTCTAATTGGGCAGAATTGAGCAATGAAATAATCGTATTATCAGCCAATTGTGATTCCAGATAATTCTGCTGTTCTATTAAATTCACAAATCCCCTTTCGTTTTCCAATTGAGTGTTTTGCAGATCGATTTTTAGACGACTCCCAAAAACTTGATAGAGCAATAACTGAAAGCCCGAGGCTTCTAAGGTTACCATCATTTTTTCAGGAGCCCTTTCAACTACGATCCCTTTTGGGGTATTCAAGTAGGTAAGATCAAAAACAACTTGTCCAGAATAGCTATTTGAAATACGGGTAAGCAACCAAAATGAGGTGGAAATAATGACAAAAATCAAAAAAAACTGCACCTTACTTTTGTCCGGGATCCAACTATGGGTCCATTTTTTGAATTGATTGAATCCTTTGGACATCAAGATAGCTTATGAAGGATCAGTCAAAGAGTCAATTATTTCTTGACTTACCCCTACGTTCGAAAATCCACCGTCGTGAAATAAATTTTGCAGCGTCACCTTTTTGCTGTAGTCCGAGAACATCATGACGGTGTAATTTGCACAATCTTCAGCAGTTGCATTGCCAAGCGGTGCTGTCTTTTCAGCATAGGTCAGAAATCCGTCTAAACCTTCTACCCCTTTCCCTGCGGTGGTTAATGTGGGAGACTGTGAAATGGTATTTACCCTGACTTTTTTATCTTTCCCAAAGAAATAGCCAAAACTACGTGCTATAGATTCTAAATAGGCCTTATTGTCAGCCATGTCATTGTAATTAGGAAAGGTGCGCTGGGCAGCAATGTAGGATAACGCAATAATACTTCCCCATTCATTCATAGCATCCTTCTTGTACAGCACTTGCATTAATTTGTGGAATGAGACAGCAGAGACATCCCAGCCTTTCGTCATCCAATCGTGGTTAAGATCAGTATAATGTTTTCCTTTCCGAACGTTTACAGACATCCCAATGGAGTGTAAAACAAAGTCTAGTTTCCCTCCCAAAGAGTGCTGTGCCTCTTCAATAAGATTTTCAAGATCTTCTATTTTGGTAGCATCTGCAGGTATAACAGGAGCATTGGTTTTCTCCCCTAGCGCATTAATGGTTCCCATTCTTAAGGCTACTGGTGCATTTGTAAGCACAAATTTACCTCCTGCAGCATGAACCGCCTCAGCTGTTTTCCATGCTATCGATTCTTGGTCTAATGCTCCAAAAATAATTCCTCTTTTACCTTTTAAAATTTCGTAATTCATCTGTATTGTTTCTCAGTTTAATAATTCTTTTGCGTGCTCTAGTGCTGTAGGCGTAAGCTCTTTTCCCGAGACCATTTTGGCAATCTCAGCAATACGCTCTTCTTTATTGAGTTCTTTTATTTGGGTTTGTGTAGCATCGTTATAAAGAGTTTTATAGACCTTAAAATGCTGACTCCCCTTGGCGGCTACTTGAGGCAAGTGTGTAATGGTAAACACTTGCATATATGTTGCCATTTGATTCATGATCACCGCTATTTCATCTGAAACAGCTCCAGAAACTCCTGTATCAATTTCATCAAAAATGATGCTTGGTAATTTCTTGAATTGAGACAACAATGCTTTTATTGCCAGCATTATCCGTGATAACTCCCCTCCTGAAGCGACACTTTTTAAGGGTCCAAAACGGCCTCCTAAATTTGCTGAAAAAAGAAACTCCATATCATCCATTCCTTGAACTTGAAAATGCTCAGTAGGGTGTAAAGCAATTTGAAAACGTGCGTTTTCCATTCCCATTTTACCAATTAAGGCTTCCATTTTATGAATTAAATCAGGAATTGCCTGCAATCGATTCTCGCGAATTGATAAAGCTATGGATTCAAGCTCTTTTTTTGTGCTTGAGAGGCGTGCTTCAAAAGCCGCTATTTTTTCTTGCTGCTCCTCTGTCGTCTGCAATTGAGACTGCAAAAAGTCTCTTTTTTCAATCAATTCAGCTACGGTATCTACTTGGTGTTTTTTGAGAAGCATATACAAAAGCTGCAATTGATTTTCAGCTTTTTCTAATGCTTCGGGATCGTTTTCCAATTGGCTACTCTTGAGCTGCAATTCTGAGTGTATATCAGTGAGCTCAGCATGCATATTTTCTAGCCTTGCTGGCATTTCAGACAGGGAAGGTGCTTTTTGTAAAGCCATTCGTAGCGCGGATCTAAATTCACTTAATAGGTGCAAAATTCCGACATCCTCAGCTTCAATAATCTGAGCACCACTTTCAAGACTCTGCTTTATATCTTGTACACTCGCTAATTCCTCTACTCGAGCTTCCAAAGGAGCCAACATGTCAGTTGTCAATTCGGCCGCCTCTAGTTCATCATATAAAAATTGATTGTAGTCACGGTCTTTTTGAGCTTGGGAGGCCGTTGCTTTTATGTACGCTAGTTCTTTGGTATCCTGACGATACAAAGCGAGCTTCTTTTGATAGCTTTCTAGCCGTTCCATATTCCCAGCAAGGGCATCTAAAACTTGGAACTGGTATTCAGTTTTTGTCAGTTTTAAAGTCTGATGCTGGGAGTGAATATCAATCAAATCTGCAGCCAATCGGTCTAGGATATCTAAAGTAACAGGACTGTCATTGACAAAGGCACGTGATTTGCCGGAGGGGATTATTTCGCGTCTAATAATAGTACTATCCTCATAGTCCAAGCCTTCTTGCTCAAAAAAATCACGTAAACCGTAAGAAGCAATCTCAAAATGTGCCTCTATAATGCATTTTTTATCGTTGTCCTTTAGCGAAGAACGATCGGCACGTTTCCCTAGTACCAGCGACAAGGCTCCTAACAAAATAGATTTACCCGCACCTGTTTCACCTGTGATAGTAGTCATCCCAGAATCAAAAGAAACATCTAGGTGTTCTATCAATGCGTAATTATCTATGGTGAGTGCCGTTAACAAGGATATTATTTTTTATCAAAGATAGCAGAGACAAGGAGCATAATCAAACATTAGAATTTGATTTCTTTCCATTGTGAATTAAACAAAGGGGCCATTCGTCTTAATTGAGTTACCATAGGATTGGATTCGGATCTTGGGCCCCCAGAAAAGACCTCCACAATCTCTTGTGCTTTCGCATCAAAAAAGACTTGCAAAAGAAAGGCATTAGGCCTCCGATTGTACATGTCAAAAAGAGTGTTTATAGATGTTATAATAGTCTCTTTAGCCTCTAATGGTGCAACTACCATTTGATCCATTCCAAGTCTATGGTATTCATACAAGGCTATTCTATATTCTCTAAATGCGTTCGAACGCAGGGAATCAATCAACCAAAAACGATTGCGAATTCCATCATTTTGATTCCATCCTTTTAATTTTGACTGCTGCGCTAAATTGGCAATCTTCTGTGCCTGATTAAAATAAAAAGCCCCTCCATCCTCTTGAAAACTAGCGGCATCTAACCCCAGTATGATATGAATATAAAAACTTAGAAGAGACACTAAATTTGACTGAAATAAGGCAGGATTGTAAACCAATGGCTGGTATTCTTGATAAATAAAATTGATGTCATTGTCTAGGTAATTAAACAGCGGGCTGTCATAATTACTATTAAATATGGGACGTTGTGATTGAATTTGCAGATTCCCTTCAAACTGATTGTCACTATAGGAGGTCAGCGTTAATACAAAACTACACTTGATTCGCTCCTGAGGCAGAAAATCACGCTGGGTCCAGGTTCTTGTATTAATAAATTCATTTAAAGACTGCTCTAATGTTTCAAATATTTGCCGATTGGTTTGATCCACCAAATCCGCATTGACAACAACTTGACCTTCTAATTCTTGCGCTTTTATTGATTGCAGCGCAACTATTATAAAGAGTGCAGAGAATAGATTAGGATAGAATCTCATTCCAAATATCTCGGGCCACCTCTTTTTTTGATTTAAGGGTGAATGATTTTTTACTTTCATCCTTAGAAAGGTAGGTAATTTTATTGGTATCCGTTGCAAATCCGGCGCCTTCGTCTTCTAATGTATTTAAGACAATTGCATCCAAATTTTTCTTTCGCAGCTTAGTCAATGCATGGGTTTCCGCATTTTCTGTCTCGAGTGCAAAACCAAGTAAGAACTGTCCTTTTTTTGACAGTCCCATTTCGAGCAGGATGTCTGGATTAGGGGTTAATTCAATTACGGGTGTGGTCTGCTGCTTTTTTATTTTTTGAGTGGCTTTGGTCAGCGGTTTAAAGTCCGCAACAGCAGCAGCGGCTATGGCATAATCAACTAAATGATAGAGTTTGAAAACTTCTGCTTGCATTTCTTCAGCACTTACGACTTGACATATTGCGAATGAACAATGTGCGAGTTCTAAAGAGTTTGGACCTATAATCAAATGAACTTCAGCTCCTAATTCATGTGCTCTTTGAGCTAATTCAAAGCCCATTTTACCACTAGAAAAATTACCTATAAAGCGAACAGGATCAATTTTTTCAAAAGTAGGCCCTGCCGTAATCAATACTTTTTTTCCTACAAGGGGCTGTCGCTTTAAAAAATGAAACCTGACTTTTGCTACTATTTCGTCAGGCTCTAAAAGTCTTCCCTTACCCTCAAGCCCACTTGCAAGTGCCCCTTCTCCAACTGGCAATATCAAATTACCATAAGAAGCGAGTGTCTTCAAATTTTTCTGATTAGCTGGATGGGCGTACATATCTAAATCCATTGCAGGTGCTATCATCACAGGACAAGTAGCAGACAGATAGGTAGCGATTAGTAAGTTGTTGCATTTGGCCTGTGCCAATGCCGAAAGGGTATTGGCTGTAGCGGGAGCAATTAATAAAAGATCCGCCCAATTACCCAATTCTACATGATCGTTCCACACGGGATTATCTTTGTCCTCAGCAACGAATGAGGAAAGCACTTCTTCTTGTGAAACTACTGATAAGGTAAGGGGCGTAACAAAAGAATGCGCGTCGGGTGTCAAAATAACCCTGACCTCTGCCCCTTCTTTTTTTAGTAAGCGTACTAATAAAGGGGTCTTATAGGCAGCAATCCCAGCGGATATGCCCAGTATTATTTTTTTCCCCCTAAGCGTATTCATAGCTTATTGTTCCGCTTCGTCTGTGTTGCGGTGATAAATTTTCTCATTCAACCACTCCTCTACTGCCATTGCTTGTGGCTTGGGAAGTTTTTCATAAAACTTTGACACCTCAATCTGTTCTTTGTTTTCAAAGATTTCTTCTAAACTATCGTTATGAGTAGCGAATTCATCTAATTTTTCATGCAACTCCCCTTTGATATCCAAATTGATTTGCGTGGCTCTCTTCGCAA
Organism: Flavobacteriaceae bacterium; assembly: GCA_965658355.1. GTDB lineage: Bacteria > Bacteroidota > Bacteroidia > Flavobacteriales > Flavobacteriaceae > UBA11891. Next base: position 52,013 of record CBFHRX010000001.1, on the reverse strand, counting down.
TGATAGAGATGGCCTCATAAATGTTTTCTGTTGGATCCTCAATTACTTCTCTGTTATAGGTCTGAGTACTAACGGAAGCTTTTGAATTCATGTATTTAGTCATAATGCAACGTTTATTTTGTGATGTTTTCTTCTGTTTGATAGGGTGCTAATAATTTAGTGACACGACTCATCTTTTCCGATAAGTCTTCACTAAAAATAGTTTCTGGATAATTCTGCAGTATGGACTCATACAATTTTTGCAAGTCCAATAGCCTTTCTTCTTGTAACCTAGCCACACTATTAGTCGCTATTTCAAAAGAAGCTAAAAATTTATAATACAATGCCTCTTCCCGAAATTTTGTTCCGGGAAATTCACCAATGAAGTTATCCAAAGCTTGGATTGCTGCTTTGTAATCTTGAATGGTGTAGTATTGCTTGCTGATCTCAAAATCTTTTTGTTCTAATTTGGTTTGAAGCTCCAAGATTATCGTATTGGCTTCAGAAGCAAATTCAGAATTAGGATAGTTGTTCATAAATATCTGAAGCTTCTCAATGGCCGTTTTAGTGTCTTCTTGATCTAAGCTAAAGGATGGGGATTTCATATAATACGACTTTGCTGCCATAAAATAGGCCTCAGCTATACGGTCACTTTTGGGATACGACTTAATAAAATTTTCAAATTGATAAGCCGCTAAATAATAGCTTTTGGTATGGTAGTAAGAGTCTGCAAAAAAGAAAATTAATCGCTCGGCTTGAGGTTTCCCTCTATAGCTAGGAATGACCATTTCAAAAAGACGATTGGCTTTGTTGTATTCACCCTCGCTATAATACTGCTCAGCTGCTTTGTATTTGTCCGAAATGACATCTCCATTCAAGATTTTTTGGTACTCACTACAACTCCCCAATAAAAGAGCAATAATAATGACAGATACGGAATGTAGGGGTACTCGCTTCATATACTTTCGTAAACAGTTGACAAAAGTACTGTAAATCATACTCGGAAGCAATATTTGATTACAATTTAACGCTTTAAAAGTGCTGCGCTACTCTACATAAGTCCAATTGCAGTAAGAAATTAAACCGAATACTTTTAAGAGATGACCTGCAATAGGGCTATTTCGTGCTGAAGGGATTCATACAATTCTTTAGAGGAGGGCACTAGCGGAAGTCGTACTCGATTCTCACAATAGCCTTGAATATGCAAGGCTGCTTTTATACCCGTTGGATTCCCTTCTTCAAACAACAAGTGAATAAGATCCATCAATGCATATTGAAGTTGATAAGCAGTTGCCACTTTTGAATCCAATGCGGAATGTATCAATTGAGTGCACAATTCTGGAAGCATATTTCCAATTACCGAGATGACACCAACACCTCCAGCAAGTATCGTGGGTACGGCTAACGAATCTTCTCCACTGATGACTTGAAATTCTGAAGGAGTCAAACGAATAAGATCGTGTATCTGTGATAGGTCTCCACTGGCGTCTTTGATCGCTACAATATTTTTAAACTGATCGACCAATCGAACTACTGTCTTTGGGGAAAGTGAACACATTGTTCTTCCGGGGACATTATACAATATAATGGGTTTATCAGTACCTCTAGCTAAGCTCGCAAAATGCTGAAACAATCCTTCTTGTGATGGCTTATTGTAATACGGACAAACGGATAATATGGCGGCAAAGGGAGTTAAGTCCGTTTCTTCAATTTCTTCAAGTACTGCTTGGGTATTATTTCCGCCTATTCCAACTACAAGAGGCAATCGACCTGCTACAGTATCGACAACAAAGGATTGAATCTGCTTCTTTTCCTTGGCGCTTAAAGTTGCTGTTTCAGCGGTAGTGCCCAATACAACCAAGTAATCTACTTGATTCAAAATCATTCTTTCAATATGATTCCCGAGCGCCATAAAATCGATTCCTCCATCTTGTGTAAAAGGGGTAATCAAGGCAACACCATGTCCTTTTAAGTCCATTATGCAGTGTTTATAGTGTTTAAATAGGTATGCATTTGCTTACAAAATAAGTGGGAATCCGTTTCAGGTACATGGAACATTAGATCGTTTAAACGATTGTCTACCTGTGGAAATCCAACCCTGAAATCAGCTTTTGTTTTCAAAGAAACCAGCTGCAAGTAGGGATAATCCTCTTTGAAATAATTAATCAACAAATCGTAGGGTTTATTGAAATACGATTCTACTGTTGAAAGAGGGGTTCCTAAAAGCGAGAAATCACCAGGCCCAAATGATGAATCCGATTCTTCATTGGATGCGGTCATGTTAGCCTCAAACACGACGACTGAAATAGAAGCTTTATCAAAGCCATTTTGCCTAAGATCTCGTTCTATTGTACTAGCACTTATAGAAGAATTGCTATTTAGTAACACCATTATTTTTTGAATCGCTTTCGGCTTCTGAGCCTTTCTCTTCTCGTGCAATGCGAATTGTTGCCGCACAGATTTTTGAATTAAACGTACTCGTAACCAATTCATTATTTTCATGTCAAAAGTAAATTTTGCATCCTCAGTAGAATGAATAAATGTTGTTATGATATAATTTTACAACTGAATGTTGTATTTGTAACATTATTTTTTTTCTTCCACTAGGGCTATTAGTTGTATTTCATTCAAGATAGGAATACCCAAGGTGGTTGCCTTTTCATATTTGCTGGGTCCCATTCCTTCACCAGCTACGATAAAGTTCGTGTTTTTTGAGACGCCGCTAACGATTTTTCCGCCATGATCTTCTATGTACTTTTTGAGACTGTTGCGATCGAATTTTTCAAATACCCCCGAAACAACAAATTTGAAACCTTCTAACGCATCAGAACTTAATGCACCCCCTTTTTCGGCTTCAAACTGAAGTCCTATTTCTTTCAGACTCTGTATTTGATTCCAGTGTGACTCGGTATTCAAATAGGTGTGTATACTCATCGCAATACGGTCCCCAATTTCGTCAACCGCAATCAGATCTTCTACTGTAGCTGCCTTTAAATTTTCAATTGATTGGAAATGTTTGGCAAGCGTTTTGGCTACGGTTTCTCCGACAAATCGAATCCCCAATGCAAATAACACTTTAGAAAAGGGCTTGGCTTTTGAGTCTGCCACACCTTTTATAAGGTTGTCAACAGATTTTTCTGCCATTCTATCGAGTTTCACTACCTCTTGAGGGTTCAATCGATATAAATCTTCTGCCTTCGAAATTAGACCAGCCTCGTATAATTGCACTACTGTTTCACCACCAATCCCTTCTATATCCATTGCTTTACGCGAAATAAAATGCTGGATTTTACTGATAATTTGAGTAGGACATGCCCCGCTGTTTACACAATAATGCTGGGCTTCACCATTAGAACGAACAAGCGCTGCATCGCAATCAGGACAATGCGATATAAAAGAGACCGCATCCTGCTCTGCCCCCCTATGTTTTTCGGAAACCCCTACAATCTTCGGAATAATTTCACCCCCTTTTTCCACCTGTACTAGGTCTCCAATCCGCAATCCTAATTTTTCAATCTGATCGGCATTATGCAGGGAGGCTCTTTTGACGGTGGTACCCGAAATTAAAACGGGTTTTAAATTAGCTACGGGTGTAATGGCGCCTGTCCTACCCACTTGATAACTGACAGACTCTAGTACCGTTTCAACTTGCTCGGCTTGAAATTTATAGGCGATGGCCCATCTTGGTGATTTAGCCGTGTAACCCAGCTCTTCTTGAAGCGCTAGATCATCTACTTTGATAACAACTCCGTCTATTTCATAAGCCAGGCTTGTCCGCTTTAAATCCCATTCTTTCAAATACTCAAAAACAGCTTGCAAACCTGTCACTTTGCGAGCCGTATCGGGAACTTTAAAACCCCAATTTCGGGCTTTTTCCAGCACCTCTGATTGAGACGCAAAAGGCACTTTTTCGCCTGCTATGGCATAGAGGAAACAACTCAAACCTCGCTTGGCAACTTCGTTACTGTCCTGCAGCTTTAAAGAGCCTGAAGCCGTATTTCGTGGATTCATATAGAGGGGTTCTCCAGCGGCTTTCCGGGATTCATTCAAACGATTAAAAGCTTTCCAGGGAAGAACAATCTCCCCTCTGATTTCAAAAAAATCAGGATAATCCCCCTGTAATTGCAAAGGTATTGTAGGTAGAGTACGAAGATTTTTGGTTACATCATCTCCCTGTTGGCCGTCGCCTCTGGTAAGACCTTGAGTAAACTGTCCATTCTTATATGTAAGACAGATTGAAGCCCCATCAAATTTCAATTCACAAGAATAAGTAAGTGGCTTCTCATCCCCCAACACCTTTTTAATTTTTTTTTCCCAGTCTTCTAATTCTGCTGGTGAATAGGTATTGTCTAATGAATACATAGGAAACCGATGCTGCTTGGTTTCAAAATTTTTAGTCACTCCCCCTCCTACTCGCTGAGTAGGTGAATTGGGATCAAAATAATCAGGATCTTCTGACTCTAATAATTGGAGCTCAGTTAACAGCTGATCAAATTCATAATCACTAATTACAGGGGCATCCAAAATATAATATCGGTGATTATGCTGGTGTAATTCAGCCCTTAATTCATCAATTCTTACGCGTTTTACAGTCATCTCTAAACCCCTATTTTTTGCATGCCCTATTTCTTTTTCTACTGTCTATTTCTAAAAAAACGAGATAAAGTTACAATTGACAACATAACATGCGTGGTTTTCCAAAAATATCATTTCTCATTCTTATCCTTTTGCTGCCAAATGCGAGGGCCATTTTTTCGAGTTCTTTGTGAAATTTTGGATTGATCTCCACATACAATCTACCGGATTCCTGCAAGGATTTTTGAGCCAGTAAAAATAGTTTTTCATAATAAAACAAAGGATTGTCACTCGGTGTAAACAAAGCCAAATGAGGCTCGTAATCAAGTACATTCACTTCCATTTCGCGCTTTTCATCGGGACTCACATAAGGGGGATTGGACACTATTATATCATACTTTGGCAAGGAAAACGCAGAGTCCGTTAAATCAAAGACTCCAAAATGAACATCCAACTGAAGAGTGGAGGCATTTTTTTTAGCTACTGCCAATGCATCCCTTGAAACATCATAGCCTTCTATCGCCCAATTCGGTTTGTAGTGTTTTAACGCCAATGCTATAGCACCACTCCCTGTACACATATCCAATGCCATTATTTTAGCAGCAGCATCCTCATATTCTTCTAAAATCCAACTGACCAACTCCTCCGTTTCAGGTCTTGGTATCAAGGTAGCGGGGGTCACTTCTAACGGCAACTCCATAAAGTTTGAAAACCCCACTACATACTGCAGGGGCTTGTCAGCTTGTAGCGCCTGCAAAGCTCTCTTTAGTTTCTCCTCTTGGAATGTTTCCAAAATTTTATGGGGAGACAATCCCAAGGTGGTGGGTTCCCAATCAAAAAAACCCTTCAATAGATGCTTAAAAAAAGACGTTATAGCGCGCTCAGAGTGCTTGCCTTTGAGTGATTTCTGGAAATGTTTATGCCAGCTGATCAGATCCATTTAAAGTGTTTTGAGCATCCAAACGGAACAATTCGTATGTCCCGTATTTCCCATCGGGCCCTCGATAAACTCAAATCCCTTTTTGATATATAATTTTTGCGCCGCTTTCATGTAGGGCATGGTTTCAATATAACACTGTTCAAATCCTTGCGCTTTGGCAAACGTCATACAATGTTCAATCATTTGGTCTCCCCAGCCTTTCCCCCTTGCTTTTGGGCTGAAATACATTTTTTGAAGTTCGCAAACCGCTTTTGGACCGTTTCTAAGGGGGCTTATCCCCGCTGCCCCAACTAACTTTCCATCCAATTCGATCACAAAATAGGCACTTTTAGGGTCCTGATAGGCTTCGTACATATGATCCAGCTCCGGATCTTCATAAGCAGTACCCGTTTTGGGAACACCCATTTCTACCAATACAGAACGAAGGAGTCGTGCTAACTCTTTATTGTCTTTATTTTGAATAGTTCGTAGGGTCATTTGCATTAGTTGAGTAATTTTACCGCTAGAATTCAATATTTTGACTACGAAATTACAGCATTCTGATGAAATTTTCATGCAACGTTGTTTGCAACTGGCCCAAAAAGGATTGGGCAACACCTATCCAAATCCTTTGGTGGGGTGCGTCATCACTTTAAATGACAAAATAATTGGCGAAGGCTGGCATCAAAAAGCGGGTGAAGCTCATGCCGAAGTAAATGCCATCAGAAATGTGAGGGACCAATCAAGCCTCTCACAAGCCACTCTTTATGTGAATCTTGAACCCTGTAATCATCACGGAAAGACTCCTCCATGTGTAGATTTGATTCTAAAACATCAAATTAAAAGAGTCGTTGTGGGTGCTGTGGACCCTAACCCATTAGTGGCCGGAAAAGGTATTCAACGCCTACGAGAGAATGGCTGTGAAGTTAGCATCAGCCTTTTACAGAAGGAATGTGATAGTGTCAACAAGCGTTTTTTTATGTTTCATCGAAAAAAACGTCCTTATATAATATTAAAATGGGCGGAGAGTAAAGAAGGATTTATCGCCCCTCAAAATAATGATCAAGAACGAGGCGTATTCTGGCTTTCGGATTCATTTTCACAACAGCGCGTTCATCAATGGAGAAGTGAAGAGCAAGCCATACTGATAGGAATCAATACCGTTAAAGCTGACAACCCCAAATTAAACGTGAGGAAATGGACCGGAAACAGCCCCATTCCCATACTACTTGACCCCAAAGAGAGGCTCCATAAATCCGATCAACTCTATCAAAACAAAAGAAGTCTCCATATTACATCAAGTAAAGTTCCTTTTTCAGCAGACAGCAATCAATTTGATATGCCTGCCTTACTTAGGTATTTATATCGTCAAAATATTCAATCTGTATTACTAGAAGGAGGAGCGTATACACTTCAACAGTTTATCGATGCTTCTTTATGGGACGAAGTAAGACTATTGAAAACGAACAAAGAACTTAAAACAGGAATAAAAGGGCCTCGATTAGACAGAATACCCACTAAAATAATCCCGCTAAAGACAGACGAATTGTGGTCTTTTAACAAAGCGGATGCAGTACTTCAAACAACGCTTTAGGGCAGCGCATGGGGCGTTGTCTAGCAGCGTCTAAAAAAGCCAATTTAGTGGTGCCACTGCAGACCAATACTTGGTTCTGATTGTAGATCGTGTACGAAAAAAATAAAGCCGCTGTTGGGGGTTTATCTAAGCTTACGTGAACCACTAACTCATCCTCAAAAAAAGCAGGGGACTTATAGTGAGTGTCTGCTGAAACTACCGGAAGCCAAACCCCTTCTTTTTCCATCTTTTGATAGGAAATACCCAATACCTGTAACCATTCAAGACGTGCAATTTCAAAAAAACGCAAATAGTTACTATGGTGCATATACCCCATTTGGTCAGTGTCAGAATAGCGCACGCGAATAGGTTTTGTTATATAAGTCAATTCTTTGAAATATTGTTTATTCTTTTTGGAATAATGTTTAGCATTCTGTGGAGTCATAATTTGATAAAAAAAAAATTAAATTTCAATAGCAGATTGAATTTTTTAATAAAAAAAAACCATAGATATTTGTCGGACGAGTAAATTAATTAGAAAAACACAACTCTCCTTAAAAAGAATGGGAAACACTGCTGATCAAGTTTGGGAAAATTGTATGTCTTATATCAAAGACAACATTCAACCTCAAGCCTATAAAACTTGGTTTAATCCTATAGTACCTGTAAAGCTTGAAGGAAATGTTTTGAGCATACAAGTACCCAGTAAGTTTTTCTATGAATGGTTAGAGGAGCATTACGTAAAGCTCTTAAAATCTTCTCTTACAAAAGAACTTGGAAAAGAGGCAAGTTTGGTTTACGTGATTCGAATGGAGAATACGTATGGAAATAAACAACCCCATACTGAAAGCATCCCTTCAAATCCAAAAACAGCTTCGAAAACACAACAAGTAGAAGCCCCCCTTAGTACTTTTAATAGTGAATTAAAAAATCCTTTTGTCATTCCTGGGATTCGAAATTTACAGATTGAATCACAACTAAACCCAAATTACAGCTTTGATAATTTCCTAGAAGGAGATTCCAATCGTTTAGCGCGATCTGCTGGTTTGGCAGTAGCTACAAAACCAGGGGGTACCTCATTTAATCCTTTGCTTATTTTCGGGGGTGTAGGACTTGGTAAAACACATCTTGCGCACGCCATTGGAGTTGATATTAAAGAAAAATATCCAGACAAAACGGTCTTGTATATCTCTGCTGAAAAGTTTACCCAGCAGTACATAGAATCCGTCAAGAAAAATACGCGGAATGATTTTATTCATTTCTACCAACTCATTGATGTGCTTATCATTGACGATGTTCAGTTCTTAAGTGGAAAATCAGGTACTCAAGATGTGTTTTTCCATATTTTCAACCACCTCCATCAAAACGGGAAGCAGGTAATCATTACCTCTGATAAAGCGCCTATCGATATGCAAGATATCGAACAAAGGTTGCTCTCTCGTTTTAAGTGGGGCTTGTCAGCAGAGCTTCAGGTTCCCAATTTCGAAACAAGGGTCTCTATTGTAAAAAACAAACTTTTCAGAGACGGGGTTGTCATGTCAGATGAGATCATAGAATTCGTTGCTAAAAACATAAAATCCAATGTTCGGGAACTGGAAGGTGCCATTATCTCATTAATTGCACAATCCTCCTTCAATAAAGTGGAGATTACCCTTGAATTGGCCAAAGAGATTGTCAATAAATTCGTTAAGAACACTAAAAGAGAAGTCTCTATCGACTATATCCAAAAGGTGGTCTCTGACTATTTTCAAATGGATGTGGAGACCCTACAGTCCAAAACACGAAAAAGACATATTGTACAAGCAAGACAATTGGCCATGTATTTTGCAAAGAAATTCACCAAAGCTTCCCTTGCTAGTATTGGAACACAAATTGGAAAAAGAGACCATGCCACGGTTCTGCATGCCTGTAAAACTGTTGACAATTTAAGTTTCACGGACAAACAATTCCGCAAATATGTGGAAGACCTCAACCAGAAATTAACGCTCTAGTCCCTCTTGAAAACCGTTAATATTTTAATGGTTTGCTTGGGTAATATCTGTCGTTCCCCATTGGCTGAGGGGATTTTATCCAGCAAGCTTCCCGCCTCTTCTTATAGTATTGATTCTGCCGGTACAGCTGCTTTTCATGTTGGCAACCCTCCTGACCCTAGAAGTATCGCAATTGCAAAATCAAAAGGAATCGATATTCAAAATCAACGTGCACGCGCCTTTAGCCTTGATGATTTTACTCGATTTGATCGGATTTACGTTATGGATAAATCCAATTATCAGAACTTACAAAGCCTGCAACCTAGTGAAAAACAATGGGAGAAAGTAGCTCTTTTATCGGATACTGAAGAAGTGCCTGACCCCTATTATGGGGGAGCGGAAGGTTTTGAAAAAGTGTATGATTTAATTGATGCTGCAACAGATCGAATTGTAGCAGAACTCTCTGCTCATGAGTAAAAAAGGAGACCTGATTCTTATTCCCTGCCCTTTGGGAGAAAGTGCCCCTTTGGACAGTTTGTCTTTTAGGATACGAGAGGTCATTCAAGGGCACTATCACTTCATTGTAGAAAATGAAAAACAAGCCCGGCGTTTTATTAAAAAATTATGTCCTGAAAAAAAACAAGATGAACTGCATCTTTATCCATTAAATAAGCACACTACACAACTTGAATACCAGGACTACCTTTCCGTTTGTGAGGGAGGAGTTTCCATGGGACTTTTGTCAGATGCTGGCTGTCCTGGAATAGCAGACCCAGGGGCTGTAATTGTCAATTTAGCACATCGCAAAGACATTAAAGTAATTCCACTTGTAGGCCCCTCCTCCCCTGTTTTGGCTCTGATGGCTTCTGGCTTTAATGGACAACAATTTACCTTTCACGGCTATTTACCAATTCCAAGTAAACAACGTTCTCAAGCCATCAAAAAATTGGAACGAAATGCCCAACAATACAATCAAACCCAGATTTTTATTGAGACTCCTTATCGGAACATTCCGCTATTAGAAGCACTTATCAAAAACTTACAAGAGTCTACACTTCTGTGCATGGCCTGTGATCTAAGCCTACCCTCAGAATGGATCAAAACGCTGCCCATACACCAGTGGAAAAAACGGAAATTAAAGGCCTTTCACAAACGTCCAGCTGTATTCTTAGTGCATACACCTAATTAACGATACAACTTATTTTTGTTTAGCCAGCGAACATATTTACGCTTGTTGCGGTTGTGCTGAAACAAACTAGCCGCAAACAGGTGGTAACCAGGTTTTTCAGGATTGGCTACAAAATACAAATGGGAATGTTTTTCAGGGTTTAAAACCGCTTCAATAGCCGAAATATCGGGCATGAAAATCGGCCCAGGGGGTAGTTTCCGAGTCCGATAGGTATTATAGGGTGACTGAATTTTTAAGTCCTTATAGAGAACTCGTTTGATAACGGTATCAAAATTTTGATAGCGTTTTTTCAAGGCATAAATGACCGTAGGATCTGCTTGTAGTTTCATCCCTTTTTTAAGACGATTCAAATAGACTCCTGCCACTTTTGGACGTTCCGAAGCGCGAACCGTTTCCTTGTGAACAATACTTGCAAGGGTTATGACATCCACTTCACTTAAGCCTAATTGCTGCGCTTTTTGCTTTCGACTAGGATTCCAAAAAGTGTGGTATTCCGTTAGCATTCTCTTGCAAAAATCCTCAGGAGTAACATCCCAAAAAAACTCATAACTATTGGGTATATACATCGCCAGAGCAGTATCTTCTGTAAAACCATTTGCTGAAAGAAAAGAGGGTTGTTTCATTTTATACAATAGCGTTAGGCTGTCAGCCTCTAAAAGATGTGATAACCTGCCAGCGAGATTTTCAATACGCTCTTGGTTGTTAAATGTTATCGTGACAGGCTCGCTTTTTAACCGCAATCGGTTAATCAGCTCATTGTTTGATAAGCCCTTGGCGAAGGTATACTTACCGCTTCTCACTCGCTTCTTGTACCCTTTAATCTGAGCCGCAGTTTCAAATAATAGGGTACTTTTCAAATGCGGCTCTAAAGCCTTTTTCACCTCCTCAAACTCCCAATCACTTTTAATGTAAACTGTTAGCTCTTCTGATGAAAAAGAAGTGTTCTGCCACTGAAAGAGTGCCGCATACGTTATACATGCAATAAGGACCGCTGCAAAACCGAGAAGTGAAATGATTTTAATATTTTTCTGTTTCATGGTTAAAGTATTTTTTGATAAATAGAAACCGGATGAAAATCACCCTCATAAAAATTCCAATCCATTTTAGTGCCTGTTTTCACAAACCCTGCTTTTTCGAATAACTGTATACTGTGCTTGTTGTTGTCATCAATATCACAATACAATTGATGGAAAGATAAATGTTCAGTACAATAGGCCAGTATTAATTGTAAGGCAATCGTACCCAATCCATTGCCTTGGTAATTTGGATGAATGCCAATCCCCACGGCCGCTCTTCTATTATGAAAATCGGCATCGAATAGGTCAACCAATCCAATAGGCTGATCATCACTATTGACAACGACCATTCGAAGCTGCTGCGCTTCTTGAATGCTGAAATGGGATTGTAGTATGTATTCAGTTAAAAAGGTCTTGGTATAAGGGACAGAACGACTTGCATATTTCCAATATCGGGTATCGTTTTCGAGCTCAAATAATAACTCCAAATCGGACAATTCTAGGCCTCGCAATGAAAATCCCTCTTCTTTCATTCGTAAATCCCTTGAAAGACATATTCAGCGGAGCCGATCAGAAGAATATCTGTGTAAGTGCCCTTTTCAACTTTAAAACTCACTTCCAGTATGCCTCCTTGTGCTTCAATCTGGAGATGGGTCTCGTGGGTTCTCTGAGTAGCATGAACAGCAATGGCAGCAGCTACAGCCCCTGTACCACAAGCTAAGGTTTCTCCTTCAACACCTCGCTCATAGGTTCTTATGGCAAAACAGTTCGCTGCCTTTGTTTCCACAAAATTCACATTCGTTCCCGTTTCTCCATAGGGGGCACCGTATCGAATTTCACTGCCACTGGTTTGAACATCTACAGTAGAAACTGCCTCTACAAAACTCACATGGTGGGGAGATCCTGTATCTAAAAAACAATGCGTTTCCGCTATCTGTACCCCATTTACATCTTGCATAGCAAGTGCGATACGCCCCTTCTCTACTACTTGAGCTGAGTACACATCTGAATCAAATAGAAAAGTAGCTGTATGGGTTACTAGCCCTAAACTTTTAGCAAAGGAAACAGCACAACGACCTCCGTTCCCACACATACTACTTGTATGCCCATCGGAATTAAAATAGACCATTTCAAAAGGCACCTCAGGATGCTGTTGTATCAGGATCAACCCATCCGCACCAATACCAAAATTTCGATCACACATCCTAGCAATCAATTCATTTTGATTTTGAGTAGGGAAATCCATCGCCCTATTATCAATCATGATAAAGTCGTTTCCAGCTCCTTGGTATTTTTTAAAAGCAATATTCATGGAGACCAAAAATAAGCTATTTTTTTTCGTGTCGAAGCTGTTAAAATGTAGTTAAAGCAAAATGAAGACAGCGCATATCTTTCTAATTTTGAATGTTATTAAAAAGAAATTGTATGAAAAAAATTATTCCCTTAGTACTAGTTGCTTGCATAAGCTCCTTGTTTAGCTACCTTGTGTTTGATTATTTCAACCCTGCTACTCCCCCCTTGAAAGACACTCAAAATAGGAACTACAATCTCCCAACAGTTACCCCCGTCAATTACCCACTTAACACAACCGGCCTAGAAAATGATTTCACCAAAACAATTGATAAGGTCATTGATGGGGTAGTACACATTAAAAACATAGGATCCTATGACAATCGCCAATCTTGGTGGATGCGAAATCTTTATGGTGAAAACATGCCCGAAAAAATTGGAACAGGCTCAGGGGTTGTCGTCTCCTCGGATGGGCTTATCATCACCAACAACCACGTAATTGATGATGCCACTAGTATTGAAGTGACTACAAATGATAACAAGACCTATGAAGCAGAGCTTATTGGCACCGATGCCTACACCGATATTGCGGTCCTAAAAATCAAAGGGGATTACCAATTTAACTATATCACTTTTGGTGATTCTGATAGCTCAAAAGTAGGGGAATGGGTTTTGGCTGTAGGAAATCCCTTTAACCTGAACTCTACGGTAACAGCTGGAATCATTAGTGCCAAATCGAGGGACCTTAATCAGGAGGATCAAAAAAATCAATCTTTTATTCAAACCGATGCAGCTGTCAATGTCGGCAATAGCGGCGGTGCTTTGGTCAACACCAAAGGAGAATTAGTCGGCATCAATACCGCTATTACCTCTGTAGGTGGTGGATTTGTAGGGTATTCATTTGCCGTTCCCAGTAATATAGCACGAAAAGTTTTTGAAGATATTTTAGAATTCGGGAATGTCCAAAAAGGGCTTTTGGGGGTCAGTGGACGAGCCTTAAATTCAAAAATTGCCGAATACCTAGAAATTGAGGAGACAGAAGGCTTTTATATCATGGAGCTCGAAGAAGGTCTAGGAGCCAAAGCTGCTGGTCTGCAAACCAAAGACATCATTAAAAGTGTGGACGGGACAAAGATCAATAAGTTTTCGGATCTAACAGGCTACCTCTCTAGTAAACGTCCTGGAGATTTAGTAAGCGTTATCTATGTTAGAGACGGGGTCCAAAAAACGGTAGTTGTCGAATTGAAAAAACTAAGCCGCACTCGCTTTTACAGTATGGAATTAAAAAATCTATCTCCAGAACAAATGCGGAAAAAGGAGCTCGACAAAGGCGTGATGATTGTCAACACCAACAACCGAATTCTATCCATGTATGGGATTGAAGAAGGAAGTGTGATACTTGAAATCAACGGAGAAGCGATCACAGACATTTCGGCGCTCGAAAATATCAATGAAGACACTATTGAATCTATTCTTTTCCTAACCCCAGCAAACGAAAGAATCATTTTCAGAAATTAAATCGCCCAAAAAAGAAAGACAACTAAAGGTGATTCCCGTACCTTTGAAACATGCGAATTGATATTATTACGCTATTGCCAGAACTATTGGAAAGTCCTTTTTCAGCTTCCATAGTAAAACGTGCGCAGGAAAATCAAAAAGTTAGTATTCACCTTCATGATTTGCGTCAATATGGCGAAAACAAATACCGCCAAGTAGACGACTACCCCTATGGTGGGGGCGCTGGAATGGTCATGATGATTGGTCCTATTGATCGCTGCATTCAAGATCTTAAAAAAGAAAGAGACTATGATGAAGTCATTTATATGACACCGGATGGAAGCCGATTGAATCAAAAAATTGCCAATGAGTGTTCTCTAAAGGAAAACATAATCATTCTTTGTGGGCACTACAAAGGTGTGGACCAACGTGTACGAGACCATTTGATCACAAGAGAACTATCTATTGGTGATTTTGTACTGTCTGGTGGAGAGCTTGCTGCCGCCGTCTTTTGCGACAGCATAATTCGACTCATTCCCGGCGTTTTGGGTGATGAATCTTCGGCGCTTTCTGATAGCTTTCAAGACAATTTACTAGCGCCTCCCGTTTACACTCGCCCTGCTGATTACAAGGACTGGAAAATACCTGAAATTCTTTCTTCGGGCAATACCCCAGCAATTGAAGAGTGGAGAATGCAAAAAGCACTTGAACGAACTCAAACGCTTCGCCCTGATCTCCTGGAGTAATTTGTCATAAACATTCATTTGTATTATTGATTTAATTCTTTAATTTTGCACTCGCAACGGAACCACTGACGATACACGTGTATGTTCCCTGCACAAACAAAAAGAAAGCTAAACATGGAACAATTAATTAGCTACGTACAAGACCAGTATATTGAGAAAAAGGATTTTCCTGAATTCTCAAGCGGTGACACCATCACTGTTTATTACGAAATCCGAGAAGGTGAAAAGTCAAGAACCCAGTTCTTTAAAGGCGTTGTCATCCAGGTGAAAGGAACAGGACTTTCCAAAACCTTTACCATTCGTAAAATGTCTGGAACCGTCGGAGTAGAAAGAATATTCCCTATCAATTTACCTGCCTTGCAGAAAATTGAAGTGAACAGCCGCGGAAAAGTGCGACGTTCACGTATTTACTACTTCAAGCAATTGCGTGGTAAAAAAGCTCGTATCAAAGAAGCGAGACGTTAGATATTTAACAAAAAGATTGCTTCGGCAATCTTTTTTTTTGCCCGAAACCAAAATAATTTAAACGCTTTCGGTTGTATATTTGCAAGCGAAACCAATACACACAAAATGTCAAAAATTAAAGTTGCAAACCCAGTTGTTGAGATTGATGGTGACGAAATGACACGCATCATATGGAAGTTTATCAAAGAACAATTAATCCTTCCCTACCTAGACGTTGAATTATTATACTACGATCTAGGGATAGAAAGCAGAGATCAAACGGATGATCAAATCACGATTGACGCTGCAGAAGCGATTAAAAAATACAATGTTGGGATAAAGTGTGCGACTATCACACCTGACGAAGGAAGAGTAGAAGAATTTAAACTTAAAAAAATGTATCGCTCTCCTAACGGAACCATTCGTAATATCGTAGGAGGAACGGTCTTCCGTGAGCCCATCATTATGAGCAATGTCCCGCGTTATGTGCAAGGATGGACCAAGCCAATTTGTATCGGTCGACACGCTTTTGGAGATCAGTATAAAGCCACTGATATCGTCACAAAAGGGAAAGGAAAACTAACCATGACCTTTACGCCTGAAGACGGAAGCGAAGCACAATCTTGGGAAGTATATAATTTCCAAGAGGATGGAGTTGCCATGAGCATGTACAATATCGATTCCTCGATTTATGGCTTTGCACGTTCGTGTATGAATCGTGCCCTAGACAAAGGATGGCCTTTATACCTTTCGACCAAAAATACCATCATGAAAGCCTATGACGGTCGCTTCAAAGATATTTTTCAAGAGGTTTTTGATGCTGAATTCAAAGATCGTTTTGAAGCAGCCGGGATTACCTATGAGCACCGTTTGATTGACGACATGGTAGCGGCTGCTATGAAATGGAATGGTGGGTTTGTATGGGCCTGTAAAAATTATGACGGTGATGTACAATCCGATACTGTTGCACAGGGCTTCGGTTCTCTTGGCTTGATGACGTCAACATTGGTTACTCCCGATGGCATCACAATGGAGGCAGAAGCTGCCCATGGTACTGTAACCCGCCACTACCGACAACACCAACAAGGAAAAGCGACCTCAACCAATCCTATTGCCTCTATCTTTGCTTGGACGAGAGGGCTTGCCCACAGAGGGAAACTTGATGAAAATCAAGCTTTGATTGATTTTTGTGCTACCCTTGAAGCTGTTTGTATTGAAACAATTGAAAGTGGAAAGATGACGAAAGATTTAGCTCTTTTAATTCATGAAAAAAACATGAATGAATCTCACTACCTGACCACTCAGCAATTCCTGGATGCTCTGAAGGAAAATTTAGACGCTAAGCTTCGCTAAAATCAAAACGCTACTTCGGTAGCGTTTTTTTTTGCTTTATTTTTAAGCAATGAATTTTAAAAAAATAACAGAGCAGGATTCCCGTCATAGTGATTTGGAAAACAAATCAATCCTGGAATTGATTCAAGGGATGCAACAGGAAGATGAAATCGCAGTGCAAGCAGTTGCCAAAGTAACTCCTGAATTAGAAAAACTCATTGAACAAATTGTCCGCTCTTTTCAAAAAGGGGGCCGCCTTTTTTATATCGGAGCGGGCACAAGCGGCCGTTTGGGAGTACTAGACGCCTCTGAATGTCCACCTACCTTTGGAACCGACCCCTCTCAAGTTGTTGGGCTTATAGCAGGAGGCCAAAAGGCACTGACTACTGCCGTTGAAGATGCTGAAGACAGCCCTACTCAGGCATGGGAGGATCTTAGCTCACACCAAATAAACGATACGGATTTTGTAGTGGGGATTGCTGCATCGGGTACCACACCCTATGTCGTCAATGGCTTAAAAATCTGTCAGGAAAACAAGATAAAAACGGCCAGTATTAGTTGCAACCCCCAAGCCCCGCTCTCACAATATGCCGACTTCCCTATTGAAGTCATTGTAGGACCTGAATTTGTGACGGGAAGTTCTAGACTAAAAGCCGGTACCGCACAAAAATTAATTCTCAATCGGATTACCACCTGTAGCATGATCGCCATGGGGAAAGTAAAAGGCAACAAAATGGTGGACATGCAACTTAACAACGACAAACTTCAGGATAGAGCCTGTAAAATGGTCGTAGCGGAAACCGGGCTCACCTATTCAGAATCGGAAAAACTACTCGCAAAATACGGGTCTGTTCGTAAAGCGGTAATCGCCTTTAATGAAAATCAAAATAGCTAGTCAATCAATACCTCTTTCGTGATGGATACCACTCTTTTAAAAAAAGGATTAAAACGAATGGCAAGCTTTATGATACTCGCTTTTACGGGACCTGTCATTATGCATCAGGCTTTTCAAAATGAAGGGCATCCTTTGTATTATCCAGTCTTAATTGTAGGACTTCTTGTAACTGCCGTCTCCATAATAATGGGGTTTTGGGGGATACGAACGATTACAAACGGCTTATTGGGGCCAAGAAATGCTAAGAAGAAGTAATAGTTGTTTGATTAGCTGAACGGAAGCCTTATCTTTGCAGCGTTCTACAAGAAACTATGATTGCAATCAAATTTCCCGACCAGAGTGTCAGAGAATATGCCCCCGGAACAACTGTATTAGAAGTTGCCCAAAGCATTAGCGAAGGCTTAGCACGAAATGTGCTTTCGGCCGAATTCAACCAACAAACCGTTGAAACGGCAACTCCACTCAACGAAGACGGGGATCTCAAGTTATTCACCTGGAAAGATCCTGAAGGACAAACAGCCTTTTGGCACTCCTCTGCCCATATATTAGCGCAAACAATAGTCGCGCTATACCCTACTGCTAAATTAACCATTGGTCCAGCCATCGAGAATGGTTTCTATTACGATGTGGATTTTGGAACAGAGACAATAAGCGAAAAAGACCTGGCAACTCTTGAAAAACAGTTTCTTGCCTTTGCAAGAGAAAAACATGCTTTTCAAATGCGTTCTGCTACTAAGGAACAAGCCTTAGAATTCTATCAAAATGAAGAAAACCCTTACAAGCTTGAGCTGATTGAAAATCTAGAAGATGGAACCATCACATTTTGTGATCATGCCGATTTTACAGACCTCTGTAGAGGTGGACACATCCCACACACTGGATTTGTAAAAGCGGTCAAACTACTAAATATTGCAGGAGCCTATTGGAGAGGAGATGAAAACAACACCCAACTTACCCGTATTTACGGCATCTCGTTCCCCAAACAAAAGGAATTAACCGAATACTTACAACGCCTAGAAGAGGCCAAAAAAAGAGATCACAGAAAGCTCGGGAAAGAATTGGAGCTTTTTACCTTTTCGCAAAAAGTAGGCCAAGGCTTACCGCTATGGCTTCCCAAAGGAGCTGCCCTTAGAGAACGATTGGAAAACTTTTTAAAAGAAGCCCAACGTAAAGGAGGCTATGAACAAGTCATCTCTCCTCATATCGGAAACAAAGAATTGTATATGACCTCTGGTCACTATGAAAAATATGGCGCCGACAGCTTTCAGCCAATAGAAACCCCTGTTGACGGAGAAAGTTTTTTACTAAAGCCAATGAATTGCCCACATCATTGTGAAATTTACAATGCCAAACCTTGGAGTTATCGGGAGCTACCCAAACGCTATGCTGAATTTGGAACTGTCTATCGATACGAGCAAAGTGGTGAATTACATGGATTAACAAGAGTTAGAGGGTTTACACAAGACGATGCCCATATCTTCTGTATGCCCAATCAATTAGACGAAGAATTCAAAAAAGTAATTGATTTAGTCTTGTATGTTTTTGGTTCTTTGGGTTTTGAAGATTTTGTGGCACAAGTATCCATTCGAGACCCGAAAAAGCCTGAAAAATATATCGGTTCATCAGAAAATTGGGAATTAGCGGAAGCCGCTATCATCAATGCTACAAAAGAGAAAAACCTGACGTATGTGATTGAAGAAGGCGAAGCCGCCTTCTACGGTCCAAAGCTTGATTTTATGGTACGTGACGCCCTAGGGCGAAAATGGCAACTCGGGACCATACAAGTAGATTATAATCTTCCCGAACGATTTGATCTAACCTACAAAGGGAGTGACAATGAGCTGCACCGCCCTGTTATGATTCACAGAGCCCCCTTTGGAAGCCTCGAACGATTTGTGGCAATTTTGTTGGAACACACGGCAGGAAATTTTCCTTTGTGGCTCTCTCCTCAGCAGGTTAGCATATTGTGCGTCAGTGAGAAACACGAAAAATACGCTCAGAAAGTTTTAAATATCCTAGAAAATAACGAAATTCGCGCCCTCTTGGACAACCGAAATGAGACGATCGGTAAAAAGATCCGGGAGGCAGAACTTAGTAAGGTACCTTTCATGCTCATCGTAGGAGAACAAGAAGCTGAGAATGAAAATATCTCTGTACGAAAGCATAAAGAAGGGGATCTTGGATCACTTTCGGTAGAAGGTTTTATAAAGAAAATACAAGCAGAAATATCAGAAAGTATTTCTACTTTTGAAGTGTAATTAAAAATAAGAAGTTATAGCAATACGTAGACGAAGAACGAACCGCCCCGGTCGTGTGATCAAAGAAGATCCGCACCGCATCAATGAAAAAATCACAGCACAAGAAGTGCGCTTAGTCGGTGATAACATTGAAGTTGGGGTTTACAGGCTTAACAAAGCACTCAGTTTCGCTAAAGAGATGGAGTTGGATTTGGTGGAAATATCCCCCAAAGCCAATCCCCCTGTTTGTAAAATTCTTGAATACAAGAAATTTCTATACGAACAGAAGAAAAGAGAGAAAGCACTGAAGTCAAAGGCTACGAAAGTAACGATCAAAGAAATTCGCTTTGGACCTCAAACCGATGAGCATGATTATGAATTCAAGAAAAAACATGCCATTAAGTTTTTGAGCGAAGGAGCTAAATTAAAGGCCTTTGTTTTTTTCAAAGGACGCTCAATCGTTTTTAAAGAGCAAGGACAAATCTTATTGCTACGACTAGCACAAGACCTTGAAGAATACGGGAAGGTTGAACAATTGCCAAAACTGGAAGGAAAGCGAATGATTATGTTCATAGCGCCCAAAAAATAAGTATCGAGTAGTAATCAATTAAAAGAACATCATGCCAAAGATGAAAACAAAATCCAGTGCCAAAAAGCGTTTTAAGCTTACCGGCTCTGGTAAAATCAAAAGAAAGCATGCGTTCAAAAGTCACATCTTGACTAAAAAATCCAAAAAGCGAAAACTAAAATTGACGCATTCTGGATTAGTCCATGACAGTGACGTGAACAGCATCAAAGAACAATTGCGCCTTAAGTAAGACGCAACGGTTACAAATTTGTTAAACCCTGATAGAGGGCTCTTAAAAGTGTTTTAAAAACCGCCCTTATCAAAAAAATTTAAAATTATGCCAAGATCAGTAAATTCAGTCGCTTCAAGAGCGCGACGTAAAAAAATCTTAAAACAAGCCAAAGGGTACTTTGGCAGACGAAAAAACGTTTGGACAGTTGCTAAAAATGCAGTTGACAAAGCGATGAGCTATGCCTATCGTGACAGACGTGTCAAAAAAAGAAATTTCAGAGCACTTTGGATTGCTCGTATCAATGCAGGTGCTAGACTACACGGTATGTCCTACAGTCAATTTATGGGGAAAGTAAAAGCCCATAATATTGAGCTCAACCGTAAGGTGCTCGCCGATTTAGCGATGAATCACCCAGAAGCATTCAAAGCTGTCGTTGATAAAGTAAAATAAATTCACCAACAACTACTCGTTAAAAAAACCTGCATAATGCAGGTTTTTTTATTTTTACACCATGCTAAAAATCTATCATAACAGCCGCTGTCGAAAATCGAGAGAAGCACTGCACTATCTTCAAGAAAAAGACTATGCTATAGAGATCATCGAATACCTCAAAAACCCCTTACAGCTTTCTGAATGGAAAGAAGTATTGGCTTTTATTGATAAAAAGCCCTCCGAAGTAGTCCGAACACAAGAAACTCTTTGGAAACAAGAATTCAAGGGCAAAGACCTTTCTGAGTCTGAAATACTCACCCTATTGGCAGAAAATCCCAGACTCATTGAAAGGCCTATTATCATTGAAGGGAAAGGCGGTGTCCTAGGGCGACCATTGGAAAATCTGATCTCCTTTTTAAAAGGGAATTAAACCTTTTTATACCCAAAGGGTCTAATCAATCAAATAATCACGCTTGACAGAAGCCAAACTTTTATCCCTTTTACAGCATCCAGAAACAAAGGTCAAGGGGTTTACCTATTTATTTGACAGCTACAAAGAACGATTGTATTATCACATCATAAGTATCGTCCACAACCCCACATTTACGGATGATATCCTTCAGAACACCTTTATCAAAGTATACCACAACATCGAACAATTTCAAGGAAACAGTGCCCTCTATACATGGCTGTATCGAATCGCGACAAATGAAGCTCTTGGCTTTCTTAAAAAAGAAGCCAAACACAAAAACGTTTCCGTTGATGACATTCGGCAATCGACTCTGGAGCAACTAAAGGCAGATTCTCATTTTGATCTATCAAATGCGGAAAAAAAGCTTGAGCGAGCCCTTTCACAGCTTCCTCACAGACAAGCCTTGGTCTTTTCCATGCATTATGACCAAAACCTGAAACTAAAGGCTATAGCAGAAATATTAGGTACTTCACTGGGTAATGTAAAAGCCTTACATCATCATGCTCAAAAAAAAGTAAAAGAATTTTTAAAATCGTCTTAAACCTTTTTCCGAAATACAAATCTAATAGTTGCAATGAAAGCAAATTACCCTTTTAAACGCCCTACGCCCCCTCCCTCTTATTTTGAGGATTTGGAGAAACGTGTATTCTCCGAATTGGGAATAGAACCCCAACGAACAAAAGAAATCCAACTTTGGCCTTCCATTAGTAAAGGGTCGGTTGCGGCTAGCTTTATCCTATTAATGGGAAGTATAGGCTATTATACTAGCTATATGACTTCTCCTTCTATTGAAGATCTAAAAAACGACCAGATTGCCGGATACCTCAGTATGGATTATGAAGCCGAAAGATACCTCGATGCTGCCTTTACCGAATTAAGTGATGAATTTACATGGGGATGGCATGAAGAGGAATTGACTCCTGAAGCTGTAAAAGAGTTTTTGGTCCTGGAAGATCAGGCCTATTGGTTAAACGAAAATGACACTGATGAATACTAAAAGAGTTTTAATGGTAATCCTCTTAATAGGAGGACAGTTAGCTGGTTTTTCACAACATAAAAACCATCATAAAAAGGTAAAAGCATACAAGATTTCTTTTTTTACAGAAGAACTTGATTTAAGCATAGAAGAAGCAGAAAAATTCTGGCCTTTGTTCAGAGTATATGATAACAAAAAAGACAGCTTGCATCGAGCCTATTACAAAGAACACAAAATGCTTCAAGACAGTCTGTCTCAAATGACAGAGCAAGAAGCCCAACTCTTCTTAGACCAACAAAACGAGAAAGAAATTCAATTCCTACTCCAAAAAAAGGAAGTGCTACAGCAATTCATCTCCATTATCGGAGCTAAAAAAACAGTCCAACTACAGCATCTAGAACATCGCTTTCGCCAACGATTGATAAAAAAGATGCGAAAAGAAAGAGAGAAAGAAGAAGAGGAATAAGAGGAAGAGGAATAAACATTAAAAAAACTATAATTTAAAAAAGCTATGAAAATCAAACAATTTGGAATTCTATTCCTGATGGGACTCTTTTTTGCCTTTGGGCAAAGACCAGCTGGTCCTCCAAAATTTAGTGTGAGCGGAAAAGTAATTGATAAAGAAACCAATCAACCCTTAGAATACGCTACCATTACTTTAAAAAATGACAGACGCCCTGATTTAATTCAGGGAGGGATTACCGATGCGAATGGGAATTTCAAAATTGAATCATTCCCAGGTCGCTATACAATCTTAATTGAATACATCAGTTTTGTACCAAATACCCAAGAAGAGGTATTAATTCGATCCAATCTAGATTTAGGAACGGTAGCCTTAGAAATTGATACCAACGAACTAGATGAGGTTGAACTGATTGGTGAGCAAACTCAAGTAGAAATTAGACTTGACAAAAGGATCTACAATGTGGGTAAAGACATTACAGTTCGAGGCGGTAGTGTTGCCGATGTATTAGGCAACATCCCCTCTATTACGGTGGATGTAGAAGGCAATGTGGCACTAAGAGGAAATAACAATGTACGCATCCTGATCAACGGAAAACCCTCTGGTCTTGTCGGGATATCAGGTCCGGACGGCTTACGACAATTGCC
The DNA here is from genome assembly GCA_965658355.1 of Flavobacteriaceae bacterium. Lineage (GTDB taxonomy): Bacteria > Bacteroidota > Bacteroidia > Flavobacteriales > Flavobacteriaceae > UBA11891. The sequence continues at coordinate 28,561 of CBFHRX010000001.1, read as the reverse complement.
CTCTGAGTCTATCGAGAAAGTAGAAGTGATTACCTCCCCTTCTGCTCGATACGATGCGGAAGGCACCGGTGGTATTCTTAATATTATTCTGAAGAAACAAGAAAGAGCTGGCTTTAATGGCAACTTTAACCTAAACGGAGGTGTACCAGAATCTTATAGAGGCACTGCTACCGTGAATTATAAAACCCAAAAAATAAATTTATTTTCTACCAACACGATTGGAAGAAGAACCAATATCAGCCGTGGATTGAGTGAAAATGAATATTTCAATGGGGAGGACCCTAGTAGCTTCCTATATGAAACTTCTAAAACCACTAGAGAGAGAGATCAAGTCTTTTTATCTCTTGGTACTGAATATTACATAGATGACAGCAGTAGTTTTACATTAAATGGGTTCTACAGAGACAACAATGGCCTCAATGATGGTAGTGTTACGATTGAAGAGCTCACCAATATCGGGGGTGCTATTATTACCTCTAACCAACGAGATCAATACGAGCCTGAATTGGATGAATCGTTTCAAATCTCTGGATTGTATGATAAGAAATTTAACGACAAAGGGCATGAAATCAGTGCTACCTATCAATACGAGGAAAGTACTGAAGATCAACTGGCAGAAATTACGAGTTTTCAAACTTTCCCTGAGAACAGAATCAACAACAGTGAAGAGGTTACGACACTAGAATCACAAAAACGAATTCTAGCACAGGTTGATTATGTCTATCCATTGGATGAAAATACCCAGATTGAATTGGGATACAGAGGAACCTTTAATACCATACAAACAGATTATGAGGTTGCCTTTTTAAAGGATAATGTAAGAACGGTGGACTTTGACCTCACCAATCTTTTGGTATATAAAGAATACGTCAATGCCGCTTATGGGCAATTTGGAAAGAAGTTGGACAAATTTTCAATCCTACTGGGATTGCGAATGGAAGATTCAAATATTGTAATCGATCAACAAACCACCAATGATTATACCAATAAGCGCTATACAAATTGGTTTCCGACTGTGAATTTATCATACGAGTTTGGGGAACGCGAAAATATTACCCTTGGCTATGCCAAACGAATTCGCCGACCCAGAGGTTTTTTCCTGAATCCATTCCCCTCTCGAAATAGTATCACCAATTTCTTTCAGGGGAACCCAGATTTAGACCCTGCTAGTACTGGAAGTTTTGATTTAGGCTATTTAAAACGCTATGATAAATTTACTTTCAACAGCTCCATATACTATCAACTGACAACGAATAACTTTACATTCGTAAATGAAGACACCGGAGATAGAGTAGCGATTAGTGGTGATCCAAACGATCCAGATTCTAATCTTGTCGAAGTACCCGTATTGAGAAGAGGTCCGATTAACTTATCCAAAAACATACGTTATGGTGGAGAAGCCAATCTAACCTATACCCCTTCCCGTAAAGTCAGACTCAATATTAACTTCAACGTTTTTAGCAGTGAGGTAATTGGAACTTATAATGGTTTTGTGTTTGATGCTAAAAATGTCAGCTGGTCTTCTCGATTTATTTCCAGCATCAATTTTGGAAAAGGTATTAGCTGGCAAAATCAAGTTTTCTTTAGAGGACCCCGTATCACTGCCCAATCAGAGAGCAAGCCATTCGGAGGACTTTCTACAGCCATTAACAAAGATATCTTTAAAGACAAGGGGACACTTTCGTTCCGTATCAGTGATGTCTTTAATACGCAACGATTTATGACCGATACTTTTACGGATACTTTTAATAGTTACACCGAGTATCAAAGGAGACAACCTACCTATATTGCTACATTTACCTATCGCTTAAACCAGAAAAAGAACCAACGTGGAAGACGCGGAGGTAACAACGATGGTGGAGGTGACGATGGAGGTTACGGATATTAACACACAAAAAAAGAGCCTTTAGAGGCTCTTTTTTTATTCTTTTTGTTTGTTGGCTTCACGCCATTCATCAAAGCGTTCTTTAGCGGCACCAAATAGCCAGTAAGGAATCACAAAGGTGAGTAAGAAAATCATCAGCCAAAAGCCGATTGTCAGTATGCTTAAGAAAGCGAGAAATCCAAGGTATTGATCAAATTCAAACATATCCATAGTTTAGCACAAAAATACAACTAAAAATGAATTCATTAATCCTATGAATCATATTTTTGTAAGTGTAAATCAAAAAGGAAATACTACATGTCATATCGAATCGAAAAAGATACCCTAGGGGAAGTTAAGGTGCCTTCTAATGTATATTGGGGAGCACAAACGGAACGCTCACGTTCAAATTTTAAAATTGGAGCCGCTGCTTCCATGCCATTAGAGGTCATTTATGGGTTTGCACATTTGAAAAAAGCGGCAGCACATACCAATTGTGATTTGGGGGTACTCGAGGCTTCGAAGCGTGATTTAATCGTTCAAGTATGTGATGAGATTTTAGCGGGAGACCACGATGATCAATTTCCACTCGTGATTTGGCAAACTGGCTCAGGTACTCAAAGCAATATGAATGTAAATGAAGTGATTGCCAACAGAGCCCATGTATTGGCTGGAAAAACATTAGGTGAAGGGGATAAAACCTTACAACCTAATGATGATGTCAACAAGTCACAATCTTCTAATGACACTTTCCCGACGGGAATGCATATCGCTGCTTATGACAAAATAGTAGCCCATACCCTTCCAGGAATTCGAAAACTTCGTGAAGCATTGCATGCCAAAGCGGAAGCATTTGCAAAGGTGGTCAAAATTGGTAGAACCCACCTAATGGATGCGACACCTCTTACTTTGGGGCAAGAGTTTTCAGGTTATGTATCACAGCTTGACCACGGGATAAAGGCCCTTGAGAATACACTTCCCCACTTATCCGAACTTGCCTTGGGGGGAACTGCTGTAGGAACAGGGATCAATACGCCAGAAGGCTATTCCCAAAAAGTAGCCCAATACATTGCCGATTTTACAGGACATCCCTTTGTTTCTGCCCAAAATAAATTTGAAGCTTTGGCTGCACACGATGCCTTGGTCGAGTCTCATGGAGCCCTCAAACAAATGGCGGTGTCTTTGAATAAAATTGCCAATGACATTCGCTTACTAGCCTCAGGTCCTCGCTCAGGGATTGGAGAAATCAGTATTCCAGCGAATGAGCCAGGTAGCTCTATTATGCCGGGTAAAGTGAATCCAACCCAAAGTGAAGCTCTGACGATGGTTTGTGCTCAAGTGGTAGGAAATGACGTAGCTCTTACTTTTGGTGGTGCCCAGGGGCATTATGAACTCAATGTCTTCAAACCGGTGATGGCGGCGAATATTATCCAATCGGCAAGCTTGATTGGAGATGCTTGTGTGAGTTTTGCTGATAATTGCGTAGTAGGCATCCAACCCAATCACAAAAGAATTGAAGAAATGCTTCAAAATTCCTTGATGCTCGTGACTGCTTTAAATACAAAAATTGGGTATTACAAAGCAGCTGAAATCGCCAACAAGGCTCACGAAGATGGGAGTACTCTCAAAGAAGCTGCATTGGCATTAGACTATTTAACAGAAGAAGAGTTCGACCAATGGGTTCGTCCCGAAGAAATGATTGGACGTGGCGCCTAATATTCAATTTGTCCCTTTTCAAGAAAAATACAAGCAAGAGTTTATCGCTCTAAACTTGGATTGGCTTGAAGAATATTTTGAAGTTGAGCCTTACGATAAAAAAGTATTAGAAGACTGCGAAGCACAAATCCTAGACCCTGGTGGCTTTATTTTTTTTGTCCTTCAAGAGAAGAGGGTGGTCGGAACTTTTGCCTTTATGAAAATAACAGAAGGCGTCTATGAACTTACTAAAATGGCTGTTCGGAAATCGCATAGAGGAAATGGTATTGGGAACCAAATGATGGCTTTCTCCAATCGATTTGCCGAGCAGCATCACTGGAAAAAAATCGTCTTGTACTCTAATACGAGCTTGGAAAATTCAATCCATCTTTATCGGAAATACGGCTACATTGAAGTCCCCTTGGAACAGGAGTGTCCGTATCAGCGTGGTAATATTAAAATGGAACTAGAGCTCGACTAAATTTTCTTGTATTTAATCCTTTTGGGACTTAGCTCTGTTCCCAAGCGACTGCGTTTGTTTTCTTCGTAATCGGAATAAGATCCCTCAAAGAAATACACTTGCGAATCGCCTTCAAAAGCCAAGATATGTGTGCAAATTCGATCTAAAAACCAACGGTCGTGAGAAATAACCACTCCACAACCCGCAAAGTTTTCCAAGCCTTCTTCTAGCGCTCTAAGCGTGTTTACATCCAAGTCGTTGGTAGGCTCATCCAAAAGGAGAACATTCCCTTCTTCTTTAAGCGCCATTGCCAAATGCAGGCGGTTGCGCTCCCCTCCGGACAGGGAAGAAACTTTTTTATTTTGCTCATTCCCACTAAAATTAAACCTACTCAAATAAGCACGGGAATTGACTTGCTTTCCACCCATCATAATCAAGTCTTGCCCGTCACTGAAATTCTCCCAAATGGACTTTTCAGCATCTATAGAATCATGTGATTGATCTACATAGGCTACTTTAACAGTTTCGCCAAGCGAAAAACTTCCTGCATCGGGCGCTAATTGATCTAAAATCAATTTAAACAGAGTGGTTTTACCGGCCCCATTAGGCCCAATAACCCCAACAATACCCGCTTGTGGTAAACGGAAAGATAAATCTTCATAAAGCAGTTTATCCCCAAACGCTTTTTTGACCCCTTTTGCTTCAATGACTTCAGTTCCTAAACGGGGGCCGTTCGGAATATAGATCTCTAATTTTTCTTCTGTTGCTTTCTGATCTTGGCTCAGTAATTTGTCATAATTACTCAAACGTGCTTTTTGTTTCGCCTGTCTTCCTTTGGGATTCATACGAACCCATTCCAACTCTCTTTCTAGTGTTTTCTGACGCTTGGAAGCTTGCTTTTGCTCTTGTGCCAATCGCTTGGCTTTTTGATCCAGCCAGGAGGAATAATTCCCTTTCCATGGGATTCCTTCTCCCCTATCCAATTCCAATATCCATCCGGCCACATTATCAAGGAAGTAGCGATCGTGCGTAACCGCAATTACAGTACCACTGTACTGTGCCAAATGATATTCCAGCCAATGAACCGACTCCGCGTCTAAATGGTTAGTAGGCTCGTCTAAGAGAAGAATATCGGGCTTTTGAAGTAATAATCGACATAGGGCAACACGTCTTCTTTCACCTCCTGAAAGGGTACTAATAGAAGTAGCTGCTGGGGGTGTACGCAGGGCATCCATGGCGATTTCAAGCTGTGTATCCAATTCCCAAGCATTGCGCGCATCAATCTCATCTTGAAGTTTTGCTTGTCTGTCCATCAGCTGCTGCATTTTATCTGCATTTTCATAAACTTCAGGAAGTCCAAATTGATCATTGATTTGATGGTATTCATCCAGCACTGCTACCGTATCAGAAACACCTTCTTTAACAACCTCTAAAACAGTTTTAGAAGCCTCCATTTGAGGCTCTTGTTCCAGATAGCCAATCTTATAATCCGCGTTAAAAACAACATCACCTTGATACGATTTATCAACCCCAGCAATGATTTTTAACAAAGTAGACTTCCCAGATCCATTAAGTCCTAAGATGCCAATCTTAGCACCATAAAAGAAACTTAAGTAAATGTCTTTAAGTACGGGTCGGTTGGCTCCTGAAAAGGTTTTGGAAACCCCCGACATTGAAAAAATTATTTTTTTGTCCTCTGCCATTTATATTCGGCCCCTAAGGGCATTAAAGGTCCATGCTACAGCGATAAAACCAACTCCAACAAGACTAAATCCAACTACGTATTCTTTGTATAGATAGGCGCCTACCAAAATAATTGCAATTCCTATTGCTAACATGACAAGGGCAGCGTATCCAAATATTTTATTTTTGTTCAAATTCATGTATCCAGTTTCAACCCACAAATATCGTTGTTTTTTTGAGAAGTCTTGTTTCTCCTTTTTACAGGAAAGTCAAACACAATCGCGGAATGGGACTATTTAATTGCTATTTTTGTTTAAACAAATTTGAGCATGGATCTCACTTCCGAAAAAAATTCAGACTTTAATAAATTACTAGTAAGCGACTTACAGCAACTGTTTGCAAAAATCAAACTAGGCGGAGGTAAAAAGAGACTCGACAAGATCAAAGCAGCAGGAAAATTAACGGCACGCGAACGTATTGACGTTCTCGTTGATAAAGGGGAAACATTTTTTGAAATTGGGGGTTTCGCTGGCCATGACATGTATAAAGAAGCCGGTGGTTGTCCCTCTGGTGGCGTCGTTTGCGGCATTGGTAAAATTGCTGGACGCCTGAGTGTCATTGTGGCCAACGATGCTTCTGTAAAAGCGGGAGCCTGGTTTCCTATTAGCGGAAAAAAAAATCTTAGAGCCCAAGAAATAGCCATGGAAAACAGGCTACCAATCATCTACTTGGTAGACAGTGCGGGAGTATACCTTCCAATGCAGGACGAAATTTTTCCAGACAAAGACCATTTTGGGAGAATCTTTCGGAACAATGCACAAATGAGTGCAGAAGGGATTGTACAAATTTCCGCAATCATGGGGAGCTGTGTGGCAGGTGGTGCTTACCTCCCTATAATGTCTGATGAAGCGATGATTGTAGATAAGACAGCCAGTATCTTTCTAGCAGGAAGTTATTTGGTGAAAGCCGCTATTGGCGAGAGCATTGACAATGAAAGTCTGGGTGGTGCCAGTACACATTGTGAAATAAGCGGAGTAACGGATTATAAGGCCGAGAACGATACCGCCGCACTTGAACGCATTCGCACCTTAATGGACCGAATCGGAGCGTCTCCAAAAGCAGGTTTTGATCGAAATGAAGGAAAAGAACCGAGTAAACCGCCAACAGAATTAGTTAAAATACTTCCCAGGGAGAGAAATCAACCCTACAATACTTTTGATGTTTTAGACTGCTTAGTAGATGAAAATAGCCTAGAGGCCTACAAACCCGATTACGGGAAGACACTTATAACAGCTTATGCCCGAATTGATGGATGGTCTGTAGGAATTGTTGCCAACCAAAGACAAATCTCAAAAAATGCAAAGGGAGAAATGCAATTTGGTGGGGTTATCTACAGTGATAGTGCTGATAAAGCGACTCGTTTTATTGCCAATTGCAACCAACGAAAAATTCCCTTAGTGTTTCTACAAGATGTAACGGGCTTTATGGTAGGCAGCAAATCTGAACATGGGGGCATTATAAAAGACGGTGCTAAGATGGTGAATGCTGTTGCCAATTCTGTAGTCCCAAAATTCACCGTAATCATGGGGAATTCCTACGGTGCTGGAAATTATGCCATGTGTGGTAAGGCCTATGACCCAAGACTTATCTTGGCCTGGCCAAGTGCACAGATTGGTGTTATGGGAGGTCCACAAGCCGCCAAGGTGCTTTTGCAAATTGAAGCGGCAGCACAAAAGAAAAAGGGAAAAGAAATCAGTGAAGAGGAGCAAAAAAAACTGCTTGAAAAAATCGAGAATCGCTACAGCAATCAAACCAAACCTCTCTATGCAGCCGCGCGTTTGTGGGTGGATGCCATTATCAATCCGGCTGACACACGTAAATGGGTATCTCTTGGTATAGAAGCGGCCAACAATGCTCCCATTGAAAAAAAATTCAATATGGGTTTGCTTCAAGTATAAGGCTATAGCATTGCTACAGTAGCAGTACGGTCTATCTTTCCTGTTGGTGTGTAGCGAAATGCTTCTAAAGTGTAAACCTCCTTTACATACCGATTCGTTTCACTGCCAAGATCTGAAAGTAACAATTCTTTTATCTCGTTTTCTTGAAGCGAACTTGACTCTACTACTAAGACCAACTTTTGACCCAGCTCGGCATCGGGAATTCCTGTAAAGAAGAAAGGCGATTGAAGGGATACGAATTGTTTTTCCAACTGTTCCGGAAAAAACTTTTTCCCAGCAGAGTTGACTACATTATTTTTTCTGCCTATTAATTGGAATGTATCGTTCCCTTTTAAAGCGACAATATCTTGGGTGTGAATAGGATCTTTAGACAAATGAGGAGCCTCAATGATAAGACAATCGTCTTGGTCCGTTGATATTTGGATATCGGGGAGAACCTCGAAGGTGGAGGTAGATTCATGAACAGCTGCAACGGCGATATGAGTAATGGTCTCTGTCATACCATAGGTTTCAAAGACAGTTGTCGCTCCCTTTAACAACTCCTTTTTAAGAGTAGAAGGAATGGGTGCGCCACCTATTAAAAGTGTTTTTATATCAGCAAGATTAGACAATACACTTTGAGCTTGAAGGGGGATCATCGCACAAAAATCAAAACGCATTTGCGGCCATTTAAGATTGATTTTAGGTTCAACGATATAAAGATCCAGCCCAAGTATCATGGCGCGAACCAACATCATTTTCCCGGCTATATAGTCCACTGGCAAACAGTGCAATGCCTTTGCACCCACTTGCAAATCAAAAAAATCACCAGTACGAACGGCAGAATTCACCATCGCTTGTTTGGCCAGTTTTATTTTTTTTGGCTTCCCAGTAGAGCCCGATGTTTGAACTTCTATCGTTTCACTCGCATCCAACCAATCCAATAGAAAGACACCTATTACTTCTTCAAAAGAGTCCCCTTCTTTAATAAAGCTATACGCCACCTGGGTCAAATCACCCTGATCGTAATGATGGCCGTTTATTTTAAATCGATTGTGGATTTTTGAATAATGAGGGATTTTCATTTGCAGTATTTTAAAGATCTATTAATTGCTAAGGAGTTTCTTTCAGAATAATGTGCTCGATTTTAGATCAATTTTTGAGTGATAGCGGTCCATTGGTACCTTCTTTTAAACAAATAGAAAATAAGAGGGTAGCAAATTCCTAAAGACAGTATGATTTCGCCCATAAGATTAGGCTGTCCCGTGAATATAAAGATTGATTCTGTCTGGAAAGCCGTCCATTCAGAGCTCATCAACAACGCACCAATAAGATTATTAGCCGCATGAAAGCCGAGGGCCAATTCCAAGCCTTCATCAACTAAGGTGATGACTCCTAAAAATAGTCCAGTCCCTATATAATAGACCATAATCCCCAATCCAAATTCATCCACTTCGGGGTTGGCAAAATGCAAACTCCCAAACAATACGGAGGTCGCTAGTAAAGGCGCCCATCGGTTTTTAAATAACACCCCAAAACCCTGCAATAGATAGCCTCTAAACAGTACTTCCTCTGTAGATGTTTGAATGGGAATAAGGAGTGTCCCCAATAGTAGTAAAGGTAAAAATGTTGTCCATTTAAAGTTAAAAATATAATCACCAGGGGCCAACAAATAACCGACACCTAATAACAAAGCCGTACTGCCTCCCCACACACAAAAAGCAAACAAGACGCGATTCCAGTCAGGGGATTTTCGACTGCTTACCAATAGTTTAAAAGGTTGCTGATGCAAAAACCGATTGATAAATACCATCCCAATTAAGGTTATCACAAAGGGAAGGAGTTGCAATACAAGACGCTGATTGCTCGGAATGGCATTTAACATTGCTATTGGATCGCTGGTGATTATTCCCCCCTCTGCATAGGCTATAATAGCATATGAAATAGGGATTTGACCAATGACGGTAAACAATAACAAAATAAAAACCCCTAGTAAGTAGCTAAAAAAAGTATTGGTAGGTTTTCGGACTTGCTCTAAAAACATAGTTTACAAATTTACTTCCCATGCTGTGTTGAGATCGTAACGAAGGTAACCATTTTCAACTGTTAAAGGACTTGTAAAATTATTGGTGAAGAGACTTCCCGTTCCCAAACCTTGAGGTCTTGTTGTTGAAAGGGTGGCTGCCCATTGCGCAATAGCATTGAGCCCAACATTACTTTCTAAAGCACTCGTAATCCACCAGCCAATATTTTGTCTATCCGCTAAATCAATCCATTCTTTTGTCGCTTTAAAACCTCCAAGAAGAGAGGGTTTTAAAATGATATACTGGGGCTGAACCCGCTCCAGTAATTCTGCTTTTTGATCACTACGAACGCCTATTAACTCTTCATCCAAGGCAATTGCTAGTGGTGTAGTAGCGCAAAGGGTTTTCATTTCTTCTAGCTGATTTACCGCAATCGGTTGTTCAATCGAATGCAGCTCAAAAGCCGACAACTCTTTTAGCTTTGACAGGGCTGATTCAGGAGAAAAAGCACCATTTGCATCCACCCTTATCTCAATTTGATCTGCTGGAAATTGAGAACGAATTTGTTCTAATAGCCGAAGCTCTTTTTCAAATTCAATGGCCCCAATCTTTAGCTTAATACAAGTAAAGCCTGAAGCTATTTTTTCTTCTATTTGCTGTTGCATAAAAGAAAACGTGCCCATCCAAACGAGCCCGTTAATCGAGATGTCTTTTTTAGCTTTTGTAAAATCAGAGGGATATAATTCAAATGGGGATTTGGAGTGCAACGATCGTACTGCCATCTCTAGTCCCATCTGAAGAGACGGATAATTTTCCAAAAGGGATTCCGTAAGACCATCGGCATTCAATTGCAAACATAATTCTTCTAGCACTGCTTCGTATTGAGGAACATCATCCATACTCAAACCGCGTAACAAAGCACACTCCCCTATTCCCTTTTTCCCATTCTTTTCAAGAACAAGAAAATAAGTGTCTTTTTCTGTAAGAACCCCACGGGAAGTTCCGCTTGGACGCTTGAAAAGCAGGGTGTGTTTAATGGCTCGTGCTTTCATGCCGCAAGCCCTTTACTAATGAGAAGCAAAAGTGATAACATAAAGGTAGTCAGGGCCAACGGCTTTAGATAGGAATCGTAGTCCCTTGGATTCGACACCTTGGAGATCCCAAAAGACTGCATACCAAGAGGGATTGCAATGACAAGTGGTAAGGTGTCCATACCCGCAAAATCATCGTGGATAAGAATTGAGAACACCAATGAAACGTTGCTTATAAGAAGTAGAAAATAGTGATACATCCTACTCTTGTTAAAGCCTAAGGTATTGGCGATTGTTTTTTTATTTGACTGTACATCATTTTCTGTATCGCGCATATTATTGAGATTCAATACGCCAACACTTAATCCTCCTATTGCTATCGCCCAATAAACGACTTCAACAGTCAGCTTTTGTGTTTGCAAAAAATAGGCGCCTCCAACAGCAACAAACCCAAAAAAAAGAAAGACAAAGACATCTCCCAAAGCATAATATCCATAAGCACTTTCTCCAACTGTGTAATGATACGCTGCCCAAATTGCAGCGGCTGATAAAGCCAAAAAAAGCCCCATCCACTTTAGGTTTTCAATCCCGAAGGCGGTATATACAAGAGCGACTGAAAGAGCAAAGGCTACTAGGGCAGTAATGATGATCGCATTGTAGAGCTGCTTGGGTGAAATTAATTTTTGTTGCAGTACGCGTTTGGGTCCAATACGATTCTCATTGTCCGTCCCTTTGACTCCATCCCCATAGTCATTCGCAAAATTTGAAAGAATTTGATACGCAATGGCCGTTAGTAATGCGCCCGCAAAGAGTACCCACGAAAAGGCTTCGGATTCTAGAGCAAGTGCATTTCCTGTTATGATGCCAGCTATGGAAAGCGGTAACGTCCTCAACCTTGCTGCCAACACCCATACTTGGAGAGAAGAAGGCTTGGACACCTTAAGGGAATTTGGGATATTGTTTAAAATCAGGAGCGCGTTTTTCTAAAAAGGCTTGTTTTCCTTCTTGGGCTTCGTCCATTAGATAATACATCAACGTAGCGTCACCGGCAAGTTGCATCAGTCCGTGCTGTCCGTCTAACTCTGCATTTAAACAACGCTTGACCATACGCAAGGCCAATGGACTCCTTTGCTGCATTATTTTAGACCATTCTACGACGGTATCTTCTAGCTTGTCTAAAGGGACTACTTTGTTAACCATTCCCATTTCTTGAGCTTCTTGAGCGGAGTATTGCTGGCACAAAAACCAAATTTCACGAGCCTTTTTTTGCCCTACATGACGCGCCAAATAAGAAGATCCAAACCCGCCATCAAAACTTCCTACCTTTGGCCCTGTCTGCCCAAAGATGGCATTCTCACTGGCTATTGTCATGTCACAGACAACATGTAAAACATGACCGCCTCCAATGGCATAACCATTTACCATAGCAATTACAGGCTTGGGGATTTCTCGGATCTTTTTGTGTAAGTCCAACACATTCAGTCTTGGGACCCCATCTTCACCGACATAGCCCCCTACTCCTTTTACATTTTGATCGCCACCGCTACAAAAAGCCTTCTCACCAGCCCCTGTAAAGACAACAACATCGATGTCATTACGCTCGCGGCATACATCCATTGCTTCCAACATTTGATTGTTTGTCTCAGGTCGAAAGGCATTGTAAACCTCTGGTCGGTTTATGGTGATTTTAGCAATTCCTTCAAAAAATTCAAACTTGATATCACTGTACTCAGTGATTGTTTCCCATGTTCTCATCAACTTTATTTTTTTACAAAAATAAGTTATTTGACCATAGCCTTAAAGTAATTCAATAAGATCGTATCATTTCTTTTCCTCGGCGTTTGTATCTCTAGGATTTTGGGTTTCGCAGAAGTTTTAAAAAACCCTTTTAAAGCCCAATTCAAGCTCCATTGACTATTTACTTTTTGATAGGAAAAGCCATGCATTTTTGCCATGTGTCGGGCCGATCGCTGATGGATGGTTTCAAAATAGGTATCGTACTTGGGGCTGTCCTTTTCTCCGGGTAATATTCGGAATATCCCCCCTCCATTATTGTTGATCAATACAATGCGAAAATCCTTTGGGATGTAGTTATTCCAAAGTCCATTGCTGTCATAAAAAAAACTCAAATCGCCTGTTACTAATACAGTAGGGGCTTGGTTGATTTGCGCCGCCCCTATAGAAGTCGCTGTACTTCCATCGATTCCACTCGTTCCTCGATTGCAATACACATTGACTAGAGAAGGAAGATCAAACAATTGTGCATAGCGAATAGGTGAGCTATTGGCTATTTGTAAGTTGCTATTTTCTGGGAGCTTTTGAAAGAGGGTTTGAAATACTTTTAAATCAGAGAACGGGAGCGATTGCAAATAATCCTTCCCTTTTTCCAGATAATGGGAGTAACGTTCAAGAACATTCGCCTGATAATGAGAATCTAGTTTTGGTGACGCAAGGAGCAGGCTTTCTAATACGAATATAGGAGACGCTTTAATGTGTTCTGTCAAATGATAAAAGGTATCATAGGCGTTAATCGGATCAATATGATAGTGATCGCTTGCTGGAAACTTACGCAAATAGGCTTTTATTTTTTTTGACACTATCATGCCTCCAAAAGTGACCAACAGATCCGGTTGCAGATCCGTGTTAAAAGTATTTTCATCCAATTCCATAGGGGCCATTAAGCAGTCAATAGCACGTATTGTTTTGGGATATTGCAAGTTTGAGGTTTTCTCAGTCAGCAATACAACAGAAGGATCTGATGTCAATTTTTCCAATAGGGATTGCCATTTTGGATCAGGAGGCATCACCCCCACCAATAGCATTTTCTTCTTTGCCTTCGACCACTTTAGGGCTAGAGCATCAAAAGCGTTTTGTGTTTTTACAACGGCTATTTTTTTTACAGGACTAAAAGAGAGTGGCTTTTGTGTCATTCCATACAAAGGCTCTTCCATTGGGACATTTAGATGTACCGGGCCTTTTTTTTGAGACGCAACTCCAAGTATTTTTTGTAGTTGAGTTTCATTGTGCAATTGGTGCTTCTGCTGCACCGCCTCTACCTCTTCGGGACTGGCTGTAGGAGAAATTAAGTGTTGCAGGGGGCTTTCAAGCAAGGTAGCCGTAGCGTGAATGACATCGGGCTTTAAGTCTGTGGCTCCGACCAGATGAGGACCAAATACACCAGCCTGCTGAATAGTCTGCCCATCCCCTATGTCAATTCGATGGGGCATTCGATCTGCTGAAATCACTACCAATGGTATTTTAGAATAATAGGCTTCTGCTACTGCTGGATAATAATTTAAAAGGGCCGACCCAGAGGTGCAAACAAGGGCAACAGGCTTTTGGAGCTGTTGGGCGATACCCAAACCAAAAAATGCAGCCGCTCTTTCGTCCACTATACTGTACGTTTTGAAGAAAGGATTTTCAACAAAACCATTGGTGAGCGGAGCGTTTCTTGACCCTGCTGAAATTATAATGTGTTGAATTCCATATTGTTCACAATAATGCACAACAGTTTGTGGCAGTGGAATTTCAGGATACCAGGCTTTCTGAGTTTGAGGACTCTCTTTCATTGCAGCCCAAAGGTACAAAAACCTACAAGCAGCTAAGCAGTGTCTCTGATTTTCGTTGAAGTTCTTCCCATTCTTTTTCACCTTGGCTGGCCGCTGTAATCCCACCCCCTACATAAATATCAAAAAAAGACTCTCGAACTTGGCCACAACGTAAATTCACAAATAACTCCTTTGTTTGTTTTGAAACCGGCCCTAGTACACCGGAATAATAGTGCCGATCATAGGCTTCGTTTTTGTGAATAAAGTCAAGACTCGCTTGCTTAGGAAGGCCCCCAACAGCAGGGGTTGGATGCAATACAGATACAATGTCTTTTACAGCTATGTCAGCGCCTGAAAAATGAATGTCAGTGCATAGATGCTGAATATTTCCCGCTTTTTTGGTGTAGCGCTCAGAACTGTCTAAAGTCACGTTTGGAAAGTTTGTGGAAATCCCTTCTTCAATAGCTGTTACTACAAGCTGTTGTTCTTCAATTTCTTTGTCAGTCCAATTGGGGGCTTCCCCCTCATTATACACCAACGTACCCGCTAAAGCCATAGTATGATAGGAATCGTCGGCTACCGTTACTAATTTCTCTGGAGTAGCACCTACCCAGGCTCCCGTTTCTGGATGATTCCAAAAATACACCAATGCATCGGGGTAGGCACTCAACAGCCTTAGGTAATAGTCAAACCCTATGGGGTTCTGAAGGGGAATACTTACTTTTTTAGAAAGTACAACTTTCTGGAATTCTCCTTTCTGAATACACTCTTGAGCTTTGCTGATTAGGCTGATATGTTCTTCTTTATTTTCCAGCCTGGACGCTAAAATAGGGCGGGCCTTTTTCTGAGGTGCTTCTGGACTCCAATCAAAAGTCATCTGCTTATCAGAAGGAATACAATAGGATTGTTTTGACGTGTCGAAGGGTTGAAACACAAAGCCTTCCTGCTCTAAATTTTCATTGTAATGACAATTAAAATCTTCTTGAAAGTAGAATTGAACTTGTGGTCCTTGAGGGAGTCTAAAAAATACAAATGGCTTTTTGGATTCCCTTACTATATCAAAAATAGCATTCGCAGCCGTCATAGTGAATTATCGCTTGGGGCGTTTATAAGTCGTTAACTTACATAACGAAACCAATTTATCTTCTTCGTCAGTAACCCGAATTTCCCAAAATTGGATGCTTTTTCCCAAATGTATGGGTTGTGCTTTGGCATAGACATACCCCTCACGGACACTGCTAACATGGTTGGCGGTGATTTCAATTCCTCTCACCATTAATCCTGGCTCTTGATTAAAAACAAATACCGCAACACTCCCAATACTTTCTGCAAGAGCAGCCGTAGCGCCCCCGTGTAAGACCCCATCCGGTTGATGCACTTTTGGGGTAACAGGCATCCGGGCCGTTATATAATCTTCCCCCACGTCAATGTATTCTATCTCCAGCGTTTCCATTAAGGTGTTGGCGCTGGACGCGTTACAAAAACCGAGTATTTGTTCTTTGTCCATAGTGGTAAAAATAAAAAAAACCTCCCCAATACATTGAGGAGGCTTTCATGAAACACACTTAGTTGTTATTTCACTTCTTCAAAATCTACATCCTGTACATCGTCTCCTTTATCAGCTGCATTCGCAGTAGGATCTGGAGCTGCACCCGCATCCGCTTGACCGGCTTCAGCTTGGGCTTTGTACATTTCCTCTGAAGCGTTTTTCCAAGCTTCATTAATTTGGTCTAAAGCCGGTTCTATTTGAGCAAGATCTTTGGATTCGTGTGCCTTTTTTAGGGCTTCCAAAGCTGTCTCGATAGGCTTTTTCTTATCGTCTGATAGCTTGTCTCCAAATTCAGAAAGCTGCTTCTCCGTTTGGAAGATCATCTGATCAGCACTGTTGAGCTTATCTACTTCCTCTTTGGCTTTTTTATCCGCTTCCGCATTTGCTTCAGCTTCTTGCTTCATCTTTTCTATTTCTTCCTCTGTCAATCCAGATGAAGCTTCAATTCTGATGTCTTGTGATTTTCCTGTAGCCTTGTCTTGGGCACTTACTTTGATAATCCCATTCGCATCAATATCAAAGGTGACCTCAATTTGAGGTGTTCCTCGTGGTGCCGGTGGAATTCCATCTAAGTGAAAACGCCCTATCGTTTTGTTATCAGCTGCCATTGAGCGCTCCCCTTGTAATACATGAATTTCTACTGAAGGTTGATTGTCTGCCGCTGTCGAAAATACTTGAGATTTTTTGGTGGGGATCGTCGTATTGGCGTCAATAAGCTTTGTCATAACGCTTCCCATTGTCTCAATTCCCAAAGAAAGGGGCGTTACGTCCAATAACAATACATCTTTAACATCTCCTGTTAACACACCTCCTTGGATGGCTGCTCCAACAGCTACTACTTCGTCAGGGTTTACTCCTTTAGAGGGCTTCTTACCGAAGAATTTTTCAACTTGCTCTTGGATAACAGGAATACGTGTTGAACCTCCTACTAAAATAACCTCATCTATATCTCCGGTAGACAAACCAGCATCCTCTAAGGCCTTTTTAACAGGCGCCATAGAACGTTTTACCAAGTCATCTGCTAGCTGTTCAAACTTGGAACGCGTCAAAGTGGTTACCAAGTGCTTGGGTCCTGACTCTGTAGCTGTAACATAGGGTAAGTTGATTTCTGTTTGTGCTGAAGAAGACAACTCTATTTTTGCTTTTTCGGCTGCTTCTTTTAAACGTTGAAGCGCCATCGGATCTTTTCGTAAGTCGATAGATTCTGCTGCTTGGAATTCTCCCGCTAGAAAATCAATGATAACCTGATCAAAATCATCTCCTCCAAGATGGGTATCGCCATTCGTAGCTAATACTTCAAACACACCGTCACCCAATTCCAAAACAGAGATATCAAAGGTACCTCCTCCAAGATCGTAGACGGCTATCTTTTTATCACTACCGCCTTTGTCAAGTCCGTATGCTAATGCAGCTGCTGTTGGCTCGTTAATAATACGCTGCACTTTAAGACCGGCAATTTCACCTGCCTCCTTGGTCGCTTGACGCTGTGCATCATTAAAATACGCGGGCACCGTAATCACGGCTTCGCTTACATCTTGACCGAGATATTCTTCGGCTGTCTTTTTCATTTTCTGAAGCGTCATCGCAGACAGCTCCTGTGGTGTGTATAAGCGCCCATCGATATCGACACGTGGAGTATCGTTATCTCCTTTCACCACTTTATAGGCTACTGTGCTCACTTCTTTAGAGGATTCTGAATATTTGTTCCCCATAAATCTTTTAACCGACGCAATCGTTTTGGTGGGATTTGTTACGGCTTGTCGCTTTGCAGGATCTCCTACTTTTATTTCGCCCCCCTCAACAAAACCGATTACAGAAGGAGTGGTGCGTTTCCCTTCAGCATTGGGAATGACCACTGGCTCATTCCCTTCCATAACAGAGACACATGAATTGGTGGTCCCTAAATCTATTCCGATAATTTTACTCATAATCAAAATTTAATTTCGTTTAGAAATTGTCAATGATTATGCCAATACACTAAAACTGACAGCTTGTCAGCGGACCGGGATCAATTTTTATTTTTTCCCATAAATACACTCACATTGGAATCGATGGGATTTCCAGTTGTTCTTCTAAAACTCACCAACTGCCCTACATGATAAAGGGCGTCTGACACGGGCCCATTAATAGCATGCCAAAAAGGGAATTCAACACTTCTAGAGGCTCGCTCTAGGATGACTTTCCTGGCAGCAAGCCCTTCCTCCTCGCTAAGCTGAAGGCCTTGAATGGCCTCTTTTAAATTGGTCAATGTGGCTTCTCTAAGTTCCGTGTAAGTCCTAGCAGTTTTGGGAAGCGGCCTAAGGCTAGGTTGGTTTAGAACCGCATTTTTAATCATATCAGAGAGACCATACAAATGCATTAGGGTTTCTTCTGCTGAAGCAGCTTCACTGCTGGGACGATACGCCAAATCAATAGGGCGTAATTCTTTTGATGCCCAATGATACCTGTAGCCTAAGCCTGAAATAAGTCGTATCATGACGGTTCTGGCCGTATACTCTTTTGGATAATCACCAATGTTTTCAAAAGGCAGTTCCGACCTATTCTGGCCGTTGCCCAATTGAGCAAATAAAAGTATGGGCAGCATGATTTTTTTCATTCGTTCGCTGTTTAGAAGACTCTCAAAGATAGACAAAGCTTTGGGTGAAGCGAAAAGCTGTGTATCTTTAAAACAAAAATAGATACGCATTCATGTCAAAAGCACAAAAAAACTATTCTCGTATTACGACTGCCTCTTTGTTAGAGATGAAAAAGAATAAGGAAAAAATCGCCATGCTAACCGCTTATGACTTTACCCTAGCCAGCCTTGTTGACCAAGCGGGTATCGATATTATTTTAGTCGGTGACTCTGCCTCCAATGTGATGGCAGGACATGAAACTACCTTACCCATTACCTTGGATCAGATGATCTACCATGCAAGCAGCGTAGTGAGAGCTGTCAAAAGAGCTTTGATAGTCGTCGATCTTCCTTTTGGAACCTACCAATCCGATTCAAAAGAAGCCCTTCGTTCTGCCATACGTATCATGAAAGAATCAGGAGCGCATGCTGTTAAGGTAGAAGGTGGTGAGCAAATAAAACCCTCGATTGAACGGATCGTAGAAGCTGGAATTCCTGTTATGGGACATTTGGGCTTGACACCTCAATCCATCTATAAATTTGGTACTTATACCGTTCGAGCTCGCGAAGAACAAGAAGCTGAGCAATTGGTAAATGATGCTGAACTGCTCGAAAAATTGGGTTGTTTTGGTATCGTATTGGAAAAAATCCCGGCCGAACTCGCTCAAAAAGTAAGCGAAAAGGTTAGCATTCCTGTTATTGGGATTGGGGCTGGTCCTAAGGTAGACGGACAAGTATTGGTCTTACACGATATGCTGGGGATGAGTAAGGAATTCAGCCCGCGTTTTTTGAGACGCTACCTCGATCTTGACAGCCTTATTCGGGGCGCTATTGAGCACTATACAGAAGACGTGAAAAGTCAAAACTTCCCGAACGACAAAGAGACCTATTAGTGAGTCAACACCTACTTCCTGAAATCCTATATGAGGACAATCACTTAATTGCGGTAAACAAGCCGGGAGGCCTGCTCGTTCAAGGTGATAAAACGGGAG
Organism: Flavobacteriaceae bacterium; assembly: GCA_965658355.1. GTDB lineage: Bacteria > Bacteroidota > Bacteroidia > Flavobacteriales > Flavobacteriaceae > UBA11891. The sequence continues at coordinate 9,164 of CBFHRX010000001.1, read as the reverse complement.
ACCAACCCTTGGTAGAGCTATTAAAAGCGTATATCAAAGAAAAATACGACAAGCCAGGAAATGTATTCCTAGGGGTCGTTCATCGTTTGGACAGACCTACAAGTGGGGTCGTTATCATGGCACGAACCTCTAAAGCTTTACAAAGAATGAATCAATTGTTTGCCAATCGGTCACTCTCAAAAGAATATTGGGCTATTATCCCCAAAGGATTAAAAGAACAAGAACTCAGATTGGAACATTGGTTACTTCGAAATCAATCAAAAAATAAATCCTTTGCATATGATCAGGAGAAAAAAAATAGCAAGAAAGCAATCCTGAAATTGACGCAAATTCAACAGTTCGATCGGTACAGCCTTTTGGCAATTGAATTGGAAACAGGAAGACACCATCAAATACGCTGTCAATTGGCTCAAATTGGCTTTCCTATTAAAGGGGATTTAAAATACGGAGCCCCCAGAAGTAATCCGAATGGTTGTATTGACCTTCATGCCCGAAAACTATCTTTTGTCCATCCTGTCACCAAAGAAAATATTTCCATTATAGCCCCAGTACCTACTGCACCTTTATGGTCGGACGTTCTTTCCGGTTGAGATGCTTCGCTTTTTCTTTAATAATATCGGCTACACTTCTATTTTCAATTCGACTTTCCAACCAGGATAGGATGTCTAAATACAAGAAAGATCTTCTCTCATAAGGATCGCTTTCAAAAACAGTTAATTCTTTATGAAATTCTTTGAAAGCAGATTTTAATTCGTGTGGGTATATATTGCTGAGTTTTTTGACAAATCGAATCATCGCTTTCTGCACCTCATGCAAATCATCCATTTTGATTAAAAACTTAAAGGTTTCACGCAAATGAGCATCCAAGTGATAATCAAAGCCTGCCTCATAGTGTGCGACTAAATTCAATACACGTGTATAACAAAGTAAGTCTTCTCGCATCTTCAAATGCTTGTTGTTGACTATTTTATTCAGAAAAAGGATGCAATTTTCATAGTCTGACTTACCAAAATACACACATGCAATCTTATAGTAGAACAACATTATGTGATGTTCATCAATACGATTCTTGTATTTTTCTATCCCCTCTAACACTTCTGGAACCATTCCCATTGCGGCATCAAAATCCCCTTCCGTAAAAAGAAGGTTAAAGCGATTGCTAAAATGATACAGGAAAATCAAAGAATCTAAATTCTCATTTTGTGGAAAAGAAGCTGAGGCAGTAGTCTGTACCATTTTATTCAAGACCTCCTTAAACTTTTCCGGGTATTTGAGCAGTGCTAAGGATTCCAACAAATAATGATTTCCCTTTAAGAAGAATACAGGGTTAAGAGAAATCATCTCTGGGTGTTGCTCAAATAATTCCACCCATTTCAAAGCGTATTTATAACTCGATAAAAAGTCTTGGGTCAAGAAACTATACCACAAATGGGCCTTGTTATACCATAGTTTTTCGCGAAAATCTGCCTTCTCTAAATCAATTTTAGGAAGGTTTTCGTAAAAGAACTTTGTGATCTCTCGAAATTCTTCATCGCTTTTGGTATACCCGGCCTTAATGAGTTTTTCATACAATTGCAAGGAAAGATTGGAAAGCTTACTGGACAACACATTGCACGTAATAAGAGTCTCCGAATCGCTTACTAAAGTTTCTGTACGATTGCTCAAACTCCTCGTAATATACTGTGATTCAATAATCTTCTCAAACTCTACAATTTCAAAAGCCACATATTTCTCTTCTTGCTTTTGGGCAGAAAGCTTGGCTTTTTCTAAAATTTTTAAGCTTTGTTTGTACAATCCTTTTTGATACAGGATCGTGGCAAAATCCAATTGCTCCCGGATTTGAACACGAGCATTTTTATTGATAGGATTGAGGCGTAAACTAATCAGAATTTGCTTGTACAAATGTGCTTTTAAGTTAGAAAGTTGCTGTTTGGAGACAATCCCTTTTTTTAAAATCAAGGCCTCGTCATACCGATCTGACTTATCCATCACATTGAATAAATTGAGGAATTTTGAATCCGAATTAGACCCCATTCTTCCCACAAAAAGCTTAAATTGTCTCTTCTCTGACTTGGTCAGGGATTTTATCAAGATAAAGAGGTTGTCTTTTTGTTCGTTTGTCATTGTAATGAATCTTATAGCAAATTACTGTATTTTAGTGTTTTAATCAAAAAAAAAGTAGTGCGGATATTGTAATAAATTTCATCAAATTTACACGCTCAAAATAAGACCCCATATTTTCGTATAAACATAGATTAAATCCGATGTCTAAAGATAAAGTTGAGATTTTTGATACCACCCTTCGCGACGGTGAACAAGTGCCTGGTTGTAAGTTGGATTCAAGCTCTAAATTACAAATAGCAGAGCGCCTAGATCAACTTGGAGTAGACATTATTGAAGCAGGCTTTCCCGTTTCCAGCCCAGGCGATTTCCAAGCTGTCGAAAACATTTCAAAATTGGTGAAAAATGCCCGTGTTTGTGGCTTGACCAGAGCTGTTGAAAAAGATATTGAGGTGGCTGCCGAGGCACTCAAAAAAGCGGTTCGCCCGAGAATCCATACCGGTATTGGCACCTCTGATTCTCACATCAAATTTAAATTTAACTCCACCCGTGAAAAAGTATTAGAACGGGCGTATCATGCAGTTAAATACGCAAAATCTTATGTCGAAGATGTTGAGTTCTACGCTGAAGATGCTGGAAGAACTGATAATGAATACCTCGCTCAAGTATGTGAGAAAGTCATTGAAGCTGGAGCTACTGTATTGAATATCCCCGATACGACAGGGTACTGTCTTCCGGAACAATATGGTGAGAAAATCAAATACCTAATCGATCATGTCAAAGGCATCGAAAAAGCTACTATTTCGTGCCACTGTCACAATGACCTTGGAATGGCTACAGCCAATTCTATTGCCGGAGTGATCAACGGGGCCCGACAGATTGAATGTACCATAAACGGTGTAGGAGAACGTGCTGGAAATACTTCCTTAGAGGAAGTCGTGATGGTTCTTCGCCAACACGAACACCTCGGTCTTGATACCGGAATAAATGCAAGGCTACTGAACAGTACTAGTCAAATGGTTTCTGAAAACATGGGGATGCCTGTGCAACCCAACAAAGCCATCGTAGGCGCCAACGCCTTTGCGCACAGCTCAGGCATTCACCAGGACGGCGTCATTAAGAAAAGGGAAACCTATGAGATTATAGATCCTGCAGATGTAGGTGTTGATCAATCTTCTATCATTCTAACCGCTAGAAGTGGAAGAGCTGCTCTTGCCTACCGAGCTAAAAATATCGGCTTTGAATTAAATAAAAGACAACTCGATAAAGTCTATTTGGAGTTTTTAAAAGTGGCCGATATACAGAAAGAAGTTAATGATAATGATCTGCCTTTGATCATTAAAGCCAGTAATATTTAATTATACAAAAAATGCCAAAAACACTTTTTGATAAAGTATGGGATTCCCATGTGGTACACCAAATAAAAGAAGGGCCAGATGTCCTTTTTATCGATCGACACATGATTCACGAAGTTACCAGCCCGGTAGCTTTTTTGGGTTTAAAAAACCGCAGCATCAAGGTGCTCTATCCGGAGCGTACTTTTGCAACAGCAGATCACAATACCCCTACCCTGAATCAACACTTACCGGTAGAAGATCCGTTGTCGGCCAATCAGCTTCAAGCCTTGGAAAATAATGCAAACGAGCACGGCATTTCCTATTGGGGATTGGGACATAAAAAAAATGGTATCGTTCACGTTGTGGGACCCGAATATGGAATCACTCTTCCAGGAGCAACCATGGTTTGTGGGGATTCACATACTTCTACCCACGGAGCTTTTGGTGCCATCGCATTTGGGATTGGAACCTCTGAAGTTGAAATGGTATTGGCTTCACAGTGCATTATGCAGCCCAAACCCAAAAAGATGCGGATCACTATTACAGGCTCTTTGCAATTTGGCGTTACCCCAAAAGATGTGGCTTTGTTTATCATCTCCCAATTAACCACTTCCGGAGCAACAGGCTATTTTGTTGAGTATGCAGGAGATGTATTCGAGCAAATGAGTATGGAAGGACGTATGACTGTGTGTAATCTCAGTATCGAAATGGGCGCCCGAGGGGGGATGATTGCACCAGACGAAAAAACGTTTGACTACATCAAAGACCGCGAATTTACACCCAAAGGAGCCGAATGGGAAAAAGCCATGGAATACTGGTCCCAACTAAAAACAGATCAAGGGGCTGCTTTTGATAAAGAACTAAGTTTCGATGGTTCGCAAATTGAGCCCATGATTACGTTTGGAACCAACCCTGGGATGGGAACCGGAATCACCAACACAATTCCATCGGCTGACGCCATAGAAGGCGGAGCTGCTACCTATCAAAAATCTTTAGATTATATGGGATACCAGGAAGGGGATGCCATGTTAGGGAAACAAATCGACTATGTTTTTCTCGGCAGTTGCACCAATGGGAGAATAGAAGATTTTCGTGCCTTTAGCGCTTTGGTAAAAGGACGCAAAAGAGCAGATCATGTAACAGCTTGGTTGGTACCAGGTTCTCATAAAGTATTAGATGCCATCAAAGAAGAAGGCCTGTATGACATTCTAACAGAAGCTGGTTTTGAGCTCCGGGAACCAGGATGTTCTGCCTGTTTGGCCATGAACGACGATAAAATTCCGGCTGGAAAATACGCCGTGAGTACTTCCAATCGAAATTTTGAAGGCCGTCAAGGACCAGGTTCTAGGACCCTTTTAGCCAGTCCCACTGTGGCTGCCGCTGCAGCTGTAACCGGCAAAGTAACCGATCCAAGAGAATTAATTAACGCATAATAATAGTTATGGCATACGACAAGTTTACGGTATTGAATAGCACTGCTGTTCCCCTACCTATAGAAAACGTAGACACCGATCAAATTATACCCGCCCGGTTTTTAAAAGCTACCGAAAGAGTTGGATTTGGAGACAACCTTTTTCGCGATTGGCGATACGAACAAGATGGAACCCCTAAGCGTGATTTTGTCTTAAACCAAGATACCTACTCGGGAAAAATCTTGGTAGGCGGTAAAAATTTTGGCTCTGGTTCTTCAAGAGAACACGCTGCCTGGGCTGTTTATGACTATGGGTTTAGATGCGTAATTTCAAGTTTCTTCGCCGATATATTCCGAAATAACTGCCTCAATATTGGCGTATTGCCTGTTCAAGTTTCAGCTGAGTTTTTAGAAGAACTCTTTACAGAAATTGAAAAAGACCCTAAGGCTGAAATCGAAGTCAACCTTCAGAATCAAATCGTTAGTTTAAAAAGCAGCGGCACTACTGAAAGCTTTGCTATTAACCCTTACAAGAAAGACAACCTCCAAAACGGATATGATGATATCGACTATCTATTGAATTTAAAAGACGATATCGTCAAATTTGCGCAAAACACGCCCCTTTAATGAACCCTCCGACGCGTACAATTGAAATAATGGACACCACCCTAAGAGATGGGGAACAAACCTCGGGTGTCTCTTTTTCAACCTCGGAAAAATTAACCTTAGCAAAATTGCTATTGGAGGATTTACGCGTTGACAGAATTGAAATTGCATCGGCTCGGGTATCAGCGGGAGAACTAAAGGCAGTGCAATCCATCACCGAATGGGCCAAAGAAAGCCACCGCCTTCAACAAGTAGAAGTGTTGACATTTGTCGATGAAGGCCGCTCTTTAGAATGGATGCAATCGGCTGGAGCTAGCGTTCAAAATCTTCTCACCAAAGGATCGTTAAATCATCTGAAATACCAGCTGAAGCAAAAGCCTGAGGAACATTTTAAAAAAATAGAAGCTGTCGTTGAAGCTGCTAAAGCACTCAATATTGAGTCTAATTTGTATCTGGAAGATTGGAGCAATGGGATGATCAATTCTCCAGAGTACGTATATGACTATCTGGATTTTGTACAATCGCTTTCTATTAAAAGGATATTACTCCCCGATACCTTGGGTGTACTTACCTTTGATCAAGCCTTTGCGTTTATAAGTACAATCACCAACCGCTATCCTGATTTACATATAGATTTTCACGGACATAATGACTACGATTTAGGAGTGGCCAACGCCATCCAGGCAATCAAAGGAGGTGCTCACGGCCTACACCTTACCCTCAACGGCATGGGAGAACGTGCCGGAAATGTTCCGCTTGCTAGTATGGTGGCTGTTATCAATGACTTTATTCCAGAAGTAAATGTCAATATTGACGAAAAAGCCCTCTACCGGGTTAGCAAATTAGTCGAAACCTTTACGGGCTTTCGCATCCCAGCCAACAAACCTATTGTAGGCGAAAATGTCTTTACACAGACTGCTGGCATTCACGCGGATGGGGATCGGAAAAACAACCTCTATTTCAATGACTTACTACCCGAACGTTTTGGGAGAAAAAGAAGCTATGCCTTAGGGAAAACCTCCGGAAAAGCCAATATTGAAAAAAACCTACAGGAGTTAGGATTACAACTCAATCAAGACGAGATCAAAAAAGTAACCCAAAGAATAATTGAATTGGGAGACAAAAAAGAACGGGTCACTATCGAAGACCTCCCCTATGTAATTTCCGATGTGCTAGGAACCGCCGAAGAGGACAATACTGTCCAAATAAATTCGTATGTGTTGACGCATGCGAAAGGTATGAATCCTTCTACTACAGTATCCTTAAATATTAAGGGAAAAGATTATGAGGCGATTGCTTCCGGGGATGGACAATATGACGCTTTTCTCAATGCCATCCGTTTGATCTTTAAAAAACAAGCCATAGCACTCCCCCATCTGATTGATTATGCTGTTCGTATTCCCCCAGGGAGTAATTCGGATGCCCTCTGTGAAACAACTATTAGCTGGAAGACAGAAGAAAAAGAATTTAAAACACGTGGACTGGATTCCGACCAAACGGTATCCGCTATCAAAGCCACAGAAAAAATGTTAAATATAATTGTAGAATAATTCCTTATGGATTTAAAAATTGCCCTTTTGGCCGGAGACGGAATTGGCCCTGAAGTCATTGACCAAGCTGTAAAAGTATGTGATGCTATCGCTACTAAATACCAACATACTATTCGTTGGATGCCTGCCTTAACAGGGGCTGCCGCAATAGACAAAGTAGGGGTTCCTTATCCCGACGAAACGCATGAAGTGTGTCTTTCTGCAGATGCTGTCCTCTTTGGTGCTATTGGAGATCCCCGTTTTGATAACGACCCCTCTGCTAAAGTTCGTCCAGAGCAAGGTTTGCTGTTAATGCGTCAAAAACTAGGTCTTTTTGCCAACGTTAGGCCTACTTTTACCTTCCCCTCCTTAATTGACAAATCACCCCTAAAGAGAGAGCGAATTGAAGGTACTGACTTAGTGTTTTTGCGAGAGCTTACAGGTGGTATCTACTTTGGTGAAAGAGGGCGTAAAGACGATGGGAATACCGCTTTTGACACCTGTACCTACACCAGATCAGAAATTGAACGTCTGGCACGAAAAGGGTTTGAAATGGCACGTTCACGATCTGGGAAATTGTGTTGCGTTGACAAGGCCAATGTATTGGAAAGCTCCCGTCTGTGGAGAGAGACAGTACAAACATTAGAGAAAGAATACACAGATGTAGAAGTGTCGTATGAATTTGTAGACGCCGTAGCCATGCGTCTTGTCCAGTGGCCAAACAGCTATGATGTTCTCATTACAGAAAACCTATTTGGAGATATATTAACCGATGAAGCCTCCGTTATTTCGGGTTCTATGGGCTTGATGCCCTCTGCTTCTTTAGGTGAAAAAACGTCTCTGTTTGAACCCATTCACGGTTCCTTTCCTCAAGCAGCTGGAAAAGATATTGCCAACCCTCTAGCAACTGTTCTTTCGGCAGCTATGATGTTTGAAACTGCCTTTGGACTGCAAGAAGAAGGAGCAGAAATCCGAAAAGTGGTAAACGAATCCCTCACTGAAGGGGTCGTTACAGAAGATTTGGTAGAAGCAGGTGCTAAAGCCTATAAAACCTCTGAAATAGGCGATTATCTGGTTCAAAAAATTCGAGCCTAAGCAGTCTTGGTTTATCGGGAGGACGTCCTGTATTACACCCTTGGAGCCTTGTGTATTCCGCTTCTCCCCCTGCTTTATTGGCAAGGAAAAAGAGTGGTCAAGAAAGTGCCCAGACTCCCCGAAGCCAAAGGATCTATAGGACATATAGCCGGATCCAAAGAGGACAGCATCTCCATACTCGGCATCGGAGAAAGCACCATGGCTGGTGTAGGGGTTGCCACTCAAAAAGAGGGCTTTATAGGGGCTTTCTCGCAAGAACTCTATCGAAAGAGTCAGAAAACCATCAACTGGGAGGTCGTGGCCAAAAGTGGGATTAAACTCAAGTGGATTTCCGAGCGTTTACTCCCTAAAATTACAATGCAAAATCCCGATCTTATTGTGGTGGCCATGGGGGGCAATGATGCTTTTGCGCTTAGAAGCCCCAAAAAATGGGAACAAAACAGTATCAAACTACTAGCAGAACTGCGTCAAAAGTTTGGAACAACTACACCGATTCTTTTGACCAACATGCCACCCATCCAATACTTTCCGGCCTTTCCATTTTTGATTAAATGGACAATTGGCTCTTTGGTAAACCTTTATAGAAACAAATGGGTACGCCTCCTTAAGACAGAAAAAAACACTTATTTCAATGATGAAATTATCCATATGGATCGCTGGAAAAATCGGTATCAAATAGCGGTAAATAGTCACCTCCTTTTTAGTGACGGGATACATCCTTCTAAACTCACCTACGAACTTTGGGGTAAAGACATGGCCTCTTTTTTAGGTAGGCAAATCCCAAACTTCATCTAAAGCGCATTTTTCTCTTTCCCCTTATTTTTTGTAAGTTGCTGCTGTTTAAAAAATTCAGATGACAAGCCCAACACCACAGGATATAGAGCGCCTTCACGGGAATCAAAAAAAATTTTTTGCCTCTCAAAAAACACTTTCCATAGCTTTTCGAAAAGAGCAATTAAAAAAACTTCGGAAAGCCGTTTTAGATTATCAAACAGAGCTTGAAGAAGCGGTTTGGAAAGACTTGCATAAATCAAAAGAAGAGTTTTACATCACGGAGATTAATGTGGTACTAAATGAGATCGATTATCATCTAAAAAATGTCTCGCATTGGAGTAAGCCTAAAAG